>CACFTI010000005.1 GCA_902569115.1 uncultured Verrucomicrobiota bacterium | reverse complement strand
TCGAGCGTCTTTAGCCTGATCGACGGTACCCAACTCAACGGAAGAATCATGAATATGAGAAATAATGAGTACTGGGTAAATACGGATATGATGAAACCCAGTACCGTTACCAAAGTAAAAGCCGAGAACTTAACTTCGATTGAACCATCCTCCATTTCAATGATGCCTCCCGGTCTCATCAATACAATGGACAAAGAAGACATTCTTGATCTAATGGCATATCTGATTGCCGGTGGTAAATCTGACCACGAGCTCTTTCGCTAAATTTTAAATAAACCTCCTTTATTCAGCCCTTTATTTATGAAAAAAATTATCAGCCTACTTCTTATATTTGGTGGAGCCTCCGCTTTATCTGCTAAAAAGTCTCCCAATGTACTGTACATTATTTCTGATGATCAGGCATGGACCGATTACGGCTTTATGGGACATCCACAGATCAAGACGCCCCGCCTCGATAAACTGTCGAAGGAGAGTGTGCTCTTTGAACGCGGGTATGTACCCACTGCTTTGTGCAGACCTTCACTTGTTACTTTAGCCAATGGCCGGTATGCTCATAAGCACGGTGTCACCGGAAATGATCCATCACCTAAAAACTACCCTCCAAAGGACGGTGAAAACTACAAACAAAAGAGAGCCCAGCTTATTTCCTATTTGGATCGATTTGAAACCTTACCCAATTTACTAGGTGAACAAGGATACCTCAGCCACCAGAGCGGAAAATGGTGGGAAGGAAATTTTAAGCATGGCGGATTCACTCATGGGATGACCCGTGGTTTCCCCCAACCAGGCGGACGACATGGAGATGATGGACTTAAAATCGGCCGGGATGGATTAAAACCCATTGAAGATTTCGTGGACCATTCGATGAAAGAAAATAAGCCCTTCTTTTTATGGTACGGCGTATTTCTCCCCCACACCCCGCATAACCCACCTGAAAGATTGCTCAAACCATACCAAGAGCTTGGCCTTCCCCTTTCCATCGCCAAGTATTATGCTATGTGCACCTGGTTTGATGAAACCTGTGGCCAACTCATTGATCTCTTGGAAAAGCGTAATCTCCGGGATGATACCATCATCGTCTATGTCACTGACAATGGATGGATCCAAAATCCTGAAAGAGGCGGATATGCTCCACGCTCCAAGCAAACCCCTTACGAGGGAGGCATTCGTACGCCTATCATGTTCTCCTGGCCCAACGGAGGGTTAAAGAATGGTAAACGTAAGGATGTGGTCTCCTCTATTGATTTGTTTCCCACTGTCCTGGCTGCCACCGGTGCCCGCACTCCCAAAGGGTTGCCCGGGTTAAATCTTCTCGAGAATTTAAAGACAGAAAAGCCCATCAAAAGAAAGGGAATCTTTGGGGAAACCTTTGCCCATGACATTGCAGATGTCGAAAACCCGGAGAACTCCCTCCTCTTCCGTTGGACCATTGAGGGAAAATGGAAACTTTTGCTCACCTATGACGGGGAGGTTAACCGTTACAAGTCGACACATCCACGCGAAGAAAAGCGACCACAGTTGTTCAACTTGCTTAAAGATCCTAAGGAAGAAAAGAACCTGGCCAAAGACAATCCTGAAGTGGTGGCGAGACTTGCCGCAAAGATTGGCAAGTGGTGGCCGGTTAAGGAACGTAATGTACTGACCAAGTGGGAATAAGAAGCCGACCATGAAGAAGTCTTTTTTTCTTTGTCTCGGTGGTTTCCTTCTTTTTCTAAATTTATCTTCCAAACAAAAGCCCAACATCATCCTATTTCTGGTGGATGATATGGGTCTGATGGACACCTCCGTGCCCATGCTTGCCGACAAAAACGGCAAGCCGGAACGCCATGCGCTCAACGACTGGTACCGTACTCCCAACATGGAACGGCTGGCCGAGCAGGGAGTACGCTTTTCTCAGTTCTATGCCCAGTCTGTGTGCTCACCCACCCGGGCATCCCTAATGACAGGGCAAAATTCCGCAAGGCACCGCGTCACTCAATTCATCAGTCCGGAAAGTAAAAATGCCGGCCCGGAGGACTGGAAATGGGAAGGACTCACTTCGAAGGACATCACCCTCCCCTCCATTCTGCGGTCAAATGGTTATCATACTATTTTTGCCGGAAAAGCTCATTTCGCACCGATTGACCATGAGGGAGAGGACCCCACCAGATTGGGATTCGATATCAATATTGCCGGCTGTTCCTTTGGTGCTCCCGGTAGCTATTTTGGGGAAGACGGCTATGGCAACCTCGATCCAAAAAGAAAAAGAAGGGCTGTTCCAGGATTGGAGAAATATCATAAGACGGACACCTTCCTATCCGAAGCGATCACCTTGGAGGCCAAGGATGCCGTCACCCGGTCGATCCAAAAGGAAAAGCCCTTCTTTTTGTACATGTCTCATTATGCTGTGCACAGTCCTTTCCAGTCCGATCCGCGGTTTATCAAAAATTACGAAAAATCGAAAAAGCCAAGGTCCGCGAAGTCATTTGCCACTCTGATCGAGGGAATCGATAAATCACTTGGTGACCTTATGGATCATGTTACAGATAAAGGTGTGGCCGAAAACACCCTGATCCTCTTCGTCGGCGATAATGGATCGGACGGACCGCTGGGTGACACTTATGGTTATTTCAGTTCCGCTCCCCTTCGCGGGAAAAAGGGAACCTGCTACGAAGGTGGCATGAGAGTTCCCTTTATTGCCGGCTGGGCCAAGGCAGGAAAAGCAAACCCGTTTAAGATCGCCCGTAATCATCTTCATCACGAGCAGATCGGAACAGTCATGGATATATACTCCACCATCGTGGACGCTTCCAACTCGAGCTCACCAGCGAAGCATCCAGTCGATGGCATAAGCCTGCTTCCTCAACTATCAGGAAAGAGTAACCAGGAAAGACCTGATCACTTCATGTGTCATTTCCCACATAGCCACCGTAGCTCCTATTTCACTTCATACCGGAAGGGAGACTGGAAGCTCATCTATCGATACCTAACGAGTGCAGGTAAAAGGAAGAGTAAACAACCGTTACCCAAATATGAATTATACAATTTGAAAAACGATCCCTACGAAACCAAAAACCTGGCCCCAGAAAACTCAAAGAAAATCAATGAAATGATTGGCCTAATGAAAAGACAACTTAAAGAGGAAAACGCACTTTTTCCTACCAAAGAAATGAAATGGTAACTCATATTATTTTAAATTGTTCCTGATCTTCTATTTGGATTTTAGTTGATTCTCACCGTGCTCTTAAATCGAATCGCAACTAAATAGAGATCGTTAAATTTTTGTCATGTAGTAATTAATAGATGATGAGTTTATAATATTAATATCATAAGCTGATCTAAAATCTTATCCAAATAAGAGCACAATCTTTCTATTCTTTTTTGTTTGGCATGTGAAATGCAAAAATAACTGAAATTCACAATCTTAACCAAACTTTCAAGATGCCAAAAATTACCATAGAAAAACACAAAGACGGAGATTGCTTCGTAGATTATGAGGAAAAAGTATTTGAGGATGTTCAGGCAGAGCCTGGACAAAAAGCTCTCGTAAAATTTCACACCGTTGCCTTCGAAGGCTCTATAGGACTTGTAAACATGCTTAATGCAATACGCTTAAACCGTAAAGGTTTTGAAACATCTATCCTTCTTTATGGTCCGGGCGTCACCCTAGGACTACAAAGAGGATTTCCAACACTGGGCGACGCCGCTTTTCCTGGTCACCAAAATTTTGCAGAAAACCTAAAGAAATTTATGGGTGAAGGCGGGAAGGTTTATTGCTGCCGTTTCGCGTTGCAAGCACTGTATGGTCATGGAGAGGCTTCTATTTTACCGGGAATTATCCCAATTGCTCCACAGGATGTTCTGGATCTCAGTCTTATTCATGCTAGAGACAACGCTTTCATTGTTGACACTTGGACTGTGTAAAGATGATTCAATGTGAAAAAATTTGCTTCCGGTAAAATTTTACTGAGCAACATTCACACATTCAATGATCAAAGCGGCAGCAGTTCAACTTGCTCCCAGTTTGGAAAGCCGTGCTTCGACCATCCTAATAGTCTTGGATGCGATGGAAGAAGCAAGTCGTAACGGTGCTGATTTCATTGTCTTTCCGGAAACATTCATACCCTATTATCCCTACTTTTCTTTTATTTCGCCTCCAGTAAAACAGGGCAAAGAGCATTTGTGCCTTTATGAAAATGCCGTTCGTGTACCATCAGACGAAACGCAAATGATTTCTGACAAATGCAAAGAGCTAAATATAGTCGCAGTAGTTGGAATCAATGAGCGAGATCACGGGTCTCTCTTCAATACTCAGCTTTTTTTTGATGCAGACGGAACACTATTGCTGAAAAGAAGAAAAATCACTCCTTCCTATCATGAAAGGATGATATGGGGTCAAGGCGATGGTTCTGGACTGAAAGTAGTCGATACCCACTGCGGCCGTGTCGGAGGACTAGCATGCTGGGAACATTATAATCCTCTAGCACGTTATTCATTAATGACTCAGCACGAAGAAATACACGCTGCACAATTTCCGGGAAGCATGGTTGGGCCTATTTTTTCTGAACAGATTGAAGTGTCGATGAGACATCATGCTCTTGAATCTGGCTGCTTTGTAGTGAACGCGACCGGTTGGCTAAAGGATGAACAAATCGAGAAAATTTGCCCGGATGTTACCATGCAAAAAGCAATCAAAGATGGTTGCATGACCTGCATCATATCTCCGGAAGGGCGACACTTAGCTCCTCCCCTTACTGAAAAGGAGGGTATACTTTATGCAGACCTCGATTTTAATCTTATTACCAAGCGTAAAAGAATGCTCGATTCAGTAGGACATTATGCAAGACCAGAAATTCTGTCTTTGAATCACAATTTGACCCCTGCTGAAACTAGAAGGCTAGTGCAAAACGAAATAGGGGAAAAAAAGAACAGCTATAATTCATTTACTCATGCTAGCGGCTGAAGTTATCACTGATTTACAAACCTACGGTATTCGACTAATGAACCCTTCCGCGGGTGCTGAAAGCAGAAGAGGGGGAGCTGGCCCAACTGATCATAAGGCCTTATCAATTGACGGTCTTACCGTTATGGTCCCTGTTCACACAGCAACTGCTTTTCAGTCACCATTTGTCGCAGATGCTCCTGATGAGAAAGGTTTCGCAAATATCTACAAGGAAGGAAGGTTTTTTTTCAAAGTTCAATTTCCGCCTAAAGCTAAATTTCTTGATTTGTCCACCGCTGAGGGTATCCCATACGGGCACATTGCACAATTGCACTCCAAGGATGTTTTAGCCACAACCGTTTTACAGACTTGTATACGATACAAATCGAGACACAAAACCTGCAAGTTTTGTGCTATTGGCCAAAGCCTCGCAGCTGGGAGAACAATTGCCCAGAAATCTCCCCAACAGTTGGCTGAAGTTGCTCGAGCGGCATATCTTTTGGACGGAGTGAAGCATATGGTTATGACAACAGGAACTCCACCAGGTAAAGACCGTGGAGCAAGAATACTATCCGACTGTGCCCACGAAATTCGGTCAGCGGTTGACCTTCCAATACAGGCTCAATGCGAACCACCTACAGATAATCATTGGCATTTGAGAATGAAAGAAGCTGGGATCGACAGCTTGGGGATGCACATTGAAGTAGTAAACCCTGACTTGAGAAAAAAGATAATGCCGGGAAAATCTCAAGTTCCATTGGAAAAATATTTTGAAAGTTTTAATATTGCTGTTGAGGTTTTTGGATGGGGTCAAGTTTCCACTTACATACTCGCAGGGCTTGGTGACACAGCCGAAGAAATTATCGAGGTTTGTGCGAAGCTCACTTCTATTGGGGTATATCCTTTTGTTGTTCCTTTTGTTCCAGTTACAGGTACGCCGCTTGAAAGCCATTCTCCACCATCACCAACATTTATGCGCTCGATACTAGAACCTCTTGCTGAAATGATTCAGGCATCCGGGATGGGAGCTGACAAAATCAAGGCTGGATGTGGAAGGTGTGGTGCTTGCTCTGCCCTTTCCGCGTTTGAAAGAATAAAAAAAATGATTCCCAGGGAACCCTTGGCATGCTGATTGAAAAACCCAAATTCTACATATGTCCTGAATTTATTATTCGGCAAGCATACCGTCCTTGGGAAGTCGCAGGATCGAATCAACTTCGACATGATACATTTGTAAATGAACAAGGAATATTTGACGGAAATGATCGCGATGAGATTGATCGTGACATGATTACGATCGTTGCTGTTTCGACGCTCGCAGCAGAAGAGGATGAAGTAGTTGGAACCGTTCGAATTCACCAACCTGAATTGGGCGTTTGGTGGGGATCGCGACTGTCCGTAGCACCCAAATACCGAAGAGTTGGCAAAATCGGACCGGAACTCATAAGATTTGCCGTCGGTACTGCAATTAAGCATGGTTGCAATCTTTTTCTGGCTCATGTTCAGCTTAGAAATGTTCCACTCTTTAAAAAATTAAATTGGAAGCAGTTAGAAAGTTTGAAAATTCATGGTAAAAATCACATGAAAATGGAAGCGAACTTATCCGCTTTTGACTCCGTTTCTGATCCAAAAAGGGGTTGGATCACCTTAAGCAAAAGAAAGGCTGCATGAATTGCATTTCTTCCCTTGCATCATCATATGCCCAAAATCCAGATATAACTGGAAAACTCCCAATTAGTTTTTCCTGTTCCCAACTGGGTTTGTCCAAAAAAAGTTTTGGTTTTCCTGGTGATGATGCTGCTGCTATCCCGGATGGGAATAGCTGGAAATTAATCGCAATGGAAGGATTTATGAACGAATTTGTAGAGTCAGAGCCATGGTTTGCAGGGTGGTGCTCGGTAATGGTTAACCTCTCAGATATAATCGCAATGGGTGGAAGAGGTCTTGCTATGACAAATGCCATTTGGGCACCTGATAAGGTTTATGCTGAAAAAATCCTTAGTGGTATGCGTGAGGCTTCTGAAACTTACAACATTCCCATAGTTGGCGGACATACGAACCTTAAAACCGATCGTCCGCAATTAGCTGCTACTATTCTAGGAAGGGCTGATGTATTGATTACAAGTTTCGATGCTTCGCCTGGACAGATACTTGTCGTGATAAGTGACCAAAGAGGATCATATGTCGGCGAAAGTAAAAATTTTGCATCTTTTTTTGGTGTTAATCCTAAACGGCTACAAAAAGACAATGAAATCCTTCCCGCACTGGCAGAAAAAAAATTAATTTCATCAGGTAAGGACATCAGTCAGGGTGGCATTATCGGCACTTCCATCATGTTGGCGGAATCTTCAGGAGTTGGAATCGATATAGATCCTCTTGCCCTTAAATGCCCTGATGACAACCTTGAAAAATGGATGACTGCATTCCCCAGCTTTGGATTCTTACTTTCCGTAGATGAAAAGAATTTATCTGAAGTTTTGTCTGCGTTCCAAAATCGTTCAATTGACGCTCGCAAGGTTGGACGAATCACTGAGGGAACTTCTGTGAACTTAGTTGAAAATGATAATCGCCATCTAGTTTGGGATCACTCTACAAATCCTTATCTTGGACTCTAAATTATAATATGCCAGAAGTTATCTTTAAAGTTAAGTGGCCTGATGGGAAAGTAGATGCATGTTACTCACCGTCTACTGTCATCAACAACTACCTCAAACAAGGGGAACTTTACAGCGTGCATGACTTTGTCGAACTCTCAAGTACTGCTTTAAATTTAGCTTCCAAAAAGGTTTTACAAAAATATGGATTCCGATGCACCTCTGCTGAGAACCAGCTACACAGCATTATTGAAAAATCTAAATCCTATAATTCGGAAGATATGATAACTTGTCTTTCGCTAGAGTAAAATGTCTGTTCTAAAAAGATCAATCCCGGTAGTTATTGTCGGGGGTGGTCAGGCCGGCCTTTGTGCTTCTTACTACCTCACTAAATCAAAAATTGAACATGTTGTGCTCGAACGATCTCAGCGTTTTCACTCCTGGAAAAATGACCGCTGGGATAGCTTCTGTCTAGTCACGCCAAATTGGCAGTGCCGTATGCCAGATTGGCATTACAACGGTGATGATCCTAACGGGTACATGGTCAAGGATGAAATCGTCAATTACTTGGAGGACTTTGCCAACTCGTTTAAACCTCCTATTCACGAAGGTGCCAGTGTTGAAAAAGTAGATCGCGATAAAGACGGTAAATTTTTTGTTAAGACTTCAGAATCAGAGTGGATTGCCGATTCCGTAATATTGGCAACCGGTTCTTACGATCTACAAACCAAACCTGAATTTGCTCAAAATCTGAATCCCGATGTTTTTCAAATTAGTTCCAAATCCTATAAGCGCCCTTCTGATATTCCTGACGGAGTTTGCTTGGTGGTCGGAACGGGTCAATCAGGGGTACAAATGATGGAAGACCTTTGGATTGCAGGGAGAGAAGTCAGGCTATGCGTTGGAACGGCACCTCGGAGCCCACGGATTTATCGCGGAAGGGATGCCACCGATTGGCTCTTTGAAATTGGTGAATATTCAAAAACTATTGGGGAACAACCGAATCCGAAATTAACTGAATCCAAAACAAACCATTATCTTTCAGGAAGAAACGGAGGACATGAAATTGATCTTAGAGAATTTGCATTAAAAGGACTAAAACTTTACGGGTCCGTTTGCAACATGAACGAAAATCTAATTCAATTTAAAAAGGACCTGAATAAAAACTTAGATCGAGCCGACGAAAGCTACCTCAAAATCTGTAAAATGATTGATGAATACATCGATAAAAAAAACATTGATGCACCACAGAAACCTCTATTTGAAAAAAAGTGGTTACCTGAAGAAGAAATTGAATTTCTTAATATCAAGAAAGAAAACATTACATCAATCCTGTGGTGCACAGGTTTTAAAACTGATTACTCATGGTTAAAAATCGACTGTTTAGATTCAACTGGAAGACCAATTCACCAAAGAGGCGTCTCCGATGAGCAAGGACTTTATTTTCTTGGTCTTAACTGGCTTCATACATGGGGCTCGGGCAGGTTTTTGAGTGTAGCTGAAGATGCGGAATTCTTGGTGCAGAATATTAAAGAAAATTTAAGTTCAAGTAAAAACAAGACTAGTTGTTTCCAGTCACTATAACTCTAGAATAATTAAAATTTTTTCAGTCAATCTGCACAAACTAATTGGATTGATTTTAAAAATAATAGCAGTGAAAATTTAGTTCTTTTTCATTAATGAAACATAGAACACATAAACTCACTGTATTTGCGTTTTTTTTACTTAAATATCTAATATTTATATCTGGTGATGTAAATGGGGCAACAAATCCCAACATCATCTTTATATTCATTGACGATATGGGTTGGGGCGATGTTGGTTGCTATGGAAACGACTTCATCGACACTCCCCATATCGACCAACTTGCAAAGGACGGAATGCGCTTTACTGATTTTTATGCCGCTGGAGCGGTATGCTCGCCTACCCGCTGTGCCGTGCAATCAGGACAGAACCAGGCACGCATCGGAATCACCGCACACATTCCCGGTCACTGGCGTCCCTTTGAACGGGTAATCAATCCTCAAACCACCATGGCTCTGCCCCTCGATGTGGTCACGGTTGCCGAATCTATGAAGCAAGCCGGATATACCACGGGCTATGTGGGTAAATGGCACTTGGGCCGGGGCGATCAATTCGGTCCGGATAAGCAGGGATACGACTTTGCAGCTGAAATCAATGGTCCTCATTTACCCGGTCGCTTCAAGGCGACCAATCCGAAAATTGCAAAGCCTGCTCCCGGTCAGTTTCGTACCGATTACGAATCGGAACTTTGCGAATCATTCATTCGTGAAAACAAGAACAAGCCCTTCTTTCTCATGCTTTCCCCCTACGCCGTACACATCCCGCTCGCCAGCAAATCAGAACTGGTTGAAAAATACCGCAAGCGGGCCAAAGAGAAAAATCGTTCCCTCCCCCACCCGGTGTACGCCGGTTTGGTCGAGGAAGTCGATCATCAGGTAGGACAAATTGTCAAAGAAGTCGAATCACAAGGACTTTCAGACAATACCATGATTGTGTTCACTTCAGACAACGGTGGATTGAATAAACGCTACGACTATAATGAGCAAGCCGATGATGTTGTGAGTGACCTTGCTCCCCTCAAGGGCGAAAAAGGATCCCTCCACGAAGGTGGCATTCGTGTTCCCCTCATTGTTAAATATCCAAAGATGATCAAACCAGGAACAATCAGCTCCGAGCCCACCATTTCTTATGATTTTTATCCGACCTTTGTGGAGGCTGCAGGCGGTACGCTTCCAGAGAACCAAACCATTGATGGACTAAACATTCTTCCTTTGTTGCAAAATCCAAAAGCCAAACTGAACCGCAAAGCAATCCATTGGCATTACCCCCACTACCACCATGACCGTCCTGCCGGTGCCATTCGCGAACGCGATTGGAAATTAATCGAATACCTGGACGGAACCGGAGATATCGAATTATATCATATCTCTCAGGATCTCAGTGAATCCAACAATTTAGCCGACGAGAGAAAAGGAAAGGTTGCGGACCTTAAGAAAAAGCTTTCGGGTTGGCGAAATGAAGTTCTAGCCCGCATTCCCGTCCCCAACCCATCCTACGACCCTGAACGTGCCCCTGAATGGTGGAGCCGTCGTTCAGGCAAACCGATTGACAGTTCTGCCCGCAAAAGATTTCCGGCAACCGAAAAAGATCTGTAGGACAAATTCTCCATAGAAAAGCAGTTTCGAATCAGATTCTAGTTCTTCCACTTATATTCGATGACCACGGCACGGTGGTCAGACGGCCACCTTCCCTGAATTACGATATCTGAAGTGTCACCCTTTTCACCGACCACCTCGGCGGAAAGTACCTGCACATTATTTCCTTGGTGGTAAATCCGGTCAATTCGATCCAATACCTGATCCCCGTAGGGTCTCCTACCCGGAGTTCGTTCCGGATATGGCGGGGTCCATGTATTGCCCGGCTTTTTGACTTCATCGGTATGAACTTGCCTGAAGGAATCAATCATGCCGATATTTTTCAATAAAACAGAACCGGGCCATCGTACCGGTAACCGTAATGGAGTACCCGTTGGATTATCAACCCATCGATCAGGACCTTTCTCGGCATAATGCTCCGTCCAGTCGAGATTGGACGGTTCATTAAAATCACCGACCAGAAAGATTGCCTTTTTTTCGTCTATTGCTTCCTCCAACGGTTCAATGGTTGCCTTGTATCCGCGGGTTCCGCCACGTCGGGCTCCTTTTTCCTCAACAATCTTGGCTAAAATATTCAGGTCCACCTGTGGATCGGCCCTCAGTTTTTCCTGGGCAAGAAAGGGCCCGTAATTATTGGGCCACCAGTGACAGTTTACTATTCGAACGACTCGTGACCCTGCCAGTTTCACATCAACGACCTCCAAGGAACGATCTTTATTTGAGTGTATTAGCTTTGCAGGAAACTTTGAGTAAACTTTGCCTGCTCGATACCATCCATCGCCAAGTTCATTAAGAATCACATTGGACTTACTCGAACAATCTTCCTGAATGCCAACAACATCTGCCTCTGCTAATTTGATTGCAGATGCAATTTCATCTATCCTTGAACCGCCAAACAATTCATTTCCAAAGCCAACATTCTTGGCATTCCCACCACCCTGAAGAATATTAAAAGTCATCAGCCTGAACTTGGTAAGCTCTCGCGCTCCCAATTGAGAAATGGAAACTAGACCAACAAAAAACAGTAAGAAAACATTCATTACTAAACCTTCAACCTAATCGATGAATTAATCGACATCTAAAAAAACTCCCCTCCTTTTATAAACAGAAAATAGCTTTCATCATTTGAATTCAAAATTGGGTAAAGCTGTGGGTCTAAGCTTAACTGAACCTGTAAAATTAAATTTCAACAGATGAGATCTCATGTTTGACCCGCAGGAAATGGATTCTTACTTTTTATCTGTGAAGACAAATTGGATAAAGTTGGCGTTGGGAGGAGTCATGGCACTTAGCATTCCTTTGATTTACTTCTTTTCCAGTTCGAATGACGAGAAAACTTTCACTGCCTCCCAAAGTGAATTCGTTGAGCAAACTGAGCAACTAATCGCCGATCTATCTGCAGAAACGAAAGTCAGTTCGAAATCCCCCAAGCTACCGACTGAGAATAATCGAATCGGCCACTCAAGCATAGTGCCTCAGGCTGAGGCATTGACTTCGAAGGAACCACAGGAAGTACTCACCACAGAAATTAATTATACCTCTGAGGATGATCCAGGATCTGAACCTCAATGGAAAAAAGAACTCGATATTTTTTTGAAGGGAGACCAATCACCCAAGGAATTCCTCAATTCCCTTAGCTTGGAAAACTGGAAAGAAGCCAGGGATGCCCTCGCCCTTGCCTATGAGGATAAAAAATTGCCCCAATCAAAGAATTTTCAGGATCGATTCTGGACGAGGGTTGGAGAAGTTGGAGGTCAGGCGGTAGCAGAGGAATTGCTCAGGGAAGGCGATCCAGCCTTCGCCAAAATCCTTAGAGGATGGGCAAAGAAAACGCCTCAGGAAATGTTTGATTATTATGCTGATCTCAATCTCAGATCACCTGAGGTTCAAAATTACCTGCAAAAAACAAACTCCCGTGAAATCCCCCTTATGGATCAATTCTCCAGCGGGATGATTGATGAAGTGCTCAGAAACTCCGATGGCAGGATTGGGAATACACAACTAGACAGTGCCAATGACCTGATCGATCACTTTCTTGCCAAAGACAAATGGAAGGCAGAATCCTTAATGCGTGAATTCACCGAACGGGTCATTAAGGGAAGAGACAAGGAAACCTTGAAACAGTGGGTATCCGGATACAAGGAACCCGAATTACAGGCAGGCACTGCTCAAAGAGTAATCGAAAGTGGTATTTTCGATAAAAATCCCCTGGAGGCAGTCGAGTTTGCCAACTCCTTGGACTCCACCAAAGCCAAGCGTTCCGCCCTTTCATCCGCATACGCCAGACTTGCTGGGGGAGTCAATGGACATGACCCCAATATCACCGCCAGCGAATTGAACGCGATGGAAGACGGACCAGAGAGAGATTTTGCCCTTAATGGATTTGCCCATGGCTTGGTTCGTAAGGATCCGGAGGCAGCGATTCAATGGGCCAGCTCAATCAGCAACGAAGGATTTCGTAAAGTAGTCACGAAAAATATAACCAAAAGAATCAAAGCCGAAGTCTTGCCAAGACTAAGTTCTCAAGAGGCTGGCCAAGATTAAGCCCCCTAAATTCCAGGAAGCTTATTTTAAATAAGTAAGAATTCGGGTCTTAAGGACTTTCATACATTCATGAGATTTTCATCCATTTCAGTCAGCTTACTTTGCTTTTTTCTAGTAACCATGCTCTCTCTTTCCTCAGAGGAAAAAGAGCACATTCCATTCAAGTTGGAAACTTTTCCTCACATTGAACTGCTTTTATCAAACCAGAAGAATGATCTTAACCTGTCAGAATTACCCGGGGGCATTTATGAAATTCAGACCACCGGAAACGATCCATATATATGGTTCCAATCTTTGAAAGAATCATATCAACCGAATTTATCCTATGTAATTGCTTTTGAATATAAGGCTCCCGAGGACTTTGGGGATTTCGTTTTTTACTGCCGAACTGGCAAGAAAACCAAACCAACAAGAACCGATCTACAACCATCAGAGGAGTGGAAGTGGTTTGTTTTTCCCTTAAGTGATGGCGGTCAACTCATAGGTAAAAAGATAGATGCCCTGCGCATGGATCTTGGAGAACAGGATAAAAAAACTTTTAATATCAAAAACCTGAGACTGATTGAAACAACTCGGGAATTAAAATTATATGCCGCACTCGGCGAAAAAATTAATCAGGTGGATAATTTCGGGATCGGATTAAAAGATCTAAAGCCGCAAGTTTCATCAACCGAGACGGTAAGATATCAGGATGAAAACTCGTTAAGTATAACTCAAGCAGTCTATCAGTATCTTGACCTCGATGCAGAGACCAAACGATTATGTAATCAGTCAGGCGTTGTGCCCCCCGTTCCTCTTGGCCCTCGTATTGTAGCTGGAGAAGGTCCCCATCCAGATAATCACACTGTGATTCGAATTCTTTCACCTTACCAGATATGTGAAACCCAGTTTCTTGCTTATCCACCAAATATTCGTGGGGGCGTAGGAATCGAGACAGGTACCGATGGAAGAGGTCGTCCCTTCATTGCCACCTGGCCGTTATCTTCAAAACTCACTCGCATCATTCATTTATTCAATCAATCAGGTGGTACTAAAGGGAAAATTCAAATCCCGGGGGAAATCAATCCACCCTATGATCTCGCTGTGGGTGACTTCTTGCCCAAGTCACCTGGCGATGAAATTGCCCTCACTTCGAAATATGCTAAAGAGGCAAATCCTTTAGTCTTCGTATATTCTGTTTTAGGTAAGCTTTTGAAGAAAAAGGCTGTAACCGGAAAAGCTGGCGAATATTCACTCCTTACCAAAAATTCCAATCAGCTGTTAATACACGAATTAGGCAGGCAAATAATCCACCCTGTCCTTTCTCCGCAAAAGAAAATCTCCTTCCCTGTTGGTAATAAAAAACTAAAGGTTTTTGATTCAGTTTACCCGGACCGTGAATTCAATGCCGGTAAATCCGAAGAGACCCTGTCCACCCTCCATCTCATTCACCAAGAGAGAAAAACCAGCTCGCAGAACATCGGCAGAATGGAAAATATCTTTTGGTTCTATCCACAGGATGAACACAATGGGGATCGTGCAACCTGGGGAGAGTTCCCTGATGGTAAATATGTTCGCAATGGACTCTACAATTATCTCGGTAGTGCACAGTACTGGTCCCCGCTTCTCAAAAAAGGCGAAATCGAATCGCGAACCTATGAAGAATGGACATCAAACATTGATTGGGAAAAAGCATTGAGCGGTCCCGCGTGGAGGAAATCAGTCCAGGAATATGAAGAAGGCAAGCCAACCGTGTGGACAGCCGCGTTCACTCATCGGTGGCACATTAGAAAAATGGAGCCCATCTCTGCAAAAGTAGATCCCGAATCAGGGCTGCCAATTTATTTACTCTTGGACCGTAAAAACGATACCAAGGGAGGAGGCTATTTTGGAAGAAAATTATTCGACTACGGAAGCCAGAACTTCGAAAACGAGGCCCTCAACAAACTTTACACCTTTGCTCAGCGCGCCTTTTACCGAAAACTGGCACCAGCCTATCGGAGAAATCCAGAAATGACCATTGCAGTGGAACCCAACCACGAAAATGAAATCGTATCCGGAAACAATTCGATCGGAGATTATAACCCAGAAAGCCTCCAAGGCTTTTACCATTACCTGAAATCACTCTACGGAAATCTAATCCAGATAAACAAGATTATGGGAACCCAGTTTACGGCTGATTTTTTCGATGCTCCCCGCGATCTCTTTCGCGGTGAGTGGGATGACTATGATTTTGAAAACCGTTTTTTCAGGGAATGGGTCGAATACAACCGGATTGTAGTCTCGAGACGAGTGGGAACAAGTTACAGGGAATGCTTGTTAGCTGGATTTCCTCCCGAAATGATCAAGTCTCATCAAATCCCTGATAGTTATGTATTCAAATCAATCGTAGGGATTTCGGAGGGACAAAAAAGAATCTCCCCCATTGACTGGCTTTTGACCACAGGTGCAGGATTTGGTTTCTCAAGGTATGGCACCTACTATGACCGGGAAAATAACATTGGACAAGGGGCATACAGTTCCGGGTTCGATAATATGCTGATTGGTGAATATGCCTCATTAAACGGCAGCCCGGATCATGCCCTTAAGCAACTCCTGTATTTGAGAAACCACGGAGTATCCACCCTGCATGTCATGTGGTGGCCTTCCAATCTCGACAAGGGATTTAATCAAGCACAGGAGACTGCCCTGCACACCATGATTTCGGAGCACGACAAACCCCGACAGGGATTGGCCGGAGGGATCAGAGAAATCAGGCCCTGGAAAGGAAAAAACAAATCATATGATATTGCCAGTTTGGGAACCACTGACAGGCACACCGGCCTAATCAAAAGTATCAATCAGGACGGCTCGTTCGAGGGCACAGTTTATACGGTTCCCTTTCATTCGCATGTTGATATCAGTGTACTCAACCAAAAAGAAACTCTTTCAATTCCAGATTCAGGTAGCGAAATTACCACCATCGAAACCACCCGTCCAGGCAGTTTGATTGAAGTAAATTTCATGGTAATAGAAAAGACTCCGTTGCTTCGGATGAAAATGAAACATAACGGCATTCTCCTTCCTGATAAGACCATCCGGCTTGAGAATTTAAATCCCAATCAAGAGGTTAGACTGGTTTACAAGATTCCCATCCTTATGGATTCGGTAAGTTTGATACTCTCTTCTCCTCAAACCACAAAAATAAGAGATTTAAGCGTGATTAAACATCAGGATCAGGTGGTAAATTTGGCCAAGAAAATCATGTCCGGCAAACGACATCAGGGTGGTGTTACTTTTGACTGCCTCCCTCCAACCAATAACACCCCCAACTAAAAAATGAATAAGACCCGATTTCACATCTTCTTCCTTTCGCTTTTTGTAATTCTAGCCCAAGCCAAAACGGAGAAGCCGAACTTCTTGGTCATTCTGGTTGATGACATGGGCTATTCTGACCTCGGATGCTATGGCGGAGAAATTGATACGCCCAACCTCGATGGATTGGCAGAGAATGGGTTGAGGTTTTCTCAATTTTATAACACTGGACGCTGCTGGCCCACCCGCGCCTCCATTCTTACCGGCTACTATGCCCAGCAGGTTCGCCGGGATAAATTACCCGGTATCAAAGGAGGGGGCGGAAGAAGCGTGCGGCCCGCATGGGCCCCTTTAGTGACCGAATATTTAAAACAGGATGGTTATCAGAACTACCACAGCGGAAAATGGCACATCGATGGGAAGGTCCTAGCCAACGGCTTTCATCAGTCCTGGAGGGTTAATAATCAGGGAGATTTCTTCTCTGCCAAAGGGAACCAGCTCAATGACATTCCATTCAATGCGGAGCAGGCAACTGAAAACTACTATTCCACCACCGCCACTGCAAACCATGCGATTGAATGCCTCGCAAACCATCAAAAAGATCATACAGGCAAGCCCTTCTTTCATTACCTCGCTTTTATTGCTCCTCACTTCCCCCTCCATGCACCACAAGATGTAATTCAGAAATATAAGGAACGCTATCTTCGAGGCTGGGATAAGGTTAGAGAGCAAAGATTCGCAAGGCAGAAAAAGATCGGCTTGATCAATACCACCCTTTCCAACTTGGAACCCAAAGTGGGGCCTCCCTATGTATTTCCGGATGCTATCAAAAAACTGGGCCCGGGAGAAATCGACCGACCCATTCCCTGGGATCAACTATCGGGGAAACAAAAAGAATTCCAGGCAACCAAGATGGCGATTCATGCCGCCATGATTGACATCGTGGATCGGGAAATCGGCCGGGTGATCAAACAGCTCAAGAAAATGAAAGCCTTTGAAAACACCCTGATCCTTTTTGCCTCAGATAATGGAGCCAGTGCGGAAATTATGATTCGTAGCGGAGGGCATGATCCACAGGCACCACTCGGAAGTTCAAAATCATACCTCTGCCTCGGGCCTGGGTTTTCCAGTGCCGGAAATACCCCTTTTCGCCGGCACAAAACCTGGGTGCACGAAGGCGGAATCAGCACTCCATTGATTGCGCACTGGCCGAAAGGTATAAAAGCAAAAGGAGCACTCCGCCACACACCCGCCCATGTCATCGATATCGTGCCCACCGTTCTTAAAATGGCAGGTATTCCCAAACCATCAAGTTGGAAAAATCAAAAAATTCCCACCGCTCCCGGCAAAAGCTTAGTACCTACATTTGCATCCGATGTAACCATTCAACGCGATCACCTCTGGTGGTTTCATGATGGACACCGTGCTGTGCGCAAGGGAGATTTTAAACTGGTCTCCGCAAAAAACGAATCCTGGGAATTATACAATTTGAAAACGGACCGGGCAGAGTCCAAAAACCTCGTGAATCAAAAACCAAAGCTAAAAGAAAAACTGAAAAATCTTTGGAATGATCAGGTTGAAGAGTTCAAGAGGTTAAATTGACTTTATCAACATTTTGTATCATCTGCTTCGGATTTGTATTCAGGATCAATGGCAAACTGTAAGAAATTGATGAGAGAATTCATTTGAAAATTTTCTTTCGATAGGAAGCGGGGGTTTCACCAGTTAGTATACGAAACCTTCTCGTCAAATGACTTTGATCACAAAACCCGGATTCATAGGCAATTTCCGCTATATCCTTCTGGGTTGTGGCTAATAACCTTCGGGCTGCCTGGACGCGAAGGGCCATTAAGAATTCAGTTGGCGTCATATGAAGTAGTGCCTGAAATCGGCGATTAAACTGAGTTCTTGAACAGTTTATCAAAGTTGCCAACTTATCCATTTTTATATCCTCCATGTAGTTCTCTTCAACAAAGGCAATGACAGGTTTAAGTTCCTGAAAATACTTATCTTGAAGGTGAGAACTATTCATTGGATACATCACTCCTGCGATGCCGAGAACTTCTTGTTTTAAGGATAGAACCTGTACTTTACTCGAAACAAACCACTGAGGTAAACGATAACTGACATTATGAACCATCCATAATCTGTTAAGTAGGGAACCTTCCCTCATTACTTTAAGATCTTCTTCAATGTAAGCTGCTGCCATCGCAGAAGGGAAAAAATCGTGATCATTTTTCAAATAATATTCTTCATCGGTCTTTACCCCACAGATCAATTTGCACGCTTGGTTTAAATATAAAAACTTACTTTCCTTATTTTTAACAAAAAAATAGGCATCTGCTAAAGAATTGAATAACTCAAACAAGGGATTTGCACTAATGGGGGCACCAAATCTTTCACTAAGGGAAGGAACATTCATCTCCCTAATTGGTCAAATTGTAATAAAATTTGCAACCATCATCCAATCAATTAGGGTATTGTAGTGTTATAATTTGTTTAAATTGTAAAACTACCATGTGCATCAATTACTTCCCTCTCATTATCTAATCCTCACATGCATGTATGCCCGCTTATATCATGAATAGAGCACAATCGCTTTTACTGCTACTTTTTACTTTTAGTCCCTTGTTGGGCAAGATTGACTTCAATCGTGAGGTTCGTCCTCTGCTCGCAAGTAAATGCTATGCATGCCACGGCCCTGACGAGGAAGGAAGAAAAGCGAAGCTGCGTTTGGATGTTCGTGAGGATGCTCTGAGAAATGATGTAATCGTTCCGGGAGAAATCGAAGACAGTGAATTTCACTACCGTATCCACTCCGACGACCCGGATGAAATCATGCCACCGCCCGAATCCCATTCCAGCCTTACCCAGCAGGAAAAAGAATTACTCGACCAATGGATTAAGGAAGGAGCCAAATATGATAAGCACTGGGCATTTGTAAAACCTGCCTCTCCCAAAGTACCCGCAGGAAAAAAAGGATGGGTTCGCAACCCGATCGATGCCTTTATCTCCGATAATCTTACAAAGAATGGCTTAACTCCATCCGAGGAAGCCGATCGTTATTCTTTGGTGAGAAGACTCTACCTCGACCTTATCGGCCTTCCCCCCACACCGGAACAAGCCGATGCATTTGTTTTCGACAACCGTCCGGATGCCTACGAAAGACTGGTCGATCAATTACTCCAATCAGAGCATTACGGCGAGAAATGGGGACGAGAATGGCTGGACCTTGCCCGCTATGCCGACAGCAATGGTTACGAGAAAGATCGTCCTCGTAATATTTGGCCCTATCGCGACTGGGTGATCCGTGCTCTCAATAAGGATATGCCCTACGACCAGTTTACCATCGAACAGCTCGCCGGGGATATGCTGCCCAATGCAACACAGGATCAAAAGATTGCCACCGGGTTCCATCGTAATACCCAATTAAATGAGGAAGGAGGGATCGACCCCCTCGAGTTTCGTTTCTATGCAGCAGTCGACCGGGTGGCCACCACCGGCACGGTCTGGATGGGACTGACCACCGGTTGTGCCCAATGTCACACTCATAAATATGATCCCATCACTCACGATGAGTATTTCGGTTTAATGAGCCTGCTGGACAATGTCGAAGAACCCGACCTGCTGCTTTATTCGGACGAACAAATAAAAGTTAAAGCCGATCTTGAAAAGCAGATCGCACAAAAAATCACCGAGCTTCAAAAAAACTACCCCGAATTTGAGAATGCATTTACGAAGTGGCATAAATCGGAATCAATAAAAGCAACGCCATGGAAAACACTTCGCCCAACTGCCATGAAGAGCAATCTCCCCAAGCTCGAAGTCATGGATGACAACTCCATCTATTCTTCAGGTGATGTGACCAAACGGGATGTATTCGATCTGAATTTCACGAGTGACCAACCTATCACTGCTCTACGTCTTGAAGCATTAACCGATGACCGCCTACCGGGACAGGGCCCAGGCCGATGCTACTACGAGGGCAGAAAGGGTACATTTTTTCTGAGCGAAGTTGACCTCAAAAAATCAAATGGCTCGAAAATCAAATTTGCTAAACCTACTGCAACAAGTGGAAATGGTGCCGACAAGGTGATCGATGATGTTGGATCATCTGGTTGGAGTTCAGGAATCGGACAGGATCATCACCTGATCTTACCGCTCGCTGATCCAATACCTGCAAACACGCCTTTCTCCATCGAATTACTTTTTGAAAGACACTTCGTGGCAAGCCTGGGTCGTTTTCGTATCTCTGCAACATCCAGTACAAATCAGCCCAGGGTCTCCAAGATCGGGGTCGAAGCAGAACATATCCTCAGCCTCAAGGAAACCGCTAAACAGCATGACCTGTCTGTACTGCGTTCCATTTATCTCGAAAAAGTATACCTGGAAAGACCCGTCCCTTCCCAACCTGCAACCGTCCAAACGAACACCCGATGGATCTGGAATGCAAAAGGGAACCGACCGCAGGAAACTCTTTATTTCTCGAGGCAATTCGAATTAAAGGAACTTCCCCAGTCGGCCGAAATCTTTTTTACCTGCGACGATAATGTGGAGTTCTTCCTCAATGGAAACTCCATTGGCTCAACTGATTTATGGAGCAAACCAGTAACCAGTCCGATAAAGAAACATTTTCGTAAAGGTGTAAACTTCCTCACTGCCAAAGCGGCCAACGGGGGTGGTCCTGCCGGACTGATCGCTCAACTTTCGCTGAAATCCAAAAATGGAAAAATTCAGCATATTTTATCCGATCAAAGCTGGAAATTTGTTTCCCAACTTACTAACCCGCAGGCCAAAGAGTGGCATACCCAGGCACTTCCTAATGCACAAGCTGTGGTAATGGTTGGAACATATGGAGACGGACCATGGGGTACCCTTGGACTTCCCCAGGGAAAGCCTGCCAAGAAACCAAATCCAATTACTCAACTGCGTAACCGTATGCCCCGCCCCAATCATACCCTGGTGATGCTTGAACGACCAAAGGATAATCCCCGCCCCACCCATCTAAGACACCGGGGCGAGTACACCAACACCAAGCATGAAGTAGCTTCGGGTATTCCCGAAATTTTTGAATTACAAGACCGAAAGGAACCAACCAACCGACTTGAATTTGCCAAGTGGGTGGTCAGCATGGATAACCCCATAGGTGACCGGGTCGTGGTCAACCGGGCATGGCGTTCCTTATTTGGGTATGGATTGATTCGCACAAACGGTGATTTCGGCACCCAGGCACCGGCTCCCGATCACCCGGAACTTCTCGATTGGCTGGCTACGGAATTTAGAAAACAGGGAATGTCCCTCAAAAAGTTGCATCGATTGATCGTTACCAGTTCCACTTACCGACAGGATTCCAAGGCTTCTCCCTCCCTTCTTGAAAAAGATCCGCAGAACCGCCTGCTTGCCCGGGGACCACGCTTTCGACTATCCGGTGAATTAATTCGTGACCACATGCTCAAAGCGAGTGGAAAGTTATCCGGCAAGATGTATGGACCAGGCGTTTATCCTCCGCAACCGCTTACTGTTTTAGCTCATGCCTTCGGTAACAAGAGCTGGAACGCTTCCAAGGGGGAAGACCGTTACCGCCGCTCGATCTATACTTTTATCAAACGCACCGCACCCTTTGCCGGATTCATGACATTTGACGGAACTTCAGGTGAGAACTGTCTGGCCAAGCGTGACCGGAGCAATACCCCCCTTCAGGCACTCACGCTCCTGAATGATGAAATGTACCTTGAAC
The DNA here is from genome assembly GCA_902569115.1 of uncultured Verrucomicrobiota bacterium. Lineage (GTDB taxonomy): Bacteria > Verrucomicrobiota > Verrucomicrobiia > Opitutales > Seribacteraceae > Seribacter. The sequence goes on along the minus strand of CACFTI010000005.1, from coordinate 72,893 downwards.
TTGCCCGCGCAGCCGGACACGAAGTCCACCAGAAGAAGGATGATCCCGTAGAATCTCTGTTCCGCCGGTTCCTTACCCGGCCCCCAAAACAAACCGAAACGGATGCCCTGCGAGCTTATTACGAACAGCAAATCCAACGTCTGGAAAAGGGAGAGATCAAACCTTCCGAAATTGCCGAAGACTTCAAGGCCAGCCCGGAGCTTGCCGGTAAGGTTCTCCTCGCCCGGGCCATTATGAACTTAGACGAAGCCATTACCAAACCATGATCACACATCCATTACTTCATCGCACCCGCCGCCATTTTTTCCAGGACTGTGGAATTGGAGTGGGCAAGATCGCCCTCGCCTCCCTGCTTGCCAACGAAACCTTTGGAGCTACCGGCAAGCCTGACTTCATGCGTTTCCCGGTTAAGGCCAAGAGGGTCATTTATTTGTTTATGGGAGGTGCACCCAGTCAGCTGGAACTTTTTGATAACAAGCCCAAACTTCAGGAAATCGAAGGTAAACCCATTCCCCCGTCCGTAATTAAAGGACAAAGATATGCGTTTATTCAACCCGATGCTGCGGTTCTCGGACCACGCTTTCCATTTGCCAAGCACGGCCAGTCCGGTGCGGAATTTTCTGACCGTCTTCCCTATCTATCTAAAATCGCAGACGACCTGACCATCGTCAAATCGATGCACACTGATCATTTCAACCATGCCCCCGCCCAGTTGTTCATGACTACCGGAAGTGGCATACCTGGCCGGGCAAGCATGGGCTCCTGGCTCAGTTACGGAATCGGAAGCGAAGCCGATGACCTACCCGGATTTGTGGTCATGAGAAGTGGAGGCAACCTAAGCGGTGGTTCTGCGATGTGGGGCTCCGGGTTCCTGCCATCCGAGCATCAGGGGGTGCCCTTTCGGGAAGGTGCCGAACCGATTCTCCATGTTGCCAACCCCAAGGGAATCGACCGCACCGCTCAGCGTCAAACCCTCGATCTTTTAAATAAACTGAATCGTGGAACTCATGGAAAAATGGGAGATCCCGAAATCAATGCCCGTATCGAAGCCTATGAAATGGCTTACCGCATGCAGGCACGGGCACCGGAATTGATGGATTTCTCCAAGGAAAGTCAGGAGACACTGGATCTTTATGGCGTCAAAAAAGGGAAATCCGATTTCGCCAGTAATTGCCTCCTTGCACGGCGCCTTGCCGAGCGGGGTACCCGCTTTATTCAACTTTACCACAGCGGATGGGATGCACACAGCAATGTGGAAGGAAATGTAAAAAATCAGGCAAAAGCAGTGGATCAGGCCAGTGCGGCTCTCGTTCAGGATCTTAAAAGACTGGGCATGCTCGAAGATACCCTGGTTGTTTGGGGTGGAGAATTTGGACGTACCCCCATGGTTGAAGCAAGTGCGGCCCTCAACCGCAGTGGCGGGCGCGATCACCACCCACAGGCCTTCACCATGTGGATGGCCGGAGGAGGAACCAAACCGGGCATCACCGTGGGTAAGACCGATGAACTGGGCTTTCATGTAACCGAGGATCCGGTGCATGTTCATGATTTACAGGCCACCATTCTGGAACTCATGGGCATTGATCACACCCGCCTTTCCTTCCGTTTTCAGGGACTTGACTTTCGCCTGACCGGGGTGGAACCCCACCACGCCATCAAAAAACTGATCGCTTAGAACTTCTCATCCACCAAAAAAGCAGGCATAGTCATGCCTGTGAAATATTTGTTTTTTACAGCAATTTTACTGCTTCAAGGTGCTCTGGTTTTAGGGGAGCAGACCACCCTTTACCCTGTTCAACAAACGCCAAAGAAATTAACTCCCCTGATGGAGAGGGAACTAAAAGGCTGTTTTGATTTCTTTTGGGAAGAATGGAACGATGATCCCAAGAGCCCGACCTATGGCATGTCCAATGGGGACTATGTGGGATTTAATCAATACAGCCCCATTCCAATTGAGCATCAGGGATTTTATTTCGCTGCGATTATTATTGGCGTGGAGCGTGAGTGGATCTCCCGTGAAGAGGGTGAAAAGAGAATCATCATCACCCTGAAAACCCTGAGAGATTTAAAACGAATCAATGGATTCTGGTATCATTTCATTGATCCCGACACCGGTAAACGGGGTTGGAAAGACTCGCATAATATCGAACTTAGCAATGCATCAGCCGGGACTATGTTACTCGGAGCTCTGGCCGCGGCTGAGTACTTTGGTGGAGAAATCGAAAAACTTACTTATGAATTATATGAGGCCATGAACTGGAAATGGTTTACCAACCCGGTGACCAAACATCCCTACCTCGCCTGTTATCCGGAAAATCTTCCGAAGAAATTTCCGCATGGTATCAATGAAGAAGGTATGTTCGGCGGATGGTCCGCCTACAGTGAACACATCTTTCTCTATATTCTCGCTGCCGGTGCACCCAGGAAGGAATTTTCAACAGGAGCAGATTCATACTATGCCATGAAGACCTACAAGGGCAGTTACAAAGGGGAGGAGTTCATCTTCTGCGGAACGGGTGCTGCGTTTACTTACCAATGGACGCACGCATTTATCGACTTTCGAAATCTGCGCGACAAGCTGGGTCGTGATTGGTTTGATAATTCCCGACACGCTGGATTGGCCGCCCGTCAATACGCAATTGATAATGCTCATCGTATCAAGGGCTTGGGTCCCAACTCTTGGGGTATGAGTGCCTGCATAAGCCCATCGACTGGTTACAGCGGTTTGTATGGCTCTCATCCGATCGGAGTCGGGCACAAACTTCTTGAAGACGGAACCGTTGCCCCGTACGGCGCCCTCTCCTTTCTACCCTTCACACCAAAGGAATCGATCGATGCACTCAACCACATGTACCAAATCTCAGGATTGGTTGGAAAGTATGGTCTTTATGATGCCTACAGCTATCTCACCAAAGCAAACGGTGATCTACCCTGGATTGGAAAAAGTTATCTTGGAATTGACAAAGGGCTGGTTCTCCTGATGTTTGAAAACTACTCCACCCAGTTGATTTGGAAACTCCTCCACCAAAATAAATCTATCCAAAAAGGGCTCAAGCGACTTGAATTTAGTCAAACTAATTAGGAAAATATTATATTTCCTGTTAGTATTGTCCCAGTTATAATCTTCCTTAAAGCATCCCTATATTTCCATTTCCTACTCGCTCACTTTGTTGATGGAGAATAAAGTGAATATAATTTAATTTCTTTATTAGTTATGTCAGACAGCCCAAAAAAAGAAGAATCCAAGGAGGATCGTAGAAAGTTTATAGTGACCTCTACGATTGCCGCTTCCACTGCCTGTGCGTTATTTCCACTAGCTTCGGGAATTCCCAGCGTTCTGGATCCAGCGACCAAAGAGACTGGAAACGCTGAGGTTCCCTGGACAAAAGTCACCAACCTCGCTACCTTGCCGGAAGATGGTACGCCCACCAAGTTTGAGGTCGTATTGGAAAAAGTGAAGGACGCATGGACCACCTACACCAACATCCCCGCAGGTGCCGTTTATCTCGCTAGAAATGGAGAGAAGGTGACTGCCTACAATCTGAAATGTCCACACTTGGGCTGTGCCATTGATTACCGAAAGAATTCCAATGATTATTTCTGCCCCTGCCACAACAGTACCTTCGGACTGGATGGATCGGTGACCACCGATAATAGCCCCAGCCCACGGGGTATGGACACCATGGATACCAAGGTGGAAGACGGGGTGGTCTGGATTCGCTTCCAACAATTCGTGCCTAATATTGCGGAGAAAGTACCGGTATGATCAAAGGATTAATGGACTGGATCGATGACCGCTCGGGTATCCGAGGATTGGTTAAAGAGGCACTTTATGAGAAAGTACCCGGTGGTGCACGCTGGAGATATGTTTGGGGCAGTTGCCTCACCTTTGTCTTTTTCACCCAGGTGGTGACCGGCACCCTACTTTGGATGTTTTACGCACCCAGTGCCCAAACGGCATGGGAAAGCGTATATTTCCTACAGTACCATGTGGCGGGCGGTTGGTTCCTACGAGGCGTACATCACTACATGGCTCAGGCGATGATTGTTCTGCTGGTTTTACATCTGATGCAGGTGGTAATCGACGGAGCATACAAGGCACCAAGGGAACTGAATTTTTGGTTCGGAGTACTGATGATGGGCGTAACCTTGGCCCTTTCACTTACTGGCTATCTGCTACCATGGGACCAGAAAGGATACTGGGCCACAGCCGTGGCAACCAACCTGATGGCGGAAGTTCCCCTTATCGGGCCCGCCCTGCAGAAAATTGTGGTGGGTGGATCGGAGTACGGACATCATACCCTCACTCGTTTCTTTGCCCTGCATGCAGGCGTATTGCCGGCATCATTAGTAGCCTTGGTGGTGGCTCATATCTATCTGTTCCGCAAGCACGGTATCCATGTAAAGGAACCCAGACCCAAGCGTGATTCCTACTTTTGGCCAGATCAGGTACTAAAGGATGCAATCGCCTGCCTCGCGGTTCTCCTGGCTGTGGTGGCTCTGACTATTTATTTTCGGGGAGCGCCTCTCGGACCGCCTGCGGATCCATCCAACGAATTTCCTGCCCGTCCCGAATGGTATTTTCTTTTTCTTTTTCAATTATTGAAATATGTCCCAGCATTCTGGGGGGCCGTCATCATTCCTGCTTTTCTGGGCCTTTGGATGTTTCTCACGCCCTTCATCGGGAAGAGTAAAGGCGGACACCAGTTTAATGTCGGTTTCTGGTGGGTTTTGATTGCCGGGTCCGCGGCTCTCACGGGGATGGCCATCTCTGAAGATCAGGCAAACCTTAAGCATGGTGCGGCCATTGAAGAGGCAAACTGGCAGGCGGAGCGGGTGATTAAAATTGCCGACTCGGAAGGTATTCCTCCAGCGGGTGCGGTTACTCTCCTACGAAAGGATCCACAAAACCAGGGGCGTCGGCTGTTCGCCGCCCATTGTGCAAGCTGCCACCGCTACAACGGACATGACGGCCGCGGGTTCCCGGTTGATGAGCCGCAATCTGCCGCCGACCTTGCCGGTTTCGCCAGCGTTGAATGGATCACCGAATTACTCGACTATGATCATTATGTATCCGAGAAATACTTTGGAGGCACCAAGTTCAAGGATGGGACGATGGCCCGTAAGGTACTGGCCAAGTATACGGAGGAGGAAAAGAAGCTTCTCCCTGAAATAGCCAAGCTTCTCGCAGACGGTGCAGAATTACCTTACGAAGAAAAGTTGGATGAGGACACCCGGGAAGAACTTCTTTCGCTTTATTATAACGATGATCTGAAATTTGAGGATGGCAGGGCCTGCATTGAATGCCATGACATTGATTCCGAGGATGAAGGTTCCGCTCCCGATCTGACCGGCTATGGATCACGCGAGTGGTTGATTGCCTTCATTGAAAATCCAGAGGACAAGCGTTTCTACGGAAAGAAAAATGACCGGATGCCCTGCTACGGGAGGGATGGTAAACTTAAGGATGAGGAGATCGCAATCTTAGTGGATTGGATAAGATCCCAGCCTGCCGATTTCTGATTGCATCACCGTCTTCTTCGAGGCTAGCCTCTAGGCCATGCCTGCATTAATTCTAAGATTACTTTTCATTCTTTCCCTTATCTGGGGAATAGTATGCTCAGCGGACAAAAACTCCCTTCCCCATATCATCCTGGTGATGTCTGATGATCATGGCTACGGGGACTGTGGATATACCGGTCATCCCTTCGTTCAAACCCCCAATCTGGATGCGATGGCAAAAGCAGGAGTTGTATTCAACCGCTTTTATTCCAGCGCTCCGGTCTGCTCACCCAGCCGTGCAAGTGTATTGACCGGCAGGCATCCCTTTCGGGTCAATGTCCCCAATCATGGGCACTACCTCAGACCCCAGGAATCCACCATTGCCGAAAAGTTAAAAGAAGCCGGTTATGTCACTGGACACTTTGGCAAGTGGCATATTGGGTCCGTCCAACCAGACAGTCCAACTTCTCCCGGTGGTGCCGGTTTCGATGAATGGCTATCTGGTCTCAACTTTTTTGACAACGACCCCTACTTAAGCCGAAACGGTGAGTACGAACAAATCAAAGGAGCAGGAACAGTCATCACGATGGATGCCACCCTGGATTTTCTTGAAAAACAAAACGGCAAGGGAAAGCCCATCTTCATCGTAACTTGGTTCCCTTCTCCCCATGGTCCCCATCTTGAAATCCCTCAAGGCATTCCCAATGCTTCCACATTGTACAACGAACAAAGATTGGGAATGAAAGGATACCTTCGCGAAATCACCCTGCTCGACCAACAGATTGGAAGGCTACGCGAAAAATTAAGATCACTGAATATCGAACAAAACACCCTGCTTTTCTATTCGAGTGATAATGGAGGGCTTGACCAGAAAACCTCGGGTGGCAGAGCTAAAAAAGGGAGCATTTATGAAGGTGGGCTAAGAATTCCCGCAATTCTTGAATGGCCTGCCAGGTTTTCACCAAAAGAAATTGATACCCCCTGCGTCTCATCTGATCTTTATCCCACTCTTCTTGGTATAGCCGGACTCAAGAGAGGAAAAGGTAATCCTCCACTGGATGGCACGGATATGATGCCGATTATTTCCGGAAAAAAGAATAAACGGGCAGCCATTGGATTCTGGCATGGATTCAGAAACGGCCAATCGACATGGAACGATAGAATCATTAAAGCCCTCCTAGATGCAAAGACCGCAGGTAAGCCAAATCCGCATCCCGAAAGAATTCTTAAAAATGTAAATGAATTCGAATCATTCGATCAAAAGAATCTCATTGGACATGCCGCGTGGAATGCATGGCCCTGGAAACTTCACCGAATTCAAACACCAAAGGAAACCCGCTTTGAATTATATAACTTGGAAACAGACCCGATGGAATCGGATGATCTTCTCAAAAAACAAAACAAAAGAGTGAATATGATGAAATCTGCCCTCGAAAAATGGCAAAAATCCGTTTTGGATAGTTGGTCAGGTCGGGACTATTCAAAAAATATTAAAAAATAAAAAAATATTTATTTCATAAACCACTGATAATCAACAAAGCTAAGGAGAAATGAAAAAAAATATTAAAAAAAATGCATTTCTTTTGAACGTTTTGTAGAAACCTTCCGTCTCAACCAATGACATCAGTCAGTTTGTTTCAGTTTAGTTTGTGTTTCAAAAGCCCAAGAACGCCGCAGAAGTGCGGCGTTTTTGTTTGCCCGTTTTTTTGGCTACTTTGCGGCTTGGTTCTGCCCCAAATCACTCATGCTTCCAAGACTGTTGAACTACATGCAAGTCTGGAGTCTAAGCTAACTGCTGTCGAACAGATCAAGGCAAGCTTTGGTAAATACTCAATTGAATCACCCAAGCATATCGACACGCGCAGCGGTTCTAAGTTCCAACATATAAAATTGGTAAAAGATAAAGAATTGGGAAGTGCTTTCGCCTTTTCCCTCCGAAAAGACATCGACGGTGATCGGGATAAATTATGGCCCACAGGTAGGGAAAGGCAAAGAATTGAAATTAAAGGCTACCAGCGTTCACCCGAACCGATGAAAGCCATTTCATCAGAAACTCATCAAGTCAAATGGTACCTTAAGATCGAGAAGTCCTTTCAAATTAACAAAGAGTTCTGTCATTTCTTTCAATTGAAAGCCGTAGGATCAAAGAATATTGATGATCCGGTTTTAACCTTTTCTGGGGTTACAGATCACGGGAAGCCTCAACTACAACTCCAGTGGTGGTCTGAGGTTGATGAGGGGAGAGTCTTTCTTGCTGACTGGGAAAACTGCAAAGGCAAATGGTTAATTTGTGAATGCAAGACTAACTATGCAAAAAGCGGATCCATTCTTTTTTCCATTCGTTCCCTCGATAATACATTGAATATCAAAAAAGAATTAAAGAATGTGCAAACCTGGCGGGATGGATTTGAATTTGTACGCCCGAAATGGGGTATTTATCGCAGTTTAGCCAAGGAAAAAAAGAAGTTGAACCGACAGGATCAAATTTGGATGAACCATTTCTCGATCCGGAAATTTTAATCCTCCGTCATCTACCCTAAGCTTGCCCTCGAGGAATAACCAATAAATGATGGATCTTCAATGAACGATCCGAGAGCAGGTCAAGCCACTGTACATTCCGTGAGACCATGGGGAGATATTTATATGGTTGCCCGCAATCAAAAATGTTCAGTTGATCTTACCGAAGTCAAACCCGGAGAACGGGCAAGCCTGCACTCCCATGCGATCAGGCACGAGCTTTTTCACTTTCTGGATGATGGAGGTGTTTTGGAAATTGATGGGCAGCTTTTTTATCCCAAAGCTCATGAGGAATTTATGATCAACCCAGGGCAAAAACATCGGTTTTGGGCAGAAGATAAAATTTTCAAGATGTTGGTCGTCAGCTTTGGCGAATGGAAAGCAGAGGACCAGATCAGACACGAAGATGATTATGGCCGGCAGGGTGAACCCTTAAAACTGTAATGCCCAAGCCACGCATAGCCATTACCATGGGTGATCCCGCGGGGATTGGTCCCGAGATTTGCCTCGACCTGTTAAATGACCCTAAAATTTCCGATCTATGCTCTCCCATTGTGTTCGGTGATTCCTCTGTGCTTCAATCGTGTGCAGAGAAAACAAATAAAGCATTTGATATAATTAAGGTTTCAGAGAATCAAATCGAAGATACCTCAAAGAATGGTATTTTTGATCTGGGTCTGATGAATTTAGATGAACTGAACCCCGGTACTGCTGATGCGAATACCGGCCGTGCGACTTATGGCTATGTGACCTCAGCGATCGATGCCTGTTTGAGGAACAAAGTAGATGCAGTGGTTACCTGCCCGGCAAATAAGGAAGCCTTACAGGCAGGAGGGGTAAGCCAGCCCGGGCATACTGAGATCTTCGCTGAACTAACCAGCACGGAGAAGTTCTGCATGGCATTTTTCTCCGATGAAATCAGTTGCAGCCTGGTGACCGTGCATTGCGGATACTCCGAAGTCCCTGCCCTTCTCTCCGTCGACAGGATTTACGATGTCATCTCATTGACCAGACAGGCTCATCAAAAACTGCTCGGGCGTGAGCCAAGACTCGCGGTTTGCGGACTTAACCCACATGGGGGTGAAAACGGATTATTTGGAAATCTAGAAGAAGAAAAGCTCATCATTCCTGCGATTGAAAAAGCCAGAATCGAGGGCATGGAACTACTTGGTCCCCTCCCCCCCGATACTGCCTTTACCCCAAGTATTCGGAAGTCAATTGATGCCTATATATGCATGTATCATGATCAGGGTCTCATTCCCGTGAAAGCCCTTGCTTTTGAGGAAGCTGTGAATGTAACCCTCGGACTTCCCATTATCCGTACTTCGGTGGATCATGGAACCGCTCTTGATATTGCCTGGCAGGGAAAAGCCGACCCCAGCAGTTTGAAATCCGCAGTCAGGTTAGCCGTTAGGATGTGTTCTTAATCACGCATTTTTTAAAATGAAGGAGGCAAAAGAGCCCATTACCGCCTATCACTGGATCGTGGTGATCATCGCCTCCCTCGGGTGGCTGTTCGACTGCATGGACCAACGACTGTTTGCCCTCTCCCGCGAATCAGCAATCGCGTCCCTGCTCGGACCTGGTGCCACTTCTGAGGCAATCAAGAGCGGTCTGATGACGGCAACCACCTGGATGATTCTCGGCTGGGCAACCGGTGGTATTATCTTTGGGATTCTCTCCGACAGATGGGGGCGGGTAAAAACAATGGCTGCCACCCTACTCTTATATTCTGTATTCACCGGACTCTCCGGTTTTTCTCAGGGAATCTTTGATTTTATGGTCTACCGTTTCTTGGTTGGACTGGGAGTGGGTGGTATGTTTGGAGCAGCCACCACATTGGTTGCGGAATCGGTTCCATCCCGGCTGCGTGCACCCGCCCTGGGTGCCCTGCAGGCTCTGGCCACGGTTGGGAACATGATGGGCTCCGGCATTTCCCTTTTTGTACCTCCCGGCTCACCCGATGGATTATTTGGGTACGAGGGATGGCGATCCCTCTTCTTCTTCGGGATTATCCCGGCCGTTTTGGTGGTACCGATGGTCCTACTGCTCAAAGAACCCACGGCCTGGTTAAACCTTAGAAACGAAAAAAAGAAATCTGAAAAAAATGCAAAAAGTGGATCGATGGCTGAAATGTTTGGACATCCGACTTGGCGAAAAAATGCTATCATTGGCCTTCTGCTGGGAGTTTCCGGAATGATCGGACTTTGGGGAATCGGATTCTTTTCCCCGGAACTTGTCTCTGAGGCTTTAAAGGGTGAGAAACAGGAGGTCATTGATCAAGTACGCGGTCGGGGAACCATCCTTTTTGATATTGGTGCGTTTCTTGGGATGAGTGCTTTTACCTTCGTGGCGGCCCTGATTAGCCGGCGCATGGCATTTTTGGTATTTTTAATTCTTTCCATGGTGGCCACCATTTTTGTATTCAACAACCTGAATTCTGCAAGCGATGCCTACTGGATGCTTCCGATGATGGGTTTCGCACAGCTATCACTTTTTGCCGGCTATTCCATTTACTTTCCGGAGCTCTTCCCTACCCGGTTGCGCGGTACCGGAGTCGGTTTCTGCTACAACACGGTACGATACCTTGCCGCCCCCGCCCCCATTCTTCTGGCCTATTTGTCCACCACCCTCAGCTTCCGCGAGGGAACCAGTCTGATGGCCTGCGTATATATTCTTGGAATCGTTGCCTTAATTTGGGCACCCGAAACCAAAGACAAACAACTACCCGAGTAAGACCAAGACTTCATCATAAATCTTACCATCTAGCATTAATTAGGATAATGGAGATATAATTTGAATTAATTCTTGTAATTAAGTAAAGGTATAGCTTAAGTTAACAATAGTCCAAAATAAGATTCATCTCAGCTCATTTTCTTTTGCCTTGTTCTTACACGATCAATCTCAAATTAATCTTTCTTTGTATTAGTTGGATTTCAATCTTAGGTGAGGTTAAATCATCTGTAACAAAACCCAGTGAAATAGCAGTTCAAAGTAGGGGCTTGTATATAGGAAAGCCTACTTTTCAAGCTGTCTATGTGGATGAAGGACCAATCATTGACGGTAACCTGAATGATGAAGTTTGGCATCGAGCTATGCCCGCTGGTGATTTGCTTAAAACCTTCCCCGAGGATAATGCTTCAGGTACGCAATCAACGGAATTCCGGATTATTTACGACAAAGAAAATCTCTACATCGGAATCTGGTGTTTTCAAGACAACCCTGCTGACATCACCGCCAATGCTGGAAATTTAGCGGATGCCGGGAATGACGATCATGCACTTGTAATCCTGGATACTTTTCGTGACGAGAGAAATGCTTATGCCTTCATCGTTACACCCAATAGTCTAAAAGCTGACTTACTCATTGGCGATCAGGGAAGAATGCAAAACATGGATTGGGATACAATCTGGGATGCCAAGTGTGGTATTCATAATTGGGGATGGGGTGCGGAAATTATGATTCCATTTAAATCGATTTCATTTGACGAAGATGCATCAACTTGGGGTATCAATTTAAGAAGAGTACTCAAAAAAAATGGAGAAGTTCAGGATTGGGCAAATGCCCGATCAGGAGTAGATCCAGCCAACCCTGCACAGGCTGGCACTATTACCGGACTGAAAAACCTGAAACAGGGCCTTGGCTTGGATGTACTTCCTTTCGTAACTGGAACCTACACGGATGACCCAACCACGGGAAATGATGAATTCAAAGCTGATGGCGGGCTTGATTTGCGTTACAGAATCAATGCCAAGACCACCGCATACCTAAGTATTAATACTGACTTTGCAGATGTCGAAGCCGATGTCCGACAATTCAATTTTACCCGATTCAATCAATCCTTTCCTGAAAAAAGAGATTTCTTTCTGGAAGACGCAGGAATGTTTCATTTCCCATCCGATGGGCTGAGTCCTTACTACAGTCGCAAGATTGGCTTAAGTGAAAGAGGACAAATCGTACCCATACACTTTGCAGCTAAATTTACGAGCAACCAAAAAAATTACAATTTCGGACTTATGGATGTGTTAATTGACTCACCGGAAGGAGAACGAAATGTGTTTGTCGGAAGAGTCCGTAAAAATCTCGAAAATGGATCCACCATCGGGTTACTCTCAACTTTTGGAGATCCTCGTTCCAATAGGGACGGCTACAGTATGGGTACGGATTATCAATTCATAAATGGTGAGTTCATGGGTGACAAATCATTGGGAACCAAGGTATGGGCTCTTGGAACCGCGAACGAAGCCCAAACCGATTCGGAAACAAAGATTTCCTACGGTGCAGAAACCATTTTTAAAGGTCGTGAACTTACTCTGGTAGGAGCATATTCTGAAGTCCCTGAAAACTTTAATCCTCCGCTAGGTTATGTAATGCGGGACGATTACAGAAAATACCGTTTTGCAGCATCCTATCTTCCAAGGCATGAAGATGTGGAGTGGCTTAATGTAAGTATACATGATTATGACCTGGAGATATACACTGACACTGGAAACACGCTTTCAGATATAACAAATACAATCACCCCCATTGAATTCATTATAGAATCGGGAGACAATCTCGGTTATGAGATTACCTATAAACTGGATCGCCCCACTGCAACCTTTACCATTTTTGACACCTCGCTCCCCGCAGGAGAATACGAGGGGTTTTATCATAGGTTTTTCTTCAACTCTCATTCCAAACGAAAAGTAGTGAGCAGGCTTTCATACTTGTATAACGATGGTTTTCTTGCTCCCGGACAAAGATATGAAGCTGCTTTTGACTATCTCCCCATGAAAGAATTTATGATCGGAGTTGGCTACACATCCACGATTTTAAACTGGGATCATGCACCCAAAACAGAACTAAATGTAATTACCGGAACCTCCAGAATTAACTTCAACCCAGACTTGTCGATCAACAACCTCCTGCAATATGACAATTTCAGTAAATCACTCGGAATAAACAGCAGACTTCAATGGGAATACAAACCGGGAGCCAGATTTTATTTTGTGGTCAATCAGACTTATCTTGATGAAAGAACAGGACTCACACTTCAAGGACTTGGTACAGCGGTCAAACTGGGCGGTATCTTACGTTTCTAAGAGTTTTAAATCGTAAATCACAAAGTATCTTTTTCATGATTGGCCTTAGGTTGATCATATTTCCCAGTACTTTACAGGAAATTAAAAGCTTTCCGATTGTACTTAAGATAAACGGAGATTAGGTTCCGTTCCCTTATGCATCTACTGGAAGAAATTACGGTAATCGCCACGGTCAGTGTGATTGTGACCCTACTTTTGGGTCGTTTGAAACTTCCGGTCGTTGCCGGTCTCGTTCTATCCGGCGCACTTGTAGGACCTAAGGCCCTGTCTCTGGCTCACGATCCTGAAGCGATTGAAGTCATTGCTGAAGTAGGAGTCATTTTTCTTCTTTTTACGATTGGTCTGGAATTTTCCTTATCCCGGCTGAAAAATATTTTCCGCCAGGTCGCCCTCGGAGGACTCTTACAGGTGGGTGTCACCACTCTGGTCACTTCCCTTATATGCCTGAGCATGGATCTCAGTATCCCCGAAGCCATTGTCTATGGCTTTGTCTTTGCCCTCTCCAGTACTGCTCTAGTGCTCAGAACCCTAGGTGAGAGAGGAGAACTGGATGCACCACACGGCAGGTTTATTGTGGGCACACTGATTTTCCAGGACCTTTGTATCGTACCAATGGTTCTTATTGTCCCCCTTCTGGCCAATGGACTGGACAAGCCGGAAACCTGGCAGGCTATCATGTTTGCTCTTGGTAAAGCAGCTCTCGTCGTAGTCTTACTCTTCGCAACCTCCCGGAAGGTCATCCCATATCTCTTTCGTTGGGTTGATGCCAGCCGAAGCAATGAAGTCTTCATCCTCACCGTGCTATGCCTCTGTATTGGCACTGCCTATCTCACCTCCCTTACTGGTCTTTCTCTCGCCTTGGGTGCTTTTCTTGCGGGGATGATCGTGGCGGATACAGATTTTCGTCACCGGGCCATGGGTGACATCCTCCCATTGCGTGATGTGTTTGTCAGTTTCTTCTTTGTTTCTCTGGGTATGTTTTTTGATTTCCAGTTACTTGCAGAAAAGCCAATGGAAGTCGGCCTACTGCTTCTGGCATTCATCGGGGGGAAAGGACTGATTGCCATTTTGGCTGCCTCGTTCATGCGCTTCCCTCCCCGTGCAGCTTGGCTTGCCGGCGTTGGACTGGCTCAGTTTGGGGAATTTGGTTTCATCATTCTACAACTCGCCATCCAGGAAGGCGTGGTTATTGAATCTGAAATTGGAACCCTTCTAAATGCAGGCATTCTCAGCATGTTCCTCACTCCACTACTGGTATACAAAGCACCCCACTTTACAGCGGGAGAACGGGCACTTGACCCACTGGCCAAACTACTGCGGGCGAGAAGTGCCGAGGAACTGGAAGATCGAACTGTGGGTCACAGCGATCATGTTGTCGTCATCGGATATGGACTCGCTGGAAGACTGTTAACTAACAGCCTGAGTCGCCTAAAGATCGAAGCAGTTGCCCTCGAGATGAACTCCGACAATGTGGAACTGGGGCGTAAATTGGGAGACCCTGTTTATTACGCCGATGCCACCAGTGAGGAAGCCCTGGGTCATGCCCATGTGGAATCCTGCCGTGCCATTGTAATCATGATCAATGATAATCAGGCAATAGAACGGGTCATATCCACCATTGCACGCATGAAGGTTAAGGCACCTGTTTTCGTCCGTACTCAATACATGCGTGGATCTGAGAAACTATCTCAGGAATTACCCGTCAATATTGTCGCATCCGAAGTGGAAGGCGGACTGGAAATTCTTTCACTAGTTTTAAACCAACTGCAAATCCCAAGAAATCTGATTATTCGAGAGGTGGATCAGGCACGGGAAGAGACCATGCACTCCGACCGCGAATATTCTTCGAGCCCACTCCCATTGGAAGCCCATGCCGGACTCAAGGACTTAAAAGTGGAAAAATTAATCGTTACCGCAAGGAGTCGAGTGGCTGGTCAGTCACCTAGAAATCTTGATCTTGCTGAGTCCACGGGCATATCCATTCTTGCTGTTCGTCGGAAAGATTCCTTACTGGTCCACAGGATTGCTGATATAATCTTTGAACCGGAAGACTTGGTCTATTGCCTCGGAAGCAATCAGGACATGCAAGTCGTCACTCCATGGTTTGATGCGGATACAGTTGTCCAAAAACCCGACGCACACGGGTAAGAAACAATTAAACTAATTTTTCTAAACCAAGCCTTCCAAGACATAGGCGGCAACTTTTTCACTTTTGCCCTTCACTTCGATCTCCTGTCTTTCACCAACTAGAATGTGATCTTTAACCAGCTCGTATGTGGATTCCGAAATCATGACGCCTTGCTTTGGGGCACTGCTTTCAAGTCGCTGACCGATATTAACATTATCCCCGATCATTGCGTATTCCAGCCTATGTTTTTGGCAACCAAGATTTCCGAGGATTACTTCTCCACTGTTAATTCCTATTCGGCTTTGCACTTCCTCAAAAGAATCCAAGTTGAAGCGTTCAAGTTCTCGACACATACCCCATGCTCCCCGGACAGCATTTAAAGCATCCGTGGCGGGATCTCCGGAATCAAAACGGGCGACAATGGCATCACCAATAAACTTGTCGATAATCGCATTGTTCTGCGATAGCACCTCCACCATTAGATCAAAATAGGTATTGAGAAGGTTGATGATTTTTCGAGCAGAAAATCTTTCACACTTTGATGAAAAAGCACAGATATCAGAAAACAGAACCGTGATGTGCTTGGATTCCCCCATCCCGGCATCCTGTTGCTCATCCACCATACTGCTTACCGCATTTAAGGTATCCGCAGCGACAAACTTGGCGATGGTCTCCTGCTCTTTTTTGGTACGTGCGTTTGAAATCGCAGTTTCAACAGCAGATTTCAATGTGTCTTTGGCAAAGGGCTTGGCCAAATAAGCAGATACGCCGAGAATCTCTCCCTTTTTAAGATCCAGATCCGTAGCCCGCGTGGTAATCATTATGATCGGAATATCTTTGTAATCCTCATGATCACGCACTTCGGTACAAAACTCCCATCCATTGAGAACAGGCATATCATAATCAGATGTAATAATGTCCGGCTTGTTTCTCTGAACTGCCTTGTATCCCTCAAAACCATTCTCCGCAGTCTCGACCTGATAATCAAGTTCCTTGAACATGCTGGCAATTAAATCTCGAATGGTAGGGCTATCGTCCACTACTAGGGCACGCAGCCTTCTTCCTTTGGGTGGCAAAGGGAACTTATCCTGAATCTGTTTAATATTTTGGGCAGAGGCAAAGGGGGAAAGGATCACATCTTCGATTCCAGCCTTTAAGATCTCTTCGATCTCGCCAGCTCCCCTGCCCTCATATGCAATGATTTGGGGAACATTTTTCAACCGATCATTATCCTTCAGCTTTTGCACAAATTCAGTCCCGCTCATGTCGGGCAAACTGAAATCAACGATCAGAAAGTCCGGAACCTGAGGTGAATCGTCCTCCAAGACAGAATTGGCATCATTCACTTGCTTAAAATCATAACCCATCTTCACCAGAGCCAACGAGAATTCTTCATGCGAGGAAGGACTCACAAAAAGGCATTGTTTCGGAAGAAAAAAGGCACGCTTAAATAGGGTTAGGATTTTGATATCCGTAAACGGAGAGGTCAGAATTGCGTTGGCCCCGTTGATCCGTGCCTGTTCAGATTTACTTAATTCATCAGGGGCATAGACAATGATGAATAAGTCGCGCAATTGATCTTTAGAGCGAATTTTGGCAATCAAATCGCGATACTCACCCTCAATGAAGTTAATTTCCACGAGTAAGACTTGATGCCTACCGTCGATTAATTGTGCATAGAGCGTTTTGCCATGCTCTGAATAACTGACTGCAGCATCATGCTTTCCGCAAAGCCCACCAAGGCTTTTGGCAACCGCCCCGATAGTCGAGGCAATCAGCACACGCTTACTCATACAGAAACGACTTTGTTTCAGTCTATTGGACGAACCACATGAGCTGTCCAGCCAAGACCTTTGTACTCACGATATCCCTGTGTTCGCGATGAGCCGATAATATATTTCTTATCATTGGCCGTGAAAATACCTGATGCGGATTCTCCAACTTCCAAGTTAAGGTTTTCACTGGGCAAATTGACGACTTGTCCGATTTTAAAATTTTCTGAATCTGTCGAAGCTATCACTCTTTGCTCTTCATTAACATAAAAGGCAACACCTCCATCGACAACTTCTCCCTTAATTCTAGGTAAACAACCCTCAAGAATAGGATGAACTAAATTTTCCCAATCGAAAAGAATTCCAAGAACCCCGAGAACCTTGCCTTCTCTTTGTCCATTCTCGAGAATTCCTCCACAATAGATTAATGAAGTCTCTTCGTTTTCGAGATCACTGTCACAGACATCCTGGACCCCAAACTGAACAGACCTTGCAATCTGCATGCCCTGCCGGAACCATGATTGCTCCGATACATTCATTCTTTTCAATTTATCGCGGTTTTCAGACTTGGAGTTGGCCACGATCCGACCATTCGAATCTGCAATCACAAGATCCCGGTACATTGTGTAAGAAGCGTTTATGATACCAAGACGCTTAGCAGCCTCCTCAAACTTTTCTTCGGATCCTTCCTGCAAGGCTTCCCAAAAAGCATGATCGGTAGACCACCATCGAACATCAGCGGCACGTTCGAACAAATTGCGGTCAATTAAATCGATCGCCTGCTTACTGAAATTTTCGAGGGCTTTGAGATTCTGCTCAAGCATATCGGACGACATCTCGGAAAGTAGCTCCTCCATCTTTCCGGTGGTAGAATTACCGGTGGTGGTGATCTGGTCGAAAATAGGAATAAAACTCGTACCCGCCTTACCCAAATCCGTTGCCAGAATAATACCGTTGATTGAGATTAATTGGATATCCCCCTTATTTCGCTGAATCTCTCTGTAGGTCTGCTGGTTTTTTTCAGGAATTAATTTGGAATTCATCAATTCCTGCGGAGAAATTCCATAATCTTCATTTGTCACAGATCTTTCGAACATCGCAGACTCTGGAAGCACGAGATGGCTGGTCCACCCCAACCCTTTGTATTCATCAAAACCTTCGCTCTTATGAGAAACAATCAGAGAACGATTTCCACATACGGAACCGGTAGAAACGATCACATCCCCCGCATGAGTGAGATTTCGATGATTTCTCGGTAGATCAGCCATTTGACCGCTGGGCACAAAGCTCTCATCACTTGAACAGATTACCTTACCATCTTTATTGGTAAAAAAGGAAAACCATCCCTCTAAGGTCTGTTCTTCGGAATCTTTGGGTAAATAATCATTCAGTATAATTTGGGATTCACCTTGAAAATCAAAGAGCACTCCCATGGCTCCGATCACATTGCCCTGTTCGTCACCATTGGCTCGAAGAGCGGTCGAATAGATTAATGCGTCCATATCTTCCATCTTTGATTTGGAAACATCCTGCACGAAATATTCAGAACCATCCTTTGTTTCCAAAGCTTTCTGAAACCACTCTTCATCCGAAACATCCATTCCAATGACTTGGGATCGGCGTTCCGCATTGGAATTGGCAATAATAATTCCATTGGTATCTGTAATCACCAGATCACGATATAGAGTGTATGAATTTCTAATATCTTCGAGCCTTGTGCATGCCAAATCAACCGCTTCCTTAATTGCTTTGGCATTCGAACTTGTGCCGCTCTTGCCTTTGCCGGTGCCCTTGGAATTGGTGGAAAGAGTAATGCATTCCCAAAAGGCTTTCTCAAGTGCCCACCATCGAACGTCACAGGTGCGCTCAAGCAGATTCCTTTCGATCATATCAATTTTGATCATCGCTGTGGATTGAGAAATTGACTGGGAAGAAGTTTGCTTCGCTCGATAAAGCTGATCAAAAAATATTTTGGTTATGGTAATCAGGCTATTGGAAAAGAATTCCACTTTTTCCATCAGATCATTGATCTGTTTTTGTTTCTGAGGATCATCGCTAACTTCGAGAGCCTTACATTTACCCTGGTTACAAATCGGGAAAATTTCCTGTAGGTGACTTACAATCATATCGTAGGCCGCCCTGTGTTCGTAGGTAATGATCGGGTTGTAGATGTTGAATTTTATGTTTTTTGCCTCGCTCATGATAAAAGATCAGGGGTTTCGTGAAGGTTTAAAATCTTAGAAGGTTCAAGAATGATAATGAAAGACTCACCACGCCGGACCACATGCTTATAAAATGGATGCACCATATTGGCCGGCACCGACTGCAATTCTTCATTTTCGACCCGAATTACATCCGAAATACGATCGACATGGATGCCAATATTATCGGGGGCGGTTTCAGTGACCAAGTCCGAATCAGCTACCTCCTTAAGTTCGGAATTATTCTTAAAAATAAAGATTCTCGACTCATCTGAAGGTGCAATTTTTGATTCTTCGAAAGCAAGGCCCAAGTTCACAATGGTGACTACTTTACCTCGCAGATTAATCAACCCGTCAATCACTTCCGGTGCTCCCCGAACGGGGTGAAAATTGAAGGATCTACCAATCTCCAAAATGCATGGAATGGGCACGGCCATTTGGGTATTTCCAAGATAAAAAGTGGAATATAACATCGTCTACTCCTCTATCAAAAATTGTTCAACAGCCCGCAGGATGTTTTCTTTATTCGTTTTTATAGCATAGCCATCAAAACCTGCTGCCAATGCTTTTTCCCTGCTCTGTTCTTCGGTAAAGGAGGTGAGTGCAATCACAGGGATGTGATCGAGCTTCTCACTGGATTTCATACTTTTGACTAATTCATAACCATCCATGACCGGCATGACGATATCTGAAACCACCAGGTTGAAATATCTTGGTCTTTCCATTAATAAATCGAGGGCCTCCTGTCCGTTGTTTGCGAGTGTTACCCGAAACCCAACGGACTCAAAATAAGTTTTCTCCAAATCACGGAAAAAAGGAGTATCTTCGACTACCAACAAACGATCTTGTTCAGGCCTTCCTTCAAGATCAATTCTTTTAAACCTTTCGGGAGATACCTGTTCAGCCAGGCTAAATAAATCCACCAGGAAAGTTATTTTTTCCCGAATAGTGGTTATGCCAAGAATAGCATTCTGATTAATCGGCGGGTTATCCAAATTTAATCTGGTATGAACGGATTCTTCGATCGAAGAAGCAACGATCCCAACTTCAAAATCCTTAATTTTTGGAGTGATAATATAGAAAGTTTCCAATCCATCCGGTAAAGGTTTGAGAGACAAATATTTATCCAAGTACAACAACAGGATATTTTTACCTTCCAAGTTGATGAAATGATTATCTGAGATTTTTTGAATCTGGGAGACTTCAATTTGTTCGACCTTGAACACCAAAGATAAGGGAATAGCCAGTTGTTCGCCTTTCGAATAACGAAAAACCATCAGGTCCTGTTTTTCCTGTAAGTCCAATATCTGCATTTCAGCGAGTGACTTATTGGTCTTTATATTCGTTTCAAGATCGTGAATATGAAGTTTATGACTCTGGCAAATTCCATTGGCACTTAAGACCATAGCCACATCACTGTCTCCCAAAATCGAACTGCCAGCATAAAAGGTATGACGGCTAAGAATCTGTGCAAGTGGCTTGACCACGATCTCCTCGGTATGATCAATCGAGTCAATCAGAAGTCCGAATTGGTTAAGACCGGAGTGCAGTACTAAAAAGAGTACCTCTCCATTTCTGCTAATTGTTTCACTGCTTGTCTCTTCCCTTTTGGAAACTCCGGTAATTTCCTCCATTGAAAGAATCGGGATAAGAGTACCGCGTAAGCGATAGACATCCCGTTCACGAATCTTTTCAATTTGGATTTCATCCTCGGGCCTTACCAAAATGACTTCCTTCAACTCCGAATGGGGAACCGCATAACGGTCTCCCTCAATTCGAACAATCAGAGATGACATAATCGTCAAAGTTGTAGGCAGATGAATAATCACCTTGGTGCCCTTACCAATATTTGTTTCCAGATCAATGGCACCGCCCAACTTTTCAAAAGTTGATTTCACCACATCCATCCCTACCCCCCTGCCTGAAAGACTGGTGACTTCTTCCGCGGTTGATAAACCGGGGTGAAAGATAAGTTTTGCCGCCTCGTTCTCCCCCATCGACTCAGCCTCTGCAGAAGAGATTACATTATTGGCAATTGCCTTGGCTTTGACTTTTTCCGCATCAATACCTTTTCCATCATCCTCTACGGTGATGACCACCTGTCCACCTTCATGTTTTGCCTCCAATAAAACTGTACCTACACGATCTTTTCCCTGACCAACTCTGGTTGAGGGATCCTCCAAACCATGATCGGCACAATTTCGAATCAAATGAGTAAGCGGGTCGGAAAGAGATTCAATAATACTCCGGTCCAGTTCCGTATCCTCACCCTTGATCACCAAATCAATTGGCTTATCCAGTTGTTTCGCAAGATCCCTGACGATTCGCTTAAATTTGGTAAAAGTTCCTCCAATGGGTTGCATCCGGGTTTGCAAAACGAGCTGCTGGAGATCGGAAATCATATGGGCCATCGCCACCATATTGGATTTATCTTCCATATCGGCGAATTGTCTGAGGAGTTGATTTCTGCCCAATACGATCTCTCCAGTAAGCTCCATCAGTTTGTTAAGGAGATCGACCTTCACCCGGATGGTCTCATTTTGACTGCCCTTATTATCGGTAGTGGGAATTTGTTTTGCTTGCGATTTTTTGGATGGGGAAGCCTCTTTGACTTCTTTAGTTCCTGAAACAGCGGCTACCTTCTCCACTTTACGATTTGCCTGATTGCTCGCCTGTGGCTCCTCCGGTTCCAAGACCTCTGTAGAGTCTTTTTCCCAGACTATTTCCGTCGGTTCATGGTCGCTTTTTTCGGTAAGGGTGGACTCAGGTATTTTATCACTACCTTCCACCGCTTTTAATTCTGAACAAATCTGAGTGATATCAAGGCTATTCCCCAAGTCTTCGGATTCATGCATTCCCTTGAGGGCATCACATGCAGAATAGAAGGGACCAATCATCTCTTCAGAATATGAAAGATCACCTTCCCGTACCTTCATGAGTAAATCCTCAAATATGTGAGAAAGCTCTGAAACTTTGACTAATCCGAAAAACCCTCCTCCTCCTTTAATAGTATGAACCGCACGAAATAGCTTATTAACCACATCCTGAGAAAAACCTTCTTCCAATTCAGCCAAACCGCCCTCTAACTCGTCCAGCTTTTCACCCATTTCCACAAGGAAATTTTTAAAGACTTCGTCTTCTCGATTCATGATTGGGGATTTATGATGGGGTAATAAAAGTGGGGATTAGTATTACTAGATTAAAACTCGTTATTAACAAGTAAAAAGAAATGTTAATAATTGGATCCATCCGGTTTTTTACCGATGGTAAACTGGATGCGAACGAAGGCTCTATCAACGAACCGCAAATACCTGAGAGAGAAACCGACAGGTATACTTTTATTTATGGATAAATATGCAATTTATTAGTCATTCATATTTGATGTAAGCCCCATCAGTCTTACTTAAATCCCCAGTTTGAGAATTCAGTTTAGCTTACCAATACAGTAGAGAGATTTATGTCCACGCAGGAAAAGTTGATCACCTACTACTGCGGGCGAGGCATCAAAGCGATCGGACAAGGTGTTCGTAGCCACCAAGTCGAACTTCCCCGTTCTTTTGAGCACCGCCGTCTTACCGTAGCGCCCAACAACATAAATATGATTACCTGCTCCAACTAGGGAAGCGTAGACATTTGACAATCCGGGCAAACGGGTCCGCTCCATGAGAACCTTGCCCGTTTTTGCATCGACACAGGAAAGAATGGCCTGGTTGGACTGGGTGAAATAAAGAAGTCCATCATACAATATGGGAGACGGGACATAAGGGGTGCCCAATTCTCTCCTCCACAAAATGTTTTGCGACTGTTCCCCTTTTCCAGAAATCGGCACCGCGACTAAGGAAAAACCTAAGTAACCCGTCATACAGTATGCCACACCATTCTCCACGATCGGGCACGGGATCGCATTGTCCGTAAGACCCGAATATTCCCAGATTATGTTTCCATTTTCAAGGTCATAGCTGATCACTTTACCGGGAGTCTTGCGATTGCCAGCTTCCGGTCTGGATGCAGTAGTGATGACCTGGACTTTTCCTTCATGTTCAACAACTGCGGGTGTGGCCCAACCGTTCCGGGTGTTCCGGTTTTTCTTCCAAATGGTTGCTCCATTTTTTGCATTCAAAACCTGTATGGTCGACTGTCCGCGATTGTCCCTAAGAATAACCAATTTGTCCTTATACAAAACGGGCGAACACCCCTCCCCCAGACTTGCTCCGATCTTGACCTCACCTAAGTTACGCTCCCAAACCTTATTACCTTCCAAGTCATAACAGAACAATCCTGCCGACCCAAACCAGCAATAGAGCAACTTACCATCTGTGGTGGGAGAGGCTGAAGCGTAGTTATTATCCCGGTGAGTTCCCTCATGTGGAATTAAGCGGGTAGCCACCCTTCTCCATAACTCTTTACCATTTTTGCGATCCAGACAAAGAACTAGAAACTTAAACTCAGTATTTGGATGAGTGATATCAAAGACTCTCTTGGGCTGATCTTCCGGACGAGGCAGAGAAGGATCCACTTTCCCCGTATCAATTACTGACAAAAGAAAGATTTTATCATTCCAAATAATCGGAGTAGATGCACCTGCTCCATCAATTGGCACTTTCCATCGGATATTTTTTTTCTCGCTCCAGTGGGTGGGTGGTTTCGCCGAAGGAACGACTCCGTTTGCACTGGGTCCGCGCCAATGAGCCCAACTCTCAGCACTCTTCATTAAGTTGGACTGTTTACTCTTTTGATTCTCTTTAGCAATATGTGTAAGAATTCTAACGAAGGAGGCTCCCGGGTTGGGTATATCAGAATCGAGCCGACGTTTATCTTTCCAGAGTTGGCCGACACGGGCACGCTGTTCGGGTTTAAGACCGGCCATAATGCGATCGACATAAGGCTGATGTCGGCTTCCATGATAGCCGTCTGGAAGGTCATTCTTATCTATACGGGCGAGGAGCTTTGCGATATCGTTGTCGGGTAGTCCGATGGCAGATCGTTGCGGTTCGTTTCCTCGGGGCTTAATTGCGGCGTCCAATTCTTCAGTGGTGAGCCATTCTGGAGCATCGGCCATGACGCTCGCATAGATGACCTCGGCTTTCTTTTTCATTCGGGCAACAAGTTTGGGGTGGTCTTTTACGATGTTGTTTTGCTGACTGAGATCCTTCGATAGGTCATAGAGTTGTTGGGCACGGCCGAGCTCACTCTTCTTGAGTTCAGGGATCCACGCTTCGTTGAAGTAGAACAATTCCCTGAGTTGTCTCTTCAGGCGATCGGCCTCGGGATCGGCTAATCTCTCGATATTAAACAGGCGGTTACGAAGATCCTTAACATCCCTTCCGTCCAACACTTTTTCAAGATCATCACCGAGGACTTGCTTGATTTGCTCGGTAAGTCGACTTGCCGCTTTCAAGTCGATCGGTGATTTCGCAGTGCCGGAGGCAAAAAGAGTGTGATCACCCATTCGGATGACCATATTTCCACCTGTTATCCAAAAGAGAGGCTGATGCCTCTTGAATTTGCCGGACTTGGTAAGCAGAGGTGCGAGGTCAGAGCCGTCAAGGTGGACATTCGCGGGTTTCTTGATGCCGATCAATCCACAGAGCGTGGGAAGAAGGTCGACGACACCAGCGGGCTTGTCCTCAACACGTCCTCCGGGGATTCCGCCCTTCCAGTAAAAGATGCCGGGGACTCGATGCCCGCCTTCGAATTGAGATCCTTTCTGGCCGCGAAGTTCTCCGTTACGCTCCGGTCGGTAGCTGCCGTTATCGGAGGCGTAGACGATGATGGTGTTCTCTAGCTCCCCAAGTTTTTCAAGTCTTGCAATGAGTCGTCCAATCGCCCGGTCGGTGTTGTCGATGGTGCCGCTGTAGATTGCGGCCTGATCGTTGAGCGCACCATACTGGGAAACGATCTCATCGGGTGCCGCGATCGGAGCGTGGGGTTCGTTGAACCAAAGATTGAGAAAGAAGGGTTCCTTGGCGTCGCGCTTTTCATTAAGCCAGGTGAGAGCCTCATCGACAACGATTTGACAGGAGTAACCTTTCATCTCTCCCACGCGTTTACCATTGCGCAGAAACTGGGTTGGGTTCTTGTGGCTGGGACCCGGACCGTTAACGAGGCCGAACCAGTAGTCGAAGCCATGTTCGGCAGGGGTGGGGTTGTCGCGATTGTTTACCGGCATACCGAGGTGCCACTTCCCAAAGTGAGCGGTGGCATAGCCGTTTTCCTTAAGCACTTCGGCGATGGTCGTTTCGCTTTTCAGCAGATGCATCTTGTGAAGCCGTTCGGTGATGACGGAGTAAACACCTGTGCGATAGTGGTGGCGGCCCGTAAGGAAGGTGGCTCGCGAATGCGAGCAGCCAGGGGCTCCCGAGTGAAAGTCGGTGAAACGAACGCCCCCAGTGGCCAAATTGTCGAGAATGGGAGTCTTAACAGGCCCCCCGTAACAGCCGAGATCACGATATCCGAGATCGTCGACAAGGAGGGTGACGACATTCGGATGTTTGTCCTTGGCAAAACCCGCGATGACCAGCAAAAGAGAGCACAAATTTGTAAGGATGAATTTCATGGTAAACTTATTGATTTCAGATGGATACCGACCGTTATTCACTTACCAAAAGCCCAAAGATGGGAGTCCCCTCTTAGGTATAAAGTTTGTCTTCCAACTGCTGGTGTGACTCTAATATTTTCTTTCACATTTAACTGGCCCAAGAGTTTAAATTCTTTTCCTGCCCTAACCACGGAGAGCAAACCTTCCTCGGAAACAAAAATTAGATTCTGGCCTGCAACCACCGGCGAGGCGACATACTGACCCAACCCGGGCAGTCTTTTACGATAGACCATCTGCCCGACGCCAGCATTCAAACAGGTTAGGACTCCACCGTTGGAAACCATGTAAATTAGGTCATCATAGAGGATGGGAGACGGAACTTCCGGGATGCCTTTATTAAACTCCCACTGGATATGAGAATCAGTCACATTACCCGCACCTCCCGGTTTAACAGCAACAAGTAAGGGTTTTCCTCTTCCAATGGTCAGATTTTTAAGAAACTCTTCTTTATCCCAAAAACCGTCCCGGTTTTTATCTATCCATCCAAACATAGCATCCAGTCTTTTCCTTTTTTTTTCAGAATCTTTGGGTAAGGGGAGCCCATACCCGAGATGCCCCGGTGGAAGCTGTGGACGAAAAGGGAAGGTAAAGTGACCGGTCATTTCCTTTCGCTCCAGTCGTCCGTCACCATTACGGTCAAATCCGATAACCGCCTTCCAGAAAGGGAGCGGATCCGTATTCAAATCTGCAGACCCCCCAAGTCTTGAACCGGAGCCGTAGACTTTTCCATTTCCGATCATAGGTCTCGCAATTGTTTCCCTTGAGAATCCATCGACCTGCCATTTTTCCTGCCCATCGGGCATCGAGTATCCACGAAGGGAACCGTTTCCTAATACAACCAGCTCCGCACCTCCGATCTTTTCAAAAATTGCTGGAGTTGACCACCCGCTACGATGAAATGGACGGTGCCTTTGCCAGATCGTTGATCCATCTTTTTTATTTATCGCGAGGATTTTAGAACGACTAACTTTACTGTCCGGCAGGTTTGCATCATCGTCTGCGACAAGAATTAGCATCTCATTATAGACGATCGGGGAGCAGGCTGTCCCATAAAGGCTCTTTGGAGTGGAAAGTGGTTTTTTCCAAAGTTCCTTTCCATTGTGGTCATAGCATAAAAGTCCGTAGGAACCAAAGTACACATACAGTCTGTTCTGCCCCACAAAAGGTGTCGGGGTCGCCGGACTACTGGATGCATGAAACTTTTCGATTTCTACTTCCGGAGCCTTTCTTTGCCAGATGATTTCCCCGGTCATGCGATCCAAAGCGATAGTAAGAAGAAGCCCCTCCTTAAAGCCGGTGAGAAAGATTTTATCTTCCGACAAAACCGGACAGGACAAGCCAAAAGGTAATGGAGTCTTCCAAAGTAATTCCTGCATGGAAGGAACCCCAATTTTGGCATCCATGCGAATACCTGAACCGTTTGGCCCACGAAATTCATTCCATAAATCGGGTAGGTCTTCTTTCTCACCGTGAGCAAAAACGAATGTATAAACCAAAAGAAAAGTAAATTTGAGTTTCATGGTTACGGGAACACTACCCTGAGGGAATAGTTCCAAAAAGTTATGGATTAACTTGTTGAGAATGAGGGATGTTTTTCTTTGGGAGCTTCGCATTAGACGCACCCTTGAGAAGTTTTTGCATGCGCGGACGGGCCTTACGAATTTCCTGAAGATCAACCTTGTTCGTAGTCAAACCGTTCAAAAGGCGATAAAAGCCAGCCAATTCATTACTCCATTCTCCTGAAACCACATCTATGGGTGTCTCTTTTCTGTTATTAAGAATATTTAGATTGGCTCCCTTTGAGAGTATGAGATTTACAATCTCGAAGCGTCCCATAAATGCAGCGACATGGAGGGGTGTATTGCCATCTCTGTTCTTGGCCATCGGCCTGGCCCCTTTTTGAAGGAGAAAACGAAAAATTTCAATGCGGCCATGAAAGGCGGCAGTGCTCAAGGGAGTCCCCCCATCCCCTGCTCTTTCATTGACATCAGCTCCCGATTTAACCAAACGCTTAATCCTGGATAAATTCCCCGTTGCAATCGCCTCGCTTAGATCCGGACCAGTGTCTTCAATTTTGATCTGCTTGTCCGAGACATGAAAAATAAAGTCATTAGTGAACAAGCCATCACGATTTTGTAACTGAACAAAATGCATTCCCTCGGGCGGAAGATTCGCCAGCTCAATCTCAACCCGTTCATTATCGCTTAATCTTACCGAACCCTTCGCCTTTCTTCCGTTTACGATGACAGAGGCTCCCTCCTTTAGATGCCGGCCACTCACCACCATGGTCTTGTTCTGTTTGAACAGGACTGGAAACTTCTGTGCTCCGCGTTGCTTCTCAATCGGACCTTCGGCCCAGATGCCAGGCTGCGGGTTCTCGAAATCAGCGTTCTTACCATGCCTCCCGGTAAAAGTTCCGACAAATTGGTTCGCATTCGCCAGTTGAAAAAGCCGATCACGTGTAAAAGCCTTTCGCTGTCCTGCAGTCTCGAAATAACTCCCCCCATTCAAACTTGAATCATACTGAAGGATTATCGACCGGGCATCACCTTCTTCGAAAATCAAGCCTTCCACTTGCAGCACGATTGCACCCTCAGAAGATGAAAGTTCGAGAGCATCAAGCAGATCTTTGGATAAGGAATCTTCAGTATTGGTTGAATTGATGGTGACCTGTCGGCCCAAGGAACCGGAAAATCCAGTCGAGCCTTCTAGTACCATTTCCCAAACAGGATCAAAGCGACTCCTGCCACCCCACGAAAATCGCCACATTTCACGCTCAGGAATACCCTCCTCCGCCACCCGGCGGTAAAAGGGAAAATCAATGATGTTAAGTCTTCCTTGGGGCAAAATCAGAAAACGGTCGTAGGCTCCTCGCCAAGTGGGAGTTTCCATACCGGAACCGGGTGTATTCGTACTGACCAAAAAAGGCATCCTGTGGCAGTCCCCGCAAACATTTGGCTTATTTTTTGTCGGGTCGTTGTCTCCAAGGATGTGAAAGAGCTCAAAGCCCTCCTCGGCCTTTGCACTAAGCTTGTTGTCATAGGCGCGTCGCTGGGCAGGCGGATAAGTCACGCCTAATAAAAACCTTGAGAGAGTCTCCCTCTCAGTCGATGACATTAAGCCTGCCTTCCCCTCATTGTTTACTGATTTGTCGCCATATTTCCTCATGGTTGTTGCCATGCTTCCATCCACTAAATGACGGGGTGCACTGACCGGATCTTGCAAGTCAACATTGGGCTTTACCGCTTTTCTGACACTGGCACTATTGGTTCCACCGTAAGGATCACCGGGTATACCATCCCAATGAAATGGAGCCGTATCGCGCAAGCCTCTCACTGGCATGGTGGAACGGGGCATGATTTGGTTGCCTCCTGATACAATCGGTGTCTCCAAAACCCAAAGCAATTGGTCCGTATGACCATCAGGATGACAACTGGCACAGGAAAAGGACTTGGTGCTTGAAAAATCGGCATTATTGAAAGCAATCCGACCCGCCTTGAATTCAGGGTGCGTAGGATCTTCAAGCGGAATTGTTCGAATCAGGCGGAGATCGGTAGGGTCGGAAACATCGACTACCGAAACTGAATTTTGGACCGCATTCAAAACCCATGCCTTTGCAGTCTTACCCAAAGGGTCCTGCTCAAGGGTAATCCCGCGCGGAACAGCCTCAACTCCGACCCTGCTCAAAACTTCTCCGGAATTGGCATCCACGGAGAAAACCTTGTCGGAACCTGCTGCCGTTACAAATAAAGTCGAATCGTCACCACTCAGGGTGATCGCAAAGGGAGTAGCTAAAGCCATACCTTCCGTTGGGTCTACCGGTGGAAGGGGTTCCAAGTTAAAATACTCAGGTTTTACAGCCTTCCCCTTCTCGAAGCGTACCCGGGTGACCTGGTTTAGAAAAGCCCGGTTACCCAATTCCTTGAGCCCATGCTTTTTGGTCCCTGCACGGCCGTTGACATCATTTCTGGCATCGGTCTGGGCAACGAAAACCGTACCCTTGGAGTCCACAGTCATTCCGTAAAGCAAAGTGCCGAGGGTATCGACGGTCTCGATAAGCTTGTCGGTTTTGACATCGAAAACGAACAAATCCCGGTCGGGCACGCGGGGATGTTTTACGATATCGGTGACATGCCCAAGTGACAAAATATTGTTATTGGCAATAGAGTGCTCATGGGCATTAAAGGTAACGAGTTTGCCATCGATCTTGTACCCGCCCGAAAGCTGGGTCTTATTGTTCGACTCGAAAGGAATGACATAAAGCCTGTCATTACGAACCATAATACCCCGGGGATCCTGAGCAGGAATCTTCAGGAATTTGATCACTTTTCGGGTAGCGACATTCACCACCGCGATTTTGTTCTCCGATGATAAAGCAACATATGCCTTCTTTTCATCAGCAAAGGCAATCCCCATCGGCTCGTCAAAACGGGTCGCCTTGGATTCCGGATCGATATCCTGAATGGTGGCAATGACATGCATGAAAGTGGGTTTCAACTCATCAAGATCAATCACACTGACCGAATCAGAAATGTGATTGGATACCCACAGTTCACGGCCATCGGGACGAATGGCCAGACTGACCGGATCTAACCCGACGGGGATTCTTCTGAGGACGCGACCCGACTTACTATCGAGAACATCAATCGTATCCGATGGGGTATTGGCGACGAAAACCTTGTCTTGCGAAATTACAATCGGAGAAAAATGGGGACTCATGAAGGGAGGATGCCCGATTTCCCTCTGACCGTTCAGTGAGAAAACAAAAATTATGCATAAAAGCAGGTTAATGGAAATTGCTAACACACTTCTCATGTATTTTTATGATAAAAATACTAATTAATACACTAAAGCTTTTTCTTAGGTTCTGAGTGAATTATTTTTTGTCTTTCCCCGTGTATTTACCATCGTCCTTTTGACTACGGGGCTCACGGTATCCAATCGTGATGTATTTCTTCATTCTCGCAGCAATCTCAGGATGCTTGGAGGACAGATCGTTTTTTTCTTCAATATCCTCACTTAAATCATAAAGGTACAGATGACCGCCCTTACCAATCCCCTTCCATTTGCCTGAACGCACTGCCCTTACCCCGTATTGCCAAAACATATATTCATGCTGCTTTTGCACTCCCTTATCAAGCAATGTGGGAAGAATGGAAATGCCATCGATATCCTCGGGCACTTCAGTGGAAACACCACTAATCTCGGCAAAGGTGGGCATAACATCAGGAAAATACCAAGGGTGACTGCTTACCCTGCCCGCTTTTATTTTACCAGGCCAGCGAACCACCATCGGGACCCTTATGCCACCCTCATTCAATGATCTCTTTTTTCCCTGCATTACCCCGGAGGAATTGTGGATCCCATCAAACCGCTTGGCCGCTCCATTATCTGAAGTAAAAAACATCAAGGTATTCTTATTTATGCCAAGTTTCTTGAGGAGTGCAGTGATCTCTCCAACATGCCGGTCCATCATGGTATCCATGGCTGCGGCAACCCTCGCGTCATGAGGCCAGGGTTTGTCCTTATACATTTTCCACGCCGGCTCATTCTCAGGAATTTGATAAGCCGCATGGGGTGGTGTCCACGGGCAATAAAGAAAGAAAGGCTTATCCTTATTATTCTTTATAAACTTGATGGTTTCATCGAAGATCGCGTGATGTGTATAGCGACCGTTTAACTCAACCTTTTTACTATTTCGAAAAAGATGAGTATAATAAGTGTGTGCATGCCACTGGTTGTAATAACCATAAAAAAGATCAAATCCTTGCCGTTCGGCCGCTCCATCCTTGCCCTGATTACCCAGTCCCCATTTACCGAAACCACCAGTCACATAACCAGCTTTTTTGAGGACTTCAGCCACGGTGATATCTTCCGGGAAAAGTGGGATTCCTCCGGAATTCCCGCGAACCGGGGTGTGTCCCTTGTGATAGCCGGTCATTAGGGTACTTCGTGCGGATGCGCAAACGGTGTCTCCGGAGTAACAATCGGTAAAGCGGATACCCTCCTTCGCCATACGATCAATATTGGGAGTGCTAATCGTCTTACTTCCATAACAACCGAGATCATGGTAACCCATGTCATCGACCATAATAAAAATGATATTGGGCTTCGTGGAACCAAACAATTGCCCAGCTATTTGCAGTATTAAATATAAGGAGGAAAATGAGACTAATTTCATTATGAATTAGGTTAAATTCCCTCTAATTAGAGGGGCAACTACAAAGCTAAAGTTAGCAAACTTTAACTTTCCAGTCCACGGATGGAAGACTTGGTGCTTTTTCCGAATCGATCAATTGAAACGCCCATACGCTGAGCCAACGGTACGAAAAGATTACTCAATGGTGTATTGTCCTGAGAGTCATGAGCGACATAGGAACCGTGCCTGTATCCACCGCCAGCCAAAATGATGGGTAAGTTTCGCCAGTCGTGAGAGGACGCATTGCCAAGATTCGACCCAAAAAGAATGGCTGTATTTGTGAGAAGTGAAGAGCCGTTTTCCTGATGGCTTTTCAAATCCCCAAGAAACTTGGCAAAGAGTGAAAATTCCTCTTTCTCTATGATCTCCAATTCATCAATTTTATTCTCATCCTTTCCATGGTGGGAAAGATTATGCCAGTCGGTTTTAACTCCATCAATGTTGGTGGGCACTGCATTGAAAGCTCCCAACGAAAAAGTAATTACGCGGGTTGAGTCGGTCTTTAATGCAAGTGTCATTAAATCATACATCAACCTTTGTCTGGACAGAAGGTCGTACCGGTCCTGCACATCCTTGGGTTCTTCATAACTTACATCCGGTTTCGGTTTTCGTGCCCATTCCTTGTTTTGTTCAAGCCTGATTTCTAATTCACGAACGGAACTAAAATATTGATCCAGCTTTTCCTTGTCCCTGTGCCCTAAATTCGAGCGCAATGATTTGGCATCTCCAAGAACAACATCGAGAATACTTTTTCCACGGTCCAGATTATTCACCTGCTGCTCTACTTCTTTTTCTGTTCCCTGAACAAAGAGCTCACGGTAAATTTTAGAAGGTGAAGCCTGACAGGGAATGGAAACTCCATTGGCATCCCATGAAATCGACTGTCCACCTCCACCGGTTCCAAGATTAAGGGACGGAAATCGAGTGGAAGCACCCATTTTGCGAGCTATTACCTGATCAATGGAAATGGTATTCTTAAACCCGGCGAGGCCGGGCCTTTCCACTCCGGTCAACCAGGTCATTTCCGAGGCATGACCGCTGCTTCCCTGCTGGTTCGCATGGGATAGTCCCGAAAAGAGGGTGAAGTCCGAACGAAAATCTTCCAAAATCTTAAGGTATGGTGTGCCTAGATAGTCCCTACCTTCTTTCTCCGGAAAAAGGTTGGGGCCATGAAATCCAAGAGCCGCATTCATTGCCACAAATCTTTTGGGAGATTTCGAAATATTTGACGCTTTCCCGAAAACCGGACTCATCGCATCAAGAAATGGAAGGGCAAGGGCAATTCCACTTCCCTTCAAAATGGACCTTCTCGACAAAGCACGGTTGGTTGAAATATGAGTCATAGCGATTACTTGGATTGAAAGATATTCGACGATATGGCCTCATGCAAGAGATCTCCTGCACGATAGCCACCTCCGGAACACTGGGAAACAATTCGTTCAATTTCTTCACGGTCGGAAAACCCAAGTTCTCTTCCGGTCGCAAAAGTGAGTAATTTTCGAACGAAGGCACGAGCGAGTAATTCCTCATCTTCCGCGAGACCCGCCATAAAATCATGAATATCAGCAAAGGACCTGCCGTTCGAAAATTCACCTGAGGAATCGACTTCCGGGCCCACCCGATATCTAACATTTTGGGCCCTTACTTTTCTTTCAACCTTCGGGGCAGTCTGACTCAACGATCGATAATGCTCACGATATCCGCCAATGGGATTAAAAGATTCCAAGGCAAAACCGAGAGGATCAAACTTAGCATGGCAACCCTGGCAGCTTTCCATCGACCGGTGCTTTTCAAGAAGATCCCGTAATGTTTCGGCACCACGAATATCAGGCTCCACACCGGGAATACCCGGGGGCGGAGGGGTTGGCACCTCTCCCAAAATTCTTTCCATCACCCAAACGCCCCGCATAACGGGAGATGTGTTAGTGCCGTTTGCAGTGACTTTCAGAATACTCCCCTGCGTAAGTAAACCACCACGCGGAGAATTTGCCGGAAGTGAAACCGGGCGGAACTTCGACCCGGTCACATTCTCTATCCCGTAATGCTGAGCAAGCCGATCGTTAATTATGGCAAAGTCGGATTTTACCAAATTGGAGATGGGTAAATTCTCAAGAAACATCCTGCTAACAAATGAGCGGGTCTCTTCCAGCATAGAATATTTCAGGTAGTCATCGAATTCCGGAAATAAGGTACGATCAGGAGAAGTAAAATCGATGTTCCTGAGATCCAGCCAATTGTCAGTCAAATCTTTGATAAAACGGTCAAATTTTTCACTCTTTATGAGTAGTTCAGTAAAGGCTCGTAAATCAGCGCCCTTGTGATCTTTTTTTGATTCGAACGAATGATCGAGACTTCTGTTCAGAAACAGACGAAGACGGTCCTTGATTCGGCGATCGGAAAGCTTACCCACCCTTTCCTGAAGAAAAAGAAAGCGTGGGGAGGAAAATATGGCACAAAATATCGTTCTAAGAGAAACATCAATACTCTCTCCTTTCGCTCTCTCCCTAAAATACAACCCTCGATAAGCATTCATTTCCTTTAGCTCGACGCTTTCTCTAAAAGCCAGGCTTCCTATTCTTACCAAAAAGCGATCAATGGTTTTGTTTTCATCCTCGCAAATAAGTTCAAACTTTGGCTTGTACCAGGAATATTCCCGGTTACTTGGGTGATTTGGAGGTAGCTCCTTTCTTTCTACCCCATCAAAAATCAGATCGTATCCATGGCGTGGATACCCTTCCTCCAAGGGACCTTCAATCTCTGCACCCAAGAAGGCAAAACCACGCCCCTCATATTGATTCACATCGAGATGTTCAAAACCTGGGATCCGGTAAATTCCCTGGGGATCAAACTTGATCATATATCCATCATCGAGCCAGAGTTTCATTTCGAAGTTGGTTGGTTTGAAAGGAAGAAACTCGGGGGCGGCGACGATCTCCTTTTTGCTACCAGGTGCGTAGCTTTCCGTAATCAGCACACAGGTGATCGGATCTTTGGATTGATAAGAATAGCCAGTAATACGAAAGCGATACAACCCACTTTTGCTTACCCGTGATTCCCTCAGCAAACCCGAGGGATACCCGCCACCGTAAAAGTGAACAATCCCACCATCACCTAATTTCTTCCACTGCTTACCCACATGGGCTTTCAAAGACTGTTCCCTAAAAAATATCTTTCTATTTTTACTCTGTAAGGGATGATCGACTTGCTTAACCACCTGATCAAATACCATGCCCGCCGCATGGATATATTGTTTTAGATGCTCCATTGAGAGGCTCAGGGATTCGCCCACATTGTCAAATTCATGGGATCTCCCATCTTCGGGCAAGTGAGAACCCAGCCTCAAATTTGTTCCCATTAAATCATTCAGAGTGTTTTCATACTCCCGCCTGTTCAATCTTCGGAGAACCGTTCCTTTATCTTTCAAATGTGCATCTATCAAAGGTGCCTCTAAATGACTTGAGAAAACGGCCAACTCGTTGACTGATGGTCTTTCTGCTATTTTCTTGGGGGGCATTTCACCCGATATCGCACGATCATAAATTCGTTCCCATGTCACAAAGGTTGCAGGATCTTCCAAATCGAAAGACAGCTTATCCATGGCCAGCCCTCCCTTTTTCGCCCCATCTCCATGGCAGTCATAGCAATGAACAACTAAGAAATCTTCTATTTGTTTATGGGACTCCTTTGCTGAAACAAAATAACTGAAAAATAACAAAACTATTCCAATTACGCTTTTCAAAGCTCTATTCTGTAAAGGAAATGGCACTGTCGTTAAAACGGTTTACTTCCCTTCCTTCCACCACTTCTTCATCTGGGCAATGTTTGACTTAATTTCCTCAAGACGATCTCCTCTTCCCCTGTTTGCGAGTCCATCCAGGTAAACCTTCATATCGCTGTCGTACATTTTCATGGATTCCACATTCTGACCGTGGTCTCCTGTTTCACGAATCCATTGGTTCAGGGTGATTCTCATTTTTTGAAGAGTTTTTGAGTGTTCTGGATCATCTGCCAAATTGTTCAACTCCCATGGGTCGTTTTTTAAATTATAGAGTTCTTCTTTGGCCCGCTCGGGAGAAAGCAAAAGTTCCTGCTGTACTTGATTGAGTTTCCCCTTCTCTCCCCAATCCCGAATAGCTACATAGATTTCTTTGTTATCCTTGTAAGCACACGGCTGTAAATGCGGACGTGCAGGGTATCCATTTCGAATATACTTATATTCCAGTGATCGAACTGCCCGGATGCGATCATAGGTCTCATCGCAGCGGTCTCTGGCACTTACCGCAAATTTCCGTTTGACCGCATTTGGACCAAAGAGCGTCCGGGCTTCCATATACTTGGGTATCTCAATACCAGCGAAATAAAGAGATGTAGCTGCCAAATCAATATGAAGAACGGGGTCCTTCCTTACCGTACCTCCCTTCACCCGATTTGGAGCATGAACGAAGAAGGGAATCATCATGCCCTCATCATAACAAAACTGTTTACCCCGTGCATGACTAACTCCGTGATCGGTAATAAAAAAGATAATTGTATTTTCAAATTCTCCTTCCTTTTTTAAACGATCAACAATTTGACCAACCTGAAAATCCATCAGACTAAAGGTATCCAGATAAGCGGCCCAGTCCTCAAGAACAACTGGATGTTTCGGATAATAGGGAGGAAGAACCACTTTGGACGCATCCACATGAGGAATTTCTTTGGAGGCCCGAGCCTGTGAACGGGCCTTCCCCCCACTAAGGCATATCTTGGCGAAGAAAGGTTGCCCTTTCTTTCGTCCTGACCATTCGGCTGAATCAAAAATAGTGGAATCCCATTCAAAATTATAGTCTGATTTCCCCAGTCTATTTTTGTGTTTTTGACTCGCCGTGCCTGCGGCCTGCCCACTTGAACCTAAACATGTGTAGTAACCAGCGTCTTTAAATAATTCAGGGATTAATTTGATATGATTAGGAATCTTGATCTTAGCTGCACCACGCCCGCTACGATGGTGATGAGCCCCAATACTTGTCTGGAACATGCCGGTGATCAATGCTGAACGGGCAGTCGAGCAAACGGGAGCAGTGACGGATGCATTGGTAAATCGGACCCCATTTCCCGCCAATTCATCGAGTACCGGAGTATGGACTAATTTTTCTCCGTTAAAACCGTAGTGCTTGGATTGATCTTCCACAACCAGCCAAAGAATATTAGGCCGAATTTTTTCAGGAGAGCCCTGCAAACCAATCATAAAAAGAAAGGCTTGATGGAAAATCAGTAAAGTAAGGAATTTCATGGTTTCAGTTTTATATTTAATTCAGTTTTTCAAACAAGTTTATAAGATCTTCTAAGTTCACTTCTTCCAGGGAGTGAAGATGCCACTCTGCTTCCTGAAGGCTGGAGATATCATGAATGGCGGTGATTCCCAAAACTTTCATACCTGCCTTTTTTGCCGAGGAGACCCCATTCGGAGAATCATCGATTGCCAGACAATTTTGGGGAGGAACTCCGAGACCATCGACTGCCCTTGCATAGGTGGATGGATCGGGTTTGGGGTGCTCAACATCATCACTGGTCACAATGGATTGAAAAACTCCTTTAAGTCTGCCATCGGCCAACACTTCAAAAGCCGCATCCACATCGGACCTTCTCGAGCCAGTGGCCAGTCCCACAGGAAACTTTTCAGCCACTGAACAGACGAGCTCAACCGCTCCCGGCATAGCCTTTGCACTTTCACTGACCAATCTACGATAGGTTACAGCCTTCTTTCTCGACCATTCCTGAAATAAGGATTCGTCATATTCAATCCCGGACAGTTCCGCCAGGCGTCCCATAGCAAAGCGTTCATCCCCACCGGTGCATTTGCAAAGGAAAGTTTCATAGGATTGATCCATGACATCTCCCATGGCCTCGCAAATCGCTTGATAATGAGTGTGTTCACTTTCAATGATGACCCCGTCCATATCAAAGACGACGCCCTTTAATTTGATCGTCATGCCATTGGAAAGTCGAACTAACCTCGATTAGGCAAACACATTCATAACAGGTTTTGCCCTGTCTCCTCCGACTACAAAGGGACGACCACTTGATGTTTGAAATTTTTCTTTCAGGGGAAGACCCGCAGCCCATCCGATGGTCGCATGAAAATCTGGAACTGTAACCGGATCACTAGGTAATGCTCCGTCTTTATCACTGGAACCATAGACATAGCCTTTCTTTACTCCACCACCGGCCAGGACTGAAGAATAGCAAATAGGATAATGACCTCGTCCATTTCCATTGTATTGAGGCTTACGACCAAACTCTGTGGCAAGAACAACCAATGTTTCGTCAAGTAAGCCCCTGTCGTCCAAGTCAGAAATCAAGGCAGCGTATGCCTGATCGAAAGGAGGACTCAAATCTTCCATTTCACTTTCCAGGTTATTATGCATATCCCAACCATCAGTTGCCACCTCCACAAACCTGACTCCGGTTTCCACAAGTCGCCGAGCCAACAAACACCCCTGACCAAATTTGTTCAAACCATATTTTTCGCGGGTTGAGTTGTCTTCTTTTGAAATATCAAAAGAATCAAGATCCTTGCTTTTGAGTAATCTCAAAGTGTTATCGTAAAATTCCCGATAGGACTTAACATTGTCATCCTTATAGCGTGCAGAAAAAAAGGAACTCAGTTTCTCGGAGAGTTGTAATTTTTTTCCCAGTGCCTCGCTCCCACCCCGTGTGGCAATATTTCGAAGCCCGGTATTAGGATCAAGGATGGGAATAGGACTGTATGCCGTCGGGAAGAATCCATTCCCCTCCTTCGGGGAAGTATTGATACAAGCTGAGGAAGGAAGAGTCTCATGACTGGAACCTAGATAGTGCTGAGACCATGCTCCAAGATTAGGATGTTTAATGGTATTACGCTGGGCAAAGGCAGTACGCATGAAGTACTGGGCAGGACCGTGAACTCCAATCTTGGCCGTCATACTCCTGATTAGACAGATTTTATCAGCAATTTTTGCGGTATTGGGCAGATATTCCGTAACCTGAAAATCCGCTTTTGTTTTAATAGCTTTACCCGGTCCCTGGGTCTTCCCACTCTTTGGGTCGAAGGTATCAATATGGCTCATCCCTCCCCTGACCTGTAAAAAGATGATTCTTTTAGCCTTTCCAAATCCATCACCTGTAGCGAGCGAGTTGGAAGCTTTGAGATTTGGCAGAACAGTCAGCCCGAACGCACCGAGGGCACATTGTTCAACAAATTGTCTTCTGGAAAAATGTAAAGGTTTCATAATGTAGTCTTTGGTTGATTCACTGAACAAAAAGAAATTCAGTCGAATTGAAAAGTGCCCAGGTTAGGTCCTCCTTCTTCATTCCTTCGGTAATTGCCTGCTCAATGGTATTCATTTCATCAGGAGTTGGTGGTCGACAGAAAAAACTTAAGAATAAAAACTGAACGGCAGACTTAAAATCACCAGATCTTCTAAGCATCTTAGAAAGCCTGGCATCGCGATTATACAATAAGTTCTGCACACCCCCGTTCATCAACATGAGTGACTGGGGTATACTTCCTTCGACACTGGAATCATTTACCAAATCGCGGGAGGACTGACCAAACATTCTCAGAAAATGATTATCAGGTGCAGGTTGAGAAAGTTCAGAAGCTCTTAGGAGGAATTCATCGTTCATTTTGACAGGGCGCTTCCCATCCACAAAGTCTGCTTCGACAATTCTTTGGTTTGATTTCAAATATCCATTCTTTTTCATCAAAAGAACTTTTTCCTGAACTTCATCTGGATTCATTTGTTCATACGGAAAATCATAGCGGGTAACTCTGTTTGATCGATCGACTTTGTAATCATCAAGGGAAGTGCCTAGAACAAGAGCAAGAATCGAGTCCCACGCTTGCTCGGCAGACATTCTCCTGAGAACCGGTCCGGGGAAAAGGTACTTTTCGGCATCTCCAGAGCTGGGTGTTACGCTTGAGACTGCCTGATAGGCTTTGGAATTTAGAATTACTCGCTGAAACTCCCGCAAATCAAAATCTGCCGCCACCATGACTTTGCCGAGTAATTGAAGTAATTCAGGATTGGAAGCTTTGGTAAGGTCGTCTAAGTCCTCCAATGGCTCCTGTACTGCCAAACCAAAAAATCTTTTCCACAAACGGTTCGCAATAGCGATGGCAAATCTTGGGTTTTTTTTATGGGTAAGCCATTCAGCAAAATTCTCTCTTAATTTAGCTGGGTCTGTTTGATCAACCTCCACAGTTAGTTCCTCATCATCCCAGATAAACAACAAAGGGTCAACCGGACTACCCGGCTCTACATCGCTGTATGCGTAATCATCCGGAAACTTTAAAGTCTGAGCTGATTTTGTATGAACACGGGCCAGGTTCTGAGCCACTGCCGAAGCAACATCCTGCTTACTTATACTCCCATCCGGTAACTTTAATTTATTACCCACCTTACGCGGATCCCGGTCACTCACATCCGTGGCTCCAAAGAAAGCAGCCAATTCATAAAATTCACGCTGCGTCCAATCCGCCAAAGGATGATCATGGCACTGGGCACAGGATACATTGGCACTGAGGAAAATATTTAATGTGTTGGACAGATTATCCAGCGGCATTCCAGGATCTCTTAGGAGGTAACCGGTCGGCCCTGAGCTCGCCAAAGTGCCTTCTGCGGTAAGCATCGCATAAACCATGTCATTCCATGGGGTATTCTTGGCAATTTGATCCTTCAACCATCTCTCGTAGTGATTAAAATTACTCCTTCTTAATTTTCCACGATGCCTGAGAAGATCCGCCATCCAATTAAAAAGATGTGACCGATAGCCATCGCTAATCAGAAGTTGGTCGATAAGCTTTCTTCGTTTTTCAGGGTCTTTATCATTGAGGAAATCTCTTGCCTCCATATCTGTTGGGATCCGACCCGCAACATCCAGATAGACCCTTCTTACAAAAACAAAATCATCGGTTTGTTTATTTGGCTTAATCCCGTTTTTAACTAAAGCACCTCCGACCGTGCGATCGACCCAAAGGGATGCTGATTTAATCTGATCAACCGACATGCGAAACTTTTTATTCGGTTCGATCTGAGGAGAGTTACCTTTGGGTGCAAGACCTTCAACTTGTATAAAGGAAACATTCTCATCTTTTTTGACCTCTCTACCCTCGCGATTCTTTTTCTTTTCCTTTCTCTTCGATTCAGTTTTCTTTTTTGTATCAGAGGGCTCTGCACTTAAAAAACTTACCGCAGCAAAATTAAGATAACTGAGTAAAAGAAAAATTGAGATAAAAAGGTGCTTCATAACAGTTTTGAGGAAGTTCTAAGACTTACATATGTTTAAATTTAAAAAGCTTACGAATAATTTTGAAAGCTTAATTTCTTCTTTCACATTGCCAAACCGAGCAAGTAAATGAGGCTTAATAACTGGGAAACCGATATTCATTCTCTATTCATAACTTGTAAATAGTTGAAAAGTTACAAAAAAAATCCTGCCCTAGTACTACCAAGGCAGGATTTACATTAAAAAGCTAAAAGTTCTTTAGCGGACTTTCATTACGCCACGCATCAGAATATGATGGCCAGGGAATGTGCAGACATAAGGATAGTCACCTTTAGTAGAGGGAGCTGTAAAGCTCATTTCCTCTTCCTTGCCGTGATCCACAAGCTGTGATGCCCAAAGTACATCTTCTGATTTAGGGACGAAAGCCATATCGAATCCCTGTGCACCTAAGGTAAGTGCCTGCTGGGCAACTGTGTCTGCTTTATTCGGCTTGGTTACGACCAGATTGTGAGGCATGAAGTCAGGGTTTGCAAAAATGAGTTTCACTTTTTTCCCGGGCTTTACGGTAAACTCATTGATATCGTACTTCATTTTTTCAACGACCGTACCAATTCGGATGGTCAGAAGATCAGCCGTATCTGAGACGACTCCTGATTTTTCTGAAACGGTCTCCTCTTCTTCCTCCACCACCTGAGATCCCTTGGCTGGATCCGCATTGTACCAGTGATGCTGAACCGTAAGGGCGGCCATACGTGCATGCGGATGGGGGGATTTGAGCATATCATTAAGAAGCCTACCGTTTCGGCGGTTATGCTGCTGATGAACCCACAAGGCTTCCATTAATGGATGAGCATCCTCTTTTTTCTTTGGATTGAATTGTTGCATCCATTTCTGTGTAGCCTTGATCACCTCATCCGTATTGCGTTCGCTTAATTCAACCCGTGTTCGATGTCTAACTCCGTCAACTGGGTGCCTCAAGTTTTCGAGAAGTTTTTCTACTGGTTGTCCATCTATTTTAACCGCTTTTTGGGCGGGTTTCTTGGTGTAACTTACCCGGAAGATTCGACCATGCTTATGATCCCGGTTAGGGTCACGCACATTGTGCTGCATGTGACCAATAATCACATTCTGCCAGTCGGATACATACAAAGCTCCGTCTTCTCCAAAAATTGCATCAGTTGGACGAAAGTTCTTATCTCCGCTAAGCATAAAGCCTTCTGACTCCTCGTCCTGCTTGGAACCATTGGCTAAAGTCTTGGTAACCTTCAACTTCTCACCATTTGGCGTACCCCAGACTTGTCCCAGCTTGGTTTTCTCGACGACCTTCTTGGCGTCCTGTCCCCGGCCCACGGTTTTGGTTAATTCGTAGCCACCATCGCGATGAAGCTTGTACTGCTTAATCCCAAGAAAACCAATGGAATTACAAATAAGAAAATCTCCCTGCATATCTTCAGGGAAATTATCACTGGAAAGAATTTCGCATGCAGGAACAGGTCGAACTTCTTTGTTTAACAATGAGTGCATCTTCCAACTTTTCCCATCGGGGCGAACCTGATAGGAACGGCCACCCGTTCCGTCCGTGGCGTATTGGTATCCCCAATTATCAAACGCCGTACCATGAGGATTTGGGCTGTTGCTACCGTGAAATGCAATCGTATGTCGACGCGGATCAAAACGATACATCGCAGAACTCCCTGTATTCAGGGATGCTCCCCATGGGTGTTCATGATTGTGCTGAAGAAAAACCCCGCATTGCCAGTAGATTCCGC
The DNA here is from genome assembly GCA_902569115.1 of uncultured Verrucomicrobiota bacterium. GTDB lineage: Bacteria > Verrucomicrobiota > Verrucomicrobiia > Opitutales > Seribacteraceae > Seribacter. Next base: position 29,874 of record CACFTI010000005.1, on the reverse strand, counting down.
CATCTGGGCCAAAAATGAGATTATTTGCAGCATGGTGCGTATCCGATGTTCCCAGTCCCTGAAGGATAACATATCTTTCATCAGCTTTGTCGTCCCCATCATTGTCCCGAAGAAAGAGGAGGTCAGGACCAGAGGTAACGAGAACCCCACCATTCCAAAATTCAAAACCTAATGGGTTATGCACCTTGGCAAACTCAATGATACGGTCTGCTTTTCCATCACCATTGTCATCAGGCAAAATAACCAAGGCATCATTCATTTCCTTCATTGGTTCCCACATTGGATAAGTTGGCCAGACAGCCGCCCACAACCGCCCTTTTGTGTCCACCTGCATTTGCACTGGGTTGATCAGTTGAGGGAATTCTTTCTCGTCGGCAAAAAGATTCACTTTAAAGCCGTCCCGAACAGCAAAGCGCTTCAAACTTTCTTTTGGGCTTAAGTAAGTGGTGGTACCTTCCTTTCCAGCATTAGAGCTTTGGCTACCTCCACCAACATTGGAAATTACCTTGATGGGAGCTGGTACATTGCTGTCATCCACTTTATATTTCTTACCCTGTGCGGTTGCCCAGATTAATTGATCCCGGTTAGCAGTCATTACATCAAGCATGGCAAGTTCATGCTGTAAGACTTCTGCATTGGATTGATCATTTACAAATCGTAGTTTCGACCGCCCCCCCCCCAGATGTCATTTCCATCCGTAGCTCGGTAGCGGTTATGCCAAGTCCAATTTTTCTTATGAATCGCTTCCTTGATTTTGAGCAGCCCGTCATTGGCTTTAATGTCTTTTCCCAGCAATGCCTTGGCGATAATCTCCGCAAGCAGACGATTTCCTTCCGCGTTTAAATGTGCTCCATTAATGGTAAGTGGAACTTTACTCTGCTCAAATAATTTGAGTGTTGGGTTGAAAAGATCAATAAACTGTACACCCGCTTCTTTGGCCGCATTCTCAGTTGCTATTGTATATGCCGCCAAGTTGCGGTTATGAGCTCTACCATTAGGCAGGTTGCGATCCTTCAAGTTCTGAAATGCAATGGGACTGAATAACACGATTCTGGGAAAACTTTTCGCATTCGGTTGATAGCTCCTCAATTTTCCAACGAAATCAACCAGCAGGCTTTTATGTTTGTCTGCATTATCTGGACCGTCAAAGGATTCATTAAATCCAAACATGGCAAATATAACATCTGCCTTAACATGCTGGAGGTATTTATCCATGGGAATAAATCCCTTACTTCTTGGATATTTATTGGGCCGGTCCCCAGAAAGTGACATATTGCGGAAAGAAACATTCTGTCCTTTAAGTGCACTTTGGAGAACGGTCTCCATCCAGGCGTCATGTTGCATCCTGTCAGCAAGGCCATTTCCGAGAATTGCCACTGTATCTCCTTTTTGGAAAGTGAATGGAAGTTTGTCTTTGTATCCTTCAGGAACAGTAGCAAGCACAGGAGCGGTGTTGGCTGTTTCGGGCTCCGGTTTTCCGCTGTAAAGTTTGTAATCAATAACGGTTCTAAATTTAAGGGAAAACTTTATCCGCTGTGCCCCTCTGGTTTTTCCGCTTTTATAAATTTGCTTTCGATTTGAATCCAGCAATTGAACCGTGAACCCGTCGAGACGTTTTTCGAAATCTTTCCGGTTCCAAACCTCAACTGTGTCGACTATAAATTCTTTACCAAGGTCAACTTCCCACCATGGGTTTGTGGATCCAAATCCATCGGTATGGGTTTGACCGCCCCCTCCCCAGTCAGGGTTCTTATTGCCGTCGATTCCACGTTCGGGGACTCCACCTGACCCTACGCTTGACTGTGTGGCCTTCCCCTGCCGGGCAACATTTTTACCTCCACTGATGATTTCCACTTCATTTAAAGTTAGGATTTTATTGTCACCTGGAATTTCGATTCTTAGGTATCTTGCCCCTTCACGATCGCTTGGATTCGCAAAACCTACAATGTTTTGTTTATTATCTTTATTCTCAACGACCTTTGCTGAAGGATCCCCGGGGATCGGACTATCCAGCTTGACATATACGGATGGTTTAAGACCTTTTACCTCACCACGATTTTTAAAGGTGGTTGGTTTGTAAGAACCAATAAAATCAATTTTTGAATCTGCTTTGATATTTTTCTCCAAGCCAAGCGACCAATAAACTCCGTTTATGATCATTCGGCGGTATCCAGCATTTAAAATATCCTCGGATGCACCGTAAAGTGAAGTAAACACCCGACCCTTCTTTCCGTTTTTACCTGTATAATGACGAGTCCATTCACTAGCCATCGGGGGCTTGGATTTGTCATCCGCACCATCTGGCTTCATTGTCATGAGCGGTTGTGCCATGGTCAGAATATCCCAATCCTTTTGGGCTTCGGCATTGTACCCACCGGCGTGCACATGCACTTTGCTGACACCCCTAAGGATCGGATGGTTTTTCTTTTCAGGAATGATGTCGATTCTGGTACTCTGCTGGTGATTACGACCATAATGCCCGACCCAGCTTTGCCCTAAAACCTGGTGCCCAAATCCTGCATGATAGTCTTTCCCGGTGTAACGGAAATGATACTTATAATAGGGATCATTCGCGTCTTTATAGTTAAAGCCGTGGGTGGAGGTTCGAAGACCAACAACCGGTCCTGCCCGATTGAGGTAATCATCAATATGCTTCATCTGCTCGACCGGAAGAGCGAGGAAACGAGTGAAAATTACCATGCCATCAGCATCTTTCAATGCTTCCAGTCCTGGAATGTTTGAAGCCCCTGCTTCAATTTCGCCATTTCCGTTCAGACCAAAGAGAACTGTGCAGTCAAAACCATGGTGAACGGCAAGTATTCGAGCCAATGCTGGAAGAGTCTCTTCCGCACGATATTCGTGATCACTGGCTACGAAAACAATCTTTTTTCCTTTAGACGGATTTCCAGCTTTATAAATAACTGGATTGGCCGAGGCTAAAGCTCCAGAAAATAGCATGATCGCTAAAACCAAGAGTAGGCGTGAAAGAAGGGAGGATAGACCAGTCTTTGTAGTAGACATAATATGTACAGGATTAAAATACAGGAAGATTAAAGGGCAAATAGCCATAAAAAATTAATTTCTCCCTCTAGACAATGGAAAATCTACAGCTAAAAGAAAAACAATTTAGCAACGTTAGCTCATCTTATGTGATCAACCTCGAAGAAATTTATTGTTTGGACTTGGACTTCTTACCACTTTTCCAAAGGACGATCTCTGAAATATCATTTTTTGATTTTGGGCCATCCGTGCTGCGACCACGCATAACATCGCTCTCTAAATTGGATAAGATTTCTGAAACTATTTTATTCTCTTTCTCGTAAAGGTTTTTTTGTTCCCCTATATCCATGTCCATGTTGTAGAGCTGTGCAATGGGAGCTCCTGCTTTAACCTGATTTTCCTTTGGTGAAGTCCACCCACCCGATGCCTTGGCTAAAAGCAACTTCCACTTACCCATACGATAGGCAAAGTGACCGCTTATGGAATGATGAATTACTCCCTTCCTCGAAGATACTATTTGTTCTCCATACAAAGCGGGCAGGAAACTCACACTATCCTCGCAACTGTTCTTAGGTGAATCTACACTTAAAATATCTGCAACCGTTGCATAAAGATCAGTTAGACAGATTAACTCCCCGGATTGACTCCCTTCTTTCACCTTACCCGGCCATTTGACTATAAAAGGAATCCTGTGCCCACCATCCCACAGATCCGCCTTGGAACCACGCAAATGAGCACTTACCTTGTGGCCTTTCTTGGCCAGCTCGGGAATCCCTGCTGCTTTTGAACATCCATTATCGCTGGTGAATATGACCAGAGTATTTTTATCCTGATCAGTTGCTTTCAGAGCCTTGCGAATTTCCCCCATCACATGGTCCGTCTCCATCACAAAATCACCATATGCACCCAAACCACTTTTCCCCTGCCATTTCTTTGTGGGAAGTATCGGGGTATGGGGGGATCCCAGTGGAACATAAAGAAAGAAAGGTTTTTTCTTATCCTTTCTCGATTCAATATACTTTACAGATTCACGGGTAAGCCGGGGTAGCATATGAATGGGGTCTTCATGCTTAACCACCTGATCGTTAATAATCACAGCCTCCATATTTCTGGCATGGTGAAAACCATGAAAGTAATCAAAGCCACGATGCACGGGTCCATCTGGTATTTTTGCACCTACGGGAGGGCTTTTATATTTACCCTTTGCGTATTCATCACCGCTGGTTGGGTCCAAATAACGGAAATTTAGATGCCACTTTCCAATGATTGCCGTGTGATAGCCATTATCTTGGAGAAAAGTAGCGACTGTCGGCCTATCCTGAGAAATGAGACAGGGTGCAAAACCCTGAACTACCCCGGATTGCAACTTGGTGCGCCAACTATATCGACCGGTCATCACCCCATATCGGGTTGGCGTACAAACCGAGGATCCTGAGTGTGCATCGGTAAAAGTCATACCATCCGATGCCAAACGATCCACGTGAGGAGTTGGTATCTTGCCACCTTTAGGATTAAGACACTGCACATCCCCATACCCTAAATCATCACAAATGACATAAACGATGTTTGGTTTGTCTAAACTCTGAGAAAAAGAGGATGTTCCAATTAAAAAATAAACGAGAAATGCGATCCTTACCATTTTCTTTCCATAATTAGAATTCACTTAAAAATCGAATTCTTTCTCCCGTAAAATCGAATTAATTGCTGAATAATAGAGACTTTGGGTTGAGCCGTGCAAAATATTGGGGAGGGTAAAATAACCAAATATGGGGCGAAGTGAAATTTTTTACTTGCATTACATGTTTATTTATGTATTTAGTATATTTATATTTTTTAACCAACTACATCATATGAAAAAATTAATCATCCCAATCTCTTTTGTTATAGCATCAACTTTCTTTCTTTGGAAGGGACATCAAGTTGAGACTCCGGAGGAATCAGTTCTAACAAAAAATGTAGTTTCTGACTCGATCGAAATAGAGAAACAAAACATTGAACGCGTACAAAACATTCAAATACCGCCGGCCAAGCCTTTTTCTAAAAAAGAGGAGACTCCGGTAAATGTTCCTACAACCCAACCAATCAAAACCCCACCAGCACAAGCCCCACCGATTCGCCCCAGAATTCTTGAAATCTTGGGTGAAGCAAAAATTACGGTTAAAGAAACAAGAATCGATGTATCTGAATTTGCACAGGAATTGGATACAAGAACTTCTCTGATTAAAACATCGATGAAACACTCAGATGTTATTCTCGTTGAGGGTGGGAAATACTTTGGGGAGGATAACGAGGAAGTAAAATTTGCTAATGCGCATGTTGCATCTCATTTCATGCTTAGGGTGCAACCAGGTACCGACCTTCTTTTATTACAAGAAAAACTTCAATCGTTGGGATGCGATATTGAAGAGAAAATTGGGGAAGAAAACTTCATAGTAAAACTTACAGATGAAGCTACCATCGAGAATCACTATGCTGTAAAAGAAACATTGGAAAACCTCAATGACTTTGTCGATTCAGTGGAACCGGATTACTTGGTTTACGCGATAAAAACTCCCAATGACCCTAAAATGATTGATCTATGGGGTTTGCATAATTCCGGCCAAACAGGTGGCAATGATGACAAAGATATTGATGCCTTTGAGGCCTGGGATTTACAAACAGGCTCTAAGGATGTTTTGGTAGGCGTTATCGATACAGGAGTTGATCGTAGCCATATCGATCTTGCGGCAAACATGTGGACAAATGCAGAAGAAATACCTGGAAACGGAAAAGATGATGACGGGAATGGCTTTGTGGATGATGTCCACGGATGGGATTTTTATGATAACGATAATAACCCAACTGACGGTGGATCTCATGGAACGCACTGTGCAGGCACAATTGGTGCAGTGGGTAATAACGGCAAAGGGGTTGTTGGGGTTTCATGGAATGTATCCATGGTGGGAATCCGCTTTCTCGGACCGATGGGTGGTTATACATCCGATGCCGTAAAATCAATCAATTATGCCACAAAGATTGGGGTAGCCTTAACCTCAAATTCATGGGGCGGTGGAGGATTTTCATCCTCTCTTAAAAATGCCATTGATAATGCAGGTAAAAAAGGGATCGGCTTTGTAGCTGCAGCTGGGAATAGTGCCTATGATAATGACTCGACCCCAAGCTACCCCGCTTCCTACGAATCTGAAAATATTATTTCCGTAGGAGCTCATGATCATAAGGGCAAAATCGCCTGGTTTTCACAATGGGGCAAGAAGAGTGTGGATCTTTTTGCCCCTGGAGTAAATGTAGTCAGTACAGTTCCGGGTAATAAATATGCAAGTTTCAACGGCACCTCCATGGCCACTCCTCATGTATCCGGAGCCTATGCCACCATTTTGGCCTCTAACCCCACCTGGACAGTTGTCGAAGTAAAAAATGCTCTCTTAAACTCGACAGATCCGGAGACCGGTCTAGCAAATAAATGCGTAACAGGTGGCCGTCTCAATCTTTTCCAAGCTCTCAGTGAAGAATCTCCCGAAGAGAATCTAATTTCAGTCACACCAAGCGATATTGACTTGGGTACTGTTTCCATCAACCAAACCGTGGAGTTTGAATTTATCCTCAGCAACCCCGGCAATGCAGATACCACTGTCCAAGCAGTGTATATCGATCTAGAAAACTCGCCATTTAGTGTATCTTTAGATACACCATTAGAACTTGAGCCAACTTTCGGAATAGCAGGGAAAATCAAATTTTCTTCTGATCAGGAAGGGATTCACAAAGCCAATCTAGTCGTTGAAAGTAACGCTAAAAATGAGCCTAAATTGGTTATTCCTTTATTGGCGGAAGTAACGACAACACCAATTCTCGAGGCAAGTCCTAATTCAATGCACTTTGGATTGATGCAAGATGAGAAAAAGACCCAAAATCTCACCCTATCAAACTTGGGAGATGGTGTATTAAACTTCACCGTATCTGTACAAAACGCAGATTGGCTAGCAATTAATTCCCAGCAAGGATCAATCGACCCAGCCGGTAGTGTAAATATCGGAGTAAAGGCCAACGCAAGCCTGCTTACTGAAGATTCTGCTACCGCCAACCTCGTCATTGAATCAAACGATGCCGTAAGCCCCAAAACTGTCATTACTGTAACTGCTGACAAGTTAGGTGCTGGTAAGGGATTAGCATTTATTCCTGGAGTCGTGAATTTTACCGAAACATTTGTCGGGCAAGTCACCCAATCTCCTCTTAGTATTTTGAACGCAGGAACAGAAAAAGTAACAGTTAGTAAATTCGTGTTCATGAACTCCGCTTTTTCGCACGGGTTGGAACTGCCTTTCGAACTGGAAGCAGGAGAAAGGATTGATACCACAATTTTCTTTAAGCCCGGGGAGACTGGAGAATACAAAAGTTCAGCCCTTTTGCTGACAAGCAGCTTCAAATCCTACAAGTTCGAATTATCTGGGGAAGCAGTTATTGCCCCTACCCTAGCCTATTCACCCGGACAAATTTCTGAATCGCTGAATGCAAATGAGGTAAAAACCATTTCATTTAAAATTAACAATACAGGAGGTAGTTCTCTCTCCTGGTCGATAAAAGGTGCCACCACCGAATTAGGTTCCTCTTTCAAACTAGGAAAAGTCTTTGGGATGGAGCACTTTGCTCCACTTGAAAAGGGTGTTTCAGATAACCGCATGGGTAGTCCGATCTCAACTCTGGGAGGAGGTCCCGACTTTCATGGCTACTCATGGACGGACTCGAATGATCCGGCCGGCCCCGATTATAAATGGAACGACATTTCCGCCTCCGGAGAATTACTCGTCGAACTTTCGAAAATGGATGACGGAAATCAGGAAATCCAACTTCCTTTTGCAGTTTCATTTTACGGGAAGGAATTTGAAAAAGCTTATATAAATTCGAACGGATACCTTACTTTAGGAAGCCCTTCAAATCAACACGGGCATTTCCCTATTCCCTCGACTATGATGCCAGGTAACCTGATCGCACCAATGGCGATGGATTTAAATCCTGCAACCGGTGGAAAAATCTATGTTAAGAAAACCGCAGACAGATTCACCGTACAATATGACAAAGTAAAAGATTTTGCAGGATTAGGAGAGTATACCTTTCAGGCGGTGCTTCAAAGTAATGGAGTCATTTTCTTTCATTACCTCTCAATTCCTGAAGGAGTAAAGCCTGCAAGCACTGGTATTCAAAACGAAACTGGAGATGCAGGTTTGTTGGTTGGATACAATAATAACCAGATTGAATCAGAAATGTCCGTTCGCGTATCCACTGCACCGAAATGGCTACACATCTCAAAATCTTCCGGATCCATTGACGCGGGTCAATCTGAATCTCTGGAGATCGGGCTAAAAGCCGGTATGATCCTTACTGGAAACTATGAATCAATTCTCAATCTTACTAGTAACGACCCCAAAAACTTAAAATCGGAAGTTCCAGTAGCTCTCACGGTCAAAGCATCCAAACTCTTGGCCACCAATCCCGCTCAATTAAACTTTGGTGATGTAGAAGTGGGACTATCAAAAACATTGGAATTTACCATTTTAAACAAAGGAAATGCCCCGGTTAGCCTCTCTAACCTTAAATTACAGGATACGGCTTTCAACTCGAACCTTACAGCGACAAATTTAAAACCAGGTGCAAGTAAAACGGTCAATATCACCTTCAAACCCACCAAAGGCGGAGATTATCAGTCTGTTTCAAGTCTTACAAGCGATGCAGATGATGCACCACACAATATTAAATTGACGGGTACCGGCTTAGCCTCACCCAAACTACAAGTAACTCCAGAAACAGTGAGTATATCGGTAGAAGCAGGAAACAAGGGAAGTGTAAAAGCAGTGATCGATAATGTAAAAGGAATGGCTCCGGGATCCTTTGAGCTGGTAGAAATCCGCTCGGGTAAGACTTCCAGTTCGCTCTCAGGTTTTAACGAGGATTCTATGAGTAGTAGTGAAACAGTGGATGAAGACCCCTTCTCCAGCGAGCATGTTGCTGATGAATTGATCGTTGCATTTAAGGAGGGCACCAAGTCTTTCGTCAGCCCCAATAACATTGAAAATGGTATTGTGATTGTTCGTCCCATTGGAAAAGCAATGACACCTGGAACAGGGGTAAAAGCATTAACTGGTGGATCTCTGTCCTTGATCCGCAACGAATCAAAAATGAGCCTTCGTGAATTGGCCGATCAGCTCGCCAAGGATCCTTCAGTGGATTATGTGGAGCCGAATTACATCGTTAGACACTCGGGAGTTCCAAATGATCCCAAATGGAATAAACAATGGGCTCTTCCAAAAATCGATGCTGACAAAGCATGGGACTCTGCAGTAGGCTCGGATACAGTAGTTGTTGCGGTAATTGACACCGGTATCGACTACAATCACCCGGACCTGCAAGGGAACATTTGGAAAAATCCCGGCGAGATTGCCGGAAACATGATTGACGATGATGGCAATGGATATATCGACGATGTCTATGGTTGGGATTTTTGCAACAAAGACAACAATCCCATGGATGGGGACAGTCATGGCACTCATGTTGCCGGCACCATTGCCGCAGCAACCAATAACGGTGTATCAGTAGCAGGAGTAAGCTGGCATGCATCATTAGCTGCCCTGAAATTTCTTTCTGACGAAGGATGGGGGAGCACCGCTGACGCCATCGACGCGGTTGCTTACTGTGCAGCCATGGATTTCCCCATCAGTAATAACAGTTGGGGTGGTGGCGGATACAGTCAAGCAATGAAAGATGCGATAGCTGCAGCAGCCAATAAGGGGCATCTTTTTTGTGCGGCAGCAGGAAACAGTGCAACTAATAATGATAAGAGCCCTCACTATCCATCCAACTACGATTTACCAAGCGTTTTATCAGTAGCCGCTTCAAACAGTTCCGACAAGTTGGCATGGTTCTCATGCTTCGGGCATAAGACGGTTGATTTGGCCGCTCCAGGCGAAGGAATCCTCAGCCTCGTTCCCAACGGCGGCACTGCTTCCTACAGCGGAACATCGATGGCTACTCCCCATGTTGCAGGTGCTGCCGCTCTTCTGCTTTCCATCAATCCGGATTTTGGACATCAGGAGTTAAAAAATTCATTGATGAACACAGTTGATCCAATTCCTTCCTTTGATGGAAAGATGGTTGCTCCAGGCAGATTAAATCTTGCAAACGCAGTCGGTGTGGCCAGCCCCGGCTGGTTAACAGTTTCACCTGGATCAGGTTCCGTTCCTGAGGGAGAAAAGAAAGATTTACTCTTTACGGCCGACGCCACCGATTTCACAGCCGGAACAAAGACAGCTGTTGTAGTGTTTAAAACAAATGATCCTCTGGCTTCCGTTATTGAAGTGCCAGTAGAACTTACAGTGACTGGAAGTCCTGTTATAGAACTGAGTGAAAAGTCTCTCGATTTCGGTACTCTTTGGACCAATGAAATGGCCACCCGTATGGTGGAAGTTAAAAATGTAGGAACAGATACCCTGAAGGTTTCTGCTCTGAATTTTGGTAACGGAGTTTTTACCACTGAACTGAATGCCTTTATTCTTAGCCCAGGTAAAGCTCAGTCATTAGCTATTCAGGCAGAGCCTCTTTCCAGTGGAAATATTACCAGTACTCTTGAGATCAATTCGAATGATCAACAAAACCCAGTGATGGAGGTTACTTTGCAAGTAAAGGGAGTCACTCCACCAAGCCTGACTTTTAATCCCACAAGCATATCCCTGAATTTAGAAAAAGGAATATCTGAAGAGAGAAAGATTACCATTACTAACTCTGGAGAGGCTGCTGGAGAATGGGATGCCTACATGGTTGAAATCGGAGCGGACAAATCAAATAAAATGGATATGGCGAATGTCCTGAAAAGCATTTCTTCAAGAGCAAGTACTCCTGAAGTTAGCAGTCCTAGACTATTAGCCATGGATGCCGTTCAAATCGCCAATCTCGGGGATCCTCAACCAGTGGTTCACTTCAAATCCAATCCTGAATCCTCGCTCGAAATTGCGATTTTAGGAGCAGCTTTTGATTATGAAAATGAAGATATAGCCAGCGGTCTTGTTGCCACAAACAACTTTGGCGGCGTGACCATGATCAATGTTTCTATGGTCACACCCACTCTTGAAGAACTCAGTGCTTTTGATTCGATTCTCGTATATAGTATTGATCCGTACAAGGATGCAAAAAGCCTCGGCAATGTTGTTTCAGAATATGTCCTCTCAGGAGGTGGCGTTGTAACCGCATCGCATGAAAGTAATACTCATTCCCTCCAGGGAGAATGGCTCAAGCAAAAGCTCAATGTTTATGAACATGATGATAACTATAAAGAAGCAAAGCACTCAATGGGTAATGTACTGATTGAGGGTCACCCTATCCTTGCTAAAGTTAAATCCTTCAAGGGAAATTCCCTTCATGCCAGAAAAAAGAATCCATTAAACGGAAAAATTGTATCGAAATGGACGGACGGATCCCCCTTGGTCACCATCCGTAATGGAAATGAAAAGATCGTGGATCTTAGCTTTTGGCCCGTTTCAGACAAGGCTCATGATTTGGGATATTTTTCAGGATGGGATTCAAGCACCGACGGGTGGCAGCTAATTGCAAACTCCCTTTCATGGGCAACTCTTGGCAGTACCCCGGAATGGCTCAATGGAACCCCTTTAAGTGATAATGTTGAGGGAAATTCCCAAGAAGATATGGTTTTAACCATAGATGCCAAAAACTTGGAAGTGGGAGATTATTTTGCAGAAATTCAGTTTACTTCCAATGATCCATTTAACTCCTTTACTGTGGTAGAAGTCAATCTTACGGTCAAAGAAAACCAACCTCCAGTTGCACACAACACAAAAGTTCATGGAGTCGAAGACCAAGTGGTGGATTTCACTCTCGAGGCAACAGATCCAGACGGGGACAAACTCACTTATGAGATATTAAGCGGCCCCAAAAATGGCTTAATTACCGGAAATGGATCTGAACTTAATTATGTTCCAAATCCCAATTTCAATGGAAATGATTCGCTCACTTTCAAGGTCTCCGATGGATCCCTTGAGAGTAATTTAGCGGAAGTCATTTTCGTCATGGAAGCAGTCAATGATGCCCCGATTGCTGGAACGGATGAGATCAATGGTACCGAAGATGAATTTATCATTGTTGAATTCAAACATAGCGATCCAGACGGCGACGAATTGAATATCCAAATAACTGCATCCCCTGAAAATGGATTTCTTTGGGAAGAAAACGGAATGACACTCTATTTCCCAAATAATCATTACAATGGTAAAGATGAGATTCGATTCACAGTTACTGATGGCGAATTGTCGAGCGAAGAAGGCATCATAATAATAAACTTGGAAGCAACAAACGATGCACCAGTTGCAAAAGAGCTCACTGTTGAAACTCAACAAAACCAGTTCACCCTTATCACTTTGGCCGCAGAAGATATCGATGGTGACAATGTTAGCTTTGATATAATAACTGATCCAAGCCATGGAACCGTAAGCCATCTGAATGAGGACACTTGGAAATACACCCCAAATCCACAATTTACTGGAACGGATGATTTTTTCTACAGAGCCAAAGATTCAACTGTGCAAAGCAACCTTGCTAAAGTCACGATCAATGTAAAAGAGGAAAATAATGCACCAGTTCTTCAGGACTCCACATTTTCTATGCAGGAAGACGGAAGCCTCCCTATCAAACTAGTAGCATCTGATCCGGAAGGAAATGAATTGACATTTACCATTCTCGAAAATCCATCCATGGGCAAGTTAACGGGTAACGGGCCAACATACGAATACACACCTAATTCGAACTTCAATGGCACGGATCAATTTACAATTAAAGCAAACGACGGCATGCTAGATAGCAATACCGCAACAATCAGAATGGTGGTAAACTCAGAAAACGACGCACCTTCTTTTGTAAAGTCAATCAACACGATGTCATCCGGTCTTCGGGAAACCCCTTTCCGCATGAAAGTAGAAGTAGAAGATGTGGATAACGATGAACTATCATTAAGTGTTGTCAAAGATCCTGAAAACGGAACCTGCTACTTCGACGATGAAAATCTTGTCTTTCTCCCAAAACCAGGTTTCAAGGGATTAGAGGAAATTATTCTCGAACTGTCCGACGGAAAAGAATCAGTTCAAAACACATTCCAAATTTCCATCGCAAGTCACCAAAATCCAATTCACATTCATTTCGATGAAAGCCAAAATTCGGACTTAGTGAATATGCTATACCAAGCCAATGAAGTATTGGCTTCAAACGCTGAGCGTATCCTCGAGTTAAGTACCGAAACGAAAGACAATTCATTGAAAGCAAAATACGCTGATACATTGGGTCAGGGTGCGATGGATCTGAGCACTTGGATTGAAAAACTCAGGAACGGAGAATTGGCGGGAGAATTCGAATTCAGTGCCACCGAAAATCAGCATGGATTGCTATGGAAAGTGGCACCTTTTTCGGCCCCAGTATCTAGTGTAGATACTGAACTAGGTAATAAACCTTCTTCTGCGGATAATGAATCAGAGCAGATAATGAATAGCGATAAACCTACTACTTCTAATAACAAAGAAGAGAATTCCGAAGAGGAGTTGGCTTCTTCAGAACCCGTTTTAGATACAGGTGAACAGGAAGAGCACACTGTTGTTACTTCCAACAACAATTCAAGCGAGGACCAAACCAAGCAGGTAACATCTGAAGAATCTGTCTCAGACAACGATACAACCGAAGCAAAAGCAAAAACGGAAGAGAAGGTAGCCACTAGCTTCATCTCCGAGCTTGGCTCCGGATGGTACGAAGCTCCTGGTATCGGTACTTTCTATGACGCAGGTAACGGATGGATCTATGAAGCAAACATGGGGTGGTCATTTCTTAAGGTGTGCCCAACCAACTGCTCGGCATGGTTATTCAATGAAAACTTAGGTTGGCTATGGTTTTCGGCCGATTTACCGAACATGGTATTTTCGAACAACGCGGGAGTTTCCAGTTGGATCTTTTTCCCGGAAAATACTTTGGGCGAGAGTCTATTAATATTTGATTATACTCAAACCGCATGGATGCAGTGGAAGTAAAGTAAGATAAAGTTAAAGGTAAGACTGCTTGATAACCAGTCTTAAAAAAGCCTTCCGGGAAAACCGGAAGGCTTTTTACTTTTCAAAGATAATATAAGCTCAGTTCGCTTTTGGGATCTCGTTGAGCGTGTAGTAAGCGACATCATGGAGAAGCGGTTGGTCAACGCCCTTCCGGCGAATTCCGGGCATTTTCAATTCATGCACATTTCCTTTCACCATACCATCTACCGTTAGAATAACACTCTTTCCATTTTTTCCAGGAATGGCCTTGGTAATAACGGGGGCCGTCTCATCCACCTGGGGGCTCCCATACCCTTTCTGATAAATATAAGTGTAGGATTCCATGGTGTAGGAAGATACATCCGCCAAGGATTTTTCATCAGCAGGTTCTGTAAAGGTTAGTTCAAAACCATCGGACTTCACATGCATCTCGTGAACCTCAAAGGGAACCTTGCCCGTCCAATTTACCCGTTGAAAAGAGAATGAGCTTTTACCCCGTGAGCCCCATCCACGATTCGTACCACCGGTAAACATACTTCCATCCAGTGCAAAACGGGCCACGATGTTACCAGACCCAAATCCTTCAAGAAAGGGAAAGACTGCTCCTTGATAAAACCCATTAACTTTTTCAAGAAATACACGATGGACTTTTGAATGGGTTTGCTCGGAAACAAATAACTGATTTTTGAAAGGACCGAATTTCCCATTTGTCTCATCGCACTCGATACCGGCAGGAGAATTCCCCACCTTTCCATGAGGAAGAACAACGGGTGGTGGGATGAGATCAGGAACTCTCTTTCTTTCAATTTCAATCCGGCTACCGGATACAGGCTCGGGTGGTTTGGGACCTAGTGCATCAGTCAAATCAAAGTATTTGTTGCCCGTGGGGTTTCCCTGAAACCCACCCGGTTTTAAATGCTTCAAAGAGCTCGACCCGTTCCAAAGTCCCTGATTGTCACAGTAAAAAACATCGCCCAAATGGTTAAACCCGATCCCTCCGGGCGAACGAATACCATACCCGGCAGGTATGCACTCCCCCTCTTCGGTTACACGCATGCACCAACCGCGAAAAGGACTTTTATCATCGGCACCTCCAGACCCGGTCAGGCAAAGCACCACCCAAATGTCTCCATTCTTGTCGTGACGGGTGCCAAAGGCATACTCATGATAATCTCCATTGATCCCCCAATCATCCGCAACCGTTTCAAATACATCGGCCCGCCCGTCGCCGTCTCGGTCTTTCATACGGGTGACTTCTGGACGCTGGGTTGCATAAAGCCAACCGTTTCTCCATGAAATGCCCAGAGTTTCATGAAGCCCACGAGCATACAAAGTCCATTTTGGCGTAGGTTCATCACCCCATACACCCTCTCCCACAAAGATATCTCCTCTTCGTGAAGCAATTGCCACTTTATTTCCGGGAAGGATATCGATACCACTCACCTCAATCACCTCTCCTTCCGGAAGAGGAATGGTAGTAATTGGATAATAATCAGACTCAACCGGCAACGGATCAGCAGGGTCGGCGGTCAAGGCAATCGAAGAGAAGGTAAGGAAAAGGCTAGAGATAAGGCTAAAGTTTTTCATTTCAATTAAATCTAAAGAATTTAGTTTCGTTCTCAATCAGTCCACCGGTAAGTGATCTCCACCTCGGATTTTCCATTTTTGAACACGATGGGAACTCGCAGATCTACATCATTTGCCAGAACTTCTCCACCTTTCACGGAAAGAAAAAGTTCTTCATCATGGTATCCCGTATCCTCTTTCTGAAATTTTCCCTGTGCCAAAAGAAGGTAAAGATTGGAAGAAAGATCCCCTCCGGAAAATTTTAGCATTCTGCGAATCATTCCGGGTTTTTCGGCTGAAGCACTGGCTATCGGGACTGATTTATCTGTAATCGAAACTGCCCCTCGGCTGTATTTAAAAGTGGGTCGTTGAAACTTATCCAAAACATAACCTTTAAAATCAATTTCCTTGGTTCGATATTCTGAACCCGGCCAAATAGAATCTGCCTTCTCCAATTCGGTGATAACCACTCCCTCCGGTAAGCGAATCACATCACTTCCTGCAGGTGGCTGAAAACCCTGCCCTCTTCCGATCCAATGGCGAGCCCCGTCGATAAATTCACCATGCCAGATCATCGCCAATCGCATATTATTTGCATCGAAAGCAAGATTTACTCCCTCGTGATACCCCACACCGATCGCCCTTGGCCCTGCCCCGTCAATAAAATTCCGGTAGAGAGTTGCTTCGCCCTCAGGTGCTTCAATCAACATCCCCTCCACCACTTGTCCTGGTTTAGGTGCAGTTTTGGACAGAGGTTTATTCTTAAAACCTGGACCCGACCATGAAACACTTAGTATCTCCCCTCCCGCGAGTTCGAAATACTTTACTTCGATATTGTGCTTTCCTTTTGTCAACTCGACGGAACCTGCTTTTGCCTGATTTCCATGCACCCCGTCATTATCAACAATCATCTTACCGTTAATAAAGAGCTGAGAACCATCATCCGAGGATACGGTGAAGGAATACTTTCCGTCCTTTGGACATTCAATTTTACCATTAAAAACGAAAGCAAAATTGTCATTAACCTCACGCATTGAAATATCAAACAGACCTGTGGCAAGGGTTCCTGATTTGACCGGTTTAAGTTCGGAAAAATCAGGCATTTTACTCCATTTCCCGTGAAACAATTTATAGGTAAGATTCGTGATTGGGTTGGCCTTCTTGGTTACCCCCATCATTCCATTCATTAATTGGTAGTGACCCGGAAAAGTACAGATGTATGGATAATCGCCCTCCACCTTGGGAACCTTGAAATAAAAGGCGGTTTCCTTGCCCGGTTGGACCATTCCTGAACTGGCGAGAATTCTTGGATGCCCCTTCGGTTCCCAGTCCATTTTAACTCCTTTGTCTCCTAGTTTAAGCACGGTATCGATAACCTCCTGCCCTTTATCTCCTCCTTTTTTCTTTCCTGGTGTGCAAAAAATAAGATTGTGAGGAAGCGAATCAGGATTTTTGAAAATTACTTTTACCTTGGAGTTGGGTTTAACGCTGAAACTCTGAACGTCGTACTTCATCTGTGCCTCCAGCGTACTGATCGTAATTTCCTGATCAACTTTCTCGAAGCCCTTGGGAGGATCCGCTGCCAGCAGGGAAACGAAATCCAAGAGACAAAATACTAGAACAAAATATTTGGATAAAAATCTCATAAAAACCTACCTCTAAAATGATCTTGAAGACCAAACGCAACCTTCAAGAGCAATTATCTGAATTAAAATTAGCCTAAGTCTTTAATAATAAATATGTGAACTCTCTTCATAAAATTCTCGAAACAGGTATTTATATTTTTCATGATTGAGGTGTGCCTAAACCTTTCAGCTTAATTTTTATTTTTCTATTTTTTCAGTTTTTTGCCACTCAAAATTCAAAGGCAAACGACTCTTTCGATTGGGCTACTTTTTCTTCGCAGGAAGAGCAGGCAGAATACATCTCTAAACAATTAAAGAGGTGGAACAATAAAACCACAGATCTTCGCGATAAACCCCTACGGGTTATTTACTTTCATGCGAAAGACCGGGAACCCCTGAAAAATCATCTCGAAAGATGGGATGGCATTCTTTCAGATATTCAAAATTTCTTTCGTACTGAAATGAAAAAACTCGGCTATGGCGAGGTAACGATCTCACTGGAAAAAGAAAATGGAAAACTCAAACTCCATGAGGTCAGGGGAAAGGAAAAAGATAAATCCTACAGTTATAAATCCGGAATTAAGATCCGGGGAGAGGTTTTTGAAGCATTGCGAACCAAAGGTCTGGACCCTGACAGGGAGACTCTGCTGATTGTATGCGGTTTATCCAAAACTGAGGATAATAAAGTTACCATATATTCTCCCTATTACGGAATGGGAGCGGATCATAACCGTGGAATATGTTTCACTGCTGATATGGAATGGTTATCGATCGAAGGGCTGAAACCCGACCCCCAAAAAATAACCCTGCAAGTCAAGGAACACCGAGGGTATGAACCATTCACACTCAACCGTTTCAACACCGTCTATATTGGAGGTACCATTCATGAACTCGGTCACGGCTTATCTTTACCCCACAACTTGGCGACAAAAAAGGAGGCAGTAAGAGGAACAGCCCTCATGGGTGCCGGAAACTACACTTATCGCAAGGAATGGCAAAACCAAGGAAAAGGCTCTTTTCTTACCCACTCCAGTGCTCTTCGCCTATTGGTGCATCCACTCTTTAACGGGGACAGCAATCAATCAAAGGAAAATCCAGCTCTTACATTTAAGAAGCTTACGATTGAACATGATCAGGAATCGATCCTAATCAAAGGAAAGATTGATACCATCATCCCTACCCTTGCTATGATTGCTTACAATGATAAGGAAAACAAAGGCCAGCGCGGATACATGGTTAATAACAACTACGATGCCACCAGTTGGACAACTGTGATCAGTCCGGAGAATGAATTTAAAATCCGAATCACGGAGCTTCGCGATGGAAACCATCAAATCCGTTTGACCAGCGTCCATCCAAATGGAGCCACCACCACCAAACGGATGCATTACAGCAGAAAGGACAGTGTTTTTGACTTCTCAAAAGCTCAGCAGGAAATCAAAAACATCTTAGCTAAATAAATTTTATTCATAATAAATTATGTGTTTGTAACATAAATGAAGTGTTACTCATAATTCCATCAGACCTTTAATTCTTACTCATCATGAAAAATAATACGCGCAGAGACTTCATCAAATCCTCAGCTGCTGTTGGCAGTTTTTTTATTCTTCCCTCAGGCTTACGGGCCAAGTCACCCAACAGTAAGATCTGCACCGCCCATATCGGGACGGGCGGAAAAGGGCGTGTTGACACCATGTACCTAGCCAAACACAGCAATGTGGAAGTGATCGGACTCTGCGATGTCGATTACGCTCACGGCAAAATGGACACCTGGTCGAAGCAATTTAAAAGTGCCACCGCTTTTCAGGACTATCGGGAAATGTTGGCCGAACTTGATGACAAGATCGATGTGGTGTCCATTTCCACTCCCGATCATACCCACTACCCGGCCACCATGGATGCGATGGAAAGAGGCAAACATATCTATCTACAAAAGCCCCTCACCCACAAGCTTAAGGAAGCCCGTCAACTGGCAGAATTTGCTGCCAAAAAAGGGCTAACCACCCAGATGGGGATCCAAAACCAGTCCCGAGAAGCTTACCGTTTGGCCAGACATTACATACAGGAAGGTCTGATTGGAAAGGTGAGCAAGGTCTATGTCTGGTCTTTTAAAACCTGGGGTTATGATGGAGAACCATTCAAAGAAAAATCAGAAATACCTGATACTCTGGACTGGAATCTATGGTTGGGCACGGCTCCTAAACATGATTATGTCAGCAAGGTTTATCACCCCGGTCAGTGGCGTAAACTACTGGACTTTGGTTGCGGAACTCTTGGCGACATGGGCATTCATATTTTCGACACCCCATTCAAAGCCTTGGATCTCAAAGATCCCAAGTGGGTCGAAGCGGAGTGCCGTGAACCGAATGGTTTCGGGCACGCCGAGAAAAATATGGTCCGTTATGGATTTAACCCAACCAAGTACACCACCGATAATTTTACCTTCACCTGGTGGGATGGTTCTGATGCCCCAAGGCATATGAACAACCCGGACTTAATGCTTCCAAACGGTGATGAGTTACCCAAGCAGGGTGCGGTATTCGTGGGTGAAAATGGACGTATGGTTCTGCCTCACTGTTCGATGCCAACTTTTTATCCTGACAGTATCGTAAAAAATCTTCCCAAAACTGACATTGTGGGAGTGGATCACTACACTCAATTTCTCGATGCTATCGAAGGTAAGGACAAAACGTTAGCCGGGTTTGATTATTCCGGACCATTGGCGGAATCGCTATGTCTAGGAGTGGTCGCCTGTCAGTTCCCCGGAAAACGCCTCAATTGGAATGCCAAGAAAATGAAGGTGGCCAACCTTCCCGAGGCTAACCCCCATCTTAAAGGCAAATACCGGAAGTTCTAACTTCGCTTAACCTTTCTTCGGGATTTCCAAAACACAAGCTATGAAAATCTTCACCCATTTAATCGGGTGGCTCGTTTTTGCCATCCCGCTTTGCTTCCATTATTCGAATGATCTGAACGCCGCGGACAAGCCGAATGTTGTTCTCATCTATATTGATGACTTGGGTTATGGGGACATCGGATGCTATGACTGCGAAGACATCCCCACACCACACATCGATCGACTTGCTGAACAGGGAGTACGTTTCACCGCTTCCTACATAACCAACCCGCCCTGTTGCCCAAGCCGCTGCGCTCTGATGATGGGTCAGTACGGACAACGGTTTGGCAAGTATGGAATGTCCCGCGGTCTTCCCATTCCCGAAGACCGCCCCACCCTCGCCAAGTACATGGGTGAGAACGGATATGTCACCGGCCAAATCGGCAAGTGGGACATAGGCACAAAAGCTCAAGGCCCTCTCCAAGTTGGATTTGCCGAGGTCGCACAAACACCGCCCAAGAAAAAGGGATCGAAATATTTCTGCAAAAACAAGGAGGGAAAGATCCAGTGGCTCACCGATTATGACGGAGATAATATCGTCAAATTTATCGAGCGACATAAATCCAAGCCCTTCTTTCTCTACTGGTCTCCCGAAGCCGTTCATTCAAAGAACGACGAAGCTCCTTCGAGCCTGACCGATCGTACCACTGCGAAAGGAAAAAGAAGTAAATTGGCGGGGGCCATCGTCTCGGTTGACGACCAAGTTGGAAAGCTTACCAAAGTTTTGAGCAAACATGGCCTACGCAAGAACACCCTTATTATCTTCTCAAGTGACAACGGTGCCAATGTCGGCGAGGAAGGATCATCTACACCCTATCGAGGAGGAAAAGGGAGCGGCACACAACAGGAAGGCTGGGTACGCGTGCCTACGATTTTCTCGATGCCCGGGGTCGTCCCCGAAGGCAAGGACTACCACAAGCAAATCGCTAACTTCGATTTCTATTCCACCATTGCATCGGTAGCCGGCTTGCCCATCCCGAAGCATTGCGATGGAGTAAACTTGATTCCCTACATCACGGGAAAAAATAAGGAAGAACCCCACGAGTATCTTTTCTGGCTCAACAACGAACCGGGAGATGCTGAAAGAAGACATCTTATTGCTGTGCGCTGGAAGAATTGGAGACTTTACAAAAAGTACGCCAAGGATGATTGGCAATTATTCGATCTGGCGGCCGATCCGGAGGAAATGAATAATGTGGCAAGGAAACACCCACAAGTTGTGAGTCAACTATCCTCGAAGCACAAAGCTTGGGTCAAGACCCTCGCCCCTTTGGGCAAGATCCCAAAGCTCTCTAGGTCCGACGATCGTATTGGAACGGGCCATGGATGGGCTTACGCACAAAAATAACCCAGTGTCCGTTATTATTTTAAAAGTCTGGGAGCGGTAAAGCCACGCTCTCTCGCAACTTGCAGTTCCTTTTTTAATTCATCCACCTTTTCGGGGAATTTCTTGGCCAGATTATTTCGCTGACTAATATCCTTGGCGTAATGGTATAGCTCGACCGGGTCATCATCATCCGCGGGATAATTCCGTTTTTCTTCCCATGCCTTTACCCGGCCCGAATGATATCCTGACTTCCCAGTTACTAAATTCCATTCACTCACCCGAATGGCCCAAGCATCCGTCCTTGTATTATGAACATGGACGGATCGAGGATTAGCTTTTTTTCCCTTCAGCAAAGGCAACAGGTCATGAGAATCTTCCGCAGCACCATCCGGTAGTTTGTACCCGAGTGAAGAAGCAATTGTTCCCATAAAATCAATTTGGGAAACTAACTTATCACAGGTACTTCCCGCCTTGGTGACGCCTGGCCACTTGACGATGAAAGGCACATGATGCCCCCCTTCATAAATATCCCTTTTTAATCCACGAAAAGGCTCAGCTGACCAGTGGTCAAAAGTTTGATCGCGTTTATAAGCATACTTTTCAGGGCCATTATCAGCAGTGAAAATAACTATCGTATTATCTGCCTGTCCGCTCTGTTTGAGTGCCTTGAGAATTCGGCCGCAGGCGTCATCGGTTTCATAAACAAAATCGCCATACGGTCCCGCACCTGACTTACCATCAAATTCGTCGTTTGGAATAATCGGGGCGTGTGGTGACGGAAAGGCGAAATAAAGAAAGAAAGGCTTATCGTTGCTTACCTGTTTTTTTACATACTCCACCGCCTTCCGCGTAGTGGTGGGAATATTTTCATACGGATCCCAGCCGGAAAACATCGGACCCGGCCGGCATTCCCAGCCTCCCTCTTTGATCTTTTTCCATTTGGAAGTGTCCATCATAGTGTCGGGGACGTCCACCACCTTGTCGTTCTCAATCCAACAATAAGGCGGAAAGTTAATCACCGTATCCCCGAAGTAATAATCAAAACCATGAGCCAAAGGACCGTCGGGTATCGACTTGGACCAGTCGAAGGCATCCGGGCCAAATCCGGACTTCTTGCCTTGCTTAATCGGTTTAGCTCCCGGCTTTTTAATGGCATCCCAATTCCATCCGAGGTGCCACTTACCAATGACTGCGGTGTTGTATCCACATTCTTTCAACATCTCGGGCAAAGTGAGCCTCTCAGAATTAAAGGCTGAAGACCCAAATGCATTTACGATACCATGAAACTTCCTCCAATGATAACGACCGGTCAGCATGGCATAGCGACTGGGAGTACAGATCCCGGAAGAAGAATGTCCGTCGGTAAAAATCATTCCCTCCTTGGCCAATTTTTCAAGATGCGGAGTGGGAATCTTGGATTTGGGATTCAGGATTTTGAGATCGCCATAGCCAAGATCATCCGCGTACAAAATCAAAATATTTGGTTTTTTGTCAGCCGAGAATGACGATCCCCATAACCCAAGAAACAACCCTATCGTAGTTATAATTGTTTTACGCATATCCGCTTATTAACTCGATCTATAGACAGATAAAGCCAAATATTCATCTCAAAAGTAATAAATATCCGGACTGTTACATATAACTTATATGAAAAAAATTTCTTTCTGCCTTTTGTTTCTTAGTCTCAGCCTGCACTCACTTTGCAGTAAACAACCCAATATCCTCTTCATCTTTACCGATGATCATGCCTTAAATGCCATTTCTGCATATGGCGGCCCCTTAGCCAAGATTGCTCCCACTCCTCATCTCGATCGAATTGCAAAGGAAGGCATGATGTTTAATCACTGCCTTGTCACCAATTCAATATGTGCTCCTTCCCGTGCGGTCGTCCTTACCGGAAAGTACTCACATCTGAATGGCCAGTTGACCAATAAAAATGTATTTGATGGTAGCCAGCAAACCGTCCCCAAACTCTTGAAAAAGGAAGGGTACCAAACCGCAATCGTCGGAAAATGGCATCTTAAATCCACACCCACAGGATTCGATCATTTCGAGGTTCTGAAAGGACAGGGGCAGTACTACAACCCTATGCTTTTTACCAATGGGAAAAATATCAACCATGTCGGTTACACCACGGATGTAATCACGGATCAGGCACTTACGTGGCTGGACAACCGTGATCCCGACAAACCGTTCTTTCTCATGTGCCAGCACAAGGCTCCTCACGGTAAATGGGAACCAGCCCTTCGACATCTCCATGAATTCGATGATATGGAAATCCCGGAACCCCCCACCCTCTTTGACGATTTTTCAGGTCGTAGTCCCGCTTCCGCTCAACACAAAATGGGCATTGCCGATCATATTGGTGAGAAACGCCTGATGCTCAGCTATGCAAGCAAGTTTACTCCCGAACAGTTTAAACAGTTCGACAATGCCTTCCGCCCCAAAAACGAAGCCTTCATCAAGGCAAAACTATCAGGGAAAGAACGTACCCGTTGGCATTATCAAAGATACATCAAGAACTATCTACGCTGTGTAAAAGCGGTGGATGAGAACATTGGCCGGATGCTCGAGTACCTTGATAGTAAAAAACTTACTAAAAACACCATCGTAATTTATAGTTCAGACCAGGGCTTTTGGCTTGGCGAACATGGATGGTTCGACAAACGATGGATGTATGAAGAAAGCCTGCACACTCCCCTGCTTGTCCGCTGGCCAAATAAGATTAAGCCTTCGAGTAAAAATGAATTATTGGTTTCCAACTTGGATTTCGCCCCCACTTTCCTGGAACTCGCCGGAGCGGAACCCGCTAAGGATATGCAGGGAGAATCCTTACTTCCTCTTTTCATGGGTTATACTCCGAAAGACTGGAGAATTACACATTACTATCATTACTATGAAGCAGGTGGACACGGGGTCCCCATTCATTACGGCGTAACGGATGGCAAACAAAAGCTGATCCGTTTTCCGGGCGATACTCTTAACACCTGGGAATTCTTCGATCTCCAAAAAGATACCATGGAAATGAAAAACCTATACGCCGATAAATCCCAAACCGCCAATATCGAGTCAATGAAAAAAGAACTCCATCGACTTCGTAAGCTATATAAAATTAAAGACTAAACCATGAACTCACTTATTCATTCTATTTGTTCACTGGTTTTCAGTTTTCTATTTCTACACATCCCGCTGCAGGCAAAGAATAAGCCTAATGTCCTTTTTCTTGCTGTGGACGACATGAATGATTGGATTGGATGTCTCGGCAAGACTCCCCGGGCTATCACTCCCAATATCGATAAGCTTGCCAAGAGCGGCGTCAATTTTACCAATGCCCACACCGCAGGAGTCTTTTGTGCTCCAAGTCGGGCAGCCATTTTCTCAGGCCAGTTCGCCTCTACCACCGGTTGCTATCAAAGTGCCAATTACTTCGTGGAACATCCGGAAATCGAATCCCTGCAAACCAGTTTTGCCAAGGCGGGATATTCCACTTTCGGAGCGGGAAAACTTTTCCATCATCCGGCAGGCGCCATTGATGTGCGAGACTGGACTCACTTCTTTCTGCGCAACCCCGATCAAAGAGAAACGGGATGGCCCATGAATTCATGGAGCGCAGAGACTCCCTTCCCTGAGCCCTTCCCCGCAAGTATTTACAACCGGGGACAGGAGATAACCGGAGGTATGTTTCTCGAATGGGCAGGAATACCCAATCAGAAAGAAGAGGAAATGGCGGATACGAAAAGGATCAACTGGGCAGTCGAACAATTAAAAAAGCAACATGAAAAGCCATTCTTCCTCGCAGTCGGGCTTTATGCTCCACACTACCCGAACTACTGCCCCCAGAAGTACTTTGATCTTTACGGCCCGAAAGACATCCAACTCCCGCCCATCAAAGAAGATGATCTGGATGATCTCCCCGAGAAGATCCGAAAAATGAAAACGGGCCGTTCCCGAATCGTACAAAAACTACAGTCTCTCAATGCCTGGGATGATGCGATCCATGGCTACCTCGCATCCATCAGTTATGCCGACGCCATGCTTGGCAGGGTGCTCGACGCCCTGGACCAAAGCCCATATGCAGACAACACGATTGTGGTTCTCTGGAGCGATCATGGTTACCACCTTGGAGAAAAAGGAGACTGGGGGAAGCACACCCTTTGGGAAAGGACCTCCAATGTTCCGTTTATTTGGTCAGGTCCTGGAGTTGCTCAGAACAAGACAACGAATGTCAGCGTCAGTCTGATCGATATGTATCCGACCTTTGTCGAGATGTGCGGACTTCCTCAAACCAAGCAAAAGCTGGAAGGAACTTCCATCGGATCCACCTTAGCCGACCCGGACAAAGCAGAAGACCGCTCCATTTTTCTTCCCCATATGCATCCGGGAGAATATGCGATCATCAATCGTGACTGGCGCTACATCCGATACGGAGAGGATGGTGAGGAACTCTACAACCTAAACAAAGATCCGTACGAATGGACCAACCTGGCCGGACTGGAAAAATATACAGGACTTAAAACCCAATTGGCATCTCTCGCCCCCAAGGACTTCGCTCCACCTGCCAAGAAACTGAATGCGAGGCGTGACCTCTTCGTAAAGGATGGTTCCTACAAATGGATTCCAGGCAAGGGAAACTTACCAAAAACCACAGTCTATCGTCCGGTCGTTACCTCCAAGGTTCCTGTCATTAAACCAAAAGAAAAAAAGAAAAATATTCTCTTCGTGGTCTGCGATGATCTCAACACCCATGTTTCCAGTTCCGGATACAAGAACATCAGCACGCCCAACCTGACACGACTGGCAAATGAGTCGATCACCTTTAATCGTGCCTTTTGTCAGTATCCCGTATGTGGGCCTTCTCGTGCTTCTTTTCTTAGTGGTCTTTATCCCCAAAGCACCGGCGTGCTCAACAACACATTCGATATCCGAAAAACCCGGCCAGGCACGGTTTCCATGCCTCAGTTTTTCAAGCAGAACGGATACTGGACCGCCGGTGTGGGTAAAGTATTCCACAACACCAAGAGCGATCATGGAGAAATAGCCTGGCATGAAAATATGCGCTTTGAAAATGACGAACTCGCGGTCGTCCGCGAAGCACGCGTGAAGTTCGAAGCAGAGCACGGCTCGATCGATAAACAGCCAAACAAGAAAAAATGGAAGGAAATTCAAAAGCAAGTATCCGCGAAACTGAATGCGCAAACTCCACCGGGCAAAGGAAGAAGCGGATTACGGGATGACCAGCACAAAGACGGCAAAAATGCCCGACAAGTCGTCCAATGGCTGGAGGACAAAAGTTATGGGGGCAAACCCTTCTTCATTTCACTGGGTTTACAAAAACCACATGTTCCCTTTCTCGCACCGGACAAATATTTTGATCTCTATCCATTCGATAAAATAACCTACCAGAATGACCGGCCAAACCTGTGGAATTTCATTCCCTCCTCCGCCCTCTCCAAGCGCTACGAAGCCTTCGGTTTTGAATTCGCCAAGGAAAATCATCCACTTAGAAAAGAATACATCCAGGCCTATCATGCCTGTGTAAGCTTCATCGACGCTCAGCTCGGTCTGGTGATAGATAGTCTTAAGAAACAGGGCCTCTGGGACGACACCATTATCATTTTTACTTCTGATCATGGCTACCACCTGGGAGATCATTTCATCTGGGGTAAGGTCACGCTTTTTGACATCGGAGCGAAGGTACCCTTCATCGTACGGGTACCGGGTCTTTCCAAAAGTGGAACCACTTCGGAAGCGATGGTTGAATTAATTGATATTTATCCCACCCTTGCTGACTTAGCAGGTTTGGAAGCTCCAAATCATTTACAGGGGATATCACTCCGCCCGCTCCTCGGGCATCCCGAGAGGTTGGATAAAAGGAAATATGCATACAGTGTGGTCACCCGGGGACCTAAAAACCTTGGATACGCATTACGGAACCAAAACTGGCGGTACGGCAAATGGCCGGATGGAGAGGAACTCTATAATTTACGAAACGACCCCCAGGAAAAGAATAACCTCGCACAGAAAGATCATCTTAAAGAAAGGCTGGAGGATTTCAGAGTTATCCTTGCAGAAAAACAAAACTTATTTGGGAAGAATTAATTTTAATGAAACTTATTCCCGGGTTTTTCAGTTAGTTAAATCAGGCCATGAATCCCTTGAATTCGATCCTTATGAAAATAACCCTCCATTTCCTTTTCGCCTTCCTTTTTTTATTCGTTTTTCTTTGCCCATCACACGGTGAGAAGGATGAAAGACCCAACATCATTGTCTTCCTGGTCGACGATTACGATAAGCCTGAGACCAGCCCATACGGAGGGAAAGTCCTTACCCCCAACCTCGACCGGTTGGCCAAGGAAGGAATGATCTGCCATAATGCACACGTGACCAGTACGGTCTGCACCCCTTCGCGATATACCTTCCTTACGGGACGCTACGCCAGCTCCTCTCATTCCAACACCTTTCTCGATGAATGCCCGGAAGGTACCCAAGCACTGCCTGCCTTCAATGTTGGGTTGGAATCTGACAGAATGAATGTCGGACGGGTTCTCGCTGATGCCGGATACGCCACCGGCTTTGTTGGCAAATATCATGTCCACGATACCGATCATTCAAAGGAAGGGTCCCTCTTTGGTGATCTCTATGTTCCTAAAAATGCCAAATACTCCGATCAGTTGAATAAGAGGAAATTCAAACTCGAAAAACTTCAGCGGGAATTAATCAAAAAGAACGGTTTTACCTGGGCCAAAAACATTTACTGGGGAAACCTGAAGCAACCCTTCAAAGGCCACAATCCGGACTGGACCGCAAAGGCTGCTCTGGAGTTTATTGAGGAGCACAAGGACCAGCCTTTCTATTTGCACTGCTGCTCCACTCTTCTTCATGGACCAAATGGGGAATGGTTTAAGTCAATGATGGAAAAAGAACTGGCAACTGGAGAGGGTTACCTAAAAAAACCCCTAGGGTTGATCGATCGGAAATCGGTATGGGAACGAATACAAAAAGCCGGTTTAACCGAAGCGGAGGTCGGGTACCTGTGGATGGACGACAGCCTCGGACTCATCCTCGATAAACTCGATAAGCTCGGCATTGCCGACAACACCATCGTGGTCTTCGTTTCGGATCATGGATCGGAAAGGAAAGGATCTTTGATCAAAACCCGCGGAACCGAAATCCCCTGCCTGATCCGTTGGCCCAAAGTGATCAAGCCCGGCTCGGTCAGCCGTGGCCTTTTGCAAAATACCGATTTTGTCCCCACCTGGTTCGAATTGGCCAAGGCCAAGATTCCAGAGAAATATCATATCGACGGCAAAAGCCTGGCTGCCATGTTTGAGGATCCTACAGTTTCCATCCGAAAATATATCTATGGAGAACAGGGAGCAGCCCGGGCGATCAAGACGGAAGCCTTTGAATACATAAGTATTCGCTACACAGATGAACAGATTACTGGTGCATTAAGTAAACGGGCCGATCGTGCCTATAAAACCTTGCTTGGCTTAAGCAGCGGAATTTCCAGAGCAAGGTATTTCCATTCAGATATTTTTTCTGCTGATCAACTATATGACTTATCCAAAGATCCGAATTCACAAAAAAATGTGGCTAACGATTCGAGTTATGCCGGACAACTTAAAAAAATGAAAGTGATACTTACGAAAACAGTAAAAGAACTGGGACCCCGTCCATATGGTGATTTCGTACCAGGAGCAGGAACCAGCGATGCATAAGCCAGCCAGAAAGTTTTGGACCAACTAGCGGCTTATCACGCCAAAGAAGGTAAAAAGAAGAAATAAGCTGATTTAGCTCTACAAATCCGTAAGAAAATAAAGATCGATTACATCTTTATTTAAAGTGAAATGAAAAACGAAAAAGCCATGGCGAATTTCATCCTCAAAGAGGCTGAAGCCAAAGAATCCCTCAGAAAAAGAATCAGCGAATCTGCATTGGAATATTATACGGGGCGTTACCTGTTTGGTCTGATTACATCCCTGCTTCTATTCGGCATGCTTATTTATTTCTGTATATTTACAGCTATAATACCCATTTGGGGGCTATATGCCATCGTAATAGCGATTGTTGCATTACTGGAATCTAAAAGGAATGCAGGACGAGTAGATGCAATGATTAAACTTGCTGAATTGGATTCGAATGCAAGCCCACCAAATTCTAAGAATAAACAGAACGATTAAGTTCTTAGTTTCGCATTCACTACACTCCCCGACACCCATGAATGTTCGTCCTCAAAATCTTCTAATCCAATTCGTATTTATTCTTTGTGCATTTTCCACTGCATTCTCTGCAAAACCAAATGTCGTTTTTATCATGGCCGACGACCTGGGATGGGCTGACACCACTCTTTATGGCCATACGGCTCTTTACGAAACCCCGAATCTTGAACGCTTG
>CACFTI010000004.1 GCA_902569115.1 uncultured Verrucomicrobiota bacterium | reverse complement strand
CAGGAGATAATTTTGTAATCCGTACCATTTTGTCCGAAGATGATGTATATGATCCTTCCTCAGGTGCAGGCGATATGATTCTGCGTGAATTCGATATTGATGGTGAGAATGGCTTAGGGGCGGGACTCCTGCCAAATGAAAATATATCTTTTGATTGGATCCAGCAATTACCTGACAATTTTGAGGGAGATTACTATCTATTAGTTGACATTAATAGTTCTAGTGGCAGGACAACATTCCCACTAGAGAATACACCAGTTATCACCCTGCGGTCCAAAAATAATACTAGAGTTTCTTTATTAAATCCCGAAAACAATGGAAATGTTGCGGGAAATTTCCCAACCGAACGTCCAACTGCAAGCTCGGATGGACGTTTTGTAACTTATGAACAAATAGACGCAGATGGTGTGCAACAAATTTGGTATAGAGATATCGTTCAAAACAATCCCCCTGTTTTAGTTTCAAGATCTTTATTAAGCACAAATAATGTTTTTGGAGGAAACAGGCATAGCTTAAGACCCCAAATGAGTGCAGACGGTAGTGTTATAGTTTTTCATTCATTTGCAAACGATCTTGTGCCAGATGATCAAAATGAACATGCAGATGTGTTTCTTTTCAGAACGATCAATAATCAGTTAATCAGGGCTTATAATGTCCCTGCTCGAGAAGAAGGAAACGGACCAAGTTTTTACCCTAAAGTTAATGGTGATGGGACAAAAGTAGTGTTTCATTCTAAAGCAACTAATCTTGCGGCTAATGGTAGCCAAACTTCTTCCCAACAGATTTATCTATGGGATACCAATATCGGAACTTTTGGGGAGATTAGAATCGTTACCTTTGGAAATAATGAGAGTCATTTTCCCTCCATTGACCATAGCGGTACGCGTGTGGTTTTCTCATCTGACGCATCCGATTTAGTAACAGGCGATACGAATGGTTTTCCTGACATTTTTGCGCATGATTTGGATTCAAACCAAACATGGTTGTTAAGTCTTACTGAACTACTTGAACAAACTACAGGGCCATCCGAACATCCCGTAATAAGTGGTGACGGAAGGGTCGTAGCTTTTGTTTCCTCTGCCAGTAATCTTGTAAGGGCAAGAGGGGTGTCAAATATTGTGGTTGAAAACGGGGGTGTAGGATATTTTGGGAATTTAGAGTTAATAGTAAGCGACAACGATGACCAGGGATCAGGTGCGGTACTTTCCTTTGTGAATGGGGGAATCGACCAATATGGACAGATATTACCAAATGGTATTAGAATCCTTAATTCGGGTAAAGATTATATAGATCCTCAAGTGACAGTTTTAACTGATCCCAATTATCCTCCACCGAGCCAAGAGGCAGATATACATTTAAACCTTACTCACCCGTTGGGTGAAATCTTTAAGGTCGACTTTGATAACCCAGGTGGAAGCTTAGAAAGAGTAAGCCAAAGTTTTGAGGGCGTTGGGGGTAATATGCGTAGTCGTGAGCCTTCAATAAACTTTGATGGCTCATTGATAGTATATTCCACAAAATCTTCTAATCTTTTGGATTCAAATGTGACTTTGCCAAATGGGAAAGTTTATTACAACCAGCCAGCTAATTTAGCGAAGGCAAGGGCCATTTTGGTGGGTCCCATTGGAGAGATTGAAGTACAGGACCCGGGCTCTGGTTATTCAAATGGTTTTCTTTCAATAGATGACCTTTCCGGAAGCGGTTCAGGAGCAATTGCAGAATATGAGGTCGATGCTATCGGTAGAATTTCTTCAATCAATATCATCAATCAGGGAGAAAACTATAATTTAGATCAAACACGAATAAGTGTGAAAGAACCCCGAAATGGTTCAGGTTTTGAAGCCGGGATTCTGCGGTTCCCGCAAATTCAGGGTTTTGCTGAAGATCGAACCGGAGGGGGAAAGGTCTATCGTGTAGAGATGCTGGAACATGGAATGGGCTATAAAGGGGTGGAGGACAGCGTCAAAGGACTGCAAACCCTTATTCAAATTCAAGGTGATGGAGTCGATACTGACTCCAATGGTATGCCAGATGCAAAAATAGATCCTTCGGTTATTCGCATTGATTCACTCGGTGGAGTTTATTTGGAACAGGAGTTTGAAATGAAATTATTGTCTGCCACTAGTTTGTTGGGAACTAATCTTACAGTTGCGGATGATAACTTAACTATAGTCATAGATTTCGCACCTACAAATAACAGTTCGGTTTCTAACACGGTAACAATTGGCACCGTTGTTGATCCGCGCCCTCTGGAAGATATTCGCGATGATATAGTCGATATTATTGCAAGGGAATGGAGTATGCCAAAAAATAATACTGATACCATGGTGGGCCCTGTAATTACCCCACTCTTTGGAGGCGATCTGACTTTTCGTGCAATTTCAGGTCGCTTTGAAACTGATAATCCCACATCGGTTAGAATCATTGAAAAAAGCAACATGCTTTTTAGCGGAGACGGATACACGAGAGCAACACCCACAATTGGTCCGCTTCCTGTTATTCATGGCTTTTCGGAAGTTCTGAGCGGTACTTTCACCGATCAGACCGCATCGGGGGCACTTATTTTAGATGTTTTTGAAGACACAACATCGGACGATGTTTATCTTTATAATGATGAAACCAAAAAGAGTGAAAGAATAAGTCGCAGTCATTACGGCCAACCAGTAAATTTTCTTCCTGAAACCGGACTTTCTTCAATGCCTAGCAATCGTTTTCCCTTTATAAGCGGTAATGGTAGGCATGTATTCTTTTCCTCTGACTCCAATTTATCTGGTGGATTGGCTTTCGGTGTATCGAATAATCAGTTTTTAGACTCTAATGGAATTAGGGATGTGTATTATGTCGACCGCAAGCAGACTGAGCTCTCAAACATTGAAATCGAAATAGACATGTTATACCCAAATGACCTGGCAACATTTACTTTCGGTACGAACTCAAAGATTCCGGTAATTGCTCAGATTGATTATGATGACGACGATATTCATAATGTGTTTTTACTGGTAAATAATCGACCTCACGGTGGAGATTATCAATTTGCTGCACTTACTCATTTTCAAAACGAATTTTCTACCAACCGATGGTCAGGGACTTTCAATACGGGTCTTCCGGGTGAACATGTTTTTCAA
Source organism: uncultured Verrucomicrobiota bacterium (assembly GCA_902569115.1). Taxonomy (GTDB): domain Bacteria; phylum Verrucomicrobiota; class Verrucomicrobiia; order Opitutales; family Seribacteraceae; genus Seribacter. The sequence goes on along the minus strand of CACFTI010000004.1, from coordinate 100,246 downwards.
GTTATTGCGGTCAACGATGCGAATGTAACACTAGGTGCCAGTTTGCCTCGGACGATTACGGTTTCTAAGTTTGATTCATTACCACCTACTGTTCAGTTACAGAATCCTGGTTTTGACTCTTTAACCACAACTTCCTCTACTCGTCTATCAGCAACGGGTAATGATCGAGATGGCACGTTGGTGGGCGTACAGTTCTATGTGGATGGTCAGCCCTTAGGTAGTGAAATTTTTAGAAGGCAGGGAGTCCCTCAGGACTTTGCCACATTTCCAGTACCTTTAGATAGACCAAATGCAGGCATCCGCAGTATATTTGCCGTGGCACGTGATAACAGCGGAAATTATGTCAGCACGGATGTATTTAATATTTCGGTAACACCAGGTTCGGCTACTCCTTTAATTTCGATTGCGGCAGGTCCCAGAAGTTACAAGTTGACTACCGCGAATGGGGATTTCGATGTTTCTCTGGCTGGAAACGGGGCGATCGAGAAAATCGATTTAAAAAAGGCAGCAGGTGGTGGATTTCTTGCAGCACCAAGAATAGAAATTTCATCAGATGGTCAAGATGCTGAATTTGAAGTGATTGTAAATAGAGATACTACTTCTTCTGAATATGGTATGGTAACCAGTATAAATGTTACCAATGATGGAGGCAGCGGTTATGATGATAATTTTTCTATTTCTCTTCTTCCGGTCATTCGAAATATTGGATATGGAGAACCCGCCCAACTTACTACGGACCGTCTCCCATTCACAGATCAATTTGGCACGATTCTTTTCTATGATTACCGTTTCGGACTTGTTTTGGATGTTAATGGAAACCCTAGAAATGGATATGGGTACACTGTATCTCCAAGACTCGAGTTTGAAACAAGAGATGGAGACTTCATGCCTTATATAGAGCCTAATGGCCTCAATACTTCAAGGTTACCTTTAATAGATAACAATCAAACTACATCGAGCGTTTCCAATGTTCTTAATGACGGAACTTTCTTTCCCATTGCTATACCTTTTCGAAGTTTCCCTTTCTATGATTTACTTCTCAGTCGAGTGAGGTTGGTAGGCGGTTTTACGCAGGCACCGATGAACTTTGAGTTTTCCGTCCAGCCAACTGCCGAGCCAATTAGAGTAGTGAGGTTTTTTGTGAACGGAAAAAATGAAGATAATAAAACTTCACCTCCATATTCTTTCATTTATACCGCAGATGAACCAGGCGATTATGATGTTTATGCGATGGCCATTGATATGACTGGTAACACTGTAATCTCTGATACAACCACTTTTTCTACCACAAGATTTGAAGGTTCGGGTGTGTCTGTTACTCTCGGGACAGAAGATGAGTTTACCTTAGCTGCAGGAAGTCAAACGGTGGTTTCTGCAATGGCTTCCTCAGATGCGGGTATCGCAGAAGTTGAATTTTTTGTAGATGGCTCATCCCAAGGAATAGTAAAGGGGGATGGCCACGCTGAGGCTTTTGTCAAAGAACTAGATATGAGGGGAATTACCCAAGGAGAGCATGAGCTATCTGTTATTGCACGGGATTTTCTAGGAAATGAGGCAGGTACTTTTCAGGATACTATGACAAACATAGATATTCGGCAAAATTCGAAGATTATAATTTCTCCAAAATTGTTATCATCACAACCTCCTGAAGTAAATTTTGTCTACCCCGGCAATGAAAAAATGGTAACTTCCACATCTACCATTTATCTATCAGCAGAATCGTTTGATCCAGACGGTAGAATTATGGGGGTTCAATTCTATGTAAATGGTCATAAATATAAAGATGAGATACTTTTCGAACCCAATTTCACTCAGTATGGCTATCCATATGGTATAGCGTGGAGTCCCAATGACCCCCATAATGACCCTAATTATCCTTACGCGGATGACCCAAATAAGGTTGATACAAACTATACTGGCCCAGGTGTGTATGTAATAACTGCCGTAGCTAGGGATAGTAGTGGAAATAAAAGTTTGAGTGGAACTTCCACTGTTACTTCCACTACAGGTAGTACTACTGTTCCATCGATTAATTTCACAGGATTGAATTCTTTCTATGAGGCTAGCCAATCCATATTTCTCTCGGCTCAAATTTCTGACGAGGCAAATAGTTCGAACGGTACCGGTGTGGTTGAGGAAGTTCAGTTTTTTGCCAATGGGCAAGTGATTAGGGATTTTAATAGAACCGGCCCATTTTTTCATGTCTGGGATCCTCCTTCAGGAATTTATGAAGTTTATGCAATGGCAGTCGACAATGAAGGTAATCATGCCATTTCTGACATTAATACGGTATTTGTTGGAGTTTCGGATGACTTTGATGAGCAACCCCAGCTTGGTTCAATCAATCCAACGCTTGATGCAGCTCCGCTAAGAATAAGTTTAAGCAGGCGATCGGGAAGAAGAACAGCGGAAGGGGTTGTATCCATCACCTCAATCGCTGGCCTACCGCAGAGCACCCTTGAAAATTTGGTTGTAGACCAAGTAATACGGTTTACGAATGGAACTCAAACTTCATCTGAATATACCGTAGCCCTGATAACTGAAGATGGTGCTTTGGAAGTCAATGGTGATGTAAGTGCAGATGATGAAGCAATCTTACTTGGGGCGACCCAACTTGAAATGATCCCTATTTTCACTGCAGGTTCTTCAATATATTTAAGTTTAAAACCAGAGGTCGATGATTCTAACTTTGATTCAGTCACTTTCTATGTAGATGGAACTTTATGGTCAACGGATAACAGCTGGCCTTTTTCAACTGTCTTTTCGCCAACGGAAGAGGGTAATTATACTATTTCAATTGTCGCTGAAAATCAGTTTCAAAACCAAACACTTTATTCTGAAAGATTGTTTGTTGAACCATCTAGAGGGCTTGTGCCTAGTGGTGCTGCAGAAATTATGCCTATGGTTACAACTCGTAATAATCCGACTGCATTTGCAGTTACTTTAGGCTCTCAACTTACACTTCTGGCCGCCTACGATGACCTTGATGATGGATTGAGTCGGGTGGAGTTTTATTTAAATGGAAAGCTGGTCAAAGTCGATCATCAAGCCCCCTACTATCACACTTTTACTCCAACCACCGAATCGAATGCATTGATTGAGGGAGGCTACGAAATGGCAATTGTTGGTATAGATTACTCTGGAAATAGATTTAGTGATATTTTTCAAGGTGTAATAGGTGGATCAACGGTTCTTCCTTCTACGATTGTGAAAGCCCCGAATAATATGGAAGAATTTTCAGAGGGTCAGTCGGTCGAATTCAAAGTTGAAGTTGTGGGTAGTTTGACTCCATTTCTATTAGGTTTTTCTTCTGATCCAACCATCAATCAAAATCCTAATTTCACCCGGATTCCAAGGCGTATGGCTATTATGGCAAATGGAGAATTTGTCAGTGTGGCTACTGAGACAGGATGGGGCACAGGAGTTTTTGTTGGAGATTTAATAATCGACTTAAATCAGGCAGGGCCGGATGGCATTGTAGAGTTGTTTGGTACAATGATTGCCGAAGATTATACAATAACAAATGCATTTGGTGGAGTGGCGTTATTTTCACCCACTATCTTTTCCAATACAGTAAAGATAAAAGTAACCGAGCCAAACCTGGCTAGTGATCCCCAATCCGCCGTAAACCAAACATTCAATGATCTACTAGGTTTTAACCCTTCACAAGCAGAAGTTACTAATGCTTTGACTGAACAAATTGACACCGGTGGTTATTTATTTGAAAATCAATCTTTTTTGAACTGGGCGGCGAAAGTCAGTAATCGGGACAGTTTTCAGAACATGGTAGACTCAATAGGTGGATACCATATCATGACAGGGCAATGGCCACTAACCACTAAAGTAGAGGAAATCCTTAATACCTATTCGGCCACGCCTAATAATAATGCCGATGGATCTGGAGATACAGATGGGGATGGGTATTCGCTTCTGCAGGAGATTCGTTTTCAAACAGATGATCAGGACCCCACAAGTTTTCCTCCACCTGCCTTTAGGATTGAATCCTTTGTGGACGAAACACTCGCATCGAATGATTTTACTGATTTGCACGGTAGAGTGCCCATGTTAACCCCCCCACCCGGTATAGACGCCGTTGGCACTACCAATTATGACAAAAATCGACGAGACTTTGTGAAGATTATCTTCTCTAATAAGTATGGTTATCCACCAACACCAGCACAGGAATTGCAAGCCTCTTTCCGTATAGCATCACTTGATCCAAATTCACCTGAAGCACTTTACGCACAGCAGTTGGCAATTTTTGAGCAACTCGCAATGTATGCATCTTTTGGTTACGGTGTGACTCAGGGTGGTGGCAATAACAATGCTATTGTGCTTCCCACTGTGCAACCCATACCGATCAATCAATATTTGAATGCCGGTGGACTTCCTGCCACTCTTTTTGTTACCAATATGATTGCCGAACAATTAATTGATAATCAACCCATGATACTTGGTGCCCCTGAAAAAAGAAGTTATTACGAAACTGCAGCTTTGATTGTTGCACTATGGGCAGACAATTTAGAATCGCTTACCGATAAATTAATCACTGAGTTTCACTCACTCAGCAAAGAAGATAAAATTGCCAAACTTATGAAAGACCCACGATACTTCAATCGTTTTGGTGGGTACTCAATATCACGTATGGCAGACGAACTTCCTGCATCTCCGGGATGGAAATGGCTGGAATGGCTTGGTTATTTTAATGACGATGGCTTTCCCTGGATTTATCATGATGTTCTTGGATGGGTTTATGTAGATGGGACCAGTGATGATCAGGTATGGCTATATCTTCCCAATGCCGGATGGCTTGGCACCACAAAAGAGATTTGGGAAGGTATGGATGGAGAGTCTAATTACCTTTGGCTCTATGATAACCAAGCTGCAAAATGGGTGGCTTTTTATTTGCATAAAACAAGCAAAGCAACTTTTTGGGATCCGGTTACTCAAAAATATTTTTCTTACGAATAGTTCTGTAACTTTTCCATTTTGAGCATAGTCCAGTTGACTCATTCTCTTGACCCTCGAACAGGAGGAGTCGCGAAAGCAGTTTGCGATCTGAGTGACGCATTCAAAAATAAAAATGTAGAGAATTTTGTCTTTGATAATCCTACATCTAAACAGCTTAATCCACTGCTTGGAGCTAATTTGGTTATCGCACACGGCTTATGGCAGTGGCCTGGCAAAATTGCACTTAGATTTAAAAGAAAATACGATATTCCATATATAGTCTTTCCTCATGGGATGCTAGATCCTTGGTTTAAGGAAAACTACCCTCTCAAACATCTAAAAAAACAATTGTACTGGTTTTGGAAGCAATCCAATATCATGAAGAATGCCTCTGCGGTCTGTTTTACCACGGAAGAGGAGAAAAGACTTTCCAGCAAAACATTTTGGCCATTTGATTGTAAACAAATTGTTACCGGGCTTGGAGTTGGAGATCCGCCTGCAGGTGAAGTAAAACAAAATGCCTTGTTTAAGAATAAATTTACCAGTATCAAAGGGAAAAAGCTTCTTTTGTATATGAGTAGGATACACCCGAAAAAAGGACTGGATTTACTCTTATCATCTTTTGTGAAACAGGCAAAATTAGAGCATGCTTTAATTATTGCAGGTCCAATCAATAATCAATGTGGATATACACAAAAATTATTCAGAACTTATAATTCCACTCGTGGTGTGCTATGGGCTGGAATGCTTGAAGGGGATTTAAAATGGGGAGCTTTGAGATCTGCCGATGCAATGATCTTACCTTCCCACCAGGAAAATTATGGAATGGTCGTGGCCGAAGCATGTTCGGTGGGTACACCTGTTTTGATTACAAATAAAGTAAACTTGTATCGCGAAATCTTGCAGTACGATGCTGGTTTTGTGGATAATGATAGTCAGGAAGGTGTAGATAATTTGATTAACAAGTGGATTTCTGGAAAAGTACAATCCAAGAAACTGCATGCAATTAATTGTTTTAAAGAAAAGCTTGATATTTACAGTACTGCGGAAAAAATTATCGATATTGCAAATAAGCGATAAAGCTTTGATTACATGTGAAGATCAATATTTTGCAGGGTGCATTTCTTCCCGTTCCTCCAATTAAAGGTGGTGCCATTGAATCTGTTTGGTTTCTTTTAGGTCAAGAGTTTGCGAAACATGGACATGAGGTAACGCATATCTCCTGCATGCACAAAGGCCTAAAAAATACTGAAACCATCGCTGGTGTAAATCATCTAAGAATTAGGGGATCAAGGGCTGTAAAAAATCCGTGGCTCCTGAAGGCTCTCGAATTACCATATGCCTTAAGAGCTAGAAAGGTAATGACTCCCGCAGATATTTTGGTAACTCATGCTTTTTGGGCCCCTCTTGTCCTCCCAAAAGAAGCTTTCGGTAAGCAATATGTCCATGTGGGTAGGTATCCCAAGGGACAATTAAGGCTTTATAAGAAGGCATCTCGTTTACAAGTACCCAGCAATGCAATTAAAGATATCTGCCTTGAACAGGTACCTTCCTTGGCTTCCAAAATTAAAAGATTACCTTACCCCTTAACATGGCCCATTCCAGCCAAAGTGGACTTTGAAGAAAAGGAAAAAACGGTTCTGTATGCAGGAAGAATTCATCCGGAGAAAGGAGTTTTATCCTTGTGTGAAACATGGAACCGATTGCCAAAAAAACTCGTTGCTGGGTGGAATCTTCGCTTAGTGGGTCCATGGCGAGAAGGGGAGGGAGGAGGGGGAAATTCTTTCAAACAAAAATTAGTCCAAACAATTAAGCAAGGAAGTAATCAGATTGAATTAAGTGAACCTATTTTTGATCGAAGTAAACTTAAAGAAACAATGATGCGGGCTAGCTACTTTGTTTATCCTTCGATGGCGAAAAGAGGTGAGACATTTGGCCTATCAGTCTTGGAGGCTATGAGTTGTGGTTGTGTTCCAGTTGTCTCTTCACTTGGATGCTTTAAAGATTTTATTAATCATGAGTTTGACGGTTTTATATTTAAGAAGAAAGCAGGGGATACACTGTGTGGATTAGCCAATACCCTGACCCATGTTCTTCAATTAAATGAGAGTGAATTTACTAAATTTTCAAGGGCCGCATGGGCTCGATCTAAAGATTATTCCTTGGAAAAAGTCGCTCTAGAATATTTGCATGATTTCAATGAAATTCTTTGAAAAAATAATAAACTATCTGTGATATAAACTTGGAGGCAGGTACGACATTTCATATAATAAATTATGAAATTTAAAGCCAAGCTCCAGCCTGCTTTTACCTCTCTTTTAGTCTTTTTATTAGGGGCTACACTACACTGCAAAGATGAAAATAATTCTGAAAAAAGTATTTTCCCCAGGAAGGAAATGCTCATTCCAGAAAAGTTACTTGATGCCTCAGGTAGCTTTTTATCATCGGACTCCTTGGATCAAAAATACATCGGCCTTTATTTTTCCGCAAGCTGGTGTGGTCCTTGTCGTAAGTTTACTCCCAAACTGGTGGAGTTTAGAAACAAATTTTCAGATGAATTTGAGGTTATTTTAATTGGGGGTGATGGTAGCAGCAAAGCCCAGGCAAACTACATGAAAAAATATTCGATGCCATGGTATGCCATGCAAAATCAGTCAACGGAGGCGAAATTCGCTAGTAGGTTTTGTGAGGTTAAATCAATTCCATATCTAGTAATCCTTGATCAGGATGGAAATATAATTACTAAGAATGGAAAATCTGATCTTATGAAAATGGGAGATCAGGCGTTGGAAGTGTGGAAGAACAAATAGAATTTATCTAGAGCCTAACAGGAACACCGGCATCTCTCATTGTCTGCTTTGTCTGTTGGATAGAAAACTCCCCAAAATGAAAAATACTTGCGGCTAGAGCAGCACTTGCTCGTCCCGATAATATACCTTCGACCATATGTTGAGGATTTCCTACTCCGCCGGAGGCAATAATTGGTACTTCGACGGCGTCACTAATTTGTCTAGTTAAGGCAATGTCATACCCGTCTTTGGTCCCGTCCCGGTCCATACTTGTTAGTAATATTTCCCCGGCTCCTCGCTGAACAACTTCTTTTGCCCATGATATCGCATTTAAATTAGTTGGTTTTCTTCCTCCGTGGGTATAGACAAACCAAGCATTTTTTTCCTTGTCCCACTTCGCATCAATGGCCACGACGATACACTGATTTCCGAATTGCATGGAGGCTTGGTTTATGAGTTCAGGATTAAGTATTACTGCTGTATTTAAACTTATTTTATCTGCACCGCATAAAAGCATATCTCTGATATCACTGAGTTCACGTATTCCTCCACCTACGGTTACAGGCATAAAGCATGACTCAACTGTCTGTTCTACAACTTCCCGCATTGTTTGTCTTTCGTCGCTTGAAGCTGTGATATCTAGAAAAACCAATTCATCTGCACCTTGCTCTTGATATGCCTTGGCAACTTCAACTGGATTTCCCGCATCTTTTAATTCCTTAAAGCGAATACCTTTCACTACTCTACCCGCATCCACATCTAAGCAAGGAATTACACGCGCGGAGAGCATTTTGTTCTTAGAATCGGATTTTCGGGCGAAAATAAATTGAAAAATTTATTCGTCAGCAAAAGCAATATCCGGCTCGTAGGAAACAATCAGTTTGTATTGTTGACCCGGCCGCATAACCAATGGGTGATCCCGAACTAGGTATTGGATATAGTGTGTATTGCCAGCATAACCTCTGTACTCATCGTTGTCAGTCACTGTTTCAAAAGAACTCCATTTGGCCTGAAAATCATCATGCTCAACATTTGCCCGTAAGCCTTCTGCGCCCTGCCTTAAGGTTGTTCCCATTCGATACATTGAGTGCGGTGAGCCGATTACAAGGGCTAAGCGCATCTTGTCGAGGGTGGCTTGGTTCTTTACTTTAAAGGAAAATTCAGAGGTTATTTTACCTTCAGCAAAGGTCCATTGAACTTGGCAACTTCCAAGCCCGTGAGCAAAATCTCCATTTGTTTGGATTAGGTCTGGTTGATCAAAACGTAAATAAAACGATTTCTTTAAACCAACACCTGTAACACAATTCTTACCATAGTAGGAAGGCACAACCACGCTGTTTCCAAAAGTCAATTCGGGCAGCATGACAGGTAGATATTGGTTTACTGGCCAATCAAATATTCCTGGGCAATGAGGAAAAGCCAAGTTGTCACTGGTAGTTTCTTTACCCGGGCCAATCAAGGGGAGCTGGAATTGTAGCCCGTTATTTTCATCCCTGTACAAAAATAACCCGTGTTCTTTTCTGTGTGATTTATCGAAAACAACGAATCGTCCTGCGACTTTTGATTTATTCGGTGGGGGTACAGCCAAGGTTCCTCCAATCACTTTGGCGAGTCTCGACCATTGGCATAAGTAACGCGCGGCATCAAAATTTGCCATTCTGGTCGTATGGTTTGGGGTGGTGTTGCGGTCAGAATCGCGAATGACCAAATCACCTTTTTCTTGATCCAAATAAGTAACGAAAAAGTACTGAAATAATCTTTTGAGCGTATCCAGGTAAAGCGGTGTTTTTTCGGGAGAGATCCATTGATCTCTCATCGATTGAAGAATCATGCTGATCGGGTGTAATTGACCATAAGCGCCAACCGATCTTCCATAATTCCATCCAAGCCCGTCTTGTCGGGTCATATCGGGAATCATTCTCAGGTATTTCTCAGAAAAAGTTCTAAGCTTGGGCAATTTTCTATCCTTAAGGTGGACATTTGCATGCAACTGTAGAGCTTGTCTTATAAAGATGAATGAAAGGGGACCATACAAATCGAAAACTCCACATGTATCTTCGGGTCTGTCATTGCAATATCCAGCGGAACTATTCGACTCAATTCTTTCGACAAAACGATCAATGACTTTTCCTGTGTCGTCCTTTTTGGTTAGTCCGAAACTAAATCTAGCAACTGATTTGGCTATATTGAAAGCTTGGAAATGATCTTTATGGTCCGAGCGAGCCATCAAGCATGCATCTAATTGTTCACGAGTTGGCTCCTGCAATCTTTCCCAAACCAAATTTCTTTCTTTAGAAGCACCAAAAGAAAGAAGCCCCAAAGCGGCATAAGCCAAACCATTCTCCGAAGCCTCATCTGTGAAAGCTTGTTGAGTGACACAGCGAGCGGATAAATCAAATAAGTCGTACCCTTCAAGCTCTACATCTCCAGAAGCTCGAAAGTATTCACCGATGGCAAGAGCTGCATGGCCAGGTTCATCCACCCGTGATTTTTCATCAGGTGCTGGAGTTACGCTTCCGTCTTCATTAATATGATGAAGATTATTGCTTAGTAAAGATCTTGCTAGATCAAGGCATTGCTCGGAGAAATTATGCATAAATGCAGAATGAAAAGAGTGACGGGGATGAAATTAAAGCAAAAGATCTGTTGTGCCTTTAAAACAATGGTTTGTCAACGAGTTATGAGACTTTTATGAGATCTAGAAATTCTTGATTACGGGAAGTTTTGGCTAACCTTTCGAGAAGAGTTTCAGCCGCATCAACCGTTTTCATCGGGGACATAGCTCTTCGTAAAAATGAAGTTTTTTCCAGAATATCGGCAGATACCAGATCTTCTTCTTTTCTTGTGCCTGATGATGCCAGATTGATTGCAGGCCATAGCCGTAATTCAGCTACTTTTCGATCAAGAATTATTTCACTATTTCCTGTTCCTTTAAATTCCTGAAAAATCAGTTCATCCATTTTGGATCCTGTCTCAATTAATGCAGTTGCAACAATAGTTAATGAGCCACCTTCTTCCGAATTCCTAGCGGCAGAAAAGATTTGTCTGGGCTTCTCGAGTGCCCGAACATCCAGTCCTCCTGTCATCGTTCTACCACTTTTTCCTGAATTTGCATTGTAAGCCCGTGAAAGCCTGGTAATTGAATCCATAAGTAATACGACATCCTTTTTTGATTCAACCAGTCTTTTAGCTCTTTCGATTGCTAACTCTGCAATCCTAATATGGCTCTTAACTTCTTCATCATTCGAGGAAGCATATATTTCTGCATCTACTGTTCTTTTAAAATCTGTAACTTCTTCCGGACGTTCATCAATGAGCATAACCATAAGGTGGCAATCCGGGTGATTTTCTTCTATTCCTTTTGCAACATCGTGAAGAATAGTAGTTTTTCCTGCACGGGGTGGCGCAACAATAAGTGCTCTTTGCCCTTTCCCGATGGGGCAAAATAAGTCGAGCACTCGAGTGGTCATACGACCATCCTGTACTTCCAGGTTTAATTTTTGTTTGGGTTGAATAGTGGTCAGTTGGTCGAAGCGAAAAAGCTTTTTTCTTTCATGAATAGGTAAACCATCAACGGAGTGAACATACTGAACTTTATGATTTGGCCTTTTTTTGTCAGGATGTGCATCGGCAACAATGAATGAGCCCTTCTTGAGTTTAAATCTTCTGATCAATTCTCGTGGAACATAAGGATCCAAGGGGGTGGTCTTCCCTCCACGCTTCGGGTCAAGCAGGGAACCAGCCTTGTTTTCAACAATATCTAGTAAGCCCTCGACCTTTTGCGGATCAAGAGCGGATTTAATTTCTTCGCTCATTTTATGAGTGTTGTTAAAGCCTGATCTACGCAGGCTTGTTGTTCAATGAGTAGTAAGAATGTACTTACATTACTTAATTCCATATATAACAAAAACTCGCTCAGTTAACGTCAACCCCGTAAAATAATAATTTACCATTGGTTTAGAAGACTTTCTGTTTATTATTCTTTTCTACTGATGAAGACTTTCTATCTTACCACGGCGATCGATTATGCAAATGGATCCCCGCACCTAGGCCATGCTTATGAAAAAGTTCTCGCAGATGTTATTGTAAGAACGCGTAGGGCTTTGGGGGAGGAAACTTATTTTGTTACGGGTCTTGATGAGCATGGCCAAAAAGTACAGCAAGGAGCCGAAAAGGAAAAAGTTACACCGCTGGATCGATGCAACCGAATTGCAGGAGAGTTTCAGGACATGCTGGCCAGCCTTAACATTTCTCATGATGATTATATAAGAACGACTGAATCCAGGCATAAAAAAGTAGTCAGGAGTCTACTCCAGGATTTGTTTGATCGGGGAGAGATTTATAAAGCTGAATACACCGGTTTCTATTCCACACGGGCAGAACAATTCTTACAAGAAAAGGATAAGGAAGATGGTGTGTGGCCTGAAATTTACGGAGAGGTTTCTGAAATAACGGAATCAAATTACTTTTTTAAATTAGGAAAATATCAGGAATGGCTCCTTCAGTTTCTAGACGAAAATCCCGATTTTATTTTGCCGAGCCACCGACAGACACAGGTTATTGAATTCTTGCGTGAACCTCTAAACGACCTTTGTATTTCTAGACCAAAAGAACGACTTTCTTGGGGAATCCCCCTGCCATTTGATCCAGAATATGTTACCTATGTGTGGTTTGATGCCTTGGTTAATTATATAACAGCAGCGGGTTTCGGGGATAATGATTTTTCAAAACTTTGGCCCGCGAATCTTCATGTAATCGGAAAAGATATTTTGGCTCCTCCTCATGCGATTTACTGGCCGATCATGCTCAGGGCTTGTAATATTGAATTACCAAAACAAATCTTAGCTCATGGTTGGTGGACAAGTTCGGGTGCAAAAATGTCCAAGAGCACTGGAGAAAGCGTAAATCCCTTAGAGCTTATAGAAGAGTATGAAGCTGATATTTTTCGTTATTTTGTAATGCGTGAAATGAAAGTGGGGCAGGATGCAGAATTTTCATTAGAGAGATTTGAGTCAAGATACAGAGCAGATCTTGGAAATGATCTTGGTAATCTAGTTAGTCGCCTCCTGCATATGTGTGCGAATTACTTTGATTCAATTGTTCCCCAACACCATGAAGCAGAAGAGCCAGAGAAAAATCTTATTAAAAGATGGGAGGAAACCCATGGAGTATGCCTAGAAAATTTTGAAAAGTTTCAGTTTAGTCAAGGACTTGAAAGTCTATCGGGCTTTATTCGTTCAATAAATAAGTATGCTGACGAGCGAGTCCCCTGGAAACTTGCAAAATCAACCGAAGTAGGGGCCTTTGTGAACCTACAGACCTGTATCTCGACTATGATAGAGGCGCTACGGTTAGCCAATTCCCTCTTGGTTGCGGTTTTGCCAGAAATTCATGCCAAAATAAATAACAGGTTGGGCTTGGAACCGACTGAGTTTTGGAGGGATGATCTAGTGTGGGACTACCGATTGGATGGCGAAAAATTAAAAGAAAAAATTATTCTGTTTCCTCGGAAGTGATTCCTTCGGTTGTATTAGCCATTTCAATTTCCAAAGATAACACCCGAGTATCGTCTGCATCCAGAACTAGCACATTTAAACCTGGAAGCTGCAGTAATTCTCCGTTTTCTGGAATCCTGCCCAGTTCTCCAGTAATGACTCCACCAATTGTTGCCGTATCATCTTCTTGCTCAAAAAGGCTTATTCTTTCAGGGAATTCATGAACAGGTGAGAGTCCGGACACTCTCCATTTGTTCTTACCAATTTTTTCAATTGGTTTTTCATCCGCATCAAATTCATCCTGAATTTCACCGACTACTTCCTCCAGGATATCCTCTAGAGTGATGACCCCGTCAATACCGCCAAACTCATCCTTAACTAAAGCCATGTGAACTTTTAGTTTCATCATGCGCTTGAGGGCTACTGGCAACGCTTCTTCCCTTGAAAGTTGTGCGGGTGCTTTGGTGATCTTTCGTAAGTCCACGCTGTTACTCTTATCCGAGAAGGAGCGAAATGCATATTTAACATGGATAATGCCTAAACATTTATCCAAGTCATTTTCACAAAGAGGTAGTCTTGTGTGACCGCAATTTTTTGCGATTTCAAGATTTGTTACAAATGGATCATTTACATCCAAGATTTGCACCTGGTTTCTTGGAATCATTACATCATTCACCTTTAACAAGCTCATCTCAATGGTATTACCCATTATTTGAAGAATGTCTGGATCTAAATTCGTTCCCTCCCTGCCAACAATTCGAATATGATCCGCAACTTCACTTCCTTCCTCCTGCTCGCTAATTATCTTTTGGGTGGGGGACTGAAACACTTTTTCAAGAAACCGCATCAGCAAACTAAGAGGTTTTGCTAGGATTCTGATTAGAAGTACAGGAATGAGGGCAATCCGTAACTGGGTTTCTATTTTTGATGTTTGACTGATTCTTTTTGGGACCAGCCAAGAAGAAATTCTTTCAAGAGCAAGGGCACAAAGAAAGCAAAGTGCAAAGAAAAATGCAGGGTTTACCCAAGCATGGGAAAAAAACTCGCTTTGCTTTGAAAATACAAGAAAACCAAAAAAGACTTGAAGAGAAGAAAGAGTGGAAGCCTCGATATGAAATGGTCTTTCATGATTGGGTAAACCCAAACAATCAGAAAATAATTTGTTGATTCTATGTCCTGATTTTGGTGTGGCTGCCAATCCTGATCTGATTCGATCGACTTGAGTACGATAAACTCCCAGCATGACGGACCAAACAACAAGAGAACACCATGCAACCAAAAGCTGTGCAGTTGGCAAGTTTTCAGCAATCATTTGATTTACAGTTCAGGGAGAATTTTTTCTAGATTGTTCAAAGCCTTTTCATTTTCTAATTCGGTGCCAACGGATATACGTAGGTAACTCTCTAATTTACCAGACATGGGTCTAGTTATGACCCCTTTCTTTTGCAATTCTTCAAAGGCTTTTTTACTACTTCCAACATTGGCCAAAATAAAGTTTGCCATACTTGGAACAAACTCCAAGCCAATACGCGTCAGGCCGACTTCGAGTTGCCTCAATCCAATTTCATTCCTCCTGCGACAAAGCATAACCCAATCTTCATCTTCAATTGCACTGATCGCGGCAGCTTGAGCAATGGCATTAACATTGAAAGGCTGTCTAGCCTTCTCAAGTAAAGAAATCATATCTTTAGACCCATATCCATATCCAATTCTTAGACCAGCAAGTCCGTGAATTTTAGAAAATGTACGCAAGCCGATGATTTTTTTTCCTGATTCAATGAGAGGTCGAATGTCAGGAGGGGTTTCGAGATATTCCACATAGGCTTCATCAAGACATAAAATTACATGATCCGGAAGTTGATCTACAAAAGAAATAATTTCATTAACTGTGTTTGCTGTACCAGTCGGATTGTTTGGACTTGGGAGAAAAATAATTTTTGTTTTGGGGGTAATTGAATCAAGAATTATAGATAGGTCATGCTTAAAGTTTGGCATATGAGCTGCAACAGGTACTCCACCCATTAAAAGTGTTACAAGTTTGTAAACTGGAAAAGCATGTTCACCAAAAATAATTTCATCCTTGGCATTTATGAAAACATGGCCCAGCAACTCAATGATTTCATTGGAGCCATTTCCCAGTATGATTTGATCAGGATGCAGTGAGAATTTGGAGGCAAGTTTATCGATCAAAAAAGTTCCGCTTCCATCCGGATATAAGTGTACTTTTTCAAGTGCGAGTTTTGCATTGTGAAGGGCTTTGGGAGATGCCCCCCAAGGGTTTTCATTCGAGGCAAGCTTTACAATTTCTTGGGAAGTAAAACCGAATTGGGCAGCAACTTGTTCGATTGGCTTGCCTGGTGTGTAGACGGGTTGATCAAGGATGCGAGGATTCGCAAGTTGCGATAGATTCATTATTTGAAGGTAAAATAGCTTCAACGGCTATTTACTTCAAGGAAAAGCTTTTTCTTTAAATCATGTATTGTGACTTAGGACCTCTTTCTTATGATGGGTAGGGTGAGAGTAGCATTGTTTGGAGCATCAGGTCTACTGGGGTGGACAATAAATCAAGGATTGAAACTACGAGGGTTTCAAACAATCCCATATCGCTTGCATGATGATAAAAATAGCGTCTTTGAATCATTTAGGTTTTTGGATTTAGATGATGGGAGCAAGGTTACTCGAGAACTTTTGGATTTATGGCCCGATGCAATCGTTAACTGTGCGGCAATATCTTCTCCAGATGTTGTGAATCAAGATCCAAAGGCTGCCAGAAGAATAAATGTTTCATCGGCACAAAAACTAGCTGAAATTTCCACACATCTAGGTGCCAGATTTATACATATTTCAAGTGATATGGTCTTTGGAGGAAGGGATGAACCTTATCGTTCAACAGACACTCCATGTCCTCTAAACGAATACGGAAATCAAAAACTTGAAGCGGAGAAAAAAGTACTTTTTGCTGCGGATGAAAATGTAGTGGTTTTGAGGCTTACCTTGATGAACGGAAATAGCCCAAGAGCAAACCGTAGTCCTCATGAAAGAATTTTTGAATCCATTCAGAAAGGGATGCCACTCACTTTATTTGATGATGAATATCGGCAACCCTGTTCTGCTGATAATGCCGCATCCGTGGTAGTTGAGCTACTTGAAAGACCCAACCTAAACGGTCTTTTTCATTGGGCGGGTAATGATGTACTAACCCGATTTGAATTGGGTCTTAGGATACTTGAAAGGTTTGGTTTATCGGCAAATTTAATCAAGAGGGGTTCGCTCAAAGATTTTTCTACAGAGGCAGGTAAACGCCCTTCCAGATTAACATTTGAGCTTTCTCCGTTGCTCGGCAAAATTAAAACAAAGCCTCAGGGTATAGAGGAGCAAGTCGAGGGACTCGAAGTCCCTCACAGGCACTACAAGTGGTACAGGGAAACTGCAGAAGACCCGTCAAAATATGTTTTACGATTATAAAAAATGCTGACTTTGCCTTATGCCAAAGAAACAGGGTTGAAAAATATGGCCACTGATTGGTGGCTGTTTGAAAATGCTGAAACACCTACATTTCGCCATTATCAATGGACAGAATCAGAAATTAGTTTTGGGTATGGTCAGGACTGGAAATGGGCAGAACAAGTAACTTCTACAGAGATAGATCGTTTAATCCGTAGACCAACAGGTGGTGGTATAGTTAAGCATGGCAAAGATTGGACTTACTGTCTCGTGCTCCCGAGTTTGCACGATTCATTCAGCATAGCTCCTCTTGATTTATACAAGGAAGTGCATTTATGTATTTTATCTGCCTTTAGTAAAGAGAGTGTCGTAACTAACCTTCAACCTTGCCCGACAAAAAAGGAAAAAACAATACCTGGAAATTGTTTTGAAGAACCAGTTGGTTGGGATCTCATGAATTTTGATTTTTCAAAAAAAATAGCAGGAGCAGCGATGAAGAGATCTCGTAAAGGGGTTCTTCTGCAGGGTACAATCATTATGCAAAAAGACTGGAATTTGAATAGATTAAGATTTGAGGACAACCTCATTAATTGCTTCGCAGAAATGCTCAATGAGAAAAATAATAAAGTAGCATGGCCTGATCGTTTCTCTTCTGAAATAGACAAATTGAACAAACAATTTGCATCCCTAGATTGGAAAAAAAATAGAGTAAGAAATTAGAAATTCCTTTTCATTGTTACTACTGACTCTATGTGCCGGGTTTGCGGAAAAAGATCGAAGGGCTGAATATCTGTAATACAGTAGCCTCCTTCCATTAAGATTTTTGCATCACGGGCCTGAGTGGCAGGATCGCAAGAAATATAGACAATCGACTGGGGTTTAAATGCCAATGCCTGCTTGAGGAAATCTGGGTCACAACCTTTCCTGGGGGGGTCAACTAGAAGCGTACACGGTTGAAAAGTTGAGTCTATTGTTTCGAAAATAGATGAAGCATTACCAAGAATAAATTCTGCATTTTTGATTCTATTGAGCTCTGCATTTGCTTGGGCTCCAAGGAAACCCTCTCGACTGATTTCTATTCCTATTACTTTTTTGAAATGAGAAGCAGCGGAAATGCCAAAAAGACCGCTACCGCAATAAGCATCAATTAGAAAGGCTGCCTCTCCAAGGCAAGATTGACGAAGGACATAATCAACTAACTTTTGAAGGATGAAAGGATTATTTTGAAAAAACTCTCCTGCTCGAAACTGAAATGTTAGGTTGCCAACTCGTTCTTGAACAAACTCATTAGAGTCGGTTGAGATATTTCCATTGGTGTCTCTGAGCAGTAAGGTTCCTCCTTTTTTAAGGGTATGTTTTTTGTTCGCGAGGTTTTGCTTGGCTAAAGGAAGTGCCTGATTGATTGCCTCAGTTGCAATCGGGCATTGATTTATGTCAATGATTGATCTTCTTGTTCCCTGTTTTAAAAACCCAACTTTAAATGGATGTTTCGTGCTAGGTTTTTCAAAATGAGGGGTAAGCTTTGATCGGTATTTATATTGTCTTGGAGAAGAAATAGTTTCATTCACACCTAACGCAACTCCTCCAATCCTTGCAAAAGAATCTTCCACTTGTTTCTGCTTCCATTTTAACTGGGTTTCATAATGTAGGTGCTGGTATTGGCAACCTCCGCACTCTCCAAAAAGTTCGCATGACGGATTTACCCTTTGGGGAGAACTTTCCAATAATGAAACACAATCAGCCGAAGAGTAATTTTTGTGATTTCGGTAAATACGGGCACGAATTTTTTCACCAGGCAATACAAAGGGTACTTGAATAACCCATCCGTTGTCTCTTCCTAAACCCAAGCCTAAATTGGTGAGTGATTCAATATTAAGATCCACAATGTGATGATATGGATATGGGTCGGGCTTAAAACCCTTTGGCGTAGAATTCATCATCATCTGCCTAAACGGCTCGCAATAAACAGGCAAAGCCGTTTTTTTAAACAAGTGCAATCGAGAATAGAAAGTACAACAAATCCAAAAGTTAAGCATCTGGTAAGATTGCGGAAATCAAGTCGTTATCGAAAAGAGACGGGCTTATTTTTTTTAGAGGGTAAGAGAGAAATTGAAGCAATGCTGGTAGGGGGACGCGAACTAGATGAAATTTTCTTCCCACAAAATACAGAACCAAAAGATGAACTATCTTCACTACTAGAACTAACTAAAGGTATTCCAAATTTTGAACTTGCCGATGCTCCGATGAAAAAAGCTTCCTATCGTGGGGAAGGAAGCGAGATTATCGGAGTCGCCAGAAGTTGGAGTCTTGATCTAGATAATTGTATAAATGAAAGTAGAGGATTAATTCTTATTTTGGATGAAGTTGAAAAACCAGGTAATCTGGGTGCCATCCTCAGGACAGCAGAAGCGTTGGGAGTTGAAGCCATTGTACTGACAGATTCGGCTATAGATTTTTTCAATCCGAATGTAATCAGGTCTTCCATGGGACTTTTTGCAAGCATGCCCGTTTTCTCATGCGAAAAAGATAAGATAATAGAATGGGTGAAAGAAACCGGGTTTTCATTGATTGGAACCAGCTCAAAAGCATCCGTATCGATTTACGAGCATAATTTTTCCAGACAAACCGCGATAGTCATGGGAAACGAAAGTAGGGGATTGGGTTCATTTTGGGATGAGTATTTGGAAGTTATGCTTTCTATTCCAATGAGTGGAAAAGCTAGTTCAATGAACTTAAATTGTGCTGCCGCGGTTGTTCTTGCCGAAATTAATCGTAGAAAATTTTCTTCAAATCGTTTTTAACCATGGAATAGTTTTATTTAATGCCTCGTCCATGGAAAGGATAGGTTCGTATCCAAAATCTGAATTTGCCTGTTTGGTCGAGAACCAATGATCATGAGCTAACTGGCATGCAATAAATCGGGTCATCGGTACTTCACTTTTAAAAAATAAAATTCTCCATAACTTTTCCAATAAAGCTCCGGTTACATACGCTTTGGAGAAACTGATTTTTTGGTCTAAAGGCTTTAAACTTAATAATTCAAAAAGTGAGTTCAGCCACTCCCATAATTTCACCGGTTCATTTTGGGATATAAAATAGGATTTTCCGCTAACAGGGCCCCCACTAACTAATGAGTTTAACGCCATTATGTGGGCATGGATTACATTATCTATGTGAGTCAAGTCAACGCGGTTAATCCCTTCACCCACAATTCTTAGTTTTCCTGCCTTATGTCGATTTATGACTTTTGGTAAAAGATGAGGATCGCCTTCTCCCCATACTAAGTGCGGCCTGAGTGCTAAGGTAGAAAAAGAAGAATCATTAGATAATAAAACTTCTTTTTCTGCCATTGCTTTGGTTAATGAATATGGAGATAAATTACTCGATACATAAGGTAAATCTTCCTTTCCGTTGGCAATGGGCTTTTTTGAGAAAACTACGCTTGGTGAACTTGTGTAAATAAAAAATTTCACTCCCATCCTTTTAGATACTTTTAATAAATTTTGGGTACCTAAATAATTAACCGCATAATAATCTTTATAATCTCCGTCGATCCCAGCTTTTGCGGCCACATGAAAGATGCAGTCGATGTTGCGAAATAATTGCTGGTGTTCTAAGAGGTTGGTGATGTCAACTTGATGATGCCTGAAATGAGAATAATCCAAATTGGATGCTGATCGACTTAGAGTTTCAACTTCATGGCCGAGTTCCCAGAGTTTGATGCTCAATGCCTTACCGACAAAACCTCTACCACCTGTTACAAGAATTTTCATCAGATTGAATTACTTATTATATGCCTACACAATAGATGTCCATTTTTTGGATAAACTTAGTCTGTGAATTTTTGCGTTATGTCGCGCGTCTACTGGCAGTTTTTTTTCAAAAAAAACTTTGGTGATACCAAATCGTGAGTAATCGTTTTTGAGTAAATTAAGTATTTTTTCCTTAACTTCCTCTTTTGTAATACTCATTTCCTTATCTATCTCCACCACCAAAGATGGTTCTTTTATCTTCTCATAGCCAATTCCGATGAGTGCACACCTTCTAACACCTTTAATTTCATTAAAAATGGGCTCGCATCTTTCAGTTTCAAGTGGGCCAGATTCTGTTAAGACACATTCAGCTTTTCGTCCCATAAACCGAAGGTTTTTATCTTTATCCCAATGTCCTAAATCACCCATGCGATGGTATTCTTTTCCGTTAAAAGTAAATCGAGCATCTCTGGTTGCTCCCGGCATATTGTCGTATCCGTCCGTTACTGTATCTCCGGATACACATATTTCGCCAGTTATAAATTTTTCCTTTATTGGCTTTATTTTTTCGTCAGAGTCGTCTGGTAAAGGAGAATTCCTAATTGGAAAAAGTAATATTGATACTCCCTGCACAGGTTTTCCTAAGTTTGAGCCTTCACCTTCAAGTGTCGATTTCGCTAGTTGTTTTATAGTTTCATGATCTGAATACGATACTGGGAGTGCTTCGGTTGCCCCATACGGAACAAGAACTCTTCCATTTGGTAAATGAGACGATAATGAACTTATGAGATATGGTGAGGAAGGTGCACCGGCTAACATTATCCGATTCATGTTAGTAAGCTTTACATTATGCTTTTTACAGAAATCCATTATCTTTGAACCAATTACGGGAGAACAAAATGCCGAAGTTGTTTTATATTTGTTAATTGCATCCAATATATTGGATGCTTTTGCCTTAGCTGGTTTTCTTGGGTTCATTCTGGGAATTACTGATGTAACTCCAAGCGCCGGATTAAAAAGAGAGAAAACTGGTAAAGTAACTAGGTCTATTTCTCCTTCAATTATGCCAAATATATCTTTTAAAACTTGAATTTGTGCATTAAAATTTCTGTGAAGATATCGTACGCCCTTAGGGGGTCCAGTCGATCCTGATGTAAAGACAATCGCGGCAAGATCTGAATCATCTGCTTCCTCACTTTTTAGGTTTTCACCAAGCGGTACATTTTTGATTTGTGAGATAAAATTTTTTGCAAGTAAAAGTTTTATTTTTACTGTTGAAAATGTTTTACGAAAAAACCAACTAATAAAGCCGATCAATGGTACGGTTAACAATACTTTAGGTTTCGAGCGCCTAACACATTTAAGAAGAGAAAATAAGCCCATACCTGGGTCAATTATTATTGGAATTGATCCGATGTAAAGTAAGGCAAAACAATATACAATTAAATCGTAACCAGGATTTACCATTAAGAGCGTACGATCTCCCTTTTTAATTCCTTTGCTAAGGAAAAATGATGCACATTTTATTACATCTTGGTGTAGATCTTCGAAAGTCCAATGGCACGGTATATTTTGGTGGGATATAACAGCAATTGCACTAGGGTTATTTTTCGCATTTTTGAATAAATGTTCTGCTAAATTTCCTCGGAATGGCTGAGTTGGCATGCTTATTACGCACTTTTTTCAGCCAACCATCTTTCGGCTTCGATTGCTGCTTGGCATCCCATACCAGCAGCGGTGATCGCTTGCCTGTAGACATGGTCAGCACAATCACCTGCAACATAAACGCCTGGAATTGATGTAAGAACACTACTGTTGGTTTTTGGAATTAGATATCCATTCTCATCTCGTGGCAGTGCATCATTGAGAAATTCAGTGTTAGGAACATGACCGATGGCTATAAAGACCCCTTTACATTCGATTTCAGATCGTTCTTCATTTTCTAGATTTAAAATCGAAATACTTTTAACCTTTCCATCTTCACCCGGGTTTATTTTTTCTGGTTTTGTATTCCACTGTACATTTATTTTTGGATGATCGACAACTCGTTGTGCCATTATCTGTGATGCACGGAATTTGTCTCGACGATGCAAAATTGTCACGGAAGAGCAAAACCTCGTTAAAAAAAGGGCCTCTTCGCAAGCTGAATCGCCTCCTCCAACGACTACGACATCCATATCTCGATAAAATGCGCCATCACAAGTTGCACAGGTCGTAACACCCATTCCACCATACATTTCTTTTTCACCAGGTATCCCTAAAAGCCGTGGTGCAGCACCTGTTGCAATTATTACAGCCTTCGCCTCTATAGTTTTGCCTCCAGCATTTAAGACTTTCTTGGAATCATCTAACCGAACGGAATCTACATAGGTGTTTTGAATCCTGGCACCAAATTTCAAAGCCTGTTTACGAAGGTTATCCATTAACATAAAGCCGTCCACGCCTTCAGGAAACCCTGGGAAATTTTCAACTTCTGAAGTGGTGGTTAATTGTCCACCAGGTTGCTTTCCTTCAAGGATGAGAGGATTAAGATTTGCTCGTGCCGCATAAATTCCAGCAGTAAACCCTGCACAACCCGTGCCGATAATAATAATATTTTCCATTTGATATTGTTTTAGATGAGCATTTTAAGAATGGTGATGTGACAAGAAAATCAATAATAAAATCGTATCTATGCACTTGATTGATAGCCATTGCCATTTGAAAAGCTTCTTGGACAAGGAGAATCTAGATGAAATCTTATTCCGAGGCAGAGATAACGGTGTATATAAGTTGATAACAGTGGGTACAAATTCCCAAGATTGGGAATGCTACCAAAATCTATCCGAAATTTATAGCGGTGATATCTACTACACCGTAGGTTTACATCCGTGTTACGTAAGCGAGACTTGGATCAATGAAGTGGAGCAAATAGCTAAATTTTGGTCGAGTCCACAGAAGCCACAAGCACTTGGTGAAATTGGTTTAGATTATTTTCGACTTCCCCAAAATTCAACTAAAGCAAGTAGTATTCGAACCCTGCAGCAAAAATGTTTTGAATCACAATTAAAAATAGCCGTCGAGTTGGGTTGTCCTGTTGTCATTCACTCCCGCCATGCTTTTGACGATTGCGTTTCCATTATCAATGAAAGCGGTATTGATTGGTCAAAAGTAATTTTTCATTGTTTTTCCGAAGGACCAAAAGAGGCAGAAAGACTATTGAAATTGGGTGGTAAAGCTTCTTTTACCGGTTTAATAACCTACGAAGCAAATGGAGTTCTAAATCAATCTTTAAAAATTATGGGTAAAAACAATTTGATTCTTGAAACAGATAGCCCTTACTTAACTCCAATTCCTTTGCGTGGGAAAAGGAATGAGCCAGCAAATATTAAATACACTGCCATCAAGGCAGCCCAAATACTCAATCTTTCTCTTGAAGATGTTTCCAACTTCTCTGTCACAAATACAATTGATTTCTTTGGTTTGTAATTTATGAGTTACCTCTATACCCACCATGAGTGATAATCCATCGGATAAAGATACTACCAACAAACCCACTAGTTCTAAATCTCAAACCAGAGAGGAACTAAGGACGGATAGACAGTTAAGAAGGGATCTAAGAAAGAGGCTAAAGCTAGGGGAAGATGTTGGGGAAGAATTGCTTGCGTGCGAAGGAAGAATTGAAGTTTTGAATAGGGAATTACTCTCTATAGAAGAGGGAGGGCATGAAATCTTTCTTGCAGCAAAAGAGACGATATCTCCCAA
The DNA here is from genome assembly GCA_902569115.1 of uncultured Verrucomicrobiota bacterium. Classification (GTDB taxonomy): domain Bacteria; phylum Verrucomicrobiota; class Verrucomicrobiia; order Opitutales; family Seribacteraceae; genus Seribacter. The sequence goes on along the minus strand of CACFTI010000004.1, from coordinate 76,072 downwards.
GCTAAATTACCCGGAAAAGAAAAAAGAACTTAAATTAAAAATTCAGCATGTTAATGATGAGATAACTCAGTTGCAAAATAGACTTATCGAAATTAAGAGTGATGATATTAAGGTTTCCAGTCTTACGAAGGAGGTTTCGATGCGTAAGCTAGAGCTAGATGATTTGGAAAGTGAAATGAAAGCACTTTTACAATTCAATCATACTCAATTTTTGGCAATCAAGGAGAATGACAAGCAGCAGCAGGATCTAGACCAACAAATTGAAAGTCTTGAGGAAGAAAAGAAAACCCTTAATTTAGAACTTATTGAAGCAAATGAGAATTTCAATATGCAGGAAATTTCTGTAATTCAGGAAAAACTTTCAGTTGTTAAGGATAAGATTCGTGAACTCACAATGCCAGAGGACCCGTTATTAGGCGGTCTGGAAGATGAAGATGGAGACCCATTTATTGAGAAGTGAGTCAACGGGAATCCTTTTTTTCATCCGAATATATTGTTAAGTTTACTTTCTCGTCACGAATTAATTCTTTAGCCCTTTTTACCGCATTTGCAGTAGAAAGTGTTGGGTTAGAAAGAATGTGTGGGAAGATATTTTTACGATTAATAATATCCAAGAATCCCGAGTTTCTTAGTACTTTTATGGCATCTTTTCTAACCTCACAAAGCAATACACTACACCCATTTTCGTTATAGTAATCCTGAAGTTCCTTCAGTGCCAGTACCGATGTTGCATCTAAGTGCCTTGCATTCAATAGCTTTAAGATCAAAACTTTTATATTCCGTCTTTCGCCAACCCTTCGGATTTGTTCATAAAAAAGATCAGCGGCGGCGAAAAATAGTTCGCCCTCAACATGAACAATTGAAACTTCTGCATCTGATCGATTTGAATTGGTGTTGATTTCAGCAAGCTCTCCAAATTCATTGTATCCGTGCTCCGTCATTTCTGGCTCAGCAACCTTTTTAAGAAATAAAATTAGGGATGTGACGACCCCCAAAAAAATAGCCATTTGTAGGGAAAAAAATATGCCTATGAAAAAGGTTATAAAAAATGTTATGGCATCGGATCTTGAAGTTCGAATTGCGGCCTTAAGGTGCGACCATTTAATTAAAGAAATTCCTATAAAAACAACTAAGGTAGCTAATACGCACACAGGTATTAAACTAGAATATCGTCCGAATGAGAAAAGACATAATAAAATCAAAATGCCGGTAAAGACATTAGAAAATTTAGTTTTGGCTCCGGAGTTTACATTTAGAGAAGAACGAGTGAGTGAGCCTGAAGCAGGCATTCCTGAAAATAATGCACATCCTAAATTTCCAATTCCAAATGAAATTGCTTCTCTATTTTCATTTATTCTTGAGCCATGTCTTGAAGCAAGAGATTTACCAATCGATAATCCTTCAATCAAGCAGAGGATTGAAAGGGCAAAGGAGGCCTGTAAAATAGTACTCCAAATTTGCAGGGAGTTGCTAATGTTAGGCAAAGTGAGTGCAAATTGATCAAAATTTAAGGATTTTAAATATACTACATCACCAGATCCTAAAAGGGATGTGTGAGAGAGGATCGAACATATTATTAAGGTGATGGCGACATTTGGGGATGCCTTGGAAAATTTCTGAAGTGCAATGAAGACAGTTGTAGTGATTAAGCCGAGTAAAAGTTGAGGAACCGATACATTATGAAAATTTCCAACTACATGTGTAAACAGATCAACAAAAGAGGTACCCAAATCGCGGTTTGGCTTTATTCCGAGAATAGAAGGGATTTGGTTTGCGACAATCAAAAGAGCTGCGGCACTAATATATCCAGTAATTACCGTACTTGAAATAAACTTGATGAGAAATGAAATCTTAAAAATTCCGGCAATTACCAATATTATGCTTGTACAAATCAAAACACTTGGAATGACAGAAAGTGCAAAGAGATTTAGCGATCTATCCTCCAAAATCATTCCCAATGATGCAAAAATTCCAAAAAGAAGAACAGCAGTAGCGTTTGTTGGTCCTAAAGTTATGAATTTTCCCTGTCCGCAAATTCCGCCTATTAAAGCTGCGATGCCAGAACCAATAAGTCCGTAGTGTAGGGGCAACCCTGCGATTAATGCATAAGCCATGCCTTGAGGTATTGCCAAAAGAGCAACATTTAGTCCTGCCTGGAAATCATATTTAAGATTAACAAAATCAGGGTAACTTTTTGGCTTTGCGTTCATTTTTATCGCTTTAGATGGTAGGCAATGGAAATTTATAGAGACAAGTCACATTATTACGCAATCCAAGATAACCATTATTGCCGCTTGTTTTCTTAAAATCGCGAAATGGAAAACGCGATTCGGGTCCTGTGGAAGTTGCAGGAAATCATGCAATTTATTTTCTCAAATAACCATTGAAGAAAATATGTTTGCTCAAATCTCTTATTGATAAGTAGTTTGAAGTTTCTCACGCGTAATTTACAACTTATAATATATGCAGACGGTATCCTTAGAGTATTCGCAAAAATTGACCTCAATTCAAAAATCACTCTATGGATTTATTCTCTCAATGGTTCCAAACCGGAGTGAGGCTGAAGACATTTTACAGGAAACAAACCTGATTCTTTGCCAAAAAGCCAATGAATATGATCCTGAGGGTCACTTTCAGGGTTGGGCGTTTAAAATTGCTCGATTTCAGGTTTTGAAGCACATGACAAATGTAAAAAGAAGCAAATTACAATTCAGTACAGAGTTTATTGAAGAGGTTGCTTCCGAGGAGTTTGATTCACGAAAGATTCTGGCAACTCAAAAAGCGCTGGCCATTTGTTATGAACTTTTACCAGAGTCGATGAAAGTGATTGCGAACTTGAGATTTAAACAGGATCAAAGTATTAAATTTATTTCTAAATCAGTAAACCGCCCTCTCGGTGCCATCTCATCAACCTTATACAGAGTCAGGCAAAAATTGGTCGACTGTGTTCAGGATAAAATTTTGACCATCGAGTCAGAAATGGATTTCAAAAAAAATTAAGAAAAAGGGTAATTTTTTCTAATTTAGTGCTAATAGCATATACAATCTACCCTGTTATGAAATCCAACACTGATTATTTTGATTCTTTAGTTTCAAAAACTTTGGAAGGAAGTATAAACAATAAAGATTTTGAAGTTTTGAGGTCTATGCTTGACCAAAACGAGAATCTTCAGCGTCGCTACTTTTCTTTTATCAGGAATGAGTCTTTGATGCATTGGGAGGAAAATTCGATCCATAATGAAACCAAAACTGGCTTACTGCACTTCCCTTATCACCAAATTGTTAGTGTTGCTGCGATGGTAGTCTGCTTATTCAGTGCCTGGTTAATTCACACAATCATTCCCGACACATCTCAAGTTACAAGCACGGAAATCACCGATGTTTATTCTAGCGTGAATCAATTTGATTCCACAGGTAATAAAATTCGGCATGCTTCTGCAGATATTTCCACTCTCCCAATTGCTTTTTCTTCGGAAAGTTTAGAGAAGGTTGGTTCTTTTATTTCATCATTACAAACAAAGAACGCTTCAATCCTTGGGGGGGAGTTATCTAATGTTGGAAATCTGCAATTTATTCGGGCAGATGATTTCCTTTCTACTCCTGCTAAAAGTGGAGTCCTCCCTCTGAAAGACGATAAAATGATTCAATTCTCTGATATGAAATTGGATCCAGAAAATCGCATTGCTGAAGTGTCTGAGACTATCCGTGTTTATGAACTTGATGGACATTCGTGGAACTCATACAAGTCTGTTGATGCATCGGTTCATTTTAATCAAAGCTTTTCTACACTAAGCGATTCTACCGAATTTTCTCTTTCGCTTCGCGCTCTTGAAAGCAACGAAGAAGGCAACTTTATTGAGGTTGGAACTACAGAGCAGGTTGTCATCAGTGATAATGATCAAACTACTTGGGAAAAAGCAGACGCTCTTTTCTCTATACCAGAAGGAGCGGACTATCTTGTTGTTTCTATTCGAGCAAAGAAATCTGGACCGAGTGCATTTGTGGCGAATCACAATACCTTATTTGCAGACGAACTAGAACTGTCATTTTCCGATATCTAGTCTGCTTCAGAGAAGATTTTCAGAATAAGAATTTTAGCCTAATTTTTTCAAATCGTAATGATTTGATACATTCTTTTGATCTGTCATAATAGGGTGTTATGAGAATTATATTTTTGTTATCGATTTTTTTTGGCTTCACATTCTTTTCATTCGCGAAGGATTGGCCAATGTTTGGAGGCGAAAACGGGGATTTTATTTCAGATGAAAAAGGGCTTCTAAAAGATTGGAAAGATAAAGACCCTGAAATACTTTGGAAATACAAAGCCGGTCTTGGCTTTTCGTCCGTGGTGGAATGCCAGGGTTATGCATACTCTCAAGGCTATTCGGAAGGGAAAAATACCATATTCTGTTTAGATTCTAGAAGCGGTAAATTAGAATGGAAAAAAACATACCCCTGTCCCATTGGAGATAATTATTTTAAGGGTGGAAGTCGATCCACCCCAATTGTTGCTGATGGGAGCCTTTATCTTCTTTCTCATCAGGGGGATTTTTATTGCTTGGATGCAATAAACGGCAAAGTAAAATGGAGTCTAAGTTTAGTAGAAGATTTAGGTGGTGTTCGACCCACTTGGGGGTATGCATCTTCGCCCCTATTGTACAATGGTACAATAATCCTTAATACTGGAGCGGAAGATGGCTCTATTGTAGGGTTGGATTCCTCAACTGGTAAAGTTTTATGGAAGACTGGACATTACCCGGCTTCATATTCAAGTATACTCAAGAGAAGAAATGTGGAGCAGTTTTTACTTTTTCACGCAGAAGGTGTATCTCTGCATGACATAACGAATGGAATGGAGATTGCTAGTTATCAGCATAAAACACGGTATGGTATAAACGCGGCTCAACCAGTAGAAATCAATCGAAACTTTCTTGTTAGTAGTGCTTATGGTAAAGGAACCGCTTTTGTAGATTTTTCTAGCACTAAACCAAAAGCTATTTGGAAATCCAGTAAGGTTGCGAGTCAAATTTCTACACCAGTCTCTAAAGACGGTTTTATTTACGGAATTCATGGACAGGCAGGTGCCCGGTCCAAGTTTTCCACTCTTTTTTGTATGAATTCTTCAAACGGGAAAGTTATCTGGCAACAAAAGGGCTTTGGGTTGGGTACCATTATTTTAGTGGATGATACTTTAGTCGTTTTGTCGGATCAAGGGGAGTTGGCTTTAGTGGAGGCTACACCCATAAAATATACTGAACTTTTCCGTATGCAGGTGCTAGGTGGAAAGGAAAATTGGATACCTCCGACATATGCTAATGGTAGAATGCATTGCCGCTCAAGCGATGGTGATTGGGTATGCCTCGCGATGTCAGAGAAATAAAAAATTTAGTGCAGAATCTGACAAATATCCCGTAAAGATGAAACAAGCTGCTTTTTTTCTTTTGTATCCAATTTAAACAAAGTTTCATTTTCTAATTTCTTGGCAACAGGTGTAGCTAAACTCAATAGACTTTTCCCTTTGCGAGTCATCTCAAGTAGCTTTCTTCTTTTATCATGATTGCCGTTTTTTCTACGGAGCATGCCTGTGGCTTCCATTCTTTTAACAAGACCGGATATATTGTTTGGGTCAGTGAACATTAACTTAGCCAAATCTTTCTGACAAATCGCGTCTTCCTTTGACTCATTCAACCACCTTAGAGCTGTATATTGATCAGGTGTTAATCCAATAGGTAAAAGTCGTTTTTGAAACTCTGCATTTAACTTAATCCAACAAGCTCGAAGCGATGGTGGGAAGCTATGCTGTTTCGATCGTTTCAAAATAATTTTATAAAAGGGTAGTAACGGTGTTTGACAAAATAGTACATACAAGTACTAATTTTATTTTCTTACCCAGCAATACTTAGTTTCATTATGCATAAAAAAATCTTTGCACTACTCTTACCCATTGCTTCCTTTATTTTTCATCAAGGATGCGCCTCGAAAGTCTCTAAGACCGAAAAACAGATTTTAACAGAAACAGTAAATTCAAACTGGCTTTATTGGCGGGGAGCAGATGGGACAGGAGTTTCTAGTCAAACTGGGCTTCCGACCGATTTGAATAAATCCCTGATCTGGACTCACGATATCCAGGGGGGCGGGGTGCCAGTAATTGCTGGGGGTAAAGCCTATCAATTTGGCTACTATGGTACAACGGGTGACCTGAAGGAAGCCCTAGTTTGCTTTGATGCAAGTTCAGGAGATGTTCTTTGGCAAAAGAGACATAGCGATTTTATTAGTGATATAGTTTACAATAGATACGGTGTAGGTGCTGCGTGCGTTGACCCAGCATCGGGTAATGTTTACTTCCAGACTAGTCCTGGATTACTTATTGGATACGATTCGGATGGTAATAAATTATGGGAACGCTCTCTAATGGAAGAGTTTGCGAGGCTTACTTTTCCCAATGGAAGAACCGGTGGTCCATGCGTCGATGGTCATCTGGTTATTATCCATGCCATTACTGCTAATTGGGGAAAGCAGGGGCCTGCCAGAGATCGGTTTTACGCTTTCGACAAAGATACAGGTGATTTGGTTTGGTCATCTACTCCGGGCATCACCCCCAAAGATAGTTCATTTGCTCCGCTGACCTTCGAAGATCTTCCGGACGGCAGAAGGGTTTTCTACAGCGGTACAGGATGTGGTCATGTGGTATGTATTGATGCGCGTACAGGACAAGCTTTGTGGCGTTTTCAAATGTCGTATGGCGGAGTTAATGCCGGAATAGTAATTCATAATGATTCAATCATTGCCGTACACGGCAAAGAGAATATTGATAGTACAATTATTGGCAGAATGGTGGCCATTAAAAAGCCCGATTCTTTGCCGGGCTTAGGTGAAGATATTTTAGTTCTGGGAAAGGATCATGAAATTTGGAGAAATAACGGGATCGAAGCCTTTACCAGTACGCCAGTGTATCGCGATGGTAGAGTTTATTCAACCATCAAGCGTGGTGAATTAGTTTGCTTAGATGCAAGCACTGGAGAAGAGCATTGGGTTCTCAAGCTTGCACCAGATCAAATACACGCTTCACCTTCCTGGGCTGACGGTAGGCTATATGTGCCCATGTTTAACGGTAAGGTCTTTGTTGTGGAGGATGCAGGAGACAGTGGAAAGGTTATCAATGAAATGGATTTAGGCTCAGCTTGTCTTGCGGCACCAGCAGTTGCTCATGGAAGGGTATTTGTACAGTCTAAGAAGAAACTTTATTGTTTTGGCTCAAAATCACCTGCACCTCCTTTTGTGGTTAAGCCAAAGGAAGAATTTAAGCATATTTTGACCGATCCTCCATCCAAGGATTCTGCTGTTTCTTTACAGGTTGTTCCCGCAGAGTTTGGACTAAAAGCTGGCGACAAGCTTGCCTTCGATGTCTTCACATTGGATTCAAATGGTAAAAGGATCGCTAAAATTAACGGTTCTGGCTCTGATAATAACAATTTGAATTGGGAAAAATGGATACCTCCCACTGCCAGGGTCAAATCAAAAGTGGATGCTGAAATTGAGGATGGAGTTTTGGTTGCAGACATAAACGCATCTTTGTCTGCTGGTGCGCTAAAAGTTTCAAATGGTAGTCTTTTCGGGGTAACTCGCGGAAGGATCTTACCAAGCCTACCTTACAATGAAGATTTTGAAAATGGTTTCGAATTTAGCCATACTAGTTCAGACAGTATTGCATTTTCTTATCCACCATTGCCTTGGTTGGGTGCAAGAATGAGATGGCAAGTTCAGGACATGGAAGAAAACAAAGTGGCTGGAAATACCCTAGACAGGGTTTTATTCCAAAGGGCAATTAACTTTATCGGCCACAAGGACATGACGGATTACATTATGGAAGCTGATGTCATGACAGATGGCGACCGACGCACGAAATCAAATATTGGTCTTATCCACCAGCGTTATATTTTCGTTTTAGTTGGAAACAGTCAGAAGCTGGAAGTGGTCTCTAATTTTGACCGATTCCGTCATTCAGTGCCTTTTTCAATTAAAACGAAATCTTGGTATAGGCTTAAGACAAGTGTGGAGGTAGATGAGATGGGAAATGGAATGATCCGAGCGAAGGCTTGGCCAAAAGGTGATGAAGAGCCTGACGAATGGACTTTAGAAATTGAACACGCTGATGCACACACACACGGTGCACCTGGGATTTATGCGATGTCACCGCAAAGTAAAAAGAAAGTTTACATCGATAATATTTCGATCACCCAAAATTAATTTTCACTCAACAATTATTCCAATGAATTCACTACACCACTTATTCCTTACCGCTCTTTTTCTAAGCTCGAATGTTTTCGCGGCTGATTGGCCGACATGGGGGGGCGATGCCACTCGCAATATGGTTTCTCTGGAGACTGGTCTTGATTTCGATTTTGAGCCTGGTGAAATGAATGACGACGAGTCCGTTAAAATGGAGACCACCAAGAACATCAAGTGGGTGGCAAAATTAGGATCGCAAGCTTATGGGAATGTGACGATTGCCAATGGTCGGGTTTTTGCCGGAACCAATAACGAGTCACCCCGTGACGACGGCAAGAAGGGGGACCGCGGCGTTGTGATGTGTTTCAATGAAAAAAGAGGTGATCTTGAGTGGCAACTAGTCATACCTAAACTGGGAGCAGGAAAGGTGAGTGACTGGGAATATATTGGTGTCTGTTCTTCTCCTGCGATTGAAGGTAACCGTGTATACGTGGTTACTAATAAATGTGAAGTGGTTTGCCTTGATATCGAGGGTTTTAAAAACGGTAATGATGGCCCCTTCATGGACGAGGCTAATTATGTTAAGCCCAAGGGTACGCAAGATAAGCTTAATGAAAAATTCGATGCGGACATTATTTGGATGTATGACATGAGAGATCAGCTTGGAGTCTTCCCCCATAATGTGACAAGTTCTTCGCCTTTAATTATAGGGGACACGATTTTTGTCGCAACTTCAAACGGAGTCGACTGGTCGCATACCAATATTCCAAGCCCTCTTTCCCCAAGCTGGGTAGCCCTCGATAAGAATTCTGGTGAACTGATCGGTGAAGATGGTTCCGGGGCTAGTGCCGGAGCACTGCATGCAGCTTGGTCTTCACTGACTTATGGAAAAATAAAGGGCGAGGAGATCCTTATTTGGGGAGGTACGGATGGATACTGCTATGGTTATTTAAATAAAACTCAAAAAGATGATGATGGTTATGACCTATTCCAACCAAAATGGAAAGTTGATTGCAATGAGTTGAGCTATCGCAAGGACAAGGAAGGAAAGAAAATACCATATGCAACACCTCCCGGCCCCAGCGAGCTTATTGGCACACCTGTCCTCTATGAGGACAAGGTTTATTGTGCAATCGGTCAGGACCCAGAGCATGGTGATGGGGTGGGGCGCCTCTCATGTATCGATGCAAGCAGTGGAAAGGTTTTGTGGAAATACACCGATGTGGGACGCACCATATCCACGGCATCCGTTCATGAAGGGTTGGTTTACATAGCTGAGTATGCAGGTATTATCCATTGCCTCGATGCAGAAACGGGTGAGCTTTATTGGACGCATGATTCTTTTAGTCGGATATGGGGTTCCACTTTAGTGGCGGACGACAAAGTTCTTCTCGGAAATGAGGATGGCGATCTTCTGATCATCGATCATGGAAAAGAAAAACCCAAAGTAAAAACCGTCAACATGGGAGCTCCTGTTTATAGTTCTCCTGTTGTTGCGAATAAAACACTTTATGTCGCCACGCAAACACACCTGTACGCCATAGGTAAGTAATTTGGAGCGAGATCAACCATGGGAAAAGCAACTGTTTGGGCTCTATTCATCATTCTATTTTTTCTCCATCAAGATTTTTGGTGGTGGGAAGATTCTGATTTGGTTTTTGGATTCATGCCTATCGGGCTTGCGTACCATGCAGCTTTTTCTGTTGCCTGTGCTTGCCTAGGAGCTTTGGCGATACGATATGCCTGGCCCCATGATTTAGAAAAATTTGCGGAGGAAAAATAGTAGCAGTTTAAACCTGCTCATCCCAAAAATTTGAAATGACTACACTTATCGTAATTATCGGATACCTTTGCCTGTTACTGGCTCTGGGGTTTTTCAGCAACAAACTTTTCAGAGGAACCAGTAAAGATTACTTTGTGGCAAGTCATAGCATTGGACCGTTCCTACTATTGATGAGTGTATTCGGAACGACCATGACGGCTTTTGCGCTTGTCGGTTCCACGGGCAAGTCCTTTGAGCGCGGAATAGGAACCTATGGACTCATGGCCTCTATAAGTGGCCTTGTGCATGCGGCTATCTTCTTTTTGATTGGTATCCGTCTTTGGGCATTTGGAAAAAAACATGGATTTATTACTCAAATACAATTCTTCCGAGCCCGATTCGAATCGGACTCAATTGGGTACTTGTTATTTCCCATACTAGTCCTTTTAGTTATTCCCTATCTTCTAATCGGAATCATTGGTGCTGGTAAGACGATCGAACCGGTCACTGCAGGAGCCTTTCCAGCTTTATTTACGAACCCAACTGCTCCGCAATGGCTTGGTGGAGTACCACCATGGCTTACAGGACTGGTTGTATCATTGGTTGTGCTCAGCTATGTTTTTATGGGCGGATCACGTGGAGCCGCTTTTGCCAACACTTTTCAGACGATTGTTTTTATGATCATGGGATTGGTAGCTTTCGTCTTTATCATAAATGCTCTGGGTGGCATCAATAGTGCGGGAAAAGTACCGGCTCGAATCGATGAAAAGGGCTTGGTGGTTCAGGATTATCAATTCGACAAACAGAAAGCACAGCTTGAAGCGAATGAGCCACCGAAACCAATAGGTCGGGTTATTGATTTTGAAAATTCCAACCTGACCAATCAGCAACCTCATTTCTGGCGTGAACCAGTGACTGTAGAGTTTAAAAAGAAAATTCCAAAATCGGGAGAGCTTGTTCCTTTCGAAAGAGAGCTTGGTATTCCTTTTATTACCTTCGTTACCTATCTTTTTATTCCTTTAAGTGTGGGAATGTTTCCTCATTTATTTCAACACTGGTTGACTGCGAGAAGCGCCAAGTCTTTTCGACTTACCGTGATTGCTCACCCTCTTTGTATCATGGTGGTTTGGGTTCCATGTGTATTGGTGGGAGCCTGGGCAAGCGGGGTATTGCCTCCTGGAATTCCTCCCCCTGCAGTACTTTCGGCTATGCTTAATCTTTTGGTCGGTGATCCAATTCTGATTGGACTCCTCACAGCTGGCGTTCTTGCCGCGATTATGTCCTCCTTGGATTCACAGTTTCTTTGCCTAGGGACAATTTTTACAAATGATATTGTTATACACCGGGCTGGAGAAAATAAATATTCAGATAAACAAATTATCTTTATTGCAAGATGTTTTATCGTGGTGATTGTTGCAGTGACTTACGGACTGGCCATGTTGGCAAAAAATGCGAATGTCTTTGATTTGGCCATTTGGTGTTTTAGTGGATTCTCCGCTCTTTTTCCGGTAATTTTTGCAGCTCTTTACTGGAAGAGAACAACCAAACAAGGGGCGATAGCCAGCATCATCGCCGCTCTTTTAACATGGCTCTATTATTTTCATGAGTCGGGGTACGGTGGTGAATACATGGTGGGTCCGGGTATTGTTCCGGCGGCAATCTGTTTTGGTGCCTCCGCCATAGTACTGATAGCAGTATCTTTATTTACAAAACCTCCTTCTGAGGAAACACTGGATAAATTTTTCCCCAAGAAGAGCGAATTGTGAATTTCTAAAAACAAGTTTTATTGATTTACCCTATGCCAAACGAAGAAGAAGTTAAAAAAGCGGCAGACGAGCTAGATGCTCATGTTGCTGAAATCATAAAGTGGCACTTTTCGCCAGAAACAGGCTGTCCCTTCTGGCTGGATTGGGCCAAAGAGCAGAGCTGGAACCCTTTAGAGGAGATATCCAATTTTAATGATCTTTGTTCCAAATTTCCTAACTTTCAGGATGAATGGTTGAGGGATTTACCAAATGATGTCTGGGTACCTAAAGCATACGCTGACCGTCCCTTCAATATTTTCGAAACCGGAGGGACGACGGGCATGCCCAAACAGCGGATCGGTTGGGATGATTTCCGAATCGATTACACCGCCTTTTCCGATACTTTGAGTGATGAACATTTTCCCCGTAATCACTACTGGATGATGGTTGGACCGACGGGTCCTCGTCGTTTGAGACTCGCCATCGAACACTTGGCTAATGAGAGGGGATGCTCTTGCTATTTTGTGGATCTCGACCCCCGTTGGGTTAAACGCTTAATTGCGGGAAAGCAATTTGATCAGGCCCGGGCCTACATGGATCATGTGATAGATCAGGCACTGACCATTCTCAAACATCGGAGTGTTAGCGCTCTGTTTACTACGCCTAAGCTTCTGGAAGCCCTGGCGGAGAGAAAAGATTTGGTAAAAGCAGGTATCAAGGGTGTATTTTGTGGAGGAACAACCATGGACAAGCAGTATGCAAGGTTCCTTGTCGAAGAGGTTTGCGAGGGTGGTCAAATTGGATTTGTCCCAACTTACGGAAATACCCTCATGGGCTTAGCTCGTCATCATCCTATCAGTGCGGACAATGACTATTCGATCGCATACTACGCACCTCAACCTCGAGCCGTTCTTCGTGTCGTCAATCCTGACGCCAACCAGGCGGTCGACTATGATACCTGGGGTCGAGTGGAACTCACGACCTTAACCAAGGAATTTTTCATGCCTCGCTTTCTTGAGCGTGATGAAGCACTTCGAAGAAAACCTTGGGATGAGGCGCCATGGGATGGCGTAGCTGAAGTTCGCCCTTTTGGTGCAATGGAGAAAAAAATCGTAGAAGGAGTATATTAATTATTATGAGCATTCCACACATATCTTGTTTGCGCATGGGGAAACCCTACCGCAGTTTCAACGAATCAGAAGTTAAGGATTATCGCGACGGGTCGGTTAAAGCTACCCTTAGTCAGGTAAACGCAGGAATCATTCGAAGAGATCTTCGTGACATAAGCCGAGCTCGTGAAGCTCTCAGTAAATTTTCCACACGTCAACTTATCGATATTAGTTCCAAAGCAGGAGAACTTTTTCTGAAGGAATCATTGCCTTTGGGGGATGAGGGTCATTTACAATCCGCACAGGATTATTTGGAGACTCTTTCATCCACCAGTGGACTTCCCCATGTCATGGTCCAGCGTAATATGGATAAGATTCATTATGCCCTTACCCATCTTGAACTCATCCTTAATGGTTTAACTAGAGGTATCGACTTTTCCATACTTGATAAAGGGCATGGAGAGCAGGCAGGTGCACCCGTATGCTTTTATCCAACAACCGATGCATTAGGATTGGTTATGCCAAGTAATTCTCCTGCGGTTAATTCTCTTTGGCTTCCTTCAATCGCATTGAAGATTCCTGTGATCATGAAACCTGGGAGGGAAGAACCATGGACGCCCTACCGTCTGATGCAGGCATTTATTGCCGCTGGTTGTCCCAAGGAAGCTTTTGGTTTCTATCCTACGGACCATGAAGGTGCTGGAGATATCTTAAAACTTTGTGGAAGAGCTTTGATCTTCGGCGATAAAAGTACCACGGATTTATATGCTGGCGATCCAGGGGTGCAGGTGCACGGGCCAGGGTTTAGTAAGATCCTCATTGGTGATGATGAGATCGAAAATTGGGAGAAGTATATTGATGTGATGGTTTCCTCGATTTCCGATAATGGGGGCAGGAGTTGCGTGAATGCCTCCGCAGTCATCGTTCCTAAATACGGCAAGGAAATTGCCGATGCCCTTGGTAAGAGATTGGGACCATTAAAACCTCTACCGATTGATGATCCCAATGCGGTGCTTTCCGGTTTTGCCAACCCCAAGATGGGCGAATGGATCGATCAAACTCTTGAGACTGACCTTGCAGAGAAAGGGGCATTTGATGCCACGGCACCTTACAGGGATGGTCCGCGTCTTATGCAAGCTGAAGGAGGCACCTATCTTCGGCCAACTATTGCGTACTGTGATTCAATGAATCATGTTCTTTCCAATCGCGAATTTCTCTGTCCATACGCGAGTGTAGTAGAGGTTCCCCAGAGTCAAATGTTGCGATCAATTGGCCCCACACTTGTAGTCACTGCAATAACCGCAGACGAGACTTTTAAGAATCAGTTATTGGCGGCATCCAATGTGGAGCGTTTAAACATAGGAGCGATTTCAACCATGAAGATTTCCTGGGATCAACCTCATGAAGGTAACATGTTCGAGTTTCTGTATAAACGCCGTTCTATCGGCATGGCTGCCTGATTTCTTTTTCCCATTTTCCCATGAATACCCTTTCTTTGGAGGAATTTTCCAATAATTCCTTTTTTGGAGGGAGTGCAAATAGTAACCAAAAGGTTTTGTTCGACGAAGGGATTTCGTCTACTGTCGGTGAACATGCCAAAGAATTGGGAACTCACGCTTTTCTTGTCTCCGACCCCGGCATCCATGAGGCAGGGCATGTCGACAGAATAAAGAATCTGATTCAGGGTACGGGTGTTCAGGTAACTGTATTTAATCAATCAATCGAGAACCCTACTGAATCAAGCGTTGCTCTGTGTGCCTCCATCGCAAAAGAAGCAAAAGTCGATCTTATTGTCGGCTTGGGTGGAGGGAGTTCCATGGACACAGCCAAGGGTTGTAATTTTCTTCTTACGAATGGGGGAAAAATGGAAGACTACTGGGGTGTAGGTAAAGCTGAACAACCAATGCTTCCATTAATCGCTATCCCCACAACGGCAGGTACCGGAAGCGAGTGCCAATCATTTGCATTGATTTCTCAGGATATAACCCATGCAAAAATGGCATGTGGTGACCCTAAAGCTTTGCCGGCCGTTACATTGCTTGACCCGGAGCTTACCCTTTCGCAACCAGCTTCCGTAAGTGCATGCACTGGAATTGATGCCCTTGCTCATTCTCTTGAGTCTGCGGTTACGCGCAAGCGTAACGATTTGTCAGACCGTCATGCCAGGATTGCCTTCCGATTATTGAATAAATTCTTACCTATTGTTTTTAGCGAACCCAATAATCTTAAAGCAAGGGGTGGAGTTCTGTTGGGTGCATCCCATGCTGGTGCGGCTATTGAAAAGAGTATGCTTGGGGCAGCCCATTCGATGGCTAATCCACTCACCGCCAGATACGGCACGGTCCACGGTATCGCTGTCGGTTTGGCACTTCCCTTGGTGATGAAATTCAATATGGAAGAAAGTGAATGTCGCAAAACCTATGCTCTTTTTGCCCGAGTTTCTGGATTGAGCAAAGGCGATTGTTCTGAAACGGAAGGTGCGGAAATCCTGATCGCTCGTATCGAAGAACTTTTATCCTTATCCAAAATATCGACTTATCAAAATGGTATGGATTTCGAAAAAAGTGCCATTCCTGAACTCGCTGCCTCGGCCTCCAAGCAATGGACTGCCAGCTTTAATCCCCGCCCGGTTCAGTCCGTAGATTTTGAAATTCTTTATGAGCAACTTTTTCAAAATTCTTTGGAAGAAACAAGAATAATTACGGAACTTGTTTAGTAATGAAAACTCTAGTTAATCGGATAAATCGAAATTTTGCTTATGTGGGAATTTTGTTTCTGTTCACGGCGATGTCTCTAATGGCGGATTGGCCAAGACATCGTGGGGATGCCGCTTTAAAAGGAAATGCTAATTCCCAACTTGGTAAACAGTTAGAACTTCTGTGGACATATAATACTGGAGAATTCTTAAAGTCTTCTGTGGTGGCTCAAAAGGGTCTTGCGTTTGTGGGTTCCGAAGAAGGATTGCTTCATGCGATCCTGCTTGAATCTGGTAAGAAGAAATGGACTTTCAAAACAGAAATGGCGATTGAGGCACCGCCCCTGTTGCACGAAGGTCAGGTGATTGTTGGTTCAACAGACGGCTTTCTTTATTCAATCAATCAAATTACAGGAAAATTGAATTGGAAATATGAAACCATGGGAGAGATTATGGGAGCAGCCAATCAAGCCATTCGCCCACAAAGCAAGGACGATGTTTTAGTGGTGGGTAGCTATGATAATTTTGTTCACTGCGTGGCAACAAAATCCGGAAAGCTTTTATGGAAATTTGAAGCACAAAACTACATCAACGGAGTGCCAACTATTTATGATCACAAATATGTCGTCTTTGGAGGGTGCGATGCCATGTTGTATGTTATCGGATTAGAGGATGGCAAAAATACACGCTCCATTGAAGTGGAAGCACCTATCGCCGCATCAGTAGCTATCGCAGATGGAGTTGGGTATGTTGGAGACATGGATCGTTCAGTGACAGCTTTTAATTTAGAAGCAGGAGAGATCATATGGAATTACAACCCAAAGAGCTTCCCCTATTTTTCTTCGCCTGCTCTTTCTGATAATCATGTTTATATAGGTGGGCGGGACAAGGGAATGCATTGCATCGACCGCGTCAATGGAAAGCAAGCTTGGCGGTTTGCAGCTAGAGGAAGAATCGACAGTTCTCCTGTTATCACAAAAGAGAAAGTAGTTTTTGGGGCGATGGACGGAAAGCTTTATCTAGTTTCTAAAAAGGATGGCAAGGAAGTCGCATCTTACGAAATCGGCGAACCTATTTCTTCAACACCGGCAATCGTAGACTCCAAAATAATCGTTGGATGTGAGGATGGAAATGTTTATGCCTTTGAAACTAAGGGAAAGAAATGAGTGCTGATACAATAATTAAACCGGATAAGGAAACCAAGGCGGAGACAAAACCCGGAAATTATTTCGTTTCCAATTATCCGCCGTTTTCATTTTGGAAAGAAGAGGAGGTTCCGATGGTGGAGTCGATGCTTAACAGCCCCACCCCCGGAACATCTCCGCTCGGTATTTATTATCATGTTCCGTTTTGCCGGAAGCGTTGTCATTTCTGTTACTTCCGAGTGTACACCGATAAAAACTCTCAGGATGTTCGTCGCTATATGGACGCAACAATTCGCGAACTGGAAGCATACGCCAATTCACCTTACATTGCCGGCCGGAAACCAAAGTTTGTATATTTTGGAGGAGGAACCCCTTCTTACCTTTCTGCTCAGCAACTTACCGAGCTTACTGACCGTATGAAAGCGGTCATTCCATGGGATGAGGCGGAGGAAGTCACCTTCGAGTGTGAACCGGGTACTCTATCGGAGAAGAAACTCGAGGTGATCAAAAATTTTGGAGTTACTCGATTAAGTCTTGGGATCGAAAATTTTAATGATCATATTCTGGAGACTAACGGACGGGCACACCGCTCTGAGGAAGTTTTCCGGGCCTACGAACATGCACGAAATCTTGGTTTTCAAAACATCAATATCGATCTTATCGCAGGCATGCTTGAGGAGACGGATGACAATTGGACTGAGTGTATCGAAAAAGTTTTGGAGATATCACCCGATTGTATAACAATTTATCAAATGGAGGTGCCCTTTAATACCACCATTTTCAAATCAATGAAGGACCAAGGTAAGCTGACAGCTCCCGTCGCAGACTGGCCGACCAAGCGCAGATGGGTTACACAGGCGTATGAGGCTCTTGAAAAAGCAGGGTACACGGTTACCAGCGCATACACCGCAGTCAAGGATCCTCAAAATACCAAGTTCATTTATCGCGACCGACTCTGGGCTGGGGCTGATATGGTTGCCTTGGGTGTTGCTTCTTTTGGACATCTGGGCGGTATCCATTATCAGAATCAGACCCACTTTGATCAGTATTGTGAGACCCAGGAAGAAACTACCAGTGCTGTCCGTAGAGCACTCCTCACCACGGAAGATGAAAGATTTGTCCGGGAGTTCATTCTTCAGTGGAAACTTGGACGAGTCAGTCCTGCATATTTTTCGGATAAGTTTGGTGTTGATATTAAAGAAAGATTTAGTGCAATATTTACCGACTGGAAGAACGCGGGCGATCTTTACGAGGAGGAGGGTGATTTAATGCTTACTCGGGATGCGCTTTTAAGGATTGATTCCATGTTACATTGCTTCTTTTTGCCGCAACATCAGTATACAAAATATGTCTGATTACTAAGATGAATACAGCCACTTACCCAGACATTTTATACCCATTGAGTTTCATGAGAAGTGCCCGCGGCCTCCCGAAGCTTAATTACGAGCAGGTGGAAGCATCGGATCTTCCTGAACCTTTCCAATCCCTTCTTGTACATGAAGGAGATATGACATCTAGACTTGAGGCTTTTCACGAATCGGAACAACGAGTAAAAGCCATCCGTAGTTCAAATAGTGGGAAAAAATATTTTCGTGAAGTAATTCTGGAATCCAAGGAAACAGGCAAGGTAACAGAGTATGGAGCGATTGAGATTAATTTGGATGCCTTACCCGAAGAAGTTCGTAAAAAAATTATAGAAGCCCAGCAACCCCTTGGAGGAATTTTAAATGAATACCAAATTCCCTACGGTAGCACCCCCCGTGGTTTTCTGAGAGTTGTGCCGGATGGGCCGATCGTGGAAGCATTTTCAGAAGTGGAATCTGACCATCTCTATGGTAGAAGTAATCAAATTACCGGGTTGAATCAGCAAGTCATTGCCCGCATTGTTGAAATATTACCGGCATGAGCGCATCAAAACTCGCTTGAGAACCAATGCAAAGTTAATTGAATATTAGTAATCATGATTTCTTTAAAAAATAACTATGATGCAATAGTTGTGGGTGGTGGACCGGCTGGCTCCACTACCGCAGCCTTGCTTGCGGAAAAAGGGCATGATGTTCTCATCGTGGAAAAAGAAAAATTTCCCCGTTATCATGTGGGGGAATCATTAATGCCCTTTTGCTATTTCCCACTGGAAAGACTTGGGCTGGTGGACACCCTAATGGAGTCAGCCAACCCGAGAAAATACTGTGTTCAATTCGTTAGGCAGGATGGCTTTCTTTCCCAACCCTTTTATTTCTTTCAACACTTTGATCATCCATCTTCTACAACTTGGCAGGTTTGGCGCTCCGAGTTTGACAAAATGATCATGGACAAGGCTCGGTCAAATGGTGCTGCAGTCATGGAGGAGACCAAAGCGAAGAAACTTATCAAATCGGAAAATGATCAAGTGGAAGGTGTCAAAGTTGTTTCCAAAGATTTAGGAGAACTGGAGCTGAAAGCCCCAATCGTGGTGGATGCATCCGGGAGGGACTGTTTTGCGGCTCATAAGGAAAACTGGATGGTTCGGGATCCTGAGCTTAAAAAGGTCGCTCTTTGGACCTACTACAAAGGAGCTAAGCGTGATCCCGGTCTAGACGAGGGTGCAACCACGGTTGCTTATCTTCCAAATAAAGGCTGGTTTTGGTACATCCCGTTAAGTGGGGATATGGTCAGCGTCGGGATTGTCGCTGAGCGTGATTATTTATTTGATGGTTCCACCAAAGATCATGCGGAAATTTTCCAACGGGAAGTACAGAATAACCAGTGGATTAAAGAACATCTTGCGGAGGGTGATCAGACCGGTGAATATAGAACCACCGGAGAATATTCCTATCGAAATAAATACTGCTCAATTGACGGGCTTGTACTCGCTGGAGATGCCCTCGGCTTTCTTGACCCCGTGTTTTCGTCAGGAGTTTTTCTGGCCCTGAAAAGTGGAGTCATGCTCGCAGATGAGATTGATAAGGTAATACAGCAGGGACAACCGATCAAATCCTCCTCTTTTGAAAATTACGGGAAACGCATGCAGTCTTCCATCGAAACGATGAGAAAAATTGTTTATGCTTTTTACGACAAGGAATTTAGTTTTGGAGATCTAGTGAAAAGAGGTGACCATCTTCGATCTGCTCTTACAGACTGTTTAGTTGGCAATGTGGATGATCAGGATTTTAAGGAACTTTTTGATGCCATGTCCGACCTTGCTGAACTGCCAGAACCTGTCGAACACGGACTTGCTCACGCTTCTTCGTGAAGCTTGCTTTTCTAACGCCCGGAACGGGTAACTACTACTGTGGAGTATGCATGCGGGATAACTCGCTTGCCCGTCAATTAATTGCTCTTGGTCATGATGTTACCATGCTGCCCACCTACCTTCCTCATTTTTTGGATGAGGAAGATGCCAGCCCGGATCAACCAATTTTCTTTGGCGGGATCAATGTTTATTTGCAGCACAAATTCTCACTCTTTCGACACACCCCTCAATGGATAGACAAAGCCTTTGACAGCAAGTGGCTACTTCGCAAGGCAGCTGCTCGAAGTGGTATGACTTCCAGTAAGGATTTGGGGGAAATCACTTTATCCACTTTTCGGGGTGAGGATGGGCCGCTGGTCAAGGAAGTGAATAAAGTGCTTACTTGGTTCAAAGAGCAGGGTAGTCCCGATATTCTTTTTCTATCTACCATCATGCTCGCTGGTATTGGTAAAGTCCTTAAGCGAGAGCTCAATATTCCTGTCTTTGGGTTTTTACAGGGAGAAGATTCTTTCCTTGATTCCTTACTTCCTGAATATCGGGTGGAAGCATGGAAACTTCTCTCCCAAGACGTTGCCTTGCTCGATGGTTGCATTGCTCCAAGTAAATATTTTGGAGATTTGATGGCCGAACGTCTTTCCTTAAAACCATCTAAGATTAAGCATCATCCTAATGGCATTACCACTGAGGGGATTCCACCCTCCGAAAACGCACCTTCATCTCCATCATTGGGGTACCTGGCAAGGCTTTGCCCACTTAAGGGACTGGATATACTCGTTGATGCATTTATTGAGCTCAAGGACACGGGTAATCACGAAAATCTTTCTTTAAAAATTGCGGGCGGTATGACCGATGAAGATGAGCCTTTTGTGGAAGAGCAAAGAAGTAAATTATCCCGGGCAGGGCTTGATAAACACTTTTCGATCTCCCCGAATGTAAGCAGGGAAGAAAAACTGGAATTCCTCAAAAACCTTACAGTCTTTTCTGTGCCCGCCCGCTACCCTGAAGCATTCGGTTTATATGTTGTGGAAGCCATGCTCGCGGGCACACCAGTTGTTTTACCTGATTCTGGAGCGTTCCCGGAAATAATTGAATCCACCAAGGGAGGAAAACTCTACGACCCTTCAATTTCCGGAAAATTAACCGAGACACTGGACGATATGTTATCTGACCCGCAAGGTGCCAGGGATATTGGCATACAGGCACACGAGGCCGTTTTGGAACAATATGCCAATGAAAAGCTGGCGAAGAGATTGGTCGATAATGTGTCTTCCCCATCTCCTGTTAACCAAGAATAATTTTACAACTATGACCACTGAATTTTCGATTACCCGACGCGTAGAATTTTCCGAGACCGATTTAGCCGGAATCATGCACTTCACCAATTTCTATCGTTGGATGGAAATTTGCGAACATGAGTTTCTGCGCAGCCTTGGTCTCTCTGTGGACATGGAAGATGAAAATGGCCGTTTCGGTTGGCCCCGGGTGAAAACTTCGTGCCGCTTTAAGCGCCCTTTGCGTTTTGAAGAGGAAGTGGAGGTAAAATTAATTATTACCGAGATTCGAGACCGTTCCATTTCCTATGCCTTTCAATTTTGGAAAGATGAGAATGGCGAGCGAGTGAAGGCAGCGGTTGGCGAAGTGGTTGCGGCCTGTGTAAGGTTTGATCCGGCAAGTGGCTCCATGGCCCCGATCATGATCCCCGAAGTGGTAAAGTCGAAAATCAAATAATATTTTGATGCAGTTTCAGCGTGGACTTAATCAATGCATTGCATGAATATAGAAGATAACTAAACCTATACTTATGCAATATTTACAATACGCTTTTTTGACTGTCATCTGCTGGGGAACCTACGGGGTCTGCATGCATATCGGATCAAGTAACATGGGAGACAAGGAAAATGGCCGAATTATGGCTTTTCTTTGGGTGGGCTTGGCCTATTTCCTGACGGCCGTTGTTGCCCCTTTGATCATTTTGAAACTTAAGGGCGGTAATGTAGCTTTCTGGACATTTCCAACCAAGGGTTGGCAGTGGTCTTTGATCGCCGGAACCTTGGGTGCAATCGGGGCATTGGGTGTGCTATTGGCCTTTGGTAAAATGCCATCTCCCGCCTATGTGCCAGTAATCATGTCGGTGATCTTTGCCGGTGCACCGATTGTTAATGCAATCGTAAGTACGACGAAGGAAGGCAACTGGCCACATGTCAAACTACCTTTTATACTTGGTATCAGCCTGGCGGCTTTGGGTGGCTACCTTGCGACTAAACATGCCCCGAAACCTCCGAAAGTGCCGCCTGCTGCCGAGGCATCCAAGTCGTAAACTATCCATATTGAAGGGATGACAGTTTCCTCCGGTGACCGAGATGTGGCCGATAGGTGGGAGCATAAGCGTTGGGCAGATTTTAAGAATAATCTAATCCAAGTTTCACAGTCTAACCGATTTCAACAAGAGCATTTTTCTGCACTTAAATCATTAGATGATTGGGGTTCGTTCGACGATTTTATAAGTGTCTGTCCCTTTACTACTAAAGATGATTTAGCTAAAGACCGGGAAAAGAATTCACCTTATGGGACCAACCTGACCTTTTCGCTTTCAGAGTATAAAAAATTTAATCAGACGAGTGGCACACAAGGCAAACCGATGGCTTGGCTGGATACAATGGAGGATTGGCGTTGGATGCTGGGTAATTGGGATCGGGTGCTGGAAGCAGCTCAAGTTTCCCCAGAAGACCGTTGTTTTTTTGCTTTCTCGTTCGGGCCTTTTCTTGGCTTTTGGACTGCGTATGAAGCGGCTACTCAAAGGGGCTGTGTTTGCATACCGGCAGGTGGGCAGAGCACAGAGCAGAGATTGCATGGTATCTTGCAACAAAAAGCGGAACATTTGTTCTGCACCCCAACGTATGCCATGCGTTTAACTAGTTTTGCCGATGAATTCGAAATCGATCTGAAAGGGCATGGACTTAAATCCATCATTGTGGCTGGCGAAACAGGTGGAAGCTTGCCGGCACTAAGAGACCGGATTTGCTCGGCTTGGGGTAATGATATCCGAATCCACGATCACTATGGTATGACTGAAGTTGGACCGGTTGCCTATGAAACTCCCGGTGGAGAGGGTGGTTTACGGGTTATTCTCGACAGCTATTTTGCAGAGGTGATTGATCCGCAAACTCTTGAACCAGTAAAAGAGGGAAAGCAGGGAGAATTAGTTTTGACCACACTTGGAAGGGTAGGTTGCCCGGTCTTTCGGTACCGTACGGGCGATTTGGTAAAGGGGTATGCGGGTCTTGATGAAATGGGGCTACCCACTTTTGATCTTGTGGGTGGAATTCTCGGACGTACGGACGATATGGTGGTGGTAAGAGGTGTAAACTTGTATCCTTCGGCTGTTGATGCGGTGCTGGCCCGTTTTGCAGAAATTAAAGAATATCAAGTGATTATTGAAAATCGTGATTCCATGCTCGAAGCCAAGATTAAAGTTGAGTGTGATCAAGAGATCAGGGCCGTACTGGAAGCTTCGTTGCAGGAATCATTTTCCTTACGTATTCCTGTGGAGATTGTGGCAAGCGGAACTCTGCCCCGACACGAAATGAAAGCAAGGCGTTGGATCAAGCCCGGCCAAAACTAAATTTTTTAAAATGAATAAGATGATTGAAATTTCCAACCTGTCCAAATCCTTCCCATCTCCAAGTGGAGAGGAAACAGTGCATGTTTTTCAGAATGTTGATCTTGCAGTCGAGGAGGGCAGTTCGGTAGCCATTGTCGGGCCATCCGGCTCCGGCAAGAGTACCCTACTTAATGTGATTGGTCTGCTTGATAAACCAAGTGAGGGCAGAATCGTGGTCGATCAGAAAGATCTTGCGGCGTTATCGGAAGGGGAAGTATCCAAATACCGAAACCAGACTGTGGGTTTTGTATTCCAGGCGCATCATCTACTTCCTGCCTGCACTGTTCTTGAGAATGTAATGCTTCCGGGGTTGGCTGGTTTTAACGAAAAGGCCTCCGGGCAATTAAAAGACCGGGCGAATCAACTTTTGGAGGAGGTGGGGCTTGGTCACCGCACTGCACATTTTCCCGGTCAAATTTCCGGAGGCGAGAGGCAAAGGGTGGCCGTAGCCCGTTCCCTGATTAATCAACCATCCGTACTCCTAGCTGATGAGCCTACTGGTGCACTTGATAGAAAAAATTCTGAACATCTTATCGATTTACTTACAAAATTGAATGAAGAGAAGAAACTGACTTTAGTCATGGTTACTCATTCTGGGGTAAGTGCCAGTGAAATGAAGCAAGCTTACCGCCTGGATGAGGGAAGTTTGAGGCAGGAAAGATAATGAATCTTTGGAAGGTAATAGGAAGAAACTTACTTTTTTTCCGCAGACATAATTTGGGAATTGTGTTGGCCGCTGCCATGTGTTCCCTGGTCTTAACCGGTGCCCTCACGGTTGGTGATTCTGTCCGCTCAACCCTTCAAAATTTGGCTGAGACCCGAATTGGTAAGGGAGACATTGCACTGCTTTCACCGGATGGTTTTTTCGAAGAGGATTTAGCCAATCGTGTGTTTGCTAAACTGGGCGACGAGCAGGCAGTGGTTGCTCCCATTGCTCTTTCTCGCGGAATGATCACCACACCAGATGGATCGGTACAGGTTTCAAATGTGCAGGTGCTTGGAGTGGATGATCGATTTTGGAAACTGGCTCCGGACTTTGCCCAAACCCCTCTGGGTACTTGGTCTATGAAAAAAGAATTCCGAAAGTGGGGGCCTAAAGTATTTTTCGTAAATGAGCGACTGAACAATCGCTTAAAGAGAGTGGTAGGTGACCGGTTGATTTTGAGAATGGAAGAACCCAGTTTGTTTTCCAGGGATGCCCCATTGTCCGGAGAAAGAGACAACAAGTTTGTAACCATGAATGAGGAGTTTGGGGGAGTTATTCCCTCAGACGGTTTTGGGCATTTTGGATTACAGGGAAATCAAAATGAACCATTAACCGTCTTTGTTTCGCTGCAATCGTTACAAAAGAAATTATTCCGATCCATCGATGAAGTTTCCGGTAGTACCACATTTGCCAATTTTCTTTTGATGGGTGTGAGCGGAAAGGGGGAGATTGCTTTGGCCGGGGCAAAAGAGGCAATGGATGAAAGTTGGAAGCTGGCTGATGCGGGAATTGAGATAAAGAATCTGGAAGATTCCAATAAGTGGAGCATACGAACCAGGCAGGTATTTCTGTCCGATGGGTTAACCAATAAAGCTCGGGCCTTGTCCAGTGAATCAGCTGGAGTGTTGACATATCTGGTGAATGCGATCGAAACACAATCGGAAGCCAATGAAAGCAAATTAATCCCTTACTCAATGATGAGTGCAGTCGAACCTGGCAAAGTTGGATTTATGAATGACGGGTGGAAGGACAACGAGATTGCCTTGAACCAATGGGCGGCAGATGATCTCAATGTTTCGTTGGGTGATCCTGTAAGCTTAAGTTTCTACACAGTAGGTGAACGAAGAAAACTGATCGAATCGTCCCGAAAATTTGTATTAAAAAAGATTTTGCCGATGCCATCTCCTGTCGCAGGGGAGGAAGAAAGTGAATGGACTCCTCGCTTTCCAGGACTCTCGGATGCCGAATCCTGCGGAGAATGGGATACGGGAATTCCGATCGTGCACAAGGTTCGAGATCGGGATGAGGAATATTGGGACAATTACCGAGGTACGCCCAAAGGCTTTGTTTCGCTACGGGCTGGGCAGGAGATGTGGGGCAATCGCTGGGGTTCTGTCACTGGTGTTAGGATTGATAAAGGGGAGTATTCAAGTGATGAGTTAGCCAACCGTTTACGGGAAAATTTAAAGGCCGAAGATGCGGGACTTGTTCTTCGCAGTCTCCGTTCCGATGCGGAACAGTCGGTGGAATCACCGGTGGACTTTGGCCAATTATTTATGGGGTTTAGTTTTTTCGTGATTGCAGCGATTCTCGCGATAACGGGTTTGCTTTTCACTTTTTCCATGGAACAGCGAAGCGGGCAAATTGGACTCTTGCGGGCACTGGGCTGGAAAACAGGAAAAATTAGATTCGTGTTTTGGATAGAGGGACTATCTGCGGCAATAATTGGTTCTGCGATGGGTGTATTGCTGGCCTCGATTTATGGAAAAGTGATTCTTGATCTATTAAGTGGTAAGTGGAGTGGAGCGGTTGCGGGAGCCCGTTTTGAATATGATGCAAGTTTCACATCTATCGTCATTGGTTCGGCATCTTCCGCCTGCATCTGTTTTCTTGCCATGATTTGGTCGACACGAAAACTACTTGCCCGAGAGCCCCGAGAGCTTCTTCAATCCGGGAATTATGGAGTACAGGGGGATAATACTTTGGCAGTTTTCAAAAGCTGGCACAAATGGGTCGGACTGATCTTTCTGACGGGCTCTTTTTGTTTGGCCTGGGCAGTCGGCTTGACGAGTAATCTGGCCTCTATGACTTTTTTTGGTGCCGGAAGTATGCTATTGATTGGAGGACTGTTGCTTTTCAGGGCAAGGCTGGGTCGAGCTGTTGACAAAGAGTCCGTGATGATAAATTTGAGCCAGTTTGATCGTCGAAACCTGAGCAGAAGATCGGGTAGGGCTCTGGTCACCGTAGGTTCGATGGCGGCAGGTGTATTCCTAGTTGTGAGTACGGGTGCTTTTAGGAAATCTCCAGAAGAAAGCCCGGAAAACTTTAAGTCGGGAACCGGTGGCTTTTCCTATTGGGGTGAAACAGCTTCCCCCATTTACGATGATTTAAATGGCAACGAAGCTATCGAGCTGTTTGATTTGAATCGCAGTCTTCTTGCCGCCACAAAAGTAGTTCCCCTTCGGATACGGGAAGGAGACGATGCAAGTTGCTTAAACCTAAACAAAGCACTTCGTCCAAAAATTTATGGAGTTAAGCCCGCTGACTTTTCTGGCAGGTTTGAATTTTCGGAAGGAAACTGGACGACCCTAAATAAAGTTTTGGACGGAAATGTTGTGCCTGCCTTAGTTGACCAGAATACCATGATGTGGGCATTGAAAATGGGTTTGGGAGATCGTATCCAATTTACTGATGGTGAGGGTAAGCCTTTTGACATTGAATTAATTGGTGCATTCAAAGGGTCGATGCTTCAGGGAGCACTCTTCATTAATGAAGAAGATTTTTTGGATAAATTTAGCCAACAGGGAGGGTATCGTAGCTTTATGCTTTCGGGGAAAACGGAGGATGCAAAGCATTTGGCCGAACATTTGGAAGATCGACTACTCCAGCATGGCGTGGACTTTCGTGAGTCAACGGAGAAGTTGGCAGAACTCCAAAAAGTAGAAAATACTTATCTATCAATTTTTCAAGGATTGGGCGGATTGGGTATGTTGATTGCCACTTTTGGACTGGCTTTAGTGGTAGTCAGAAACCTTTTTGAAAGATCTCATGAGTTCGCATTGTTTGAGGCTCTGGGCTTCCGATTGAGCAGGATTAGGAAATCGGCTACGAGAGAACATCTTCAATTAGCTCTTTGGGGAATTTTTATTGGTTCAATTTCTGCTATTTTTGGAATTGCCCCAGCTCTACTTGGGCAAGTATTGGAAAAACCAAGCATCGTTTTCCTTTGGTTTTTATTTGCACTGGTTCTACTCGCATTTTTCTGGGTATACCTCGCCGTTTTCTTGACGCTTCGAAAAAGTAAGCTTCATTTGTTAAAGAATGAATAAGCCCATACGATTTTTTATGCAAAACCCTGCTGTACGAATATTTCTATTCTTGGTGCTCTTGATAGGTTTATCCGCCTGTGTACATCAAAGTAATAAGAATAAATCTTCGTCAGCCACCAGAGAAAATGCTTCATTGGAGCAGGAAAGTCTGGGTGATGAAATGGACTGGAACCTCGAATTTAGTGAAGACTTTTCCTATGTCGAAGTCGGTACAGAACCGGAAAGTTTATTCATTCTTGATGGAGCATACACAGTCCAGGCAGAGCAGACAGGGGAGAAAAGCCTAAACTTGCCCGGATCACCCATGGGAGATTTTGGCTTGCTTTTCGGTTCGAGGGAAAAAGAAAAGAATCTGGAATTAAGTTTCTCTTTTTTTGCCAGTAAAAAAGGCCGCCGTATGCCTTCAATTGCTGCTGGTATTGGGGGAATTCGTGGATATCGTATAAGACTTAACCCTGCGGCGAAAAATATAGTTCTTTCCCTCGATGAAATGGTACTCAAGGAAATTCCTTTTTCGTGGTCTGGTGACCAGTGGTGGAAATTACGCTTTCAGGCACTCGCCGGTGATTCAAACCTGACAACCCGGTTACAATTCAAGCTTTGGCCAGAGATGAATAATGAGCCAAAAGATTGGATTTTAAGTGAGCAGTATGATGTCGAGTATAAGGGTGGGAAATGTGCCTTGTGGGGTTTCCCTTACTCAAGCACGCCGATTCGTTTCGACAATATCGAAATTCGTTCGAACTGAAATCCATTCTATTTCAAAAAATAAATTTTCAGTAGTTAAGGCTTGTGTTTTGAGTAGTTCGGAAAAGGTAGTGTTAATGTGAAAATTCGGTCTCTAAAACTTATAAAGGTATTGGTGTTTACAACCATCTTACATTCATTGCCCCCGCTATATTCGGCAGATGATGAATCATTTTTTACTGGTGAGGTTCTGCCACTTTTAGAGGAGTATTGTTACGATTGCCACGGGGACGGTGCCAAAAAGGGTGACTTTGCTATGGATGAATTGATCAGGCTGGGTAGCTTCGATCAACATTCAAAGAAGTGGGATCGAGTCTGGAAAAATCTTTACAATCGTAATATGCCCCCTGCCAATGTGCCGCAACCACTTGATCCAGAAGTTTCCACCATTCTATCATGGATCGAGAATGCTTCCTTCAGTTACGACTCCAGTCAAAATGACCCGGGGCATGTAATACTGAGAAGACTGAACAGAATTGAATACGAAAACACCGTTGAAGATATTTTTGGAATCGATATCGATGCCAAAGAATTCTTTCCCGCTGATGACACAGGGTATGGATTTGATACTATTGGGGAGGTTCTTACGCTATCCCCACTCTTGATGGAAAAGTATCTGAGTATGGCAGAGATTGTCATGGAGCAGGCACTAGGACCTCCAGATGAAAGGGGAATTATTCACCGTTTTGAGGCTCATGAACTAAGTGGAGTGAGTAATAGTGGAAGTATGAGGGTACTGGCCTCGCGGGGTAGTATCACTTTGTCGGTACCCTTTCGAAAAAATGGTGAATACAACCTAACGGTTTGGGCATCCGGGAGTCTTGCGGGTAAAGATTTAGCCAAAATGATTGTAGGGGTTAATCATGTAAACATTGGTGATTTCGAGGTTGATGCGGAGTATCCGATTTCAAAAGAATATAAGATAAAGTTTAACGGAAAAGCCGGTCATAAAAATGAGATTTCAATTACTTTTCCGAATGATTTTTATGATCCCAAAAACAAAAACCCAAAGAGAAGAGATCGTAACTTATACATTGAGAAGATAGAGCTTTCGGAACCACAAGGAATTTCGCAGATAGAAAAATCCAACCGGTCTCATCTGCTGGGCGAATGGAAAACCGAGAAAATCAATGATGAAGTTGCCAAAGCATCCCTTCAAAAATGGTTGCCGAGATTATATAGGATGCCATTGAATTCGAGCGAAGTTGCCAGACACAGTGGGCTCTTTTCCAAAATGAGGGAAACTGGCCTTAATTCTCTTGAATCAGTTAGACAGGTTTTTAAAGCAGCATTGGTTTCGCCAAGTTTTCTTTTTCGCGAAGAAAGAAAGTCCGATCAAAAAAAATCTGCCAATCTTACCCTGCTTGATGACTATGCATTGGCTCATCGGATATCTTATTTTTTATGGAGTTCTGTACCTGATGATCATCTTTGGAATCTCGCAGATCAAGGAAAGTTAAGAGCTAACTTGGAAATAGAATTTCAAAGAATGATTAAAGACCCAAAAATCAGTCGATTCATCACTAATTTTTGCGGTCAATGGCTTCAATTAAGAGATTTAGATTTGATTAATCCGAATCCTGATCAATTTCCTTCATTTACACAGGAGATTCGCCAATCAATGATATTCGAGACGGAAGAATTTTTTAAATACTTACTGAAGAAAAATTTACCGATTGAACTGCTACTTGGAGCAGATTTCTCAATGATCAATAACAAACTTGCAAATTATTACGGGATTGATGGCAGTTTTGATGACGACTTTAGAAAAGTGGTTTTTAAAGGAGAAGATTTGAGGAAACGGGGAGGCTTGCTAACGCATGGTTCCATTTTGACCATTACTTCCAACCCTACAAGGACCTCTCCAGTTAAGAGGGGCAAGTGGGTCCTGGACAATCTTTTGGCAGCTCCGCCCAGGGATCCGCCACCCGGTGTTACAGAATTGGAAGAATCACATGAGTCTACTAATGAACCTCTTTCCTTCAGGGAACAAATGGCGAAACATTCCAAAAACCCATCCTGCTATTCCTGTCATGCCAGTATGGACAACCTGGGTTATGCTATGGGTAATTTTGATGCGGTTGGAAAATGGCAGGATCAAGAGGATGGTAAACCCGTGGATGTTTCTGGCAAGTTAAGTTCAGGCGAAAAATTTAACGGAATTCGAGAACTGCAACAGTTTTTGAACCTTAACAAAAAGAAAGCAATAACTCGTTGCCTTACTCAAAAATTATTCGTGTACGGTTTAGGTCGCGGCCTAACCTATAAGGATAGGCTAGCTGTCGATCAGGTTATCGAGGTTGGAGAGGATGATCAGGTCAACCTGGCTGATCTGATACTCAAGGTAATCCAAAGTAAGCCTTTTCAATATGCTCGATAACAGGGTTTGATTAATCAGTCCTAAATTATTAGTCTTTGGATATATAATAATGATGACCTCTGCCATGGTTTCCAGAAGATCAATCCTTCGTGGATTAGGTGTTTCACTCGCACTGCCACCTCTTGTATCATTTGCAAAAGGTAAACCTTCTGATATTCCGCTTCGGATGGGTTTTACCTACATCCCCAATGGCGTCATTATGGATCAGTGGCGACCCTCGGAAACGGGTGTTTTAAGAAATTTGCCCAATAGCCTAAAGCCATTGGAAAGTCATATGTCAGATTTTCAGGTTATCAGTGGCTTGAATCACACGAAGGCTTATGCAAATGGCGATGGTGGTGGTGATCATGCACGTGCCAATGCCACCTTCCTGACTGGATGCCAAGCCCGCAAGACTGCGGGTAAGGATATCAAAGTGGGGGTATCCGTCGATCAGATTGCGGCTGAGTCTATCGGGGATAATACAAAACTCAGATCCCTGGAATTGAGTTGTGATGGTGTTCGAAAATCCGGCAAGTGTGACTCAGGTTACAGCTGTGCTTATCAATATAATCTTTCCTGGAAGACAGAATCCATGCCCATGGTTCCTGAATCAAACCCGAGATTGGTATTTGAGAGACTTTTTGGTAATACCTCTTCTTCGTTTGATCGAAAAGGACAGCTTCAAAGAAGAGCCCTAAATAAGAGTATACTTGATTTTGCTTTAAGCGGGGCAAGTGATTTCAGTAAACGCTTGGGTAAGGTGGATCAGGAAAAACTAAACGAATATTTTACGAGTGTTCGTGAGTTAGAAAAAAGAATTGAGCGAGAGGAAAAGATTAGGGATGTAATTCCAAATCTTAACAGCCCGGCTGGTATACCTGATAATTATCGTGAACATTTACGACTCATGTTTGATATGATGGTACTTGCTTTCCAAAGTGATTCCACCCGGATAAGTTCTTTCTTGCTTGCTCATGATGGAAGTAATCGCAGCTTTCGCGATATTGGAGTACCAGAAGGCCACCATGCTCTTTCTCACCACAAGAATGATCCTGAAAAAATCACCAAACTCGCTAAAATTGACCATTTTTATTCTGAGCAGTTTGCATATTTAATGAACAAACTTTCCAACACTAGAGAGGTGGACGGAAGCCGGCTTATTGATCACTGCATGATTGTATTCGGCGGTGGCATAAGTGATGGAAACAGGCACAGGCATTCAGATCTGCCGGTGCTACTGGCTGGAGGTTCTTCCCATGGACTTAAAACTGGTCGGCATGTTGATTTTGAAAGTGTTCCGATGACCAACCTGTATCTTGGTCTTTTAGATAGAGTAGGCGTACAAGCTTCCCAAGTGGGAGATAGCACAGGTATACTCACTGATATCTAAGTTCATAATTTTTAAGGAACAAACAGCGAGGCAGTCGTTTTCCTAACAAACTCTTGCCATACGATAGGCTTTTCAAATAGAAATAGCTTTTATATGTTTTCGAAAAGCAAAGCCTTTTACTTTTCTACCGCTGGGGTATTACTTCTCTTTCTCATGTTCTTTTGGCTCACCACTTCTTTTGGCCTTAGCACATTAGAGAAATTTGTTTTTGATCTGACAAATGTTAACCTTTTCGGTTACAAGATTCCGCAGCTTTTTGGCTCCGAAATAAATACCAGCCCAATGGCTCAAGCGAAATTGTTGAAAATTGTATTCACTATACTCGTTCTATTGTTTTGCATTCTCATGTCATTAGTCGGTCTATGTAAAAGCACGAGAGATCAATTCAAACTTCTATCTAAATCCATTGGATTTTTTATTCTCTTTTGTCTAACGATTCTTCTTTTTGGTATTGTATTGGATGATCATACGATGCTGAAGTCAGAGAAAGTTGAATTATTCTCGGTATGTTCTGTATCATTGATAATAGGCATTACACTTACCGTCCTGTCTAGGGATAAACCAACACTTCAATACTCTAGTGAAGTTGCGGAAGTAAATACTGTTAGAAAAAAGACCGAAACAGTTAAGGCGGTCGAGAATGAGGAAGAATCTAACTCTGTAGAACCCAAGTTAAACGATGACGATGAAACAGATGACCCCAATTCTGAAGATGGGTCTATTAAGATTGATCCTTTAAGTGAGGAGTTAACTCAGGAAGAAGATCTTTTAGTTGCGGATACACCAAGCCTGAAAATCCTTCCACCGCCTGAGCCGGATGCAATACCGGATGAGATTATGAAGCTCAGAGAAGAGTTAGTATCTGAAGATGAATCTAAAGAAAAAGGATCATCAGATGTAGAAAATGTCATAGAAGATCCTCTTGGTGAAAATGAGGAAATGAACGAAGATCCTTTGGTGAGTGAAATACCTAGTAAAAAAGCATTACCACCTCCAGGAGAAGAAGACCTGCCTGAGGAACTGCTGAAGCTCAGAGAAGAAGTTTCTTCAGACGAAATTGATGATAAGCAGATATCTGATGAGGAAAAACCATCGTAATCCTATGAAGATGTTAAGAATTTGTTTCAGAGTAGTTTTTGTTACGATTATGATCTTACTTTTCGAGGGTCTTTGCTTTCGATTTGCGGAAGAATATGCAAATTTAAAAGTTAAGCTCTTTTGGGGAGAAATTGATACAATTAAGGGCGAGGAGTTGGGTTGGAGTTTGCCATTTGATGGACTAGATTCTGATCCGCCTGTATCTCCAATAAATACTGAATCTCTTCTAGTGCGTCTTGCCGAAGAGTATGATTATGAATCTCAAGTCACCAAATTCGGCAGACCCATATGTGATCAATATTCCGATTATTGCAATGAAGTTAAGGATCCCCTCAAGAACTATGACATTCGAAACTTCAACAATGTAAGCGGTCTTATTTTTCCCAAATTAGTAAGACAAGCAACAGAAGAAGATATACAACAGAATTATGCAAGGAGGGTTGGCGACACATTGGAATATAGCCGTGCAATATTTATTCATGTTGTGACGGATGAGGTATCCTATCTGGAAAACATAGATAGCACACACAAAACTTTTGGGTTTCTTTTGAATGAGAACATAGCGTGTATGAAGGTCAGTATTTCTTCCAAAGACGATTTGATGCAGAAAATAAGCTTTCTTAGAAAAGAAGCCCCTCTTCAATCAGAAAGTTTGATTCTATGGGGGAGCGATCAGGCTGCGTCCAGTATTCTCGAGCTAGTCAGTGAAGAACCTGGTTTGATCTCATTGGCGGTTGTGAAGGATCCTGTAGATGTGGATTACACTCCTACAGCAAAAGATGGAACATGGGTGTATAGTTTCTTTTCTGATACCTTTTTGAATAATACAAAAACTGATTCATTACTTAATGTAATTAAAATTGCTGAAAATGCACGCGACTCAAATTTTTTGTATGGTGCAAAATTAGGAGGTTTAATCAGAAAAGTAGATGAAACTCCAGAGGGGAATTTACCTGCTGCTGTGATTCCTTGTTTACTGAGTTGCGTAGAGTTTGCCTCAATAAAAAGTCGTCAGGATTTGGACGTACCGGATATGATTATTCAGGAAGTTAATTCTTCCCAAGAATTAAGCACTGTTGGAATATCGGATATATCAGTCAACCCTACTCAAGATGTTTCTTTTGTGACGCTGGATGAAACACTTCCAGAGCCTGCTGAATTTCTTAATGAAGGTAATGCGAGCCAAGCTACGTTTGATTGCGAAATTTTAAACGCATACAAATCGGTTCATCAGGATGATCCAAATTTATCAGCACTCACAGACAGAGAAATAATCTTACAACTAGGAAAGCAATTTGAAGAGATGGGGTATGAAATGATGGAAAGTATTTCCAAACAAGACCCTGTGTTCATGAGGTATTATCAGTCTTTAAAATAGGATGCATTATACTTAGCAGATATTCCATCTGCCATCGTTATGATGCTCTATTTGCCTTTAGATAAACCTGGTAACACCAGGTGTAGGTGGTGCTGGTACTTCCAATGACTTTTCCCAATCAAAATGAGATGGAGTCAGATCCTCCTTGGAATTGAGTGCTTGTTGATAGGTGATTTTTTGACCTGTGTAAGCAACCATCCTTCCTAAAATGGCTACCATTGAACTATGGGCTGCTTTTTCTCCATCATTAAAAGGCTTACCTGAACGGATTGATGCAAACAATACATCATGTTCCGTCTGGTACATGTCGTTGTTTTCACCGCGGTATCTCCAAGAATTATCACCGGCTATTATCGTGTGTCGATTCTTGGCCGAGCAAGTTCCTTTGGTGCCAAATAATTCAACTTCATAACTGCCGACTGTACCATTTTGCTGGCGAGAAAAATGGTACCCTTTAGCCCCATTCTCCCACTCGAAAACGCAGGCAAAATGGTCATAAATATTTCCATACTTATCAGGATCATCATAGACCTGACGACCACCTGAGCCTTCTGCATGTAGCGGGGGTTGATCGTCCATGGCCCATTGCATCATGTCGATACAGTGAACTGCCTGTTCAACAATTGAGTCCCCAGAGAGCCATAAGTGGGCATTCCAGTTTCGTAACTGGGCCTCCATATCACCCCATCCATCTTCCCGCTTTTTCTTCCATACCTCTCCACCGTTATAAGTGGAATACATGGCATGAACATCTCCCAAGCCCCCATCTAAAATTCTACCAAACACTTCTTGCTTGGGTTTATGGTGCCTCCAGCAAAAACCGGACATAAACCCTAAATTCTTTTCTTTTGCTTTTTTAGCGAGTTCTATCACTTTGCGAACCCCTGGGGCATCTACCGCAACTGGTTTTTCGAAGAAACAATGAACGCCTTTTTCCACGGCGTATTCTAGATGTTGAGGCCTGAAATTTGGTGGTGAGGTTAAAATTACCACATCGACACCCGAATCGATTACCTTTTTGTAGGCATCAAAACCGGTGAAAGTCGTTTCTGGAGTTACCTGAAATTTATCCCGGCCACGGGCTTTCAGAATTCGGCTGCGTAATTTGATCCGATCTTCGAAAATATCCCCAATTGCAGTGAGAGCTACATTTTCATCGGCTGCCATTGCCTGAGCCGCCGCTCCACTTCCACGGCCACCTATTCCTACTAATCCCACTTTGATTGTCTTAGAGCTGTTTTGGGCATTGGTAATGTGCGGGGAGGCAAGGAGAGTGCCTGCAGATATTGCTGAACCCGCTTTTACAAATTGTCTTCTTGAATAGTTATTCTTTTCCATGAGTCTAAATTTGTAGATTTTCTCTCCAAAATGGAAGCGATTAATCCTGAAAAAATGTTTTTTTATTTTATACTAGGATACTAAATTTGAATTTGGTCATTATATAATTTTCGATCCCTAGCTTGACACTCATGCCCTAACAACAAATTCTCATAATATGAAACTTATTTACCCTATCTTGTTTTTGATTTTTTCAGGATTTTTTCTTAATGCAGAAAAAAAAGTCGTTTTTATAGCTGGAAAGAAGAGTCATGGTTATTTTTCCCATGAACATATTGCGGGAAGTAAGTTGCTTTCAAAATATATCAATCAGGCTGAGGTTGGAATTAAGTCAATGGTAGTCACAGATGATGGTTATCCTAAAAATCCAAGTATTTTGGAGGATGCTGATTCTATTGTGGTTTATTGTGACGGCGGCGGCAGGCATTTGTTGAACTCTCATTTAAAGGAGTTTGATATACTTATGAAAAGAGGTATTGGGCTGGCCTGTATTCACTATGGTGTTGAGGTCCCTAAAGGAGCACCCGGAAATTATTTTCTGAAGTGGTTAGGGGGCTATTTTGAAACCAATTGGTCAGTCAATCCCCATTGGGTCGCAAACTTTAGTAAATTACCCAACCATCCGGTTGCAAATGGAGTCGACCAATTTTCCATCAATGATGAATGGTATTACCATATGCGATTTAGGGAGGCAATGTCTGGGGTTACTCCGATCCTATCAGCCCTTCCTTCCGAGGAAACCTTACGAAGGAAAGATGGACCTCATAGTAATAACCCTCATGTACGCGATGCCGTCATAAAGCGAAAAGAGGCTCAACATGTGGCATGGGTTTACCAACGGGGAAAAGACTACAATGAAGGTCGCGGGTTTGGATTTACTGGCGGTCATCATCATGTTAATTGGGGCTCCGATAATTTTCGTAAATTAGTTTTAAACGGCATTGCCTGGACAGCTAAGCTTAAGATTCCCAAGGAGGGCCTCAAGGCCGGTAAAGTAGATTTAAATGATCTGACAGCCAATCAAGATTACCCCACAAGTGATCGATGGAGTGAAGAGAAAATCAAATCAGTCTTGAATGATTTTAAAAAGTAAGTTTTTAAAATTCTGTTTCTTCACCCGCCTTTATAATCTTAGTGTTAATTTTTCGCATTGAAGCAAAAATATCCAATGCATTAATTTCATAACCCACTTTACTTTTAACCATTAACTCCCCCTTTCATGAATAATAAAATACTATGCGTAGATGATGAAGAATCCATTTTACGAGGTTTTCAGTTGAACTTACGAAAGGATTTTGAGTTGCACTTGGCATCTGACGGAGTGGAAGGATTAGAGGTTTTTGAGGAGGAGGGTGACTTTGCCCTCGTTTTATCTGATATGCGTATGCCCAGGATGAACGGGGCTGAGATGTTAGCGGAAATCAAAAAAAGAGATCACGAAGTCTCCACAATTTTACTTACAGGGCACACCGATTTTGAATCTGCGATGGCTGCCGTTAATGACGGTAATGTATTTCGAATGCTTTCAAAACCATGCCCTCCAGAGCGCCTGATCAAAGTTCTTAAGGATGGGTTGGAGCAGCATGATTTGATCAAGAGTAAAAGAATTTTATTGGATATGACCCTGAGGGGAGCAGTAGATGCATTGGCCGAATCCCTTTCCACCGCAAAACCATTATTTTTTGGGCGGGTTCAGAGAGTTAGGCTTCTAGCCAATAAACTTGCAGATACACTTGAGATGGAGGATTCGTGGAAAGTCGACATCGCATCTGTGTTTTCACAGATAGCCTATATTGGATTACCTGAAAATATCACTGAAGATGTATACTATAAACGAAAAGTTCCGAGTCCTGTAAAAAAACTTTTAGCTGAATTTCCTCAAGACACCCAAAAGATTCTGGACAAAATCCCAGGCCTGGAGGAAATCGGAGAAATTCTTAATCGGGTGGATGTGCAACCTCGTTTTGAAGAGAATGATGATAGAAACATCAGGCTTTATGCGTCTATTTTGAGAGTCTGCCTCGACTTCGACTACTATGAAGAACAAGGTCACGACAAGCAGTTAATACTGTCTTCCTTGAAATCTAGACCCAATGATTATGATCCTAAAATTATTCGCCTATTAGAATTGTCAGTCGCTTCCTCGGAAAAAAACACAAAATTAGAGGAATTACCCGCTAAGCAACTTGAAAATGGAATGCGTTTAGTAGAGGAACTGCGCTTGAAAGATGGATTTCTTTTAGCATCGTCAGGCAGTTATATTGATGAACAACTGTACAAGGTAATACGCAATTATCTTTCCTGCTACGATGAGAACCCCTTCCCTTCAAAGATTAAAGTTCGAGTTCCCCGCTGATAAAATCATAATTTTCTTTTTCTTTGAAAGTACGATCCTATATCTTTTTTCTAACGGGCGGTAGTTTATTAGGTGCACTTCTAATTGCCCTTTTCGGATGGTTTACTTTTAGTAGCCTAAGGGAAGCAACTCAATCTTTAGAGGAGGAAGCAAAGAACTCAGGAAGTTCTTCAGAGGAGTTTTCGGTTGTTCAAGCCTTATTGGATACAACTAGAAATGTTTTTACAACTATGGAGATATATCCCCAGGATTATCCTGGCGTTTTCAATGTAGCTTATGATTCCTTAACCCTGTCCAAGGAGAGCATTAATATTTTGTCCGACAAATATTTTTCCAACTATTCGGATGAGGCTCTAAATCCACTTTCTAAAAGCATTAGAGAATTGGAAAATACACTGGAGGCAATGCAGAAACTGCCAACGGAGAAAGAAGGTGATGGTTGGGAAAACCGTAGTTCAAGTGAGCGGGAGAAATATAAGGGCATCAGAGAAAGTCTGAAAAATGATTTGGATAACCTTGAACTAAATGCACAGCGAAATTTAGTTCAAGCTAACAAGTCATTAAAGTTAAAGTGGCAGGAATTAGAGGATCGAGAAGCAAATACCAAGATTTCCTTAATTGTAGCTATTATTTTTTATCTCATTTTGGTATCTGTACTCGCATTTTTGACTTACCGTAGTTTTGCCCGACCAATATCAAGGCTCGAAAATGCCGCCAGGAATTCTATTGAATTACAGCATCCTTTTAATTCTCCTGAGATTGGACCTTTGGAAATTAAATCCTTAACGCGAAGATTAAAGGGACTCATTGTCGGGCTTGAGGCAACTGTAAAGAAAAGAACCGCCGCCTTGGTTAAAAAGACAGAACAACTGGAACTGGAGATGAAGCAGCGAAAAGAATTGGAAACCCAACTGGTGCATGCACAGAAAATGGAAGCAGTCGGGCAATTGGCTTCAGGTATTGCTCATGAGATCAATTCTCCTTCTCAGTTTGCCAACGATAACATTTTGTTTTTGAAGGATGCCGTGGACGGTTTCATTGCCAAAATTTCTGCAACACCCAACGCACCAGATGAGAAGGAACTAACTTTTTTGAAAGAGAACGCACCGGAAGCGGTTCAACAGGCTCAGGAAGGAATTTCGCGCATTACTACCATCGTCAAATCGATGAAAAATTTTGCTTATCGCGATGCGGAGTCCGCCAAGAAGCCCAATGATCTTAATCAAGCAATCAAGTCAACCATTGTAGTCGCTACCAATGAGTGGAAGTACCATGCTGAAATTGTAACCAATTTAGATGAAAATCTTCCGATGGTTCCTTGTAATATCGGTGAGATTAATCAGGTAGTTCTCAATTTGGTTGTGAATGGAGCCCATGCAATTCGCGATCGAGTTGGATCCGCTGAAAAAGGGGAGATAAATATTTCAACCAAACATTACCCTAATGATAATTGTGTAGTGATTTCAATTACCGATAATGGGGGAGGAATTCCTAAAAAAGTTCAGGAGAGGATATTTGAGCCTTTCTTTACAACTAAAGAAGTCGGTGTTGGTACGGGACAAGGTTTGGCTATTGCTCATAGTGTTGTTGTGAAGTCGCATAGCGGGCAAATTTGGTTCCAAAGTGTAGAGGGACAAGGAACAACCTTTTATATTA
This sequence comes from uncultured Verrucomicrobiota bacterium, assembly GCA_902569115.1. Taxonomy (GTDB): domain Bacteria; phylum Verrucomicrobiota; class Verrucomicrobiia; order Opitutales; family Seribacteraceae; genus Seribacter. Next base: position 36,134 of record CACFTI010000004.1, on the reverse strand, counting down.
AGCTCCCGATGAGCCACTCTTAATTTTGAGTAAGATATGAAGTTTGCAGCCTGGCCTTTTTTAATCCTGCTGTTTTGTTGTTCCGAAGAAAAAGAGATCAATCAATCAACCAAGAGAGATGGACCTCCACCATTTCCTCTTGTTCGCAATTTAGAGCTCTCTAAAGAGCAAATCAAAAAGCTTGAGCACGAGGTGTTTAAATCAAAATTTTCGAGAATTAATCCAGGGGATTTTATGATGGGGAGCCCAGAGAATGAAAAGGGCAGGGAGGATGAAGAGACTTTGCACAAAGTATTCTTAACCGATCCGTTCTATATGTCTAAATTTGAAACAACCATCAAGGATTGGAATACTGTTTATGTTTCAGGGAAAAGAAATCCAAGTTTTCATATTCAGGAACAAGAAAAAATTATTATTGTTGGGATTCATAAAAACCTCTCTCCTTTTGGATCCTACCAAGAAAAAATAACGCCATCGTTAAAGGAGAAATTTTCTTCTTTGGAAAAAGAAGTTAACCAGATCAGTACGATCAGTCTCCAGCAAATAGAATACCTTTGGAGTCATTGGTCGACTACTTCGAAAGATATGCAAAAAAAAATTGCATCAAAATTATCATTCGATGTTAAGGAGATCACACAAAAGATTGGAGATATTGTCCGTAGACAAATCCAGATGCCTGTTACTCAGGTTTCCTATACGCAAGCCGTTGCCTTCTGTCATCAATTAACGGAAAATGCATATCGAAAAGGAGATTTGCCAAAGGGCATGATTTATCGACTACCAACGGAGGCGGAATGGGAGTACGCATGCCGTGCAGGCATGAATGGAGTTTCTGGGCTTGGTGATGGAGAAAGCCTTTCTGGGCTCAATGCTAATTTGGATGGAAGCCGAAGGGATTTGATAATTGGTAGAGATGCAACTTTGATTAATCGTGGAAATCTTATCCCTGTAGGTGCCAAATTGACGAGATTTAAGCCCAATAAATGGGGTCTTTACGATATGCACGGAAGCGTAATGGAATGGTGTTATGATTTTTACGGTGATTACGAGAATCAAGATGTAACCAATCCGATTGGCCCGGTTAAAGGTAATACCAGAGTTCTGCGCGGGGGAAGTTTTTACAGAAGTGCATACGGTTGTCGCTCAGCAAAGCGTTATAAGTTGGATCCCTCTTGGCGGGGTTCTGAGATTGGTTTTAGAGTTGTTTTAGGTTTCAAACTAAGATGAGGTACCATCTCTTATAGACTTAAAAAATCTTTGACTACAGGAAAAACTATTTTGCTTGGAAGCGTGTAACAAGTTACACGATCGACCCGGGCAATATTTATACCAATACAATCACCATTAAGGTCGAAGACCGGCCCTCCCATAGCCTCCTTGGGCAAGGGTAAGTCATGTTGTAATATAAGCGGGAAATTATCTTTCCTTTTAGAAACAGGACCACTCATTTGCATATTTCGATTAAACAAATCAAACGTTACGGACCGGTGCCCCAGCGTGATTCGAAAGTTTTTTTCATTTTCATTTCTCATGGCTTGCATCATTACCACATCTCCGGGGTCTTTCTTGCCAACAATACTTACAACTTGATCTCTTTTTTTAACCGAACGTCCATCAATTTTCTGAATAACATCTCCAATTTGCACGCCTGCTTTGTCCGCAGCAGCATGAGGAATGACTTCAGTAATGTGGATTCCTAGTTTACTTTCAGTCCCGAGCATAACACCCATAACGCCCCCTTCTCTGCCTATTTCACGATGCTTTCCGCTGGTTATGCCTATTCGAATCTCACGAAGCTCAGTGTAGGCTGATAAAATCCAAGAAACATCTTTGGATGCATTACTATCATTCCAATTTACTGGTTTAAAATCATTCCTGTCTGAAATCATTTGATAGAGTGCAAGGTCTAAAGCTTCGTTTCTTTTTTTTACTCTTAATTTGAATTTTTCACCTCCGGAGAGTGTAGCTTCGCGGGCTCCAACACATGAACTCGCCTTGGTCAGTATATGGCCTTCAGGGCTTATAATTGCACCCATGGCAATAAGCTTATCATTTCTCGTCAGGCGGACGGTAGAATGGAGAGCTTTGTTCTTGGAGCTGCCAAATGCATCTTGAGTCGCAGTGCCATTTAACCTGAATTCCTTGGGAAGTTTGTCAGTGGAGGAATTGGAATCTCCAAGGGCTAAACTAAAGGACAAGACAAGCACCAAAAAATATGAAACAAACGATTTCATTATTTACTCATTGTTACTTTGGGTCCGGTCGTGAGCCAAGATTAACCTTAATGGATAATTCTGCACCATTCCGAACTAACTTAATCTTGGCTAATGCGCTAGGCGTCATCGAAGATATTAAGATGATGAATTCTTCTCGTGAGTCGATTTGCTCATTATTTATACTGACTAGAATGTCATTTATTTGCACCCCAGCTTGTTCTGCCGCAGAGTCTGGAATTACACCTCGTACCACCAAACCAGTTTCTTTATATTCACATTCTACACCCAAAAAACCTCCAGCCTGCATTTTTTCGTAGGTAATGAGATTCTGATTTTTGAAAAAATCCCAGTTTGCATGGAAGCAATCAATAGGCACATGAAAATTTTGATCGGGTAATTGAGAAACCCTACTATGTATGGCAATTAAACGACCTTCGAAATCAAACAGTGGGCCACCAGAGTCTCCTCCAAGAAGGCGACTATCGGTTTGCATGGTTTCGTCTTTGTTGGCGATTACCTTGCCAATACGGACAACTATTCCCCTTTTCTTGTCAAACCCTCCCGGATGCCCAAGACCAAAGCACCAATCCCCCACTTCGGAGCTGTTTGAGGCAGCCATTTGAACGAAAGGCCATTTCTTCTTTTTAGTAATTTGGAGCATTCCCGCATCCGAAATTTCCGAACCCCCTAGACTTACCGCAGGTGCCCGTTTTCCATCTGGTAATCTAACAAACATTTTTTTTCCGGTTGTGCCAATGACATGGGCTGCTGTCAGGACAAGACCATCCTCCGAAACAATGACACCACTACCAGCTCCATCTATGGCCTCAATGGATACTAGTGCTGCTTTTGTTTGAGGTAGTAGGGATCTTAATCTTTCCTGAATTGCTACCAAATCCTCAATTCCTTGGGGTGCTTGTTTGTGCCAGCTTTTCGTTGCAACAATATCTGCATGTGCAGTGCCAAGGGAAATGATAAGAGAGATTATGCAGAGTCTCATACCTTATCAAATTGTGAAAACTCTAATTTCGCAAACTTCAATGGAGAATTTTAATGGATTAGATTTCACGATTGTAAAAATTAAAAAAACGAATGGCAGTCCTTTTATATCTGGTTGAAAAGGAAACCAAGCCTTGCCGGGAGTTTTCAGTGGCAGGAAAATAAGATTTATTGTCGGGGCTAAGCTCCTTAAAGCCGATCAGTAAATCAGGGAGGTATTCTTTGGCATTACTTTGTGCAATCAAATGAATGGTTGCATTGGCCTCTAGCTCATCTTTACCCGTAACATCCAAATTTACACCCTCAAGCTTGCTAAATTTCTTGGCGATATCCTTGCTTCTTTTTTCACATGTTTTTGGAACAAGAATGGAAACAGTAGGCCTGAGTTTCCATACATCACCGTTGACTCCGGTAAAACCAGCTTCTGCCAAGAAAAATTGACCGCGACTTGGGGCGGAAAAGTATCGTCCTAATGCAAAGGCTAGGTGGGAATGTGGAGTATCATTTTTGATTGAGCAAACGAATGGCTCATTACTTTGTTGTTCGGGCAGTGAGTTAGAAAGTTTGTCAAAGGCAAACGGTATACCTTCTCCATAATTTGAATCTGCAAAAGCATATTTTCGCAGGATAGTTTTATTCGCGATGAGCAAATCAGCGTTATAGCCGCTCTTACTTTGTAAAGCTGAAGTAAGTTCCTTGGCATTCAGAAAATTTACCATAAAGCTACAGGGATATTCTTTTTTGAATGAAGCTAGGATTTTTTCTACTGGAATCTTTAATTTAAAATCACAAAGGATCGAAATATTTTGCTCGGACTCTAGCGGGTCTTGTTTGGGAAATTTTTGCCACACTACAAACATGGCAGCGAGGACAAACATAGATAGTAGAGACAAGGTCACCCCGGTATATTTGGGTGTTTTGAAGATCTTGTTAAAATCCTGATTCATCAGAACTTACCCATAATATGTGCGCCGTATAAGACAAAACTTTAAGCTACTTCAATTCGGATTCTTGTGAATAATCCCAAAAGCGATTGTTGGAAGAGCTATCTAATTGATACAACCATCCACTAGGGTTGTTCCTGTAAAAGTAACGATTCAAGGTTTTGGAAGTGTAGAGCCACCCCAAGCCTTCATCATAAAACCAAAAAGTGTCTAGCTCAGTAGGGTGAGCATATAACCAACCTAAATGAGAATGATAGATCCAGTTGCCATTGGTAGGGATGTAGAAGGTGCCCATCCAAGCTTGAAACCAGTTGTTACCAAGATCAGTAGATGCAGAAAAATAAGAATCTATGGTTTTCTCAGAATCAAATTCATTATCTGAATCATCTTTAATTACAATAATTTCAAGAGTAAATGCTGGGGTGTAGGAACCATTTTGGCTTCTTCCTCGATAACCAATAATTTGAATATTGTAGGTACCCGCTTCAGAAATTATTCCGGATATCGTGTTCCTACCATCATAACTTAGTCCATTTGGTAAGTTAGCAATGCTGTAGCTTCCTGCGGTATATCGCGAAGTGTAAAATTGATAGGTTAAATTTTCTCCTGCTTTTACACTAATAGAATTTCCCTGAGTTGATTTGACTTCAGTGGTGGCACCGGAGAGAGCATGAGTGGTAACCACACCAGCGGTTGCCGGTATCCAAGCATGAACGGATTTTAGAAATGCAGGTACAGGTTTGAGGAGCAGTCCGGAAAACTTGATAATTTTTGGGGTAATTGATCTTGCTTCAATGAGTAAGGCAAAGGACAGGATTACCCGAAGCTTTTTCATGCTTAATTGCATCCGCAACCACCACCACCTATTCCGCGTCCTCCTCTTGAGCCTTCTCTTGAAAAATAAGCGTGATCGTTCATCTTCTGAGAAAGCGGATCGCGGTCCGTTTTCATTACTATATCTGCAAGATGATATCTTTCCATGGGACTAACCGTCATTTTTGGGGTACAACCAGTGAGAACTGTTACAAGAATAATCAGGAAGTTAAGTAGGATTTTCATTTTGGATATATCGATAAAATTTATTGCTGAGAAGGGGAGAATCAAATGACTGAATACAGCCCTCAACATTCCACTCAGAATCAATCATTCGAAGACCTTCCTGTTTTCCTGACATCAAGCAAGAGGTGGAGATGATACCTGATTTGAGGCAGCTTGGGCTGATCACTGAGGCACTCAGTTCTGAATGAATGGTGGGGTATCCCGTTCGATGATCAATCGTGTGCCCATACCTTTTGTTATTTAAATCAAAGAATTTCCGGTAATTTCCGGATGTTGCCAAAGACATATTGGTTAAGTTAGCGACGAATACAGGTTGATCTGTGCCCTGTGGCTTTTCAATGCCTACTTTCCATGAGATGCCTTCTGAGGCAAAACCCGAAGCAAAAATGTCTCCTCCGAAATCAACTAGGAAGTTTTCACAGTTCAGATTCCTCAGTTTTTCAGATACCTGATCGACCGCGAATTCCTTGCCGAAACCACCAAAATCAAGTCCCATTCCTTCGAAGGGTAGGTAAATCTCATCCTCTGAAATTTGCACATTTTGCCAATTTACCAATTCCTTGGCTTCGCTAATCTCACGTTCTTGCGGCACTTGATTTTTAGCTTTTGCCTTTTGCCAAAGAGCGGTGAGAGGGAGGCAGGATGGGTCAATCGTCTGGTTACTTTGAAAGTAGGCAAAACTGCCGGCTCGAAGAGTTAATATATCTTCCTGTGTCAGCGAGATGGGTTTTACCCCAGCAGACGCATTGACAAGAGATAACCAACTATTTTCTAAGTAACGGGAGTATCTTTGTTCAAAACCCTGCACCCATTGTATGACTTGTTGGGAGACAAATTCATAATCGATAGAGTCGAAAGCGGAGTATTTAACTTTGCAAGAGGTTCCAAAGGCACGAAAGGAGAGAACCGCGATTTCTCTTTCGTTGTGAAAAGAATAATTTTTTTCCAAGTTAGGGTTCAATACTCCCATTGCAATCCCACGGTAAATACATTTGCGTTTGGGTATACCCTTTTGTCAGTGAGTCCATCCTTGCCGTCGGTGAAATAGCGATCATAACCAGCATCCACATAAAGATCATCTTTCAGGAAATAAGATATTTTTAACCCTAGAGTATGGGAATCAAAAGACGACAACCGATGGTCCGCCGAGTAATAAGGACCATTGGATGAATCGGGCGAGTTCATGTAAGTTTCATATTTACGAATCCTAGGACTGTAAAAAGATGCTTGGTTTTGATGATAAAAACGATAACGGGGTGAGATCATCCACTTGTCTCCAAATTTTCGGTTGGTTTCCAAATGGAAAGTATGTCCATTCAATGCATGATCATCTTGAAAAAAACGGTATGATAGGTGCGTCCCGATCTTAAATTCATCGAGATATCTTGAAAGTTCGAAATAAAGCACCAAAATTTCTCTTTCGTCAGGTCGATTTTCCTCAAAAAGAAAAACCTCCTCGGGAAGGAAGATGAATCTTTGGTTTGCAGGGATTACCTTATAAGGGTCACTCAAGTATCCACTTGGCCATGAGTATGTAAAATTGAAGGATATGGTGGTGAATTTATCGAGAATATGGGCTAAGCCCACTGATATTGATGGAGTCTTTTTTTCCACAAAATTTCCGACAAAGTTTTTTACCGAATCGTCCTGCAGCGATAAGCCAGAATTTAAAATCAATGTCTCTGCTGCCAGTTTATGTGAATATTTTATGGCATAACTACGGGACAGGTAATCGGGTTCATCACTGATTCCGTATTCGAATGAAAAGTCATGGTTCAGGGTTCCTTTATTTAAGGTAAATAAACCTGCTTTCCTTATTTCCTCTGGCACACGCAGTAACCATTCATTCTCTGTACTGGCCTCTGTAGGTGGTAGACCATAAGGGGTGGCTCCGGACCATGCATCAATTGTGCCCAGAAAATCCAGTGACCAGCCTTGTTGCAATTCAACTTCTGTCTCTGCGTACCAGGATTTTACTTCCACCCGGTCATCATCCTCGATCCATTCGCGGTACTTTCCCCGCAAATAGCTTTGCCCCCAGGATGAAATTTCTAAGAGGCGAAAAAAAAGTAACCACAAGGTAATCGAGAAAACCTTCACACATTAGGTTTCACCTAGGGGTTAAATTTCGTCAAGGAAAGGATTGTAAAAGTTTCGCTGAAGTTTCTTCCAGAATGGATCTAAGGGAACCGTGATTAAGATAATCTTTGGCTTCGTTCGACCGAATCCATTTCCTTTGTCTCCATTCAGATTCTGGCCAAACGGCTAATTCATTTTTCACTTCCATCGGGTAAAAAGCCATTTGTTTACCTTTAATCTTGGCGGAAATTTTTTGATCCATAACTGTTCCGATGATACCAGCTTCCTCATATGCTTCCTGCAGAGCGGTTTCTTTTGACCCGAGTTTTTTCATCAGGTTTCCTTTCGGCAACCCCCAGTTTCCATTTTTGGTGGTGACAATCAAAAACTCGAGATTTTCAGAATCGATCCCGCGATAGGGAATAACCCCCCATTTGTTCACACCCTTTTCCATAACCACACCAAATAAATATCTACCCTTATTAACAATTGTTAACAAGTCTAAATTTTCTTTTGTACTTTGAGCTACACGAATCTTGATTCATTCCGGTTAAATGACTACAAAGATAACGATGTCTGCATCTTCTGAGCAAATGAGGGGAAAAGACCTGCACTATCTGGAGGTCAGGAGTTTGAAAAAAGTTTTTTCTATGAGAGATGGGACTAAATTACCTGTAGTGGATGTACCTAATTTCAATCTCAGCAAAGGACAACAACTTGCGATTTTTGGGAAAAGCGGAAGCGGTAAAAGTACTTTTCTTAATCTTTTGGCAGGAATCTTAAAAGCGAACTCTGGAAGTATAAAAATTGATAACACTCATCTGACAGAGCTTCCTGAATCAGGGAGAGATCTGATGAGATCGAAAGTTATGGGTTATGTGTTCCAGTCTTTTCATCTTCTCCAAGGCTGCACAGCTTTAGAAAATGTTTTGGTTGCGATGGCTGTAAGCGGAAATGCCAATGAAGAAAGAGCCAAGGAGCTATTATCATTGGTGGGTATGTCTGAAAAAGAAAATTCGTTGCCAGCTCAGTTATCCATTGGACAACAGCAGCGAGTTGGGATTGCTAGAGCTCTTGCGAATAGTCCAAAATTAATTCTGGCGGATGAGCCCACCGGTAGCCTGGATCCTGAAAATGCATCTCGCTCGATTGAACTGCTTAAATCTTTATGCAAGGCAAATGGTTGTGCTTTGATTGTGGTCTCGCATGATCCCAATATCATCAACTGCTTCGAACATGCGATGAAATGGGAAGATCTCAATAAGGTGGGGAAGGAGGATAAATGAATCTAAACTCAAAGGTCGGTCTTATTTTCTTTTTGGCAAGAAAAGGATTCAGGCAGCATTTTTTTGCTTCTTTGGTTGCGGCCTTTTCAATTGCTTTGGCAGGAGGACTCCTGCTTGGCACAATGAAAATTCAGAAGCAGACTCAGACCTCTTTTAACAATGCGAGTGGGGGATTTGATGCGGTGTTGGGTGCGAGAGGCTCAAAGCTTCAGCTAATACTAAATGCTCTTTTTCATTTAGATGCTTCTCCGGGAAATCTACCGTGGGAACAATATGAACTGATCAAAAACACTCCCGGAGTAAAGGAAGCATATCCTATCGCTGTTGGAGATAATTATCTTGGTTACAGGCTTGTGGGTACAGACCCTAAGTTATTTTACGATCATGAATGGAAAAAAGGAGAGAAATACAAATTGCGGCAGGGTCGAATATTTTCTGAAATGGCCAAGGAAGCCTTGGTTGGTTCTTTCGTTGCCAAAAAACTAAATCTCAAAATAGGTGACCGATTTCAACCATACCATGGCTTGAATTTCAAAGAAGATACCCAGCACGAGGATATCTATGTGGTGGTTGGCTTGCTTGAGGCTACAGGGACACCGAGTGATAAAGTGATTTGGGTTCCGATCAAAGGTATTCAGCTAATGGAAGGACACGACCAGGAAATGGCTCAGTCGGTTAGTGCTGTATTGCTGTCCTTAAAAGGAGCCGCAGGGTTCAACCTTGAAATAAGATATAATAGGCAGGGAAATCTGGCTACCTTCGCCTGGCCGGTCGCTGCGACTTTGGCATCATTTTTTGATAAAATGAACTGGTTTAGAGGAATCCTTCAGGTAATTGCCTATGTGATTGCTGTGGTCGGTGTTTTAATGGTGGCCTCGACAATGCACTCTTCTCTTAATGAACGGAAAAGGGATTTTGCTATTCTCCGAAGCCTGGGGTCCAGCCGGGTAATTGTGATGGGAGTTATCATGGGTCATGCCTGGTTGATTTCCCTGCTAGGGGCCCTGGGGTCAATTGTGATCATGCAGGGTATAGGATGGATAACTCAAACGATCATTGCGGAACAAACTGGAGTTTTACTCGATGGGATGAATCTACAATACGAGGATCTTTGGGTGATAGGCGGGATTATTTTAACCGGATTAATCGGGGGCCAGGGGGCTGCAGTAAATGCCTACCGTTCCGATGTAGTCGATAACCTGCATCCTACTTCCTAAAACAGCGTTTTATGACAAACATGCTTGCTCATACTAAGCGTTCATTCATAAGAACTTCTCTCATGTATAAATTCAAAGATTTCTCGAACTTTTTCTTGCTCTTGGGAATCTTAGTCTTGGGAATTAGCTGCAGTGAACAGAGCCCTAAACCCGCAGATGACTTTCCAAAAGATATCGTTGGCGAGCCAATTATCGAAATGAGGGAGGCAGCCGTACCGGATGAAAATCAATCCTTAGTTCTTTCGTCTGACGAAAATGAGAGCACACCCGGCGGAAAGGTTCTTGAAGAGGGCTTGGTGGTGAAAGGGCAGCCTCAACCCTATGACGAAAATAATTCAGAAGAAGCCGTAGTTTCCAACCTTCCTCCGCTTGATGAAGGCAGCGAATATAAACCATTGGCATTTCGTGACATGATGAATTTTGAATATTTGGTGGAATGGGAAAAGGACGGCCAGGACTTTGATTTTTCTGCCTATGCTCAGAGAGTACCAAAGAGATTACGTGAGAAATCCGGAAACTTGGTAGCTATCGAAGGTTTTATGATTCCCACGGTGGTGGACGAAAATAACGAAGTAAAAGAATTTCTACTTCTCCCCGATCAAATGAGTTGTTGCTTTGGTCAGACTCCTGAAGCCAATGGATGGGTAGTCGTCAATGCAAGCAAAGGAGTTGAAGTGATGATGGACCGCATCATCCGTGTTACCGGTCAGTTAACTGTCGAGGAGCGTTGGGATGAAGAATTTTTCGTCGGTCTTTACCACATGACATGCGACGAAATTACCGGCCCCGCTCTGTAAGCGAAGAATTAAATTTATTTCTTCTTATCTTTGGGCTTTTCGGAAGATGATGATTTTCCACCAACTGAAAGTTTAACCATGTGATCTGGGTCGCTGACAGATCCATTGTTGGAGGATGAACCTTTTTTAATCTTATCAACATGATCCATTCCATCAATCACCTGACCCCACACGGTGTATTGACCGTCAAGGAAAGAAGCATCTTCAAAGCAGATGAAGAATTGGCTATTCGCACTGTTGGGGCTGGAAGATCTTGCCATGGAGCAGGTTCCTCTAACATGTTTTTTATCGTTAAATTCTTCCTTAAGGTCAGGAAGGTCGGATCCGCCGGTGCCAACGCGGCCGGAATTAAAGTCTTTCTTATTACCAAACTCAACATCTCCGGTTTGAGCCATAAACCCGTCAATTACACGGTGAAAAACGACACCATCATATTTTCCTTCTCCAACAAGCTTTTTGATTCTTTCAACATGTTTTGGGGCAACATCTGGAAATAGCTCGATAACGACTGGGCCGTCTTTTAATTCGATCGTTAGTGTATTTTCGGGTTTAATAGGCTTTGCTTCTGTCATGGCAAATGGAAGCATGAGCAGTAGATATGCAAAATACTTCTTCATGTTTGTTATCTTTAGGTAAGGTAAGTTTTAATTATGTGGGTTAAGCAGATTAACTTACAGATATACCAAACTTCGTCGAGGGCAAAGGGTCGCTACGAAAGGGGGAGTCTCAGTTTAGAAATAACTAAATCAATTGAGTAAGTGGTTGGCCTTTGTCCGAAAGAGTGAACGGTCTGCGGGTGGGGGAATAAATGATTTCATCCAATGGCAAGCCGAGGGCGTAGGCAATAGTCGCATTGAAATCAGGAATTTCGACTTTGTTCTCGACCACTTCCCGTCCTTCATCATCGGTTGCACCCCAGGTTTGACCTCCCTTGATTCCGCCTCCAGCAAGCATACAGGAAAAGGCTTTAGGGTAGTGATCGCGTCCTTCATTGACATTGATTGTTGGAGTTCTTCCAAACTCAGTTGCCAGGACGACAAGTGTTTCATCCAGTAAGCCTCTTTTTGTGAGATCGTCAAGCAAGGCAGAAAGAGCCTGATCTAAAATGGCACACCTTTCGGGAACCCGAGTGAAATTATTCTGGTGAGTATCCCATCCACCCAATTGTACCTCTACGAATCGTACCTGTCTTTCTACTAGTCTTCTGGCGAGAAGCACTCCTTGTCCAAAATTATCACTACCATAAGATTCTCTCGTAGACGCAGTTTCTTCCTTCAAATCAAATGCCTTCAGGTCCTTGCTTTTCATTAAGCGAACAGCATCATCGTACATATTGGAATATGCATTTACATGATCCAAATTATATTTTTCCGTGAATTTACGATCGAGCTTTTGTGAGAGGCTTAAGCCCCGCTCGAATTTCTCTTCCGTCATTCCCCACAGTCTGCGGATATTTTTAAGTCCTTCATTTGGATTTCCCACTGCCAGGGGTTGATGAGATGTGGAAAGAAACCCGGAAAGGGGATGTCTGCTCCCCCCGCTGACTACAACTGCACCAGGCAGGGTGGGGTTGAACCGGCCATCCAAGCGAGTCATCCATGCTCCCATACTCGGGTGCACGATGGTCGCTCGTTGTGCATAGCTTGTATGCATGAAATAATTACCCTGCTGGTGTGCTCCTTTGGTGGATGTCATGCCTCGAACGACTGCAATTTTATCGGCGTGGTTTGCAAGGAGTGGCAGGTTTTCGGCAAGTTGCAGGCCATCCGCTTTCGTATTGATAGCAGTTGTTGGCCCGCCGGTTTCAGTACCTGGTTTTGGGTCAAAGGTATCCAAATGGGTCATTCCGCCGGACATATACAAGTAGATGACATTTTTAGCTTTGGGGGCGTAATTCAGCGGACGATTCAATCCAAGTCCAGCACCTTTCAAATTATGGGCTGTAGCCCAAGGAAGAATACTAACCCCAAGAAAGCCTTTGGCTGCAAGAGAGACAAATCGTCTTCTATTTAATTCGTCTGAGAAAAGAGAATCTGATGTTTTCATGTTCTTAGTCATTGAGGGTGTTGGTTACTGAATAAAAGAAAATTGACGGGTGTTTATGAGGGACCAAGCAAGAGAAAAGTACTCACGGTTTTTATTAAATTGAGCCTGTGCGAGACTTTTTTCGATATTTTTCTGGTAGGCTTTTCTTTTATCCTTTGGGATTCTATCCGGTATTTTTTGAGAAACTGGCAAAGGGGATAACGCATTGGGGGAAAGCTCGTCAATGCAGGCACTAATTTCTAAGGCTGTGGGTTTCCGGTTAAGAATAGACAAAAACAGAACCTCAATTTTTTCCTGCGGTGTTTCGGCTTTTGCCAATTTTTTCATAAACGGAGAGTTCTTGTTAAACAGGGCTCCATAAAAAGTACCATTAAGCAGAGTAAGTGCCTGGGGCACAGATGCGTCTTGGTTTGAATTTTCGGCAACTTCTCGATCTGACTGCCCAAACTCCTGCAGGAAATGTCCTGGATTCGCCGGAGTTTGTAATTCGGAGGCTCTGTAGATTCCGGAATTGAAGCCTTTCCATCTGTCATTCTTTTTGTAGGGGTTACTGTTTCCATAGAGTGAGCGTACTTCAAAGTCCGGGCCCATAATGAGTTTGGCAAAAATGGTTCTCTGTTGGTTGCGTGCTACACCATATTCTCTTCGCAATTTCGCTACCGCCTCCCGATCATCAGCCTCCTGTGCTTCCCGAAGTTTCTTTTGAATATTTTCCATTTGATCAATGATCTCTTTGCTGGCCTTGGAACCTTTGCGGGCAAGTTTGACCAATTTTTCCTCATCCAAACCGTAGACTTTTTCTTCGTATTCTTGAAAACGATTGAGTCGTTCTTTGATTATTTCCGAATTGAGTTTCCTTTCATCTGCATCCGGTATGGACAGGGATACCAGCGAGTCCCAAATTTGTTCGGCAGTCATTCTTTCGAGAAGGGGTGCCTCGAAATAATATGGGGTCTCGATATTTGGAATGAAGGAAGGGGATGAGTTTTCAAATGCACTGACTTGAAAAAGGATTTTTTGAAATTCACTCAGATCGTAGTCCACACGAACCATTAATTTCTCGAGGTGTTCGAGCAAGGCAGGGATCGAAGCGGTGGTGTCGTCGCGCCAATCGTCTACTGGTTCAACCAGTCCCCGACCGAAAACTTTTTTCCACATCCGATTTGCAATGACTTTGGTAAATCTCGGATTTTCCGGATCGATGATCCATTGGCCGTAGGCATGTACTTTAGATTCACCTTTTTCAGTCTTCAGTTCATTCTCAAAAATTGGGGAAGCGGTTACCGGAGATTTGGGTTTTGCGTCGTCATACTGATAATCATGGGGGAGATTTAATTTCCTTTCCGTATGAGTGGCCCCATACCGTAAAGGCCTGAGCATCTCCTGCAGAGATCGGCGCAGGGCAGCAGCTTCCTTGCTCTGTGTTTTTTTCTTCCTGTCCTTGTAGGAAAGGTTCTTATTTTTTTGCTCAAAATGCTTTCGTATCTTGCTTTGAATGTCTCCACCCCTGGATGAAGTTATACCATAAGTGTACGAAGCCATCTGATAATATTCCATCTGGGTCCAGCGATCGAACGGATGGTTATGGCATTGAGCACAAACCATCTGGGTTCCCAAAAAGACCTGAGTGGTATTTGACATATTATCAAGGGGCATACCCGCATCTCGCAGGTAGTAACCAACCGCACCATTATCCCAGGGATATCCTTCAGCGGTTACTAAATTGTACGCCATTTGATCAAAAGGAATATTTTTTTCAATCTGCTCTTTTACCCAATGGACATAGAGTTGGCCTGCACCTATTTGATTTCCTCCACGCATTCTTGACTGAAGTCTCAGCAAGTCAGCCCACCAATTAAACATTTGGCTTTTGTATGCGGAGGATTTGATCAGTCGATCAATTAACAGACGTTTCTTTTCGGAAGATGTGTCCGCCAGAAAAGAAGTGATTTCATCATGGGTCGGGATTCGTCCGGCGGCTTTGAGGTATATTCTTCGAGCCCAAAGAGCATCATCCAATTTTTCAGGAACCTGGACTTCATGTTTTACATAATTCTTGTTCAGAATTTTGTTTATGGCTGTCACCTCAGTTTTAATCTCCTTCACCGATAATTTATCGCCATATGCGTAAATGGTAATCAGAAGGAATAAGGGCAAAGAAAAGAATATTTTCATAACAAATCTAAAACTAGTGCGAATCAGCAAAAGTTACAGGAAAAATTACGACCTATCTAAAATTTTTTAGGGGGGGGTAAAACCCCTACTTTTAGAAATTTTGAGAGTATGTCAGAACAAAATTCCTTCCAGGTCCATTGACACCCGATCCATGTACACGATAATCGATGTCTCCTATATTTTCAATTGCCAGAGAAATACTGGAACTTTCATTCCATTCATAAGCACCCATCAGTCCAACCAAAATATAATCAGGGGTACCGTTTACAGGAATGCGACTTTTGTCGGTTTCATCTTTTAAAGAAAGTTTATCCGCTTCACCAACCGCAAGGATTGATAGCTCGCCCATCCAAGGAGAGCCATCTGGTCGGTAGCGGGTAATCAATTGTGTTTGGACCGGCATCAGTCGGGTGGCAGCCCGGTCGACCGGGGTGTAATTTCGTCCCTGAATAGCTACGGTGCCTGAGGAATTATTATCTAAGAGTTGCTCCACTTCTCCATCCATCCAGGAGAAGGATAGGGTAGAATTCCAGGAGGGAGTCCAATCGTAGGCAACTTCGAGCTCGATTCCCTGTAAATATCCATCACCGTTAGATTTTAAGGTATTGGATTGTCCGGATTCTACTGGAGACCTGACAATCATATCCTTAATCCATGTATGATAGAAGGAAGTGGTGAAGCGTAATGGCCCCGCAAAAGATCTCAGTCCAATCTCAGCTTGATGAAATTTTTCCGGTTCAAGTTTCGTGTTCGGTCTTTCGATGGCACTGGTTTCATCTGTAGAGGTCAGGTCGTAAAGACTGGGTGGCCTGAATCCCTGTGAAATGCCTCCGAAGGCAAAAAAGTCATCGTTGATTTGCTTGCTTACACGGAGGCTGCCGATGAGTTCCTCGTAAGATTTCTTTTCTGGATTCTGTAAAGTAGTCGAGTCGTCATTTTCTCCATAATACTCCTTTAGGTCAGCCTGAATGGAAGAGAAGCGGATACCGGGTTGAAAAGTAAAACCCGTATCCAATTCGTATGTATCCTGAAGATAGAAAGCGATGCGGTTGTATTCAGCATTTGCGGCCAAGGGACCTTGGGTAAGGTCAGAGGTTCGGGTTGAATTGGCATTAAATTTATAACCACCTGAAATTAATTCCTCATGATGCCATTTAGCACCATAGGATAATCTGCTATTCCATATTGTATCAGCTTCAAATCTTGCGGATAGGCCGTAATCATCGAGATCAAATTTTTGAAAGTCTCCCCCAGTTGCGGCACCTAAATTTCCTTTCATGCGGTTCCTCGCCTGTTCATGTGTGTGGAGGCTAAGGGAGATCTGACCAGCATCCGCTATTCCGCCAATATTTTCCCAGCTTAACTTTCCATAATAAAGTTCCCTCTCCTGATCGAGCCTCCTCCAGATTTCTTTGCCGGCAGATAACCCTTCCCAACTTATCCCATCAATCGTTTTATGAGTTCGGGGTACATCATCCATGAATGCTTTTTGGATGCCAAAAATAAAATGGGCATTATCGGAAAGTTTCCTCGCCAGTCTGGCAGTGGTTCCTCTGGTGTTGTAGCCGGTGTTTTTCTGAACCCCCACCGTCTTGCCACCGGAAAGGTCACCAAAGGATTGTTCCGAGTGCGAAATTTCAGCAAACCAATCGGGAGTTTGTGTTTCAGCCAAAAGACTGGCACCCCAGGATTCCTCGGCGGAAGCGATTCTTCCGGTGAATCTGCCATTAAATTGGTTTTTAGATTCTTTAAAAACCGGTTCCTTGGATAAAATATTAACGACCCCACCAATGGCGTCAGCTCCATAGATCGAACCGTTGGTCCCGCGCAGAACTTCGATTGATTCCACTCCATTAACAAGGACGGTGCTCCAATACTGGTTGGGCCCAGAGCGCATCGCACTGTGATTAAGCCTTACTCCATCTACGAGTAAAGCATTATGGTAACCAGTGAATCCACGGACATAGGGCGAAGATTGGCCCAGTGCAGTTTTCTGAACCATAATGGAAGGAATTCCAGATAAAGCTTCGGGCAATGATCTCGCATGCCCTTTTATGGCATCAGTTTCCAGTGTGGTAATCGACCAAGCTGTCGAATTTAGGGGTTCCGGGAAGCCACCTTTAGCAGTTACAACCATGGGCGTGAGTTCGTCAATCATCCCTGTTCTTACACTTGAAAAGGCTACAGTGGGATAGCTCCCAATCAACAGGGCAAAGACGAAACCGATATGTAGACAAAAGAGATTCAAGAGCAGAATTTTATACAAAAACTGAAAGTGATTTTCTAGCAAGAGAGGAATTATGTATCCTTCAGCTCACAAATAGTTCGGTATTAATCTTTTATCGGATGCAAGCCTGATGAAAACAAGGCAACCGAGCGTGATCAATATTGCGGATCCCCATGAGACTGCACTGGGTCCCAGGTTCGTAAGAATCCAGTAACCCAGAAAAGGGGCAGGTAAGCCTCTCATTCCGGTAAAAAATAAATGCAGACTCATGTATGTAGATTCGCTTCCTTTGGGTGCAACTTTGGTTACCCATAATGTCCAAACCATTGTGCCTCCGCCAACACCTGTTCCAATTAATGCGGATGCAAGACACAGTAAGGGGAGACTTTTGGACTGAAAGAAAAGAAAAAGACCCAATAGGAAAAAAATGCCTGCAAAAGTTCTTACATAGGCTAAGTTAAACTTATCATAAGCCCGGCCCCAAATTGGGGTGCTGCTAACATCTGTGACCAGCGGAACTACCATAGTAATACAAAGAACCATGGTGTTGCTGAAATTCAGTCCATAAGCCGGATTAACTAAATATTCCACACGAATCGGGATCGTCAACATGACGCCAATGCCTGTGAGCATTAATCCCGATAACATCCACAAGAAAAGCCGATCTTTAGTCGCCTGCAAAAGATTTTTTAATAAGCCTAGAGAATCTGATTCGAGTGGTTTGGATGGAATTTTTAGATGGAAGTATGCCGTACCAAGGCAAATCAGGAAGGTGCCAAAGGCAATAAGCTTAAAGAACCCGAGGTCCAAATCCAGAATTAGTCCGATGACAAGTGCGGTGGCACCCCCGGCCGCGGATGAAAGCATAAGGTTACCAGATATTCGCCCTCCTTTTTCATTAGGGCTATAATTATTAGAGTATACATGAACCATCATCGATGGTACCTGAACCGCAAGTATACAGCCAAGTAATACACAAATTACATAAAACCAAGCAGAGGGTGATATAGCGGAGATTAAAATAAAAATAGCCGTAAACGCCATCAGGGCTGAGCAGATTTTACTAACGGGCATTCTGCTCTTTCCGATAAGAATTAAAAATAGAGGGGCAAAAAGAAATCCTATAGCTCCTCCACTGGCCAATAATGATTTTGCGGTATCGGATGCCTCGAAATACCGAATGGCAACCAGCAGACATGTGGAGGCAAAACTCGCCTCTACAATGCCATTGCAAGTATTTCTCCAGAGATCAAACTTTTGAGTTTTTAAGGCGATACTTTCTGGATAATCTTTGGTTTCGCCACTCATTACTATTTTGCTAGATCTCTGAAAATATCTAAAAACTCATCGGTAATCTTTTAAGTTAACAAGCAAAGTTATTAAGACTTCAACACTTTTTGATTACCATGCGTATTGCCAACCAAGCGTCCAAACAGAATCGAGCTCCAGTTGCACTCCATTCACTTTTTGATCGATAGGAGTTTCCCACTCCGCTGCAAGGCGATGTCCACTCAATCCGCCATCTTTGAAATAGTAATTTAGACCAAGACCAAAAATGGTGATATCGCGACCTTGAGAGTTTGGATTAAGGGCAGGGGACATCGCTTCATTCATTCGGGTATCTTTTCCATCGACTTCACTTTGCCTCGAGTAATCGAATTTGGCAGATGCGCTTAAAGAATCAGTAATTTTACGAGCTCCCCAAAGGGTTGCCTCAAACTTGTTGCCTAGGGTGTAATCCTGATCATTTTCTCCAATTCTCAGAATGCCTCCTAGCTGGGCACCGTACGAATAGTTTTCGGTTTGCGCTAAGTAAGTAATGGCAGGTTCGAAATCATAAGTCCCGGATCCTAGTTGCATACCATAGCCAAGTATATTTCCGTTGTGCTTTTCGTCAATTGATCCTGTCGGAAGATTTAATCCCAATTTTAAATGCATTCTTCGTCCACTGTCCCATTGTGCAAGGTCGTAGAGTCCTGCAATCTTTATATCTCCAAGACCACTAGAATCCATTTTGCCCATTGGCATACTCATTTCGTTGTCCAGATAATTAAGCATTCCCATAAGTGTCCATTGGTTTGAAATGGCATACATCGTGCCAAACATATGCATGTCCATAGTCATTTCAGTGGGTAGCATATTTGGCATAAACCCTGTCGCCATCATAGTCGGTGCGACAGTGTTAGATCCTTTCAGTAACCCGTCCATATTCATTGACATATAGCGGTAAGAGACCATCCATTCGCCCATCTCGTGCATATGATCTCCCATCACTGAGATTGGGGCGTGACCATCCGGGCGTGCTACGGTCCATGGACCTTCGTGAGCGGATAAAGAAGAAAAAATCAGGGTAGAAATAAGTGTAATTGCAGTATAAAGTTTCATAATCAAAAAGAGTTATCGAAGAGTGGATCTTCGAATTCAAAAAAGGGAGCCAAAAGGCTAGATTAAAAATTAAATGAACTCTCTTTAGGCTCTTGGTGGGGGTATCTCCACTTGAGTCCATGCAATTGGCAATTTTACATGCTGAAAATATAACCTGCCCAAAAATAGCGGCTTTTCAATAATGACGGGAAGGGCTGGTTCATTGATGAGTTTGGTATCCAAGGCTAAGGAGTGATAGTTGCGAAGAGACTCTTGAGTTTCGGAACCCAAGTCCGTCACTAATTCACAACCGGAACACCGGTTGTTTCCGTCCAATGTCCATTCCGCTGATAGACTCACGGATTGGGTCTGGTCATAAAATTCATCAAACATACTCGCCCATACGCCCAATTGCAGAATACCAATGGGTATACTGGTTGTTGCAATCATAGTAAGGAGTGCAACTTTTAGCCATAGGCTTTGGCGTACAAGTGATTGCATTGAAAATTTCTAAAAGAAAACGCGTTCGAGAGTCCAATAAATTCCCATCAATGCAATGACTGAGGACCCTGGAACGACAACCCATTTACGGTATGCTTTTTCTTCTGTAAGCCAGAATGTTGCACCAAAAACGAGTGCAATCACGGCAAGCTGACCAAACTCTACACCTACATTAAAGCCAAGCAACCCAATTACCAATGAGGTGGGGTCCAGGTCAAAAGCAGAGAGAGCACCGGCAAAGCCGAGTCCATGAATCAACCCAAAGAAAAAGACTACAAGTAGGCGCACATGCCTGTAGCCGGGAAAGAAGATGTTTTCAATGGCTACAACAGCGATGCTTGCGGCTATAATAGGTTCAACCACATGAGATGGTGCAGCTACGAGATCCAGGGTGGCAAGACCTAAAGTAATGGTATGGGCAATGGTAAATACTGATACTTGATAAATGATAGGCTTCCATTTTCTGGATAGAAAAAAGAGCCCCAGAACAAAAAGGATATGATCCAAGCCTAGTGGAAGCACATGAACGAAGCCCTGTCTTGTGAAAGAGAAAAAAGTGCTTCGGGCATCGGCTCTTCGTTGTTCTGCTTGTTCCTCTTTCGAAATCGTTTTGGCTGGTTGGATCACAGACGGCTTTACGGCTTCTGGCTCTGGCCTCGTACCAATGAAGCCAAGATCAAGTTTAAAGCTCTCTTCTCCGGGAAAAAGAACATTTACCCGTCGCTGAGGTTTGCCGTCTATTTGATTGGTGAAAATCAAGTCGTAGGGGGCTTCTTCTTTGGCTCGAATCTGATAAAAAGTGGAGTTGCTTTCCAGAAAAGTGTCATGACGACCCTGTATTACAACAATGTTATCTTCGCTTAAATCGCCAGCATCCTTTTCAGTGAAATTTAGATCAAAATCTGGAAGAAACCAGGAGGTTTCGCCAAAGCGCAAATCAAAAGCATCCCTGATCATTTCCTGAGCTTTCAGAAGTAATTCAGATTTATTTGAGTCTGGAAAGTCTTTGAAAGCGTTTGCTGTTATGAAAGGAATCGATTCTGGATCCTCCGCGAAGCTTCTTGGATCAATTTCAATAATTATGGACGAATTCCCATCCGAATTAAAACTGCCAAGAATGGGAATATCCGGAATTGGATGCGTGTATGCAGAGCAAAAAAATCTAAAAAAAAGTGTTATGAGGAGTAACTTTTTCAAAATTTGGAGGGTTTTAATTAGGTAACAAAAATGAAAATTCTTTCATTAAATCGAAAATTAATCTTGTGAAAGCATGAATTGACTATTGATTGATGAATTCTATTACAAACCCTAATATTATATAAATATGAAAATTATTACTACAGCCATTGTCTCATTACTATTCGCAGGCTCAGTTTTTGCCGGTTGTCCCTCCAAAACAATTAAGGGTAAAGTCGTCAGCTTTGATGAAGAATCTAAGACTCTTACCGTTGCCCAAGGCAAGAAAGAGAAGAAGGTTCAAGTTGGAAGTAAAACCAAAATGGAAGGTTTTGAATGCCCAACCAAACTCGAGGCAGGTGCCCGCGTTTCCATCGATGGATGTAACTGCAAAAACAAAGTTGCTACTAAAGTATCCGTTGCAAAAGGAAAAAAGAAAGAAAGCTAAGCTTTACTTTTCATTAGCAAATTTAAAAGCCCTCAATTATGAGGGCTTTTTTTTGGCTGTTTTCCAAATGTATGATCTCGGACCGAAGATCACGGATAAAATAAAACATATTGATGCTGTAATTGCCATTGCCGCCGCAATGGAACAATCTAACCAGTAGGCCAAGTGGAACCCGCCAAATGTGTAGAGTATTCCAAGGGGAAAAGTACAAATTAGGATTGAAGGTAAGCGATGAAAGAAAAAAGATGCGGTGACACTCGGAAAAACGAGCATAGCCACAACTAATATTACTCCAACAGATTCCAAACTCGCGACCGTAGAGAGTGCGAGTAATAGCATCAGAAAAAGATGAATAATCTTAACAGGCCAGCCAATTGAATGAGCAAGGATGGCATCAAAACTGGTCAGTAAAAGTTGCCTGTAAAACAGAGAAACTAAGATGATGATTGCCGCACAAATTAATCCCATAACCCAAAGGGAACGATTTCCGAAATCGTTTCCCCCAAAAATAAAATTTGGAGCAAGAGGGGTAAGGCCAATTTCACCATACAATATACAGTCTGTGTCTAAATCAAGATGACCCGCCTGGAGGTTGATCAAAGTCACTCCAAGGGCAAAAAACGAAGTAAACACAATAGCCATCGATGCGTCTTTGTTTATAGGGGAGTTTTGCTGAAGCCATTCAATGGAAAAACTACAAGCAAGGCCGGCCAAGCAGGCACCCAATAGCATTGGGCCGACTTCCAGTGATCCAAAAGTAAGAAATGCGATAACAATCCCAGGAAGGATTCCGTGACTTATTGCATCCCCCATTAATGCCATTCTTCGAACAACGATGAATGTGCCAACCATTCCGCTAGCCCAGCAAACTAGGAATCCCATAAGGATTACCTGGCTATTCCACGCAATCAGTTCGGGCGTCGCCCAAGGTTCGAAGAAGACCTTGCTGGGATCAAACTTGGGGATAAAATTCATAGGTTGAAATGGGGAGGAACTCAAGACGCTCCGGGGAGATTACCCTGATGAATGTCCGTAATGCTGGGGATGAGTTTTCCGTGTGGGTCAGTCTTGGGGTTTTGCAGGAGCCGCTCAATTTGGCGAACGGTTTTTTCACCCAATACATGTTCAATTTTTTCAGCGTCCTCGTGGACATGATCAGGTTCGTATTCCGCTTCATTGGTAAGGTAGAGCTCCCAAAGTCGATGGTTCCTTACCATTCTACATGCGTATTCCCAGCCTTTGGGAGTCAGTGTCATAACTGTTTGTGAAGGCAAGCTTACCTGATCTATAGGAGAAATGTTTTTGGTGGCTAGGCCCGCTGTGGTTAGATTTTGAATTTCTTTCTCAACCTCAGGGCGGCTTAATCCCCTTTTTTTCATGATCTCGAGCGAAGTTATTTCATTTTCTTCAAACCCTTTTTGTTCGAGGATTTGAAAAGCAGCTTTAAGGGTGTTTTCGATTATAATTCGGGATCTCTCAGATCTTGTATTCAGCCAGCAGAAAAGCATTCCTTTTTCCGGTCGGAAGAACAGAATAATAAGAAAGAGAAGGGCTGAAACCAGAACGATGAGCGGTCCTGCAGGCAGGCTTTTTCCAAGAAAGGAAAAAAAGGTGCCGCTAATCCCAGCCCCAGCCCCAAAAAGAGAGGAAAGCACCAGGTAGGTTTTCATTCGTCTGGCCAATAGTGAGGCGGTGGCAGCGGGTATCACCAGCATAGCTGAAACCAATATAACTCCAACCAGTTGGAGTGACGAAATCACACAAAAAGCAATAAGCATCCATAGAACAAATTGTAAAAAATCATTCGGGATTCCGATCGATTTCGAGAATTGTGGATCAAACCCAGTGACCAGAAGTTGCCTGAAATTGAAGACTATGAATAAACTGATCAGAAGAAGGGTAATGAATAAGCCATTAATATCATTTGAGGAAAGGGCGGACACCTGCCCAAACATAAAGGAATCCAAGCCTGACTGATCGGTGTACCCAACCTTTTGGATGCGGGTAAGCAGACAAATACCCAACGCGTAAAAAGCAGAGAGAACGATGCCTAACGAACTATCTTCATGAATCCTGGTAAACTTTTTCAGTAAACACAGGCAACATACTCCGGCAAAACCTGCGATGCCTGCCCCAATCAGTAATGAAAAATTGTCCTTTTCTCCGGCCCATATAAAACCAACTGCAATACCTGGAAGAACTGCATGGGAAAGAGTGTCTCCAAAAAGCGATAGCCTTCTCGTCACCACATAGCTTCCAATCAATCCGCAGGAAAGCCCCATTAATAAAGCTCCAAGGGCTACCTTCCGAATGGATGGATCCTTCATTTCGATGAATCTTTCTGCCTGGGTTAGCCAGTTTAAATCTTCCGCAGCTCCAATCTGCTTCGCTTCGAGAAAAGACGATGAGATTAGCAAACCCCCAAAAACGATTACCCAGTTTTTCATCTTCCTAATTCTTCTGTGATCGAAAATGACTCATTTTCCTTCTCAGCTCTCAAGTATCAGCATTCTTGGCTACTTCTGTTGCCATTTCTGAAAGCACTGCCAATTTACCTCCATAGGTTTTTTGGAGTAATTCATGAGTGTAGACTTCCGAGACTGAACCGTATGCGACTTTTCTCATATTGAGCAACAAGAGTTGATCAAAATACTCTTTGGCAGAGGCTAAATCATGATGAACAACCATTAGGGTTTTCCCTGCTTTTTTCATTTCTTGAAGGATGGAAATTATGGTTTTTTCTGTTACAGCATCGACCCCGGCAAAAGGTTCATCCATCAAGTAAACAGCACTCTCCTGAGCAAGAGCTCTCGCCAAAAAAACTCTTTGCTGCTGTCCGCCAGAAAGGTTGCCTATTGGTCTGTTTGCATAAGCGAGCATATTTACTTGTTCGAGGCATTCACTCGCTTTGTTTCTATCCTCTTTCCCAATACGGCTTAACCAACCATGGTATCCGTAGCGTCCCATCAGTACCACATCGAATACGGTTACGGGAAAATCCCAGTCGACTGATTCCTTTTGGGGAATGTACCCAATTCTTTTGATTCCTGTTTTGGGGCTATCTCCAAAAATTTTAACATACCCTCCATTGGGTTTGATTATGTTCATGATCGTCTTAATCAACGTGGATTTACCCGCACCATTTGGCCCAAGAATACCAACGAAGGATCCCTCTTCTATCTCAAGATCTACACCATAGAGCACGGGTTTCTTTTGATAGGAAACGGTGAGGTCGTGAACCTCGATCGGTAAATCATGGTGTTTCATTTCCTATGGCCTCAGACCGTCCACAATCGTTAAAATATTGTAAACCAGCATTCCTTCCCAAGTATTGTGGGGGTATGCTTTTTGATTAGGACCAGTGCTTTGGTTTTCTGCACTTCCGAAGGCGTCTGAATATAAAGGTGCTCCAATGACTGCTCCAGTTTCCTTTGCAATCTCACGTAAGGCTTTTGGGTTTACGCTGCTTTCTATGAACAGGCATTTCACCTTTCTCTTCCTGATAAAATCCACCAAATTTGTTCTGTCATTGAGTCCTGCCTCCTGAAGAGTGGAGATGCCCTGTAGGGCGATGACTTCTATGCCAAAAAATTTCCCAAGATACCTGAATGCATCGTGACTTGTGATTAAAATTCTCTTTTCTGTAGGAAGGAAGAGGAGTTGTGATCTGGCCCATTTGGTGACTTCCTCTATTTCTTTAACTAGAAGAATTTTCCTTTGTATGATCTCATCTTTTAGCTCTGGCAGTTCCCGAATTAAGAATTCCGAAACTCCCTCGATACACATCAACCAAAGCTTGGGGGAAAACCAAAGGTGAGGATCGTAATTTTCAGATTTCTCTTCATCCGTGCTTAAAAGCAGGTCATCGGGAATAGCAGAGGTAAAGGCATAAGTCGTAATTTTATTGTGACCCTCTCTCAAGATCGAAGCCAGCTTACCTTCAAAACGAAGTCCATGAAAAAGGATCATATCCGCTGTTGAGATAGCGGTCATATCATGAGCACTGGGTTTGTAGGAATGCGGGTCAGTTCCAGGTCCCATTAAGGAGGTAATTCTGCATGAATTACCAAGTAGCCGGCTCACGATATCTGTTACTTGCGTGGTCGTGGTAACGATGGAGATTTTTTTAGTGGCGTTTAAATCCCCGGAATTTTTACCCGGCTTTATTTCACAACCGGAGGGTAGAAACAAAACGGCCAAGGCAGGCAATAGTATGAGCGGTAAAAATTTATGCATAGGAGTAGGCAAATAAAATA
Source organism: uncultured Verrucomicrobiota bacterium (assembly GCA_902569115.1). Classification (GTDB taxonomy): domain Bacteria; phylum Verrucomicrobiota; class Verrucomicrobiia; order Opitutales; family Seribacteraceae; genus Seribacter. Next base: position 10,344 of record CACFTI010000004.1, on the reverse strand, counting down.
TTTTGACTAATCAAAGTTATAGTTTGGATTTGCCTTGAGTCAATCTTCTTGAAATACACAATCAAAAAATGGCGACTTCGACGGTAGAAAATTATTTGAAGGAAATTCTTGTGATCACACTGGAAGAGTCGGTTTCTAAGGTTCCGATGGGTCAAGTCGCCAGAGTGCTCGGCGTTACCCCTGGAACCGCAACTTCCATGGCTAAAAGTTTGGAGCGTGATGGCTGGATCAAGTATTTCCCCCGGGTAGGTGTATCTTTAACCCGTAAAGGAAGAAAACTGGCTATGAATATGTTGCGTAGACATCGTCTGCTCGAAACCTTTCTCGTAGAGACTCTCGGTTTGGACTGGAGTGAGATCCATGCAGAAGCCGAGGAACTGGAGCATGCCATCTCCGAGAAGGTGCTCGAAAAATTGGATGAATTTTTGGGTCGTCCGCGTTTTGATCCACATGGTGATCCCATTCCTTCCAAAGGAGGAGTCATCCAGCAGCTTTCATCGAAGCCATTATCTGATTTCGAAAAAGATGCAGAGATAAGGATCGAATCTATCATTGATCAAGACAAGGAATTCCTGAAGTTTGCAAGAAAAACAAAGTTGGTTCCCGGCCAGCGTTTTAAAATTATCGGAAAAGAAGATTGTGCTGACTCTATTACCCTTAAAAACTCCAGGGGGAAAGAGGTTAACTTAGGCTTCCGTTCGGCAGAAAAAGTGCTGGCATTACCATTTGAGTCATAAAACTGAGAAAAGATCACAAAAAAATGTTTGCTCATTACACTGAAGTCTTTCAAAAAAAACTTTTGTTTAACTAACCCCCCTCTTACATTATGCCAAGACCCGTAACCCTGTTTACCGGCCAATGGGCCGACCTTTCCCTACCTGATCTTGCTGCCAAAGCAGCCCAAATGGGCTATGATGGACTCGAGCTCGCCTGTTGGGGAGATCATTTTGATGTCGATAAAGCTGCAGTCTCCAAGAAGTACTGTAAAGAACGGTGGGAGATTTTGTCTGATCATGGGCTTACTTCCTTTGCGATATCCAGTCATTTAGTCGGGCAAGCTGTTTGTGATCTGATCGATGAGCGTCATAAATCAATTCTCCCTCCTGACGTTTGGGGCGAAGGGGACCCAGAGAAAGTGCGGAAGCGGGCAGCCAAAAAATTGGCGAAGACTGCGAAAGCATGTCGTAATTTTATCAATGAGAAACCAGGGAAGAAAAAGAAGGACGATTTTCCTGCAGTTGTAAATGGATTTACGGGATCAAGCATTTGGCATTCGATTTATGCGTTTCCGCCGACTGATCAAGCTTACTGGGACAAGGGTTTTGCTGATTTCGCGAAACGCTTCGGTCCAATCTTGCAGGAATTTGATAAACAAAATGTCAACTTTGCTCTCGAAGTTCATCCTACGGAGATCGCTTTTGATATCGCAAGTGCTGAGAGAGCCCTTGCCGCGGTTAAAGGACATAAGAGGTTTGGTTTTAATTATGATCCTTCTCATCTAGGTTATCAGGGAGTGGATTATGTGAAATTCATCCGCACCTTCTCTGATCGTATTTATCACGCTCATATGAAAGATGCCTGGTGGGGGCACGGAGACGGTACAGTGGGTGTTTTTGGAGGTCACACCACTTTTGCCGACCCAAGACGCCAGTGGGATTTCCGTTCTGTGGGAAGGGGAGATGTTGATTTTGAAGAAATTATCGTGGCTTTGAATGATATAGGATATGCCGGACCGCTTTCGATCGAGTGGGAAGATAGCCGGATGGATCGTTTTCACGGAGCCACTGAATCTTGTGAGTTTGTGAAGCAGTTGGATTTCACTCCCAATCAAATGGCTTTCGATTCTGCTTTCGATAAAGAAAATCAATAATTAGCTAAAATTATGAAAAGAAAATTGCGCATGGGCATGGTCGGCGGTGGCCGGGGAGCATTTATCGGAGGGGTTCACCGAAGAGCGGCCAACCTGGATGGCAATATTGAACTTGTCGCAGGTGCCTTCTCTTCAGATCCTAAAAAGAGCAAGCTTTCAGGAAAGGATTTCCATTTGGATCCTACAAGAGTCTACAGTTCCTATCAGGAAATGGCTGAGAAAGAAAAAGCCTTACCGGAAGATCAAAGAATTGATTTTGTAACTATTGTGGTTCAAAACCATTTGCATTTTGATGTCGCGAAAACCTTTCTGCAGGCAGGTTTCAATGTGATTTGTGATAAGCCCGTTACTTACGACTTAGCTCAGGCCAGGGAACTACGAAAGATTATAAACAAGACCAAAAAAGTCTTTGCTTTAACTCATAACTATACAGGGTACCCCATGGTCAAGCTTGCCCGCGAAATGGTTAAGAAGGGGGAGCTAGGAGATATTATCAAAGTGGTCTGCGAGTACCCTCAGGGGTATGCAATTACTGCGCTCACCGGTGAGGAAAAGGCGATTGCCAACTGGCGTGCCAATCCAGAAATTGCCGGAATCTCAAACTGTATGGGGGATATCGGTACGCATGCTGAAAATTTGGTTCACTACATTACCGGACTGGAAATTGATAAATTATGTGCTGATCTTTCCGTGAACATCCCGGGCCGTAAGCTTGATGATGATGGTAATGTGTTGGTTCGCTTCAAAGGTGGCGCGAAGGGTATCATATACGCATCCCAGGTATCCAATGGAGATGAAAATGATTTGAACATACGCGTATATGGAACCAAAAAATCAATTGAGTGGCATCAGGAAGATCCCAATGATCTGTTGGTCAAAGACGCCCGTGCTCCGCGGCAAGTATGGCGCAGAGGCAATGATTATGTTACTGGTGCTGCGGCAGAAAATACACGTATACCTTTTGGCCACCCCGAAGGTTTCATTGAAGCTTTCGCTAATGTTTATAACGCTGCAGCGGTGGCAATTTTAGATGAAGTCTCAGGGAAATACCCTCGGAAATCTGGCTATGATTTTCCCGATATCCGAGATGGTATAATTGGAATGGCGTTTATCGAGACGGTTGTGAAGAGTTCTAAATCAAAGGAAAAATGGGTCAAGTTTCCCACGCTCCCCAAGTAATAAATTAATGAGTAAAAAAATTGGAATTATCGGAGCAGGAGGAATGCTCCAGTATCATGCAGCTGGATTTCGTGCCGGCGGTGCTGAGCTGATCGCTATTTGCGATATGAATGAAACGGCTGCAAAAAGTGCAGCGGCAGAATATGAAGTGCCCCATGTGTTTTCAGATTCGGCCAAGATGTTGAGTGAATTGTCGGATTTAGACGCGATTAGCATTATCACTCCCAATCGTACCCATCGTCCCCTTGCCATCCAGGCTTTACAGGCTGGGAAGCATGTCTTTTGCGAGAAACCACCTGCACTTAATGCAAGTGAGGTCAATGAGATGAAACTGGCTTCGGAAGAGGCCGGTAAGACTTTGATGTTTAATTTCAACAACCGGGCACGGCCTGAGTCCTATGCTTTACGCAAGTACATCGAAGCCGGAGAAGTGGGCCAAATCAATTCTGCCCAAGCCAAGTGGATCCGCAGGACTGGAATTCCCGGATTTGGTGGATGGTTCACCAACAAGGAGATGTCAGGTGGCGGCCCATTAATTGATCTTTTGCATATGGTAGATCTTGCCCTTTTTTACATGAATTACCCGAAGCCATCCAATGTGCTTGCACAAACTTTCAATGACTTCATTGAAAACAAGGACTTTAAGGGTCCATGGGGAATACCCGATGTTGCGGATGGCGTCACTGATGTAGAAAGCGCTGCCCATGGATTTGTGACTTTTGAAACCGGTCAAGTACTTAGCTTTCAGATATCCTGGGCGGAAATGAATAAGCGCGAAGAAGTCTCGGTGACCTTTCAAGGGAAGAAAGCGGGAGGAATGATTCGTCGTTTGTTTGGAGCGGATGGACTCGATGAAACAGCGATTGATGATTGTGAATTGTACGTTCAGGAGCATGGACGATCCGTCAATCGCAGCATTATTACGGAGGCAAATGAAGATATGGGTAGAATTCGTTCAGCCGAGAATTTTGTTCGTTCAATTTCGAATGAAGAAGCACCTCTAAATACACCTGACCAAGCTTTGGCTTTAATGAAGATTATTGATGCAACCTATGCTTCCTCTAAGAGCGGAAGTTCGATTGCGATCTCCTGATTTTTACTGCATTCGCTTGTCACTTTCACTAAACTAATCTATTTAAACTACCTCAAATATGGGCAAACAATATAAGAAACTTATTAAACGTCGCAGACGTACCGCGTACCTTGCTAGACGAAAAGCTGCAATCAATGCAGAGAAACCTGACTCCTCTAAAAAAGCAAAGTCACCGGCAAAGAAAGCTGTTCGTAAAAAAGCTACACCAGCACCGAAGGCGGAGCCTGTTGCTGAAAAAGCAAAAACTGAGGATGTTCTTGGTCCTGACGCAACTGCAAAAGAAACCGAAGATTCTTCGTCTGCCGAAGAATCAAAGGAATAGCACTGCATGAGTATTAGTAAGCGGTTACTTGTAGTAACTCAGCTTACGATATGCTTTTTTCTGTGTAACACTAATATCCTTTGGGGAAATAGTGTTGCGAAAATCCACACTGAGTTTTTAACTGAGTATGATTTTTTAAGAATACCCGAGATTTTTAGTGGAAAAGAATTTACAGGCAGCAGGGTTATAGTCCGATCATCACACGTTAGGAGTGGACTTTATTTCTCTATTCCACTCGGGAAAAAAAGTTCTGCTATTCGAAAAGGAAAAAGAGTCGAACTCCAGCTTATCGATACAACAAGCCTTTTTTCACGAAACTTTAGCTTTAGCTTACCTGAGGTTTCTTACAACCAGAAAGATTTATTTATCGGTATTACAGGAGCAGATTGGAATCAGTCAGCCATGAAGTTGGTTGCATGGAAAGTTGAGATTTTTGACTCCTCAAAAGAACCATTGTTTTCAAGTCAAAGTGCCCTTTGGGGACATTCAAAATAATTTGAAAAAAGAAAGCCTTTGGGGTTCTTGGTGCCCCTTTGAGTACGGTCATCGCTTTACAGCTCTGAGCCTAGAAGAAACCCTGATGGGCGGGCAGTCTTTTGACTGGCATCCGATTGCAAATTTACATTGGAGGGGCAGGGTGGAAAGAAATATTTTTGAGTGCAGGTGGCAAAATGGAGAAGCAGAATGGCGTTGTCAGAAAAAAACTGTTCATCCCGAAGAACTGATCGAAAAATATTTTTGCCTTGGAGCTGGTTATGAGGCGTCACTCAATGAACTGCCCTGGAGATCGGATCCGATTTTAGACCTGTGTATGAAGCAACTAAAGGGGCTTCGAATTTTAAGGCAGCCTCTCGATCAAACGCTATTCTTTTTTATTCTTAGTTCAGCCAAGAGCATTCCCCAAATTCAAGCAATTGGAGATGCTGTGTTTCAGAGGTATGGGGATCAGCTAATCGAAGACATGTACAGTTTTCCGGGATGGGCAAAATTGGCAGAAATTCCTGAGGAAGACTTGCGGTTACTAAAAATGGGGTACCGGGCTAAGTATATTTCTCAATCAGCGAAATTTATAAACGACCAACCCGGATGGTTGGAGTCTATTCCTCAGATGAAATATGTAGATGCCAAAAATGAGCTATTAAAACTTCCAGGAGTGGGTGCAAAAATCGCCGACTGTGCTTTATTGTTTGGAGGGAATTTTTTGGAAGCTTTTCCGATTGATACCTGGATCGAAAAAAGTTTGGAAAAACGATATTCTTTGGAAGGGTGGAGCACCTCCCAGAAAACTCATTTTGCCCGAGTTCACTTTGGGAAATTTGCTGGCTTGGCTCAACAATTTCTATTTTCAGCAGAGAGGTTGGGTATTTTGGATAAACACTAATAGATACTATTCAATTTCATTCATATTTTGGGGAATTCGGTATGAGTGGCGCAAAAGTTGCAAATGTTTATTAACAAGACCGACCCAATGAACCCTAATTCCTTTCAAAATTATCAAACCGGACATTTTTTTGACGAAATGTTCGACGGATCCAATAAGTCAGAAGCCTACGATTTCTACCAACCAATCTACGATCGTATAGGTGGTTTATCAGCAAGTGAATTTGAAGAAAAAAAGAGGCAGGCTGACTCTTCCTTCCTTGAACATGGTGTAACTTTTACAGTTTATGGTGACGAAACAGGGACCGAACGTATCTTCCCTTTTGACCTAATCCCACGGGTTATTCCTGATGCGGAGTGGCAGAGAGTAGAGCAGGGATTACGGCAACGTATTCTGGCACTGAATTTATTCCTTAATGATGTTTATCATGGTTCGAAAATTCTTGCTGATGGAGTAATCCCGGAAGAAGTGGTGAAATCATCTGCTCATTTTCGAGAAGAAATGATTGGTTTTGATGTACCCAGGGATATCTATGTTCATGTTTGTGGTTCGGATTTGATTCGTGATGAGAACGGAAAGTATTTGGTGTTGGAAGATAATGCACGCTGTCCATCGGGGGCTTCCTATCTTTTAGAAAATAGGGAAATCATGAAAAAAACTTTTCCCCGTACCTATCAAAAAATGTCGGTGCGGTCAGTCGAAGCGTACCCGGAGTATCTACTCAGATCTTTGGAGTATCTTTCGCCGCGAAAATCACAGAAACCAGTTTGTGTCCTTCTAACACCGGGCGTTTATAACAGTGCTTACTTTGAGCATACTTTTCTTGCCCGGCAAATGGGTATTGAGATCGTAGAGGGTAAAGATCTGTTCGCTATTGATGGTTTTGTATACATGAGGACCACCCAGGGCCTAGTTCAGGTAGATGTTATTTACCGGAGACTGGATGATGAATTTCTCGACCCACTGTTTTTCAATGAAGAATCATTGCTCGGGGTTAGTGGTTTAATGGATGCTTATTTGAAAGGTAATGTTGCCTTGGCCAATGGAATAGGAACTGGTGTTGTAGATGACAAAGTAACCTATGCGTATGTTCCTGAAATGATTCGCTATTACTTAGGGCAGGATCCAATCCTTGAGCAGGTGCCCACCTACCTGTGCTGGCGTGAACAGGATAGAAAATTTGTTTTGGATAATCTTTCGGACTTAGTTGTGAAATCTGCCAATGAGTCAGGAGGCTATGGTATGCTCATTGGAAATGCCTCAACTCAACAAGAAAGGGATGAATTTGCCACACGAATCCAAGAGGCCCCGAGAGATTACATTGCACAACCGATTATCTCACTTTCCAGGCATCCCACTTTTTGTCCAGATGGGGTGGAGGGCAGGCATGTGGATCTTCGTCCTTTTATCTTGTATGGCGAGGATATAGAGATTGTCCCGGGAGGTCTTACACGGGTAGCCTTAAAAAAAGATTCACTGGTGGTGAATTCCTCTCAGGGTGGAGGAAGTAAAGACACCTGGGTATTGAAAAATTAAGATGCTTTCACGGGTCGCAGATAATCTCTACTGGATGAGCCGCTATGTTGAGCGGGCTGAAGGTGTGACTCGCTTGGTCGAAGTAAATCGCGACACAGATTTGGAGTCCTATGCCAATGGAACGAAGAGGGATTACTGGCAATCAGCCCTTAGTGCGATGTGTGCCGTGGAAGATTTTGCCAAAGATGAATTAGATGATCACGAACTCTTCATCCTGTTTTCCAAGGACTGGTCGAGCTCAGTCTATACCTGCATTAATATGGCCCGCGAAAATGCCCGAATGGTGAGGGATCAGTTATCGGAAGAGATTTGGGTGGAACTCAACAATTTATACCTCTATTTAAATTCTCCTACTCTATCTGAGAAGTTTAGTAACGATCCCCAAAGCTTTTTTCGTAGAACCATTCGTTTTTCGTTGGTCTTTCAGGGTCTCTCGGACGCTACAATTCATCATGACGAAGGCTGGAGGTTTATGTCGCTTGGAAAGTACTTGGAGAGATCCGATCAGACTAGTCGGGTACTTGATACCCTGACCATGCTTGGCGAAGAACCCACCCGTCTCGATCTGATTGGTGCCTTGCGTAGTTGTAGTGCTCTTTCCGCATACCGTCGGCGTTATCAGGGCGCACTTTCCCTACAGAATGTGGCAGATTTCCTTTTATTCTCGAGAGATTTTCCGAGGTCACTCAGGTTTGCCATTGCTCGAATTGATACGCTCTTGCATGAGATTTCTGGAGTGCCATCCGGCAATTACTCGAATGAGGCAGAGAGATTAACTGGCAGTGCACTTGCCCAACTTAATTTTTCCGGAATTGAATCTCTGCTTGCCGATGGTTTGCATGAATCGATTGATCAATTACAGAGAAAGCTTATTGATGTTGGCCAAAGTATTTTTGAAACCTATGTCTTGTTACCATTTGAAATTAAAAACGCCGGCGTTGCTCCCATGGTTCAACGACAAATGCAGCAGCAGTAGCTAGCAGCCACATGCGTTTATACATTTTACACAAGACTTATTATAGATATCCATCTCCCGTTAGGGAAAGTTTTAACGAACTTCGCTTGCATCCACTTACAAACGACTGGCAACGATGTGAATCATGTTTTGTCAGCGTTTTACCGACTGCTCAAATGAGGCAGTATCTGGATTTAAATGGAAACTTGGTCCATCATTTTGAAATCCCTAATGATCATTCAAAATTGATGATTGAGAGCCGTTCAACTATGGTAACGGCGAAGCGAGTGGATTTTGAAAGTTTCCCCTATGGAACTTCGATGAAATCTTTGAAAGAGGTGGAAGGAAATCCAGAATGCAGACCTTACTTACAAAGTTCCAATTTCATTGATATCAGCCCGGAGATCTGGCGCATGGCAGTTGATGTACAGGGGAGTTCCAAAGATGTTTTTCAGACTGCCTACCAAGTTATGGAGCACATCTATTTAAATTTTGAATATTCTGTTTCCACAACGAGTGTGGGCACGCATGCCAATGAAGTGTTGGAGAAAAAGAAGGGGGTTTGTCAGGACTTTGCTCATGCTGCGATTGCTCTATGTCGCTGCCTCGGTATTCCTGCCCGTTATGTGAGTGGATACTTCTACGATCCAACCCGTGATCAAAGTATGCGTGGTTCTGGAGCATCCCATGCATGGATAGAAGTATTGGTAAATGGTAGTGGCTGGTTTGGGTTGGACCCTACCAACAATCGAGTTGTGGATGATAATTATGTGATTATTGGATCGGGCAGGGATTACCGCGATGTGGCTCCTGTGACCGGTACATATTTTGGGCGGGCTCCGGAAAGTATGAAGATTGATGTGGAGGTAAAAAGACTGGATTCCTAATACATTTCTACTTCACCAAATTGTAGGGAGATGGAATGGAAGAGATTAAATCTTTCGTATAATCTTCTATCGGATTGGCATACACTTCCTGAGCGGTTCCGGATTCAACGATTTTTCCCGCGTGCATGACCACGACTTTGTCGGAAATAAATTTTACCACGGAAAGATCGTGCGAAATGAAAAGGTAAGTCAGTTGTCTCTTTTTTTGTAATTCTCGTAAAAGGTTCAAGACCTGGGCTTGTACGGATACATCCATGGCCGAAACACACTCGTCACAGACAATAAATTCGGGTTCAACAGCCAGCGCCCGGGCAACACAAATCCGCTGTCTTTGTCCTCCTGAAAATTCATGTGGATACCTAAGGAGATGCTCAGAGGTAAGTCCCACTTCCTCCAGCAGGTGGACCACCATATCTCTCCGATTTGAACGATCTTTGCCAATTTGATGAACGATCATTGGTTCAGTCAGAGCTTGTTCAATTGTCAACCTTGGGTTAAGCGAGGCGTAAGGGTCCTGAAAGATAATCTGCATCTTTTTGCGGTATTCAAGCAAAGCTTCCTTAGTTAGGGCACCCAGTGATTTCCCGTCATAACGAACAGTACCTTCTGTTGGTCTGATCAAGTGAAGTATGGCCCGACCTGCGGTCGTTTTTCCACAACCCGATTCACCGACTAACCCAACAGTTTCCCCTTTTTGGATTGTCAGATCGATGCCATTGACAGCTTGAACTTCCTCTTTTACTCCATCGAAAAATCCTTTTGAGCTACGAAAATAAACCTTGAGACCACTTACTTCTACTAAATTTTTATTGGTTTCGGAAAAAGAGTCGCTTTCCGAAGTTGTAGCTGACTCTAATTTTCGAAGCTGCTTTTCTGCTTCTGGATTTTCGTAAATTTCAATGATTCCATCATCATTTTCTTTGGTTTCCAGAAAGTCATCCACAGTGGGTAGGGTATGATACTTACAATCCAGAGTCGGTCTACACGCGAGCAGGCCTTTAACATAAGGGTGTTTCGGGTTTTTAAAGATATCTGAAACCTTCCCCTGTTCCACCACTTTTCCTCGATACATCACCACAATTCGATCCGCAATTTCTGCGACTACACCTAGGTCGTGGGTA
>CACFTI010000003.1 GCA_902569115.1 uncultured Verrucomicrobiota bacterium | reverse complement strand
GTAGATCCCGTGAAATTAGATGAGTATTTGTACCAAATTTCAGAAGTTTCCGATGAATCTTGCATCAATAAAACTACAGGAAGAAGAATATCAGCGATAATTCCTGTTCATATTTTTGGTCATCCCTGCAAAATTGAAGACCTTCTTGCCGTGGCAAAAAAATTCAATCTAAAAGTCGTGGAAGACTCTGCAGAATCATTAGGAAGTTTTTATAAGGGTAAACATACTGGAACGTTTGGTAAGTTTGGGACAATCAGTTTTAATGGAAATAAAATCATTACCACCGGTGGCGGTGGGATGATAATCACTGACGATGAAGATCTTGCTGATCAAGCAAAACATCTTACCACAACTGCAAAAGTTCCTCACAAATGGAAGTATGTTCATGATCAAGTCGCTTTTAATTATCGTATGCCCAACTTAAATGCCGCGCTTGGATGCGCTCAACTCAAACGGTTGCCTGATTTCCTTCAATCCAAACTAAATTTATTCAAGAGATACAGTGAGTGCCTATCTGGTCTAGATGGCATTCGTTTACTCAAAGAACCTTCTAACTGCAGAAGCAACTATTGGTTGCAGACAATCATTCTAGATGAATCCAATGAAGAGCAAAGAAATGACATTTTAGCTGCTTTGAATGATGCGGGTTTAATGTCTCGTCCAGCTTGGACCGGTCTGCATAAATTGAAACATTTTAAAGATTGCCCAAGGATGAATATGAGTATCACAGATGCTCTTGAAAAAAGAATTATCAACATTCCGAGCAGTTCGTTTTTAATATCGGTATGAAAATCGGATATTTTGGAGACGGACCATGGTCACATAGAAGTTTTGAAAAACTTATTCAAAAAAAAGATTTATCAATATCTTTCGTCTGTGCAAGATTCGACAAAAAGGATCATGTTTTAAGGAGATATGCAGATACTTATGGAATTCCTTTTTTTACTCACAGAAATATCAATAATAACGATTTTTTGGAAAAGGATGAAGTGCGGGTCTGCGATTTATTTGTTTCCATGTCTTTTAATCAAATCTTTAAAAAACATACATTTCAAAAGCCACGCCTCGGCACCATTAATTGTCATGCTGGCAAATTGCCCTCTTACCGCGGTCGGAACATTCTGAATTGGGTACTAATTAACGATGAAAATGAATTTGGAATAACGGTGCATTATGTCGATGAAGGAATTGACACTGGCGACATAATCAAACAATCGACACATCGGATTACAGATGCAGACGACTACTCTACTTTGTTAGAGAAAGCATATTCAGGATGTTCAGATTTGTTGAGCAAAACAATAGACGATTTTCTGATTGGTAAATTTGATCGTATTTCTCAAAGCAGTATTAACAATTTTGGCTTATATTGTTCAGCTCGAAAGCAAGGTGACGAAATTCTGAATTGGAATTCATCATCTAGAGAAATATTTAATTTTGTAAGAGCCATATCAAAACCGGGCCCTATCGCCAGAACTTATATTTCAGGTCAAGAAGTAAAGATCATAAGAGTCGAGTTTCTAGAAGGCGCACCAAATTATCTTGGAATTGCAGGGAGCATTTTAGCAAAAGAAGGATCTTCCTTTCTTGTTAAAACCAATGACTCTTACATCCGACTATTGGATTGGGATTCATCAATTAAGTTAAAAGTTGGAGATCGTTTCAATTGAAAACATTAATTATAGCAGAAGCGGGAGTTAATCATAACGGATCCTTGGATTTGGCTTACCAACATATCGATGCCGCTTGTGCAGCAGGTGCTGACATTGTAAAGTTTCAAACGTTTAAAGCTGAAAATCTTGTCACTAAATCAGCATCCAAAGCCCAATATCAATTAGAGAAAACAGATTCCGGGGAATCACATTTTGAGATGATAAAAAGGCTGGAATTGAGCGAAGAGATGCATCTCAAAATCATTGATAAATGCAATGACAAAGGTATTCGTTTTGCATCAACTGGGTTTGATCAAGATAGCGTAGACTTGTTAGCTAAACTTGGTGTTGATTTTTTGAAAATACCTTCGGGAGAAATCACCAACTTGCCTTACTTAAGACACATCGCCCCTAAAGGACTTCCCATTATTCTTTCTACCGGGATGTCCACTTTGCAGGAAGTAAGAGATGCGTTGAATGTGCTCAAAAAATTTGGGGCGACCATGTTCAATATTACTGTTTTGCACTGTAATACGGAGTACCCCACCCCATTCGAGGATGTAAACCTCAGAGCGATGATTTCTATCAAAGAAGCCCTTGGTGTTGAAGTCGGTTATTCAGATCACACCCGTGGAATTGAGGTACCGATAGCTGCTGTCGCCATGGGAGCAACCGTAATCGAGAAGCACTTTACTCTAGACCGTTCCATGGATGGACCGGACCATGCCGCGAGCCTTGAACCAAATGAGTTAAAGCAAATGGTCTCTGCCATTAGGAATATTGAAAAGGCAATAGGTGACGGCATAAAAAAACCGAGCAAGAGTGAAGCAAAAAACATTAACGTGGCAAGAAGGTCTATCGTTGCATCTAAAAATATAAAAGCCGGTGAAAAGTTTACCGAAGATAATCTTGCCGTAAAGAGACCGGGCACGGGCATCTCGCCGTTCCAATGGGATGAACTATTGGGATTGGAGGCAAAAAAAGATTTTTTAAGCGACGATTTGATATCAATTTGAAAAAAGTCTGCGTAGTCACAGGAACCCGAGCCGAGTACGGATTGCTCAGATGGGTGATTGATGGGATTGCTAATTCAAGAGTACTAGAATTACAGCTTTGCGTAACTGGGATGCATTTATCTCCCGAGTTTGGATTGACCTTCAGAGAAATTGAAAAAGATGGCTACCAGATAGATTCAAAAGTAGAAATGCTAGTCAGTGCTGATACTCCATCGGGCATAACAAAATCTATGGGCTTGGGTCTTATCGGCTTTGGGGATGAATTCGAGCGGCTAAAGCCTGACTTGCTGATTCTATTGGGCGATCGATACGAAATCATGGCAGCAGCCATGGCGGCATCTCTTACTAGGATTCCAATTGCCCACCTTCATGGAGGAGAATTGACGCAAGGAGCTTTTGATGAAGCCATTCGACATTCCTTGACAAAAATGTCTCACATTCACTTTGTCGCAGTCGAAGAATACCGCGAACGCGTCATACAACTCGGTGAATCCCCGGGCAAAGTGCACTGCGTCGGGGGGCTTGGCATCGACAACATTAATCGAATCAAACTTTTGACCAAGGAAGATCTTGAGGATGCTATTGGATTTAAGTTGGGAGCCAAAAACCTTCTCGTCACTTTTCACCCGGTTACACTGGACGAAGATTCGGCCTTGTCGCAAATGCAGGAAATGTTGGATGCACTAAGGGCCCTGAGCGACACTGGCTTGATTTTCACAATGCCGAATGCGGATACGGGCAATCGCAGGATGGGCGAATTGATCAAAGAATTCGTTGCTGATCATGCCGATGCAGTAGCCTTTTCCTCGCTCGGCCAATTACTTTATCTCTCGTGCATGCAGCATGTTGATGCCGTAGTTGGAAATTCATCAAGCGGTCTGCTCGAGGCACCTTCCTTCAAGAAGGCCACGATCAATATAGGAGACCGACAAAAAGGCAGGGTGCAGGCGGAAAGCGTGATCGACTGCTCTGGTGACAAGGACTCGATCAGAAATGCGATCGAAGAAATTTACTCACCACTCTTCCAAAAAAAACTGGAGACGGTTACAAACCCCTATGACAAAGGTGGAGCAAGTGACCTCATCATCAAAAAAATTGAGCAAATTGACCTCTCAGGGATTCTTAAGAAGCAATTCCATGACTTCCCGCGTGACCTCTCCTAGGCAAATGGCAGAGAAAACAAAGGCACGCGCATCAACACACAACTCATTCCGAAATGGAAGCCAATTGCCCTAACATGAAGACGATCAGCATTTCTCCTTTAGAATCAATCCGCGAAGCCATGAGCACCTTGGACAAAACGGCTGAGAAATGCCTTTTGGTGACGGATGAAACTTGCAGATTCCTGGGGACATTGACAGATGGCGACATAAGAAGAGCCATTCTCTCAGGCATGGGGGTTTCAGAGGCAATCTCTTCCATTTACTGCAAAGAACCAACTGTTCTGACACAAGGTTCTTTCACTCCTGAGACGGCAAAGGAAATCCTGAGGGAGAAAAAACTCGCGCTCCTTCCAGTGCTCGACGACCAAGGATGCGTTGCGGACTTCGTCACCTGGCAAAGACTTGGTTTGTCTCAGACTAACAAGGAATCCTTGTCGCACATGCCCGTTGTCATCATGGCAGGGGGAAAAGGATCGCGACTGAAACCGCTCACCAATTTCCTGCCCAAACCATTGGTTCCCATCGGGCATGAAACCACCCTTATCGAAAGAATCATCAAGCAGTTCACTGACTTTGGTTGCAGGGACTTCCTGATTTCCGTCAACTACAAGGCCAAGTTGATCAAGGCCTATTTCGATGAGTTGAATCCCACCTACAACGTGGGTTTCCTAGAGGAGGAAAAACCCCTCGGAACAATCGGTTCGATTGCCTTGGCTAAAGATCAAATCAAGGGTTCTTTCTTCGTCACGAACTGCGACATCCTAGTCTCGGCGAACTTGCATGACTTGGAACAGCATCACCTAAAGGGTCAACACGCGGCCACCATCACGGCATCCGCCAAAAACCACGTCATACCATACGGCACCTGTGAACTTGCCGAGGACGGAAGCTTGGCCAAGATTACGGAAAAACCAAGTCAAGAAATTCTCATCAACTCGGGCTTGTATATCTTCGAGCCGACGGTTTTCGACATAATTCCATCTGACAGCGAATTCCATGCGACTGAACTGATCGAAGGTCTCATCAAGGATTCCCAAAAGGTAGGAGTCTTCCCCATTAATTTTGATTCGTGGCAAGACGTAGGCCAAATGTCGCTGTACAATGATTTTCTGCAATCCTAGCAGTTCTTCAAAAGGCAATGTCTAAGTTAAAGGACATTTTGAATCAAATTTTGTCAGTTGAAGAAGAGGTAATAAAAAACTGTGGAATTGATCCCGCTCATTTTGTCTTTTGGCCCTTGATCCGGTTGGAACTTTTCTGGAACCTTCAGCACGGCATTACCCCCAAGCAAGCCGCTTCAAGTTCATACAGAGATCATTCGGCTCGTTTGCTCGGTGCCCGCGAATCAGGAATTTCAAGCTGCCCGAATGCCTCGATCTTTATTCTTTCCCAGTTCGCCAACTTCAAATGGAGGACCAAGAACGATCGACTTTATGACATCAGGTTTGGTGAGATCATTCGTCACCTCCATGAAAACAACCATGATTTCCAATACTTCCACATCCACGAGGACGGGCATCGCTCTACATTCTCAGGCTTGGAAAACGATCCCATCTCCATCGAATTCACATTGGAAAACAACGAGTCCGACACCAATCGATTCCCTCATTTTGACGAAATTTGGGAAACCTTGGAGTTCATGCGGGATATTGCCAATAAGCTTCTTAAAAAAGAATATGTCGGTCTTTCCATGGTTAAGACCTTCTTCAGTCACATCAATGCCTGGAACCTGCTTCTGGATTCCGTTCGTCCAAAATTCTTATTTTTGGATAATTTCTACAATCCGATTCATATGGCGCTCACATACGCCGCCAGAAAGAGGAAAATCAAGGTGATTGACATGGCCCACGGAACCCAAGGACCACATCACGGCATGTATTCTCATTGGATCAACCCAAAGCTCAGTGGTTCGCCGATCCTGCCCGACCTCTTCTGGGTTTGGGGCAAGGAAGCCCAAAGCGACGTCGAGGACAATTCTTGCCTCGCAGAGCTTAGGGGTGAAAAGATCACCGTCTTGGGAGGTAATCCATCCCTCAAGAAGTTCAGAGAAATCACTCCCGAAGTCCTGTGCAAAAAGTATGAGGAAGAGTTTGATCAATGCCTTCCGGACAAGTCCGAATCTGGAGGCAAAATTGGCTTGGTGACTTGTGGTCATGACTGGAAGCTGATTCCCGAATTCGTGTTTGATTGCCTTGGGGAAATGGACGATTGGGGATGGTTGTTTCGGCTTCATCCTTACTCGTCGGACTTTACAACTGAGAAAGCCAATGCAGACCTAAACGCTAAAGGCCTTGGCCACTGCATTGCCATGTCTCCTCATTCCCTGCCCATGCCATTCCTCCTCTCCAAGGTGGATCTTCACCTGACGGGTTGGTCCACGACCTGCCGCGAAGCGAGCATCTTCGAGGTCCCGACCATCTTCTTCGACCAAAGAGCTACTAGCTTCTACCAAAAAGAAATATCCGAAGGCCATTTCGTTCTCTCAATGAGCGAGCAAAGTCTGTCTTCAAGCATTGACCAAGCACTTAGGCAAGGTTTCGTCCCTGCAACGCGAAACCACATCGAGACCTCTAGTCATTTCCCGAGAAACGCCTTGGAGGAAATCTTCAAGAACTAAGATCGATTCATTTATGGATCATAAAAAAATACTTTTTATATATCATCATCACATCAGCTTTTATGGTGCCTACAAAAGCAGTGTCAGCTTATTTTCCAACCTCGACGATTATGTCATCGACATAGTCGTACCCAAAAGACTCATGAGAACTCATGAGGTGGTGAAACGAAAAAAGTTTTTCGATCTTCAAGATGAAGATAAACTAAAAAAAGACTTCAGAGGTAAAATCAGGAAGATAATACATATATCCATGTTTAGAGACTGGTGGTGCAATACGGTGAGCAATCATATTACCAAAAGAAAAAGCGTATACGATAGCATAACCAAGTTCCTTTCGTTAGTTGATTTGGCTTGGCTTAAATTCTATGTGTTTTGCAACGACTACGACATTATACATTTGAGCTCCACGGTCTTACACATTTACGCCAAACTTGGCCCAAACATTCCAGTCTCCATGCATGTACGGGAAGAGATTGTTAGAAGTCCCTCAAGGAAATTCGTAAACTCTTTCAATCTTCTAAGAGGAGCGGTATTCATCGATTATTCAACCTTAGGTTTCTCTCCCCCAAGTACGGGTGTGAAAAAGTCCGTGATCCTCAATCCTTTTGACATGAGGAATGTTGAAACGGCCAAGCCTCCCTCTCTGCCCTATAATGCCAAGACATGCATTACGATTTCCTTCATCGGCAGGCTGGACGCAATCAAGGGTTACGATTTCATAATCAATTCAGTGATAAAATCATCCAACAAAAATCTAAGACTCCTCTTGGTCGGTTTAGCATCTGCAGATGCAATGACATTCATCAAGAGGCGATCCCGGGAGGATGGAAGAATCATATACTTCGGTGAAACCAAGGAAATCAACAAGGTCTACAATGCGTCCGACTATGTCATTAGAGGCGAAGAGCATCTGGCCTTGGGGCGTACTGTTTACGAATCAGTTTTTTCGGGTATTCCAATAATCGTTCCCGACAAAGGAGAGGACTTCAGCAAACACTTCCTCAAGTTCGAAGAGTTTAAAGACATAGTATTACGGTACGAGGCTCGAGACGAGGAATCTCTTACCTCTCTTTTCAATGGGTTGTCCAAAATCAAATCACGGAAAAAGCATCCACGAAGCAATATATCCGAGCATGTTTCCTCTATGAAGAAGTTTTGGGGAAATCTGTAAGCACTAGTTTTTCTTGATTATTTTTTGGTGTACCCTACTACTAAAACTTAAAGTTATCCCAAATATACCAATAGATTTTCAGTTTAATTTCTCTTGCAATTCGCAACCAACAATAAATTCCTAAATCGAATCTGATTCGAATGATTAAAATCGCTCAGATCGGTTGCGGATATTGGGGTCCCAACTTGATTCGCAACTTCAATTCTATCGAGGAATGCGAACTTACTGCAGTTGCGGAACCCTCGGAGGAACGCCGTGCTTTCGTGAAAAGCTCCTTTCCTGATGTGACCACCGATTCAAGTTTCGAAGAAATAACGGAAAATCCTGAGATTGATGCCATTGTCATCGCGACGCCTGCAAACCTCCATTTCGAGCAAGCGAGACAAGCTCTCTTGTCCGGCAAACACGTTCTCGTCGAAAAACCGATGGCAACAAAACTTACGGAAGTTCAAGAACTCTCTGACATTGCTAGAACTATGGGTTTAACCCTGATGTCCGGACACACTTTCCTTTACAACGATGCAGTTTTGTTCATCAAGAAAGAAATAGATGCCGGAAGCCTCGGAGAAATAAGGTATTTATACTCCCAAAGGCTAAATCTGGGAAGAATCCGGGCTGATGTCGACGCTTTGTGGAATTTTGCCCCTCATGATGTTAGTATCATTCAATTTCTTCTCGGAGAACCAACTCCCGTCGCAGTCAATTCCTTTGGCATGGATTTCGTGCAAGATGGCATTGATGATGTGGTCTTCCTCAATCTTCGTTATGGTAAAACCCTCGCCAACATTCATGTAAGCTGGCTCGATCCCCTGAAAACAAGAAAGCTCGTAATAGTGGGATCCAAGAAGATGATCGTTTATGATGATGTGGCTGCAGACAAGATCACAGTCTACGACAAGGGAATCGATAAATTTTCCAACTTGGGCGAGGACATGGACTTCGACTCCTCCCCCCAACTTTCTTTTCGATATCGATCAGGGGATGTTTGGATTCCAAAGATCGACTACCGCGAACCCTTGAGACGGGAAGCTGAACACTTTCTTGATTGCATCCGCGAGGGAAAGGAACCTTTGTCTGGTCCTTCTCACAGCTTAAAGGTCATAGGTATCTTGGAGAGAGCATCATCCTTTTAGTGCCAAAGAAGAAAATAGCATTCCTGGGAAGCAAGCAAATTGGGCTCCTATGCCTGAAACACCTGATTGAAAAGGGACCGTTATTAGGATGTGAAATTGCATGCGTCCTCTCGAATAACAGAATCTTGGAGTCCGGTTCCAATGAAACCTTTACTAGTCTTGCGTCACTTGCCGGCATACCCTTTTTGGATGACTTGGACGATCTGCTCGACCTTGACGACATAGACATACTCCTCTCGATTCAGTACCATAAGATCTTGAGTGAGAAGCATCTGCTTAAAGCCAAGGAGATGAATGTAAATCTTCACATGGCCCCGCTTCCAGAATATCGCGGATGCAATCAATTTTCTTTCGCGATCCTCAACCAAGACGAGGAATTCGGAACCACTCTTCACGAAATGAGGAAGGGAATTGATGACGGCCCCATATTGGCTCAGAGAAGATTTGAAATCCCCAAGGACTGCTTTGTGGAGGAGCTCTACGATCTAACCTTCAAAGAGTCCTTCGCCCTGTTCAAGGAGTCGCTTCCATCCTTGGTCTCTGGCAAGTTGGTGCCCGTCGAGCAAATTCAAATGAGTGCCACCCGAAGAGAAATCCACTACCGAAGCGAAATCGACATCATAAAGAAAATTGAGGCTAACTGGAGCAATGAAAAAATAATCAGGCACATACGGGCAACTGCAATGCCATCATTCCCTCCGCCCTTCATGAAAGTTGGAAATAAGAAAATCAGTTTTTTAGTGGAGGATGCCTAACATGATTCCCTTCGTTGATCTTAATGCTCAGTACTTGGCCTTGCGGGACGAAATTGACACAGCCGTTGCGAAGGTAATTGCCGAATCAAGCTTCGTTCGCGGTCCGCATGTCGATGCTTTCGAGAAAAATTTCGCAAAGAAGAACGAGGCTGGCGAATGTGTCTCCTGCGCGAATGGAACAGACGCTCTCTATGTCTCACTCAAAGCCCTCGGAGCGGGTCCGGGTGACGAGGTGATCACTACTGCCCACTCATGGATCTCCACCTCGGAAACGATCACCCAGACCGGCGCCCGAGTCGTCTTTTGCGATGTCGACCCCGAGGACTTCCTCCTCGATGTCTCCTTACTTGAAGGTTTGGTCACAGAACGGACCAAGGGGATCGTCCCCGTGCACCTCTATGGTCAGGCCGTCGATATGGACGCTCTTATGGAATTCGCAAAGGCTCGGAACCTCTGGGTACTCGAGGACTGTGCCCAAGCTCATTTCGCAACTTACAAGGAACGGATGGTTGGAACCTTCGGCGATGCGGCAACCTTCTCTTTTTACCCAGGAAAGAACCTCGGTGCCATGGGTGACGCCGGATGCATCGTGACCGGGCGGGGTGACTTGGCGGACTTCATGAAACTCTTTGCGCGGCACGGAGGAAAGGGAAACCACAAAATCGAGGGAATCAACTCAAGGATGGACGGCATCCAAGCAGCCGTCCTCAACGTCAAGCTTAGTAAAATTGACCAATGGACGGAAATGAGGCGTTCCGCCGCTAGAATCTACGACGAGTTACTCGAGGAACTTGATTGCGTCATCACACCGAGGGAAAACAGTTGGAACAAACACGTTTATCACCTCTACGTAGTTAGGGTTCCGCAGCGGGACCAACTCAAGGAGTATCTGCAGGGCAAGGGAGTTGGAACCGTAATCAATTATCCCAGTGCCCTCCCCTTCTTGGAGGCTTATGGTTACCTCGGTCACTCTCCTTCGGATTTCCCAGTGGCCCACAAGAGACAATCCGAGATTCTCTCCCTGCCGATGCACCCCTTTATTTCAAGGGAAGATCAGGAAGAGGTGGTCAAATGCATCCGAGATTTCTACGGTTGAATCTGACTTGACTCACCCACCCTCCCGTTTCCCATTACCCTCGAGATACGAGAGTTTCCTTCACGCTCGGCAATAGCCGCCAAATGACCGAAAAAGCCACATTGGCGGGAGCGAGCTTGAAGTGCATCAGAAGCTCCACAAAGATTTCTCCCCCTAACAAAGACTAGGATTGAAAAAAAAGAAAAATGCACGCCCCAATGGCGAAACATCAGCATCAGCAAGCAATTTCTCACCCGCAATATGGTGGACTGCCGAACAACGGATTGAGACTGTAGACGATTTGCTAAAAGAGATTCCGCTCAGAAGTCCAAAAGCCGCTGAGCAGATCCGTGTGATATACGCTGTTGGGGCCAATAAATTCCAGGAACATGAACTACTCCTCGATCTCTTCCCAAAGATCGAACAAATCTACCTATTCGAACCCATTCCCAAGCTGGTTGAACACCTTGAAAAAGCCACTGCGAATTTGGATTATGTACGGGTGTTTCCATATGCCATCACCGACCATGAAGGCATCGCTGATTTCCATATCACCAACAATCTTGAATCGAGTTCTCTTCTCGAATTGGAAAAACACAAGGAAGTCTATCCGTGGGTTGAAAAAACGGAAACTGTAAAGGTCGATTGCCGAAAACTTGAAACGGTCATACACGAATTCAACCTGAGAGCACCGGATTTGCTTTTCATCGATGTACAAGGCGCGGAATACCGGATCATCTCATCGCTAAACGACAAGCTCCTGAGGTCGCTCAAGTTGCTGTACACAGAAGCGAGCACAATAGAGTTTTACAAGGGTGCAAAAAATCTGAGGGATATTCAGGAACTCCTAAACGATCGTTTTTATTTCTTGGGTTTCTCGGCTCAAGAAAACCGTGTCCGCAATCACGGAAACGCACTATTCATGAATAAATCATTGGCCTATACCTTGCCAGATGCACCACCCGGCCAACAGCATGAATGACACGACCATGGAAACTCGAGCCTTGAAAAATGAGGGTTAGTGCCATCATTTCCACCTATAACGCGGCCAACCTCATTCGTGGGTGCCTGGAGGATTTGCTGAACCAAACCCTCTATGAAAAGGGTGAGCTTGAGATCGTGGTTATCGATAGTGGTTCATTGGAAAACGAGGGGGAAATCGTCTCGGATTTCCAAAAAGAAAAAACTCAAATCGAGTACCTCAGAACAGAAGAACGCGAATCAATTTACCAAGCATGGAATCGTGGAATCCGAATTGCCAAAGGAAGATATCTGACCAATGCCAATACGGATGACCGGCATGATGTCGACTCCCTCGAGAAACTGGCCAACGCACTTGATGCCGATGACGAAGCCGTGATTGCCTACGGTGATTCCCGAATGACCGGTCCGTGTGAGGAGCAGTTTCAAAAAAGGGATTTCCCAAACAGAGAGTTTTTCGCACCTTCGCTCATGCTATACAACCTCTTCGGCTACCAACCGATGTGGAAAGCCAGTCTGCATTCCACAATAGGTTATTTCAACGAGAACCTAAAAAAAGCCGCGGATTATGATTTTGGTCTGCGAGCCGCTACGGCTGGAAAGGCCATCTATGTTAAGGAAGCCTTCGGTACGGTTTACTGGGGCTGCGAGACCCAAACCCTTACTGACTCCACCATGTTCAGGGAAATCACCCAGATCAAAGAGCATTGGCTAAAGGAAGAGCAAATCCTCGGGCTTTACTCTATGAAAGATGTGCCCATTGAGGACTCGTCTGAGCAAGCCCATGTTTACCATGACCTTGGGAACAGATTCCTCTGCTTTTTCCCTCAATGGAAAGGAGGAGAACCTGAGAGTGATCCGGATAAATCCGTGCTATTCTTCAAAAGAAGCTTGGCAAAAAAATACAGTTGGGGAGCAGCCAACAACTTGGCCATAGCTCTATTTTCCCAAGGAAAACCGAAGGAGGCCACTGAGTACCTGAGCCAAGTGGAAACGATACACAGCGATGACATCGTTAACAAAAACCTCAAAGAGATGAATGGTTTCCTACTCGGGCAAGTCTACGAACCAAAGCTCATCCTGACCGCTCCGCCCCTATCAGTCAAAAGGGAAGATGAAATGTCTTTCTCCACTACCGATATCTTCCAAGATTATGAATCCTTCGATACCCATTCGCCTTATCAAGGCTACGAGATCTCGGTCTCCGCGCTTTGGGAATCTTATCTCGGAAAACTTTCCTCCCAACAGTGGAAAAGACTCGATCATCAGCAGGCTCATGGAAAAATCTTTATCTACGGAGCAGGAACAAGAGGACGGATCTTTATGAATCAACTCCATTGCAAAGGAATACAGGTCACCGGATTCATTGACCAAAACGAAGATTCATCCAACTTCCAAACAGTGCCGACTCTGAAACTCTCATCCCTTGAATGTTCAGACCTAAGAAACTCCGTAGTGATCGTGATGACGGGCAAAGCACATTGGAGCTCAATCAATTCGAATTTAAAAGAATTCCTTGAACCGGAGAACATCTGGTTCCCAGGCAGTGTCAGTTGACAAACAATTTAAGGTTTCGGCAATAGTCCCCCTCTTCAATGGCGAGCAGTTCATCAGTCAAGCCCTTGAAAGCCTGCTAAGCCAAACCCAACCAATCGATGAAATTATTATAATCGATGACAAAAGTACGGATCGAGGCCTGCAAAAAGTTCAAAAGCTGGCCGATTCAAACGAGAAAGTCAAGTTGTTGAGAAACCCTTGCAACAAAGGTTCTTCCCAGTGCAGGAACCTTGGAATTGAAGAGTCCTCGGGTGACTATGTTTTATTTTTGGATCAAGACGACTATTTGGCCCCATCCTTCATCGATGAGACAAGCAACCATTTATGCCAGTATAAGGGTAAAGAAATTGCGGGTTTCCATACTTCCTATTTCATTGTGGATGAAAAGGGCGAAATAACCGCCGAAACTTCCTACAAGGAAATCCAACCTGAGGAATTCTTAGGGTATCAGTTTGTGCGCAACCGCATATTATCTAACTCCGGAACTGTCGTTAAAAAAAGCGTATTTGAGCAAACAGGTCTTTACGATGAGAGTCTCAAATTCTCTCAAGATTGGGACCTATGGTTGAGGATAGGAAAACACGGAACATTTTCTTATCACAAAAAACCACTGACTTATATACGCAGACACGCAAATAACACTTCTAAGACGATTGACGGGTTTTTGAATGACGAAAAGAGAATTCTTAAAAAATATAAACTAGAATTCATTCGAAAAACAATTTTTCAGCGTAAGTTAAGTCGCCATGATAACGAAGTTTCCTTTTTGAGCATCTTATATCGCATGAATAATTTGCAAATATTGAAAAAAACAATCGATAGGCTGGAATCTGAATACCCCAACTTTTTTGACCACTACTTTTTCAAAGGGTTGTTATTTTTAAAAGAACTTAAGCTTAATGATGCAATCGAATCATTCGAAATGATAATTCCATCGAGCAACTACTCTTTACCTGCACAAAATAACATTGCAACAAGCTATATACTGCAAGGAGATCACACTAGAGCTTGTAAAATTCTTGAGCTTATAACAAGAGAGAGACCTGATTATCAGGACGCTTTAAAAAATTACGCATTGGCACAGAAGAGGTACTTTTTTACCCCAAAACCTATAATTACATGCAGACCATTAAGGAATGCTCTTTACTCGTATGCGTAACTTTTCTTTTTTCTTCTCCCTATACAACATTCAAAATTCAATTGTAATACCTTATTATTCTTATTAGTTTAAGACAATGAGTGCTAAATCTGAAAAAGTTAATTCCCTTCAGTGGGCGATTGAAGAATTGTCTAAGCAGAAAGAGGAGTTGGATGGAAAACTAAAAATTGCCCGTAAAAGGGAAGAGACTGGTTCCTTAATTGAAGAAGTGAATGCTCAAAAGGACGCTTTAGACCAACGAATCTCTGCATTAGAAGATGGATTGAAAGTTTCTTCCGAACTTGTTGACACACCTGTTCATAACTTGGAGGAAGATATTTCTGCGGTTAACGAGAAACTCGAAATTGCTCAGGAAAGGTTAGCCAGTCTCGAACAGGAACAATACCTTGAAGAGTTAGGCAGAAAACTAAACCGTTCTCATGGTGAAGAATTTACGGAAGACGAAGTGTTGAGTTCTGAGACTCTTTCCAAAGAAGAATCACCTGATATTTTGGCCTCTCTCCAAGCATCGTCTATTGAAACTGCAAGTAAAGAAATTTCAACAACAACTCAGACCATGACTACTCCAACTAGCCGAATCGAAATCGAAGAAGAAACAACCGCATCCAGAATTCCGGATGAAGAACCAGATATAATTCAGCAATCAATGATTACCAAAAACACTCAACCAGTCCCAGTTGAGGGTTTAGAGGAGACTGCTATAAAATTGGGAGTTGAACCTGATTTTCTTGTAGAGAAAGGAACGAAAGCATTACTCAGAATGATAGCCCGCAATGGGGGGCAGTTAAAATTTCCTCTTGAAATTGATCAAATCGACTAACTTCAATCATAAAGAATTTTAAAGTGACCCACTCGGGTCACTTTTTTTTTGTAAACATGCACAAATGATAGTCGTGCATCATAGAAGATAACAATTTCTTTAGTCTTGCTACCCTTTCTTTATTAATCAGATAATATATAGTTATGAACAAAAAAATATCGCTCTTCCTTCGCTATTTTTGGATTTTGAATTTAGGAATTTCATTCGCTTTCTCGGAATCAAATTCGTCGCAACAAAATAAAACTCTCCCGAATAAAAATTCAGCTCAAGAGGATCGTTCCGTAAGGCACAACTCAGTAAAGGAACAGCCACATACAATTTCCCCAACTAAAAAGACCATTCGAAATACAATCACGCTAAATGGCTTCATTGAAGATCCGGATGCAATCCCAATTTCAATTAATACCCAAAACTGGACTGATCTACGGGTAAGCACACCTCCCACTCACGGCAAAGAGGTAAAAAAAGGGGAAATGATCTTGGAGCTAGATATGGAAAAAATTCGTAATCACCTGCAATTCCTTTCTCACGATTTAAATATCCTAGACATTAATAAAGAAATTCTATTAGCCGAAATCAAACTGGCCGAAGAACTCGCTCCATTAGAAAAAGAAGAAATGGATCGCTTCGAAAAGTACGTGAAAGAAGACTATAATCGATACAATAGTATCTACCTTCCTTTCGACAAGAAATCTGCTGCCATGAGTTTAAAGTCATCAGAGCAATACCTAGCCTACGCTGCCGAAGAGTTGAATCAGCTAAAGAAAATGTACGAGGCTGACGATCTTACTGAAGAGACGGAAGAAATTATTCTGCAACGAGCTCAGTATCAATACGAACGAGCAAAATTCTCCTATGAAGCAGCTAAAATTAGAAACGAAGAGGCCTTAAAGTTTCAGCTTCCCCGAGGTAAAAAGGCAACTGACTCAAATTTTGATCGGGAAAGATTATCTCTGCAAACTCTACGAAAAATAAAACCTGCTGAACTGAATAGAAAAAAGTTAGAGGGAAGAAAAATGACGGAAGAGAGAAAACAATTTGCTATCAAAAAAACTAAAATAGAAAAAGACATTAAAGCCATGCACCCAATTAAAAGTCCTGTGCACGGTATTCTATTTTGGGGAACTTTTGACCGCGGCAAGTGGAGCGGTGCCAACTTACTCAAATCAAAACTCAGAAAGGGTGGTATCTTAAAGCCAAATGAAGATTTTGTCACCATTTCTCCAAGCAAAAGGATTCGTGCTAGGCTCAATCTTCCTGAAAAAAACTTCCATCAAGTTAAAATTGGTAATGAAGCTAAGCTTACACTGATATCAGCAGATGAAAGTAAAATACAAAGCTCGATCAAATCTATAAGTAAAACTCCCGTACAACCAGGAATTTATGACCTGACGGCTGATATTATAATCCCCAAAGGGTTTCTTCCTCCAGTGCCAGGATCGGCATGCTCTCTAGAATGCGTAACCTATTATCGTAAAGAGGCGATTACACTCCCCTCCTCTGTCATTCATTCCGAGAGCGATGATCCAGATTCTAAATATATTTACTTCCTTAACAAAACGGGAAAGCATCAAAAGAAAACAATTGAAATTGGTAAAAAATCTGGAGATGCAGTGGAGATCCTTTCAGGAATTCGAATGAGTATGAAGGTTCTTAAGGACAAACCAGAAAGTTGAAACCTTTAAAACATTTTCGCCCAAGAAGATTTTTTCTCTTTCTGCACTTTGCAGGATTTATTTTAGTCTCATTTTCTTTTACTGCCTTAAATGGCTCTGACAGCAACAAGAGTGCTCAATCATCCCGCCTAAATTTTTCTCCTTCCGAGATTCAAGGCAGCTTGGATAAAGGCTGTAATTTTCTTTTAGAAAGACAAAACCCAGACGGTTCTTGGGGTTCAGCACGGCAAACCAAAGGCCTAAATATTTTCGCCCCTGTCCCCGGTTCCCATAGGGCATTTCGCCTGGCAGTAACCGCACTTTCGCTTTCTGCCTTACTCGAAATCAAAGACAGTGACAAAAATTATTCTAAATGTATTAAGAAAGCCGAAAAATATCTTCTCGATAAATTACCCCAATTAAGAAGAGCCAGTCCGATGGCACTCTACAATGTCTGGTCTCATTCTTATGGGTTGCAGGCACTACACCGCATGCACGAATTATCTTCCAGTAAACAATATAAGGAGAAGATTAGAGAAGTAATGGTTCAGCAAATCAAAATGCTTCAAACCTACGAATCGATTGATGGTGGTTGGGGATACTATGATTTTAATGCCCAGACGAAACAGCCATCCGGTTCCTCCATTTCATTTGTAAATGCAACCGGATTGGTTGCTCTGAAAGATGCACAATCCTCCGGGGTAGAGGTACCTGATAAGTTAGTCTCCCGGGCGTTAAGTGCGATCAAACGCCAAAGACTTCCTGATCACAGCTATCTATATGGGGAATACTTAAAGTACAGACCAAGGTCAGGGATCAATCGACCCGCTGGTAGCCTGGGCAGATCCCATGCGTGTAATTATGCATTGCAAATTTGGGGCGAGGATTCAGTCACGAATGATATTCATAAACTTTGCCTCGATAGGCTTATCAAGCGTAATGGATGGCTCGATGTTGCACGCAAAAGACCCGTTCCTCACGAATCATGGTTCGCTGTGGCTGGATATTTCTTTTACTATGGACATCTTTATGCTGCTTTTTGCGTGGAAAACCTCTCTCCGGCAGATCAACCCATGTACCAAAAGTCCTTGGCAAAGATTCTAGTACCATTACAGGAAAAAGACGGCTCTTGGTGGGACTTCCCATTTTACGATTATCATCAGCAATATGGAACAGCCATGGCCCTACTCAGTTTAAAGAGGTGCTTACCTCAATAGTGGATTTTAAATTCTTGCCAATGATCATCACCTGGCAATACATCACTTTCTTTTTCTGTCCAATACCCTCGCATTCTTTCCTCTACTGCCATCTCTGCTTTCAATACCTCTCCGCTATTTCCTTCCAGTAACAACTCGACTGAACCATTAGGCAGATTTTTTACATAACCGGTCACATCAAAACTATGCACTGCCTTTTCAGTATTCCATCTAAAACCGACTCCTTGTACCCTCCCTTTGTAATTAATTTTTCTCCTCATTCTTTTTAATTTCGAAATAAGTTTTTACATAAATAATTTGACCTTTTAAGATCGGGACATGATAACATATGCAAGTTCATAGAATCTGTTTCAACTTTGTAATCATTATATGAGTCAGTACGAATTCGAAGGCAGCAACGAAGGCGATTGGGATGATGGGGGTGACCTCGCATGGAATGAATCTGATTGGCAGGCTTTCCTTCGGAATTCAGATAAAGAAGTTGCTCGATTTATTACTTCATATAATCAAGTTAAGCATCAAGATGATCGCCTCGATGCTGCAGCCAGTCTAATGGGCTGGCAAAGAGACGATTGGTCATCCGCTGATGAAATAGATTTTGATGAGAATGATCTACCTATGGTAAAACCCATGGAGATGGAAGAAATTAACAGTATGGATCCATACACAATCCATCGTCATCCCATTTACATAACCTCCAACGCACTTTTTTCTTATTTGCGTGCATCATGGGAACAGTTGATGCGAAAGAACAATGAAAACAATTCCGTTGATTTGGTATGGGGATATAGTGTGAGCTTAGCCGATGCTGAGAAACACTGTATCATGGCAGCCAACTCTCTAGATTTGGGAGATTTCCTCTTAGCAGTTTGTCACTTCAAAAAAGCGCATTCAGCCCTTAATGAGTCGATGAGAATTAATCGCCTTTTTACGCATCATAACCCCAAGAAAATTAAAAACTATCATGAAGAAACTATCATGCGGATGCATGATCTTCGAGAAATTTGGCTTCGGGTGATGAGTGATTGCAGGAAGTAATTTTAACTCTGGTCGATAAACTTTCTTTCGTTAGGATTTAAATTTTCGTTGTTTTTCAGCGAAAACTATAAACGGTTCATTTCTATGAGGTTAATTAATTTGTTGTATTTTTCTTTCGTACCATATGTTTGCCTTCTTTTGGCAAAGCCTGTGAAGCCAAACATACTTTTCATCTTTGCAGATGATCAATGTTACGAAACGATTCGCGAACTCGGACTTACTGACATTGATACACCACACCTCGATCGCCTGATGAGTTCCGGAACTAGTTTTACCCGAGCTTACAATATGGGTTCGTGGAGTGGTGCTGTCTGCGTTGCAAGTAGACATATGCTGAATACTGGCAGGTTTCTCTGGGAAGCAGAAAAAGCTTCTAAAAAAGCAGAGGAAGAGAGAATTGCAGGGCGTTGGTGGTCTGAATACATGAAGAAAGCTGGATACGAAACTTACATGACAGGCAAATGGCATGTACGAGCAAAGGCGGAAGAAAGTTTTGACTTGGTTCGCAATGTTAGAGGAGGGATGCCAAACCAAACCCCCGAGGGATATAATCGCCCCCTTCCGAACAAACCTGACCCGTGGAGTCCCTACGATCGAAAATTCGAAGGCTTTTGGAAGGGAGGGAAACACTGGAGCGAAGTGATTGCAGAGGACGCTTTGTTCTTTTTTGAAGAAGCAAAAAAACATCAAAAAAAGGCTCCATTTTTTGCTTATGTCGCATTTAATGCCCCCCATGACCCAAGACAAGCCCCCAAAGAATTCATAGATCGATATCCGTTAAAACGAATTCAAATCCCTAAGAGTTTTCTACCTGAATATCCCTATAAAGACGAGATCAAATGCCCTCACAAACTTCGAGATGAATGGTTGGCTCCAATGCCCAGAACTAAGCATTCAATCAAAGTTAACCGTCAGGAGTATTATGCGATTATAACCCATATGGATGAACAAATCGGACGAATCCTCGATGGGCTTAAATCTTCCGGCATGGAAAAAGATACCTACATCTTTTTTACCGCTGACCACGGATTGGGAGTGGGCCATCATGGACTATTGGGCAAACAAAATTTGTACGAACATAGCACGAGGGTGCCGTTCATAGTGTGTGGTCCGGGAGTCCCAAAAAACAAAAAGATTTCAGCACCAATCTATCTTCAGGATGTCATGCCAAGCACGCTTGCAATTGCAGGAGTGGAAAAGCCAAAACATGTCCAATTTAACGACATAATGCCTTTGGTGATTAGCAAGAAACCCAAACCTCCTTATAAAGAAATTTATGGAGCATATTTAGACGCACAAAGATCAATCACAGTGGGAAATGAAAAGATCCTAGTTTACCCGAATGTCCCCACTATTCGTGCGTATGACATTGATAGCGATCCTCTTGAAACGAATGACATAGCCACATCAAAAAAAGGAAAAGCTATAATATCAAAATTATTTCCACGCTTACTCGAACTACAAAAAAGCATGGAAGATTCTTTGGACCTAACGGTTACCTTCCCCCAATTTGCATCTAAAAAATAATTGATGCAAAAGGCATTTATTTAGGAACCCAGATGCTTTCGCTTATTTCCCTACCCTAGCAGAAACCATATCCAAGCATCTCATTCTGCGCTTATCTCGTGCTATAATATTGCCATTGGAATATGCAAAGTGGGCACGTCCTGAACCTAAGACCTGTTGGCGCAAAATCGGTTTAAATGAATCATTGGAAGCTGAAAAAACTACAAACTCACCGTTTTCAGAAATGCATAAAATTCGTTCGCCAACACGAATTAAGTGTCCCATTGCGACTGAATCATCACTCCATTCCAACTTACCATCTGATAACTTTATACAACGTAAATTCGCCCCACGCTCCTGCCTGCCATGGAACCCAAATAAATAGTTACCGTAAGCAACAGGAGTAGAATAATGACAATCCATTCTACCACGATTTTTCCAGACAGGTTTAAAACCTACTTCACCCCTTTTACCCGTTTTAAGAAAACTCCAGAAACCAGCTCCCACTTCATAGCAGGATGACAAAAATATCCCGTTTTTGAGTATCAAGGGACTTGCGGCATTTACCGACGCATTAATCGGAGATTGAAAACTATCAAAAAACACCTCTTTTCCATTAACCGAATCCACTACAACCAATCCTTCACGCATAAATGCTGCAACTAATTGGGAAGACCCAACCTCCAAAGGCACTACAGATGCGTAGTCATTCCCATAAGCTTTGCTTTTCCATAGCGTCTCCCCTGTTTCAACTGAGAGGGCAACCAAACCTACGCCACTACCGCCTACATCAAAAATGACTTTTTTATCGAGGATTAAAGGGGAGGAACATCTTCCAAAAAAACCTTTAGCAGAATTCAAATCGCTTGATAAATCCCTTGACCATATGGTCTCACCAGTTCTCACGACCAATGCATGAACAAGGCCATCTGGACTATGAATAAGGATCGTGTCCTTGTAAACAGAGGGGGTTGATCGCGGACCGTTTTCCATCCCAAAATCATCCCTAAACTGAGAATCAAAAGATGTTTGCCAAACCTGTTTACCTGAATCCAAGTGATAGGCAGTCAAATTCTCTTTATTTCCGGTTCGGTCATGAAGGAAAACTTTTTGGTTAGAAATAATCGGAGATGACCACCCTGCCCCGACAGGCACTTCCCATTTTGCTTCCAATTCGATTTGAGCACTCTCATTAATTGTATTTTTTTCTTCAATTGCACCATTATAATTTGGGCCCAACCAATTTGGCCAGCCAGTCCCATTTAAGTCATTGAAAAGTGAGGATAAAATAAGAATACAAAAGAATGATAAAATCTTAAATTCTTTCATCTTTGCTCTACCTGATTCTTTTGGCATTGAATTTAGCTGTATCCCCAAGCCCGAGTTCCTTGGCGTATTTAAATAGCAAAGAATCGGCAATGAAGCGCTCTTGTAAACCATGCTTCAGTTTGCGTTCTTTATTGATAATTTTCCAGGCGTAGTAATCCAATACAAAGGGATTTCTACCAATGAAAATCGCATTTTGATTTGACGCATAGAAAGAGTCATACCGCTGCCCGTTCGCAACCTGAAATGTGGAAAAGTCCAATATTGAAAAAAGTTTCTTTTCCCAGATTTCCGGTATAGCCAACACTTCAGTAACAGTTGCAGCAGACAGAGTGGTCTTGTTTGAAAATCTTCCATAATTTGACATGGCACCTAATGTCATATTTGCGGAAGCTCCATCAATTCCCAAAAAAGGATCATCCATCGGAACAGCCAAATTTATCCAAAATACATCGCCCAAAACTTTTGCAGGAAGGTAACTCCTTCTTTCTTCCTGAGTTCGAAGAAATAGATTATTCGGAAATTTTAAGACAAATTTCGCCCGATCGAAAGAAGTTGGAGGCAGGGGACTTTCGTGAAACCAATCACTCTGAAAGTATTCTTTTGTGGATGAATCGAAAACCCTCACACCTTCAAAAAAGTGATCATTTGGATCTTCTGTTAAAAATCCTGCCGCCACTAACCCCTGACGTTTATGATCAAATATAGTAATTTTATCTTTGGAGTACCCCTTGCTCCGAAGCCAAACCACAAGCTCCCTGACAAGATTTACAGAAGTACAAATTCCGGGAGCAAAGTGGGTTTCGACCTTAATTGATATCTCTGGATAAAAAGTGGGCTTGATATCAAGTGCATTTTCTCTTTCAAATAGAGGAAGGATCTTGTCCCAATGATAAGATTTCCCATTGTTATCAACGGCAGCCAAGAACACCTCATTTATACCCACATCATCAATTGACGAATTTACATCAACACCGACATCAGAATCTTTGGGATTCGAAATTAAAAGCATCAGGGGTATGGCCAAGTTTGTCAGCATTTCTTCAGAAAACTCCACCTAATCTCCAAAAGCTATTCTTTGCAACTCTTTGCCGTTCTTCAAAAGCGCTTCTGTGGACCGGACTTCTATTTT
This sequence comes from uncultured Verrucomicrobiota bacterium, assembly GCA_902569115.1. Lineage (GTDB taxonomy): Bacteria > Verrucomicrobiota > Verrucomicrobiia > Opitutales > Seribacteraceae > Seribacter. The sequence goes on along the minus strand of CACFTI010000003.1, from coordinate 84,526 downwards.
GTATACATTGCTCAAAGGAAGTTGAAAAAGAGACCAATACCCAAAAGCCCCCAGCGATTCCCACAACAGAAAGCCCTGATCTGGCCAAAGCTATTGAAAAACGAATCGAAGGAAACTCAGACGAGGCTATCCGACTCTTGAGACAACTTAATCAAACTTATCCGAATACGCCTGAAGTACTCCTCCAATTAGCCAGAGCACTCTTTGAATCAAAACAATTCGAACTCGCGGCTTTTCGCTTCGATCAAGTTAATTCCATCAAAAGTAGTAGTTCTGTATACCGAGAATCCGGACTTGCTTATGAATATGCAGGCGACTTTAAGTCTGCAATCTCCAGATATAACAGCTATTTATCCGATAATTCAGGAGATGAGGAAATTTGGCTTAGAATCGCACGGCTTTATGCTTTGAATGGAAAAGATACGGAGGCATTGAATGCCTTTTCCAAAGGCTCTGAGAAGTCAACTTATGATGACTGTATCATGATGGCTGATCTTTTTTATTCCAAGAAACTCACTCAACAGGCAGAATTTTGGTACCAAGAAGCTTCACGTAAAATAGAGGGCGTACAACCGGAGCCTCTCCTTGGTCTTCTTCGAATAAGATTGATGGAAAAAGAGAACCAAAAGGCAGAGTCATTGATTCTTGCCATTGAGAAAAGTCATCCAGGCACTATCGAAGAAACTGATCTCGACAAAGAAGCTGCCGTAATTCTTAAGCAAAGAAGATTGGCGGATTTTATTAGCAGAGGCGTTCAAACTGAAGGTCTCAACATCACAGAACTGGCGGCTTTCCTGCTAACGCCGGTTGCTCCCGTTAATGAGCCGGTCATAGCCTTATCAAAAATACCACCCAGTGCCCTGCTTACTAGTTCAGATGAAACAATCGAAAATGATCAAATCACAAGCTTAGCATCCGCATTTGCGCCCCAACCAAATCCTAACACTCAAGATCAAGATAATCTTGGGCTTGCGAGACAGTCATTTTTAAACCGCCAATATAATGAAACTATTCAATTTGCTAGATCTGCAATTAAAAATAATCCCAAAGACGCTCAAGCATGGAGACTTTGTTCACAGGCACACTATCAACTAGGAGAAACGAAGGAAGCTGAAATGACCATTCTCGAGGCTTTGAGACATGATCAGGAAAACATTGATATTAGAATGGATTATCTACGGGTTGCCAGGGAAACACTCGATCCGAAAAGATATCTGGAAGAACTTGAGAGTGCACGCGAGCAGTTCCCCAATACAATTGATTTGGTTTGGGAACTCGCCAGAAGATATCACCTAATTGAGAGAATGCCCGTAACAGCGGGGATTTTATACCGTCAGGTCATGGATCTTTCATCGGAGAGTAGTGCCATACACAAACGTGCAAAATTAGAATTGCTAAAACTGGGAGAACCCTGAGCCCAGATGCCTAGACTAGCAGATGGTTTTGTCTCTGATTTAAAGGACAGGATTGACCTCTATGATCTTGTCAGTCGCTATGTGCAATTAAAGAAAAGTGGATCAAGTTGGGTGGGGCTAAGTCCTTTCAATCAAGAAAAAACGCCCTCTTTTTATGTTCATCCTCAAAAAGGTTTTTTTAATTGTTTTAGTTCTGGAGAAAAAGGGGATGGCATAACATTTATTCAGAAAATGGAAAACTTGGAGTTTTATGAGGCAATTGAATACCTGTCTCGTGAATTCAACATTCCTCTCCGTTTCCAAGAAGGTTCATCCCAACACCAATCGGGGAGTCAGTCTCTGAGAAAAGGACTCTTCGAGATTCATGAAGTCACCAAAAACTGGTTCCGAGAACAATTTAAAAAAGATGAAACCGATAATCGAAAAGCTTTAGAATATTGGGTTAAGGAAAGAGGATTTTCAGAAGACGATGCTGCAGAATTTGGAGTGGGGTTTGCTCCTGTCGGCCGATTCGCACTTGGAAACTATCTTAGCCAAAAGGGTTTCCCGGAAGTGCTTCTCGAAAAATCCGGATTATTTTATGCAAGGAAAGGTAATAAGGACTGGGTATCTATTTTCTGTGGTAGACTCATGATTCCAATCAGAGAGAAATTGGGTAGGATATGTGGGTTCACCGGAAGAAAGCTACTTGTTACTCCAGAATGGGGAGATAAAAAAGCACCAAAATATATCAACTCACCCGAAACTCCAATTTTTTCTAAAGGACAACTACTGTTTAACTTTCACTTGGCAAACAAAGAAATTAATGAGCAAAAGGATTTCATTCTGGTAGAAGGACAACTTGATGCCATACGTTGCTATCTAAAGGGATTAAAAACTGTAGTCGCCCCGCAGGGTACCGCTTTCAAACAAAGCCAAGCTGAACTTCTGAGAAAGGCCAATCCCCGAAGAGTCGTTTGCCTACTTGATGGAGATGAAGCTGGTCAAAAAGCAGCAATGTCTTATGTCCCCATTTTTCTTCAGACTGGGTTGGATGCTCATTTTGCAACCTTGCCTGAAGGATCAGACCCTGATCAGATTTTAGTTAAACATGGCAAAGACGCCCTTTCTGAAATCATCCAACAAGGACAACCAGCGATTAATTATGTTTGCAGCAAAATGCTCAGTAAAACTCCCACTCCTCTTGAAAAGCGACGGGCAAGCGATTTCTTTTTCCCGGCGCTTGCCGACATGGAATCGCTGGTCATGCGTGATTCATATCTGAATGAATTATCCCGGGTTCTTGAAATTTCTCCGCAATCAGTAAAAACTGATTTTCAAAAGTTTTTTAAAACAAGAAGACCAGCCTACCAACAAAAGTCAGTAACACCCTTCACGGAAAAGATTTCAGTAAGTGGTACAGAACGATTGACAACTGCGGAAGATGACTTACTTTATTGCCTTTTGCATGATGTTCGCCTCGGTAACTCGCTTGCACAAGTTATTGAACCTTCGTGGCTTGACACAAAGGTCGTTGCTGGGCACATACTCGCTAAACTACTCGCTGAAATTGCTGCAGACGGTCCGCTCAATGTTTCTGAGATGGAAGAGCTCCTGGAAGACGATCAAGAACGATTCCTTTTCCAAAATCTTCTCTACCAAAATTCGGATGACGAGACCGATCTCGTTGATCTGGCTAACCAATGCATTTCTGCTTTCGTTAAAAGAAGTTCTCGGAAAACAGAAAAAAAGCTTCTCCATGCCATGCAGGATGAGTCCAGTAACTCGTCAGAATTACGAATTAAATTAAAAGAAATAAGATCCTCTCAAACAAATCCCCCACAAATTTTAGAAACTGAGCTAGAGTCCTCATATTAAAATGCCTACCACCAAAAAGAAACCTATTGCTACAAAAGCCAAAAGCCCCAAGGCGACCAAAAGTGCCCCAAAGCCAACCAAGAAAACGCCTGCACCGAAAGCTACTGCCCGAAAAGCCGCCAGTGCCAAGAGTGGTTCAACTAAATCAGTCAGCAAAACCACCTCCAAGTCTCCTAAACCCAAAATAACGGCAGCCAAAAAAAGCACTGCATCGCCTGCGAAAAAAACCAATACCAAAGTCTCTTCATCTAAAATAGCAGCGAGCAAAGTGAGTAATGATGCTGAACCACATGCTTTGGATGATGAAGTTACAGAAAAAGTACGGGAACTCATTCATCTATCGAGTGAACAAGGCTTCCTCACCTACAAAGATGTAGATAAATCTCTACCAAAAATTGCGGACAAACCAGAAGAACTCCAGAATGTAATCTCAATTTTCAACAACCTTGAGATTAAACTAATGGACTCAAAGGATGTTGAGAAGTTTAAGAAAAACAAAGAGGAATCTGAGGAAGAAACTGCAAAAACTAATCAAAGCGACATGCTTGACGATCCTGTCCGGATGTATCTAAAGCAAATGGGAAAGGTACCCCTCCTATCGAGAGAAGAAGAAGTTGATATTTCCAAAAGAATAGAATCTGCTGAAACTGCTGCCCTTAAAATAATTTACTCAGTATCGTTAACCAATGATTTTCAGCTAGAAATCTGTAAAAAACTCCTCGAAAGAGAAGAACGCTTTGACCGCGTTGTTTTGGATAAGAAAATTGACAGTAGAGAAGCTTATTTCAGATCGCTCAACAAACAGGTAATTGCACTAGAAGACCTGAATCAGAAAATTAAAAAAGCTTGGATATCGATCGAAAACGCATCCGATGCAACCCAAAGAAAAAGGTCAACCACTCGGTTTCTTAAATACGAAAGCGAATTGGCCCCGATTTTCAAGAAATGTTGTCTTAAATTGAAAGTCTTTGAAGATTTTCTTAATCAGACAAATCCAGAATTAAAAGCCATTGCCAGAAACTTGCATAATCTAGAACTTTCCAAAAAAGATTTAGCAAAACTCAAGAGAAAAGGAGTAAAATTAGAGCAAGTTAAAAATGATTTAAAGGTCGCCCGTTCCAAATTTCGGATGGATCCAGAGGAACTCGTGACACTCATAAAAGATTTGCGAAAAAACATGAGGCTTGCCCATCAGGCAAAGACTGAAATGGTTGAGGCTAATCTTCGTCTTGTCATATCAATCGCAAAAAAATACACCAACCGTGGTCTTTCTTTTCTTGATTTGATTCAAGAAGGAAACATGGGGCTCATGAAAGCCGTTGAAAAATTTGAATATCGTAGAGGCTATAAGTTTTCCACCTATGCCACTTGGTGGATACGACAAGCAATCACTCGATCCATTGCCGATCAGGCACGAACCATTCGTATTCCTGTCCATATGATCGAGACCCTAAACAAGGTCATGCAGGTTCAAAAGCAACTCCTTCAGGAACTTGGTCACGAACCCACTCCCGATGAAGTTGCAAGAGAAATGAAATTACCTTTGGATAAAGTCCAGAGCATAATGAAAATGGCACAACAGCCAATTTCTCTGCAAAGCCCAGTGGGTGACAGTGATGACACTAATTTTGGTGATTTCATAGAGGACAAAGGTGCTGAAAACCCCTACGACATGACGGCTTATTCTTTACTGCGGGAAAAAATTATTGATGTCCTTGACTCACTCACCGAGAGGGAAAGGAATGTGCTATCCCTACGGTTTGGATTAAAAGATGGATACAGCCGTACTCTTGAAGAAGTGGGTCGTCAATTCAAGGTAACTCGGGAACGAATTCGTCAGATTGAAGCCAAAGCACTTCGTAAGATGCGGCATCCGACTCGAATAAGACAATTGCATGGGTTCTTTGAGGCCGATCAGAGTTCTGTAAATAAACCAAAACCTGAAGCTCTTCGACAATTGGGTCTGTAAGCTCCCGTACTTATTCTTTGAAGAGTTTGACAAAAAAGTTGCTTAGAAATAGTCGCTGAAGTAGAATTTTATTATGATTACAAACACTCCAATCACTTTGGCATTCATCGGAAATTTCGGTGGTGGTGAGATAATTCTGATTTTCCTGATTGTTCTTCTCCTTTTTGGTGCCAAGAAAGTTCCTGAACTTTTTCGTTCACTGGGTAAAGGAGTTAATGAATTCCGCAAAGCCAAAAACGAGTGGGAACAAGATATTCAGGATGTAATGAGCCAAGAGCCCATAGAAGATCATGATTTTGATCAAAAAGCATCTTCCGATAAGGAAACTGAAAAAGTTAACTCCGAAGAGGAAAAGCAGGCTACTTCTTAAATAGCCCTCAACCTCCTGCCAAGACCGGTCTAAATCCCAAGGCTGTTAACCATTCGCAGATAACTTCTCGCTGGTCACCTTGAATTTCCATTTGGTTATCACGCCACCCCCCTCCAGTACCGAGTCTAGACTTTAATCCTTTGAGCATTCGTTTGAAGTCATCTTGCGTAATCCTTGATGGAAAACCTCGGACTGTGGTTACCGTCTTGCCCCCGCGTCCGCTTTTTTCGCGCCTTACCTCTAGGCGCTCTCCACTGCCTAACTTTTCTGTAGAGGCAACCTTTACTCGAGGTAATGCATCAGAAGAAGGCTTGGTGGGTAGCGAATCGAGACCTTCTGAATCCAAGGCCCCAAAGGGATTGGAACCAAATTCTGTAACGGGCTCAGTGGGCAATCTTTCTTTTTTCCTACTCACTTCTGGCAAATCCCTTTTTCCGGAGTTCCCCCCTCGATCCAAAGTAAGGCTTTTTCATAACTTCTATTTTGAAGGAAATGACGAAGCCTTGCATCCAAATCAGCCTCCTTTTCCTCAAGTATGTCATCCAACTGCTTTAGGGCTGAAATCAAATCTCCTTGACCATCCTTTCCTGAAGAAACAATCGTACGCAAAGATTCCGTGATTATATCGATCATATGATCCTTTCAACCCAACTCATCCAATTGCTCAAGCATAAAGATAAATCCTAAGCTCAATGAGTAGAAAAAAAGTATGCATCTTGGGTGCCGGACTGTCTGGCCTGTCGCTTGCCTTGTCTCAAGAAAGTAAAGGTAATCAGGTATCAGTTTTTGAAAAAGACTTACAAGTAGGTGGTGTATTACAGTCCATAAAATCTGAAGGCTATCTTTTGGATTATGGTGCAAATACTTTGAGTATTCGTACGAAAAAAACAGAAGATTTCCTTAAAAAACACAAAATCTTGGAACATGCTTTAGATGCAAATCAGGAATGTTCAAAGAGATTTATTGTCAAAAAAAACCAAGTAATCTCTCTACCCCAAGGTCCACTTTCATTTCTCTCATCCTCTTTTCTTAGTCCTCTTGGTAAGATAAGGCTCTGTCTTGAACCCTTTATTCCCCGTAAAAAAGACAACTCTTCTGATGAGACTATGGCCAGTTTTGTCAAAAGAAGATTAGGAAAGCAGGCACTTGATTATGGCGCTAACCCTTTTATCGGGGGTGTTTATGCCTCTCGCCCTGAAAGCTTAATTTTGAAACATGCATTTCCCAGCTTATACGAGACCGAGCGTAAATTTGGTTCGATTTTTTGGGGAATGATACGGGGAGGGATTCAACCATCAGAAAAACTTTCGCATTCTCGCCTGGTATCTTTCAAAGAAGGAATGCAGGAATTGCCCAAAAGATTAGCAGAAAAACTGCAAACTTCTCCTGTTCTCGGATGTGAAATTAAAAAAATTGAAATTAAGAATAATGGTAAATGGAGCGTTCAAGGAGAAACTCAAGATGGTAAAATAAAGGAAGAGCTTTTCGATGAGGTGATAAGCACACTACCGAGCCATGCACTATTAAATATAGAGTGGGTCGGCATCAAAGCAGCACATCTATTTAAGACACTTACACAAACTTTCCACCCTCCCCTCGCCCTTTGCTTTCAAGGTTTCAAAAGACAACAAATCCAGCATCCATTGGATGGATTTGGTTTTCTTGTGCCAGAAAAAGAAAAACGGAAAATTCTTGGCACACTTTTTTCCAGTACTTTATTTCAGAATCGAGCTCCGAAAAACTATGCTCTTCTCACAACTTTTGTTGGTGGAGAAAGAAATCCCGAATTGTGCAATCTTCCAGAGAATAAGATTTTGAAATATGCTTACAAAGAAAACCAGACGCTTCTTGGTATTGAAGGGAAACCGACATTTGAACATATTAAATTATGGCCAAAATCGATTCCCATTCCAGATTCTACAATGGACGCGAGAATAAAGGCTGCATCAACTTTAAGTATTCAAAACAAGGGGCTCCAGATTCTTGGTTCACATATAAACGGAGCACCTCTGCCGAATTGCATGGTCCTCTAAAGATCATATCTCTCTTTGACTATATGTAATCGTACATTAGGATATTAGAGGTTTTATAAACTTTCCCGTTGAATAACTAACCATGATTTCAGATCCCACACCGAAAACAGTTAAAACAGCAATTTTACTTTTGAATATGGGAGGACCCGAATCTGCTGATGAGGTGCACCCATACCTTAAGGAACTTTTCCAAGACAGAGAATTGCTCAAACTTCCTGTACAAAAGATCCTAGGCAATTTTATTGCTTGGAGAAGGACTCCTTTTATTCAACAAAGGTATGAAGAGCTTGGTCAGTACTCTCCAACTCGCAAAATCATGGAAAAACAGGGTGAACAAATTGCCGCTGCATTGGATGAACAAAGCCCGCAAACGGCGCCTCATGCTTGCGTGCCCGGATTCCGCTATGCAGTCCCCCGTACTGGTGATGAATTAAAAAGATTTCAGGATGCGGAAAGAATTATTTTGTTTTCTCATTATCCTCAGCATAGTTGCTCAACTAGCGGTTCGAGTCTTTGTGATGCATACCGTTGGCTTAAAGATAATTCCGAATTAAAAAACAAAATTTCTGTGATTGATCGTTGGTGGGATCGTCAGGATTACACCGAATTATGGGCTAAGCTGATTGAAAAGAAGTTTCGTGAATTCACCAATACCCATAGTTTAAAAGATCAAGAAGTGCTCATTCTTTATTCGGCACACAGTCTGCCGGAAGCTTACTGCCTAGAGAAAGGAGACCGATATAATCAGGAGATTCAAGGCTCCATTGAAAATATCGAAAGAAAACTCAAAGAGATCGGGCTAAGACACAACCATGCCCTTGGATGGCAAAGTAAAGTGGGTCCCAAAAGAACAAAATGGCTGTCACCGAGTACTCCAGAAGTGATAGAAAAGACGGAAGAAAAAGCAATTTTGATTGTCCCGATTGCATTCACTACCGATCACATTGAAACCCTTGATGAAATCGATATCGAATTCCGGGAATATGTTGAAGACGCGGGGAAACTTTTTAGTCGGGCAGACTGCTTCAATCTTGAAAACGCTTTCATCCAACTTTGCTCCAAGCTAGTCCATGAGCATATGACCGAGAGTTACGAGTCCTGCATTCGTCCTTGTTGTGAAAATTGCGTCGGAAAAGACTGTGCCGCAATGAGAGAATTCTTTTCGTCCGATCCCGTTTATTATCAAGATTAATTGGCTTTTATTTAGGAATTCATGCCTGACAGCCGATCATTATGAATTTTAACGAAGCAAGAGATTTACTGTGGATTGCATCGATTTTCTATGTTTTTGCAGTCGGTTTTGGATTTGCCAGCACTTTTTTTTCAAAAAATAGTTTCTGCAAACAGGCAACCCTTCTTGCTATTGTCTTCGGTTTTTTCCTACAGACTCGGGGTCTCTACCTTAGAGGTTTGGAAATCAGCGGGTGTCCTTTGGGTAACAACCTTGAAAGGATACAGTTCATCACTTGGTCCCTCATCCTAACCTTCCTTATTCTGCGACTCCTTTGGAAACTTAATTTACTGGGATCCCTTTGTTCCGGGATGGCAGGCGTATTTGGCATTATTTCCCTGATTAATGGGCAGTGGGATCATCCATATTGGATGGAGTCAACCTACCAACGCCTTTTCTCTGACCCATGGATTGAATTACACGCGTCGATTGCAATTTTCAGTTATGGGATCTTCGCCCTCCTTGCAATCGTGAGTGGTATGTATCTAATTCAAAGGAAATCGCTTCTTTCCAAAAAATCAGGAATTTGGGGAACATTTCTTCCTCCAATCCACGACCTTGATCATTCCGCATTTAGGCTACTTCTTGTGGGTACTCTCTTTTTGACTCTTTCAATTGTTGTCGGAGGAATGCACTGGGTACACCACCCTGAATATGTAACTTCCTTTAAATTATTTATCACCCTTCTTCTGTGGGCAGGTTACTGTATTCTTTTTTTTCTAAGATACAGCAATAGACTTTTTGGATCCAAATTCGCCAAATCAGCAATCAGTCTTTTTATTGTAGCAATTGTAAGTATGGGATTCGTGAATTCGAAGGATAGAAACGCCAACATCTCTTCGATACCCGTTCAACCTCGAAATGGGCAGTAACGAATACTCAAAGTCGCTTCATGTATTAGGAAGCTCTCATCACATTGCCGATCTGGCGGTGCGCGAAAAAATAAGCTTACCCCAGGACAAAATTGATGAATTTTATAGCGGACTATCTGCCCTGCCGGGCTTAGAAGAATGCTTGCTTTTAAATACATGCAACCGCACGGAGATTTACGGTGCTTCAAGCAACGGATTTTCCCCCGATCTTTTACACAAATATCTGAGCGATTTCCGAGAAATTGACCCGGACTTTCTAAGCAAACACTCCTATCGACACTCCGGAGAGAAAGTAGTTCGTCATCTTTTCGAGGTAACTTCGGGTATTGATTCTCAAATGGTTGGAGAAACTGAGATATTAGGACAGGTAAAAAAGGCCTACGAAGATGCCTGCGACCGTAATGTATCCGGAAAGATGCTAAATCGTCTATTTCAAAAAGGATTTCAGGCAGCGAAATGGGCACGAACCAACACAGGTATATCCAAAGGCCAAGTTAACCTAGGTAATGTTCTGTGCGAGCTGGCTCGCCGAATTTTTGGCAAAGTTTCCAACTCACGCCTACTCGTAATTGGAGCTGGCGAAGTAGCTGAATCTGCAATGGAAGCGTTTAGATCGAGAGGGTCTCAAGCAATCACCGTTACAGGTAGAACCTTTGACTGGTGCCCTCTTAGCAGAAGGAAACCAGATGAGTTAGCTGAAAAATTTGGTGGGTTCGCTCTCTCTTTTTCAAAATATCAGGAATCACTACACCATTTTGATGTTATTCTAACCTCCACAGCAAGCGGAAGGTCTCTTATTTCAGCAAGTGCGGTTAGGCTGGCTATGAAAAAAAGACCGTCCAAACCGCTTTTTTTGATCGATGCATCAGTTCCCCGGAATATCGATGAATCGGTTGCCAAAGTGGATAATGTTTTCCTGTACAACATGGATGATGTCTCTTTGATTGCCAACGAGAACCTCAAATCAAGAATGGCCGAGGTCGAAAGGTGTCGTAATGTGCTAAGTAAAAAGGCTGTTCGAATTTGGGAACAAATGACCCATCATGCCATACCGAGTACATCGGTCAGCCAATCCACTGCTTCTAGTTCCTGACCACCCTTCAGGGTCTCCTGCAAACGCATAGATGCCTGTTGAAATACTTTTTGACTTTCACTTTGATTGATCAGTATTTGCTCGATAGCCAGTGACAACGACTCGCCATGAGCCTCCAGTTGGATTAACTCTTTGTAAGGCGGTGCATCCGGCAAGAGCAAGTTTGCCATCCCTAGAAAAGGGACTTTGATCAGTATCTTACCCAACAGGTAGGTTAAAATATGTGCTTTATAGGCGATCACGCCTGGTATACCAGCAAGAGCAAAAGCAAAAGACATCGTCCCCGAACTCATTAATGCTACGCGAGCCTTCAAATCGTTAAGGTTTACTCGCACCAATATCCGATCCTGTAGAAGTGGTCTTTTGGCAAGAATTTGCTCTACACAATCTTTTATCTGAAGATTGGGAACCGGCACCTCAATTTTCAAGTTGGGGTAAGACTGAATTAGCTTTTCCGAAGCATCCAGAAAACAAGGAAAAATTCTTTGAATTGGCTGAACTCGACTACCAGGCAACAAAAGTAATGGCCCCTTTTCATCGTATCTAACAGGTGATCGGTAATCACCGCTAACAAAAGGATGTCCAACATATGATACAGGTAAGCTAACATCTGCATAGCAATTCACTTCAAAAGGGAAAATGACGGCAAGGGAATCCAACACCTTGGCCATCTTGAATCTTCTTTTTGGCTTCCACGCCCAAAGCTGTGGACTCACATACTGAAGAACCTGAATTTCTCCCCCACCCTTTTTTGACAGTCCCTTTTTCCTGAGTACTTCAGCCAGTCTCAGGTTAAATCCGGGGTAATCAATAAGAAGAATAGCTTTGGGGCGAAAATCACTGATCCAATCCAATGTGCAAAAAAATAATTTTTTGAAAAACCCATAGTTCTTCAAAACTTCAAAAACTCCAACTACAGCATGATCCACCAAATCAAAAAGAAAATCGGCACCACTCTCTTTTAAATTTTTACCTCCGAGAGCCGCTACTTTTAAATTGGGAAATTTTTTTTTCAAATTCCCCACGAGAACTGCTGCGTGTTCATCCCCGGAAGCTTCACCGGCGATAACCAGAAGATCCACTTGCTTGGGTCTAAATGGATTAAACAAAATAACCTTTCTTATATTTCATTTACCAACCAGATTCGATTTTTTGCGTTACACTTAGAGCAACCTCCAGCGCAGACTTACCGAATGATCCGTCGGTTTTGGGCGTCTTTGCCTTAATAACACAATCCAAGAATGATTCGATTTCCAAAGCCAAGGGTTCTCCTTTTTCCACTGGCACTTCATTTCTCTTGAGCGACATTCCCTCTTTCTGAATGAAATGCCCTTTCTGATTCATGAAATCGAGTGAAAGGTATCCACTATCCTGAAAGACCCTAATTTCACGGGCTTTTTTCTCACTAACACGACTGGCGTTAAGATTAGCAACGCATCCATTTTCAAAAACAAGCCGTGCATTCGCAATATCTTCCGTAGAGGAGAGCACTCTCACCCCAATAGCTTCAACCGACTGTAAGGGAGATGACACCAAGGCTAAGGCAATACCAATGTCATGAATCATGAGATCCAATACCACTCCGACCTCAGTCCCTCTAGGCTGAAATGGAGCAAGTCGATCAACGGTAAGATACTTTGGTGCTACAACCGCTTTTTCCAAGTAGTCCATAACCGGGTTATAGTGCTCAATATGGCCGACTTGAACTATCCCATGGTTTTCCTTTGCAGTTCGAAGAATTTTCTCCGCTTCCGTGCTCGAAGTGCAAAGGGGTTTTTCTACCAACAAATGGCAACCCTGTACGAGTAGTGGGATCGCCACATCTGCATGTTGATCCGTTGGGCAGACTACACTGACTGCATCACAAGCTCGACCAAGTTCAGCCAAGCTTTCAAATCTTTTGCAACCATAAGTATCTTTTATCTTTTGTGCAGCATCATCGGAAGGTTCATAAAAACCAACGAGATCGCTTGAGTACAACTCATGATAAATTCTAGCATGATGCTGACCGAGATAGCCTACCCCTGCCACCCCGCAAGCAATTTTTTCTTTTGAATCAGGTTTCACTTCTTAAAAATTCTATTCATAAATCAACTTACCATCCTTAAGTATGGAGGTTTCATCTGTTGCCCGAGCGAAGCTTGGGTTATGGGTTACCAAAATCAAACTGGTTTTTTCTTTGGCAGAGGCATTCAAAAGTAGTTTCATTATCTCAGCTCCAGTCCTCTCGTCTAAATTACCTGTCGGTTCATCGGCCAAAATAACCTTTGGCCGGTTAACCAGGGCACGTGCAATAGCCACTCGCTGTCTTTCACCTCCAGATAATTTAGAAGGAATTTGCTTACTTTTACTCTCCACACCCATTTGATCCAAAAGCTCTTTCGCTCTAGGCTCGTATTCTGCAATTGACAGTCCAGATAAGCGGACACTCATAAGCACATTTTCCAAAACATTAAGTTCTGGAATCAAATAATATGATTGGTAAACGACTCCTACATGCTTGGCCCGCCATGATGCCTCCACAGCCAGAGGCTTCGAAGCTGCGGCAATTCTTTTCTCTCCCCAAAATATTGTGCCTTCATCCGCAGGCTCCAAACGAGCAAGCAAGTTAAGCAAAGTGGACTTGCCGCAACCAGAGTCTCCACGAATGCTCAGGGATGAGGATTCGTGCAATGTTATGTTTACTTGATTTAGGACTTTTAGGTCGGGAGCATCCACAATTGAATAGCTCTTAGATAAGCTCTTCGCATGCAAAACAACATTCTCCTTCTTCGTTTGTTCACTCACTACGCAAAGCCTCCGCTGGGTTCATTCTGGATGCACGCCAAGCAGGCAAAAGACCTGCAAGCGTTGATACACCAATGGCAAAAAAGATAAAGGTAAGAAATGTTATCATACTCTGCTCTGACTCCCAGGGATAGGAAACCTCTAAGCTATAAAAATCATAGAACTGTGTTACGCCTGCCTGACCGTCCTCTCCCGCAATCCGAGTTACAATAAAACTCATCAGCGAATCCCTGTAACGGATAAAAGTCAGAGCCATTCCGCAACCAATGAACGCCCCAAGTGAACCAATGATAAAGCCCTGCATACAAAAAATCATTCCAACCGAAAAACGGGTTCCTCCCATCGCAATCAGGAGACCTATCTCTCGAATTTTTCGCAAGACTGTGGTCATTAGAGCAATAGCAATAGCAAAAGCCGCCACCAACCCTATGGGAATCATAATCAATACCATTAAATATTCTTCGAATTTTAAGAGGTCAAAAAACCAGGCATTTTCAATAAACCAGGGTATGATACTCCAGTCACCCTCGAGTTCTCCCTCCAATCTAGCACACAACTCGCCAAGCTTATTTTCATCATGTAAATAGTCAGTTTGAAACTTAATAAAGAAGCCATCACATGCATTTTCCTCGCCTCTCATGTCTTCCATAAATCGATCTGTTCCAATTAGTGCATCTGTGTGAAACCCCTGCCAGGGAACTTGAAAAATGCCACCTACACGAACTTCCCGCGGGGGAGACATTTCATCTGATTTTGCTTTTTCAATCATACTCGGAGAATAGATCTCAATAGTAGAAGAACGAAAGATTTGAAACTTGAACTGATCTCCCTTTGAGAAAGGTTTGTTCCCCTCGACTAGCTTGAACTTTGGATACCCCCAACCAAGATCCTCTAATGGTTGGTTAAAAGTACAATTTATATCAATCGAACCCTGCTGGTTTCGAATGTTATACTTATCTTCATCAATAAATTCGATCTTCCATTCATCGCTTTCGACATAAGGATCGAGCTGTTCAACAAGAACTCTACCTTTTTCACTCGAATCATTCTGGTCATCAAAAAGTAAAGCGGTCGCTGACCGAACTCCCAAACGGTTGGCAACTTGCTGAGTAATGAAAACCACATCGTCATCAAGTAAATCAGTTGTGGGAACTGGCGTGACATCCCTCGATTCATACCCCTGTATGGGGATAAAACCCTTTTGAAGAAATTGATTAAGCGGCAACACTCCATCAGACTGACTAGGATCAATTCCCATGGAAAAAGGAACTGCATGATAGTCCCTGTTTTGCAAAAGCAGATGTCCCTGAATGTATGGGGAAACTTTCTCAACTTCAGGTTGCAAAGATATTTTCTTAGTATCCTTCTTCCAATCTACCTGCTTCTTCAGTGGCACAGCACGAGCGTGTCCCTGGGCATCAATTATATCAGATCTGAATTTTTGCTGAAAACCCTGCATAAATGCAACCACCACGATCATTACATTAACACCCAAAGCGACCCCCACGATGGCTAATAAAGAAAAAAAGGAAACTTTTTTCTGAGAGGGGAAAAGTTGTTTCCATGCAAGAAATAAGGGCCAGGCTGATTTCATGATTTTGTGCCCCAAATACCCTAGGCTAAGGCAAACGAGGAGCTAATGTAGAATTCTTGTCTGGGAGGGAAAGGTTAAGGTCCAAACTCGAATTTAAATCTTTTGGTATATACTTAAGTATTTCCTCTTTTATTCCGTCCAACTTCTCGACATCAATTGCAGGTAATGGGTACTCGTCTTGAAAGAAATGAAGATAGCCGATGAACAAACCTGCTGAAATTAACGCACAAAAAGCTAGCTTGAGTAATCCTTTCAGAATCGAAAAAAGGAGCAGCAGGCAAATCAAACTCAAGCAGACGATCAACAGAGGATGGCTCAGAATTCTCTCAATAATTTCTTCCATTTAACTATATTTCCAGCGAGTATCGTAACATCGAGAGTTCAATATAATTTCGTGAGCAAAGCACACGCGTAACTCCCAAAATCTGAATTATTCAAAAACTACTTACGCTGCATCCACTCACCGGATGATTTACGAAACCAATGTCCTTTCTTACTTTTTTTCACGATAGCCATTGAGAATTTTTTAGCAACATCGTCCACAGTTCCTCCTGTTTTTAATGACATCGATTTGAAAAGCAATTTACGGTCTTCGTTTTCATCAGATACCATTTTTTTTACTTTTTCAGAATCACTGTTACGCACATAGACAAAACCATCCGTGCCCTCTCCCACAAGACCCTGATCCTTAGCCTCGACAAGGGAGGAAAGTCTTTCCTTCATATTTGTAGCGTAGTCAGCAAGACAAATGTTACCGATTCCCAGATAAAGTAGGCCAAAAAGTATAGGTTTTAGGTAATTGTAAGATTTCATATAAAGATTATTCGGTTGTTGAGGATTCTTAATCGTCATACAAATCATCCAAGAAGTCATTCACTTCCTTTTCAATTTTTATGGTGATGTTGTGATCCAAGGTTATGTGATGCTCAGTCTTCACTGCGGTACAGGAGAAAAAAGAAAAAGTGACCAACAAAGATAATGCGGTGTGTGAAATTCTTATCATAGAGATACGATAAGCCTAAATCCTATTCCTCTGCAAACTGGTTTTAATAATAATAATGATTTTTTCTCTTATCGTTAATTCCTGGGAAGGTTGAGATTTTCTCTCCATTTAAGCAAGTCTTGCAAACCGCCCAGAAATCGTGGCTTGTAATCAAGATCGACTCGTTGATCCTTTGTCTCCCGTGCACCATTTATATTCATGATAATTTGCCGCTCATTTTCGAGTACTTTGAAATTAATTCCCATGCCATTGACCTGCAAGTCCTCCAATGCCCAAGAAGTGAGTCGAAGATTTTTGGCTTGTGGGTCTGTTGAATCGACTCCTCCGTAAATTAAATCGCCTTTTTTAAACTTTATATTTGCGTTTGCGGAAGGATTGAGTTGAAGAAACCCAGTTCCGAAATCCCAGGCTCCATCGTAATTTGAAAAGGAAACCATACCTGAGAAATTTCCATCAATTTGGATTTCCAAATTATCAAAAAAATCAACTAATTGCTGCCCCGATACTTCTGTCATTTTTGTCTCTACCTTTAGTAAGTCTGAATACATCTGCCATTTGGCTAATTCAACCTCAAGTCTCCCGCCAAAAACACTGACATAAAAATCTGAGAGCACAAACTCGCCCTCTTCATTAACTGAAATAGAAAAATTACCATCTTCCAGGGTAATTTGATCATTCCTTAATTTCCGAAAGCTAAAACTATTTCTCGAAGCAGTTAGTAATGGATCAAAAGAATCGACTGAAATTGAACCGGTTAATCCTTCCAGAACAACGCTATCTCTACCCAAACGAATATCGGTTCCATTAAAATCGATTCTGCAACCTCCTTGACTTTCATCCGAAAAGGAAACTGTACAATTTGCAGGATTTATATCAGTAAAAACACCTTTTAACTTAGCGGTTAAGCTATCGAGAATTATTCTTGTAGTTCCGGAAGGTCTAAAGGTTAGGGAAAGGTTTTCAACCATCGAATCTTCACCAAGTAATGCTTGGTCGCAAGAAATCACTTGATTCATTCCCCCATTCCATGGATCGGATAAATCACCTAGACCATTAAAAGATAAACCAAAGAGGCGTATATCCATGTCAGTGAGAATTGCGTTCAGCGGTAAAACCTGCACACGAAACAAATCCAAATCAGGATCAACAAAAAGATTTACCCTTCCATTCACTAAATTTACGCCGTACTCCTCCAACTGCAAAGAATCAAAAAAAATATCTTGCGGTCGATTCAAAGCCTGCGATTCAAAAGTAGAAAGATTCAAGTCAATGACAGGAAGACTAAGTCCAATAATTTTAGTTTTGGCCATGGCATCAGTTGCATCTACTTCCTGAATAGATGAGCGTAAAAGTAATTTTTCTTCATCCACCTCGACTCCCAAGGCCAAACCTCTTGCTTCAAAATAATTTTCAACACTCAAATTAGCATAAGTTCGTGTGGAGAACATTCCCGTTTTCCTCGGTGTCACAAAGGAAATAAATCTACTTATTTCAAAAGGAAAACCAAGAATCTCCCCAGCAATCGCACTTCCATTAAACTCCATAAAAAGATCAAGCAAGTTGTTCCCCTCAACTCGACCGATACCCTGCATGACGAGATCACCGGAATTAATTTTAAGATCTTCACCTAAGTCCATGCCAGTAAATCTCTTCAAAGGTGCCTTCAGTTCTTCGCTTTTATTCAAATCAGGAAATTTTATTTCCATCTCTCCATAAGTATTTTCTTCTTCCTGCCAGAAATGTATTTCAGAAAGGAAAGGAAACCTAGAAAATTCTCCATCAACAGTAGTGCTTGCAGAGCCTTCACTGTAATCACCTTTTATTGTAAACTCTAAAGGTAGAGAAAACTCAGGCCATGCCCAAGAAGTCTCTGCATTAAACACCCGAAATGTTTTTAACTTAGGATCAGAGAGATATTCTCCTAATTTTTCCAACCAAAGAATATCCTCATCATCAACTTCCTGACTCTGATCATCAAGTAACTGATCCAGCACCCTCTTACCATCCAGCTCTAAGCTTATATCGCGTAAAGTGAAGGAATCGATTCCCCCTGCAGTGAGACCACTTGGACTAAACAGAAGTAAAAGGCTTCCCACAGACAATTCAGCTTCCTGCGTACTGATCAGAATGTCTTCTATACTCACACCCCATGGATCGATTCTTTCTATATTCATATCGAAATCCTCAGTTTCTGCTTCAGCCGCTAAATATCGAATCCCCCAATCCAGCATTGTAGGCGAAAGTTGCCAAATTAATGCCACTAGGATTACTACACTAAAAAAAGAACCCAACAAAACATGCCAGGGACGTATCTTTTTAATAATTTTTGATGGAGGCATATCTCTTAATGAACCATGGCAAGAATCAGAAAACTGAAAAGCTCAAAACACATCTAAAGCACTTTCACTTGAAAAAAATCGGATCCAAAGAGATAAAGTACTGATGATAAAAGTTGGATTTATTGGAGCAGGGGATATTGCTTATCTACACGGTGAGGGCGTAACCCAGGCACAGGGGGCTGAACTTACCGGTATCTGGAATCGCACACCCGCCAAAGCAGAGGAAAAAGCCCGCCTTTTTGGCTGTAAGGTTTTTCAATCCCCTGAGGAATTGATTGAGGCAGTGGATGTTGTTTATGTACTCACCAATATGGAAACCCATCATCTTTATGCCAAACAGGCGATAGAGGCAGGAAAGCATGTACTGGTGGAAAAGCCAACAGCCGTTACTATGGGTGAAATAGAAGATCTTAAGAGTGCTGCAGAGAAAAATTCGGTACAGGTTGCCCCGGTCCATAATTATATTTACGAGCCATCCGTGCTCAGAGCTAAGGAAATGATAGAGTCAGGAAAACTGGGAGATTTGGTTTCCCTGTATGTTTTGTATAATATCCACCACCCTGAAGAAGTGGCGGCTAGGTATCCGGGAGTGATTCGGCAAATCCTGACACACCATGCCTATTGCTCTCTTTATTTGGTAGGCCAACCAGAAATGGTATCCTGCATGAAATCGACAATCAACGATGGTTCAGTTCCCCAGGAGAACATTGCTATGGTTACCATGAAAATGAAAAATCAGGCACTCTCCCATCTCTGTGCGAGTTTTGCATCGGATGATCATGCCGGCGACCCATGGACTTTTATGATTAAATTGATCGGAACCAAAGGAGCGACCCGCTACAGTTACCGCGACTGGGTCGAAAACACTCCCGCAGTGGTTCATTCTCAAACATACTCAGCCTACCCCTACACTATTCGAGAAACTGGAAAACATTTCCTGGAATCAGTAGTTGGTCGGGGCGAACAACCTTTATCAACCCTAGATGATGCCATTACCTGTATGAAGATGATCGAAGCCTGTGAGACATCAGTGGCTGAAAGCAGACACATCGAAATAGTCTATTAGTCAGAGCGAGCAGACACTATGACTGAAATCGTCGCGATATGGCGGGATTCTCTTCACACTATTTTGGATCGATATGAAAGGAAGAAGATCTCAACTTGGTTATTCTTTCCTCTGCTTTTTGTTTTTTTTATCATTCTTAACATTGCATGCTATTGGTGGGCGATCTACACGGCGTTTCCCTACTACATGCAAACCCATGAAGCCACTCATTATATAAAACTGCAAATCCCGGTAGGTTTTTTCGGGGCTCTTTTTGATAGTCTTTCCTTTTTCGTAACGATTTGGATCATTAGGCGTGCCTTAGCTGCCCGCAAGACCTCTGAATATGTATTCCATCTTTCGCTGGATTTAATCATTGCGGTAGTGGCAACTTTCTGGGTGCTTTTTGTATTCACATTTGGAGGTTGGCTCATCAGTATCTGGGAGGATGCACCCGAACAACTCACTTCCCGTGGAGCCAAATATACCAGTCGGGCAGTCCAAGCGATACAAGACCCGATGGGCAGAGAAAACGCCAAGAATATATACTTCGGAGTGATCATGGGGGTATCTGCTGCCCTACCAACCTGTTTTCATATCTTTCTCTTTCTCTCCTCCTTGCTTTCCAAAATCAAAAAGTCATTTCAAAAACCAAAGCAAAATCCCTGAGGAGACTAGTAATAATTGCCAATGAAATTAATGATCAAAAACCTATGTATAATCCTTTTTTCAACCCAAATCTGTCTCTTTGCCAAGACCCGCAACATCCTCTTGGTGGTCTCAGACGACCTCAAAACGGATGCACTTGGGTGTTACGGAAATACACTTGTGAAAACCCCGAATATCGATCGTCTCGCAAAAATGGGAGTGATCTACGATAATGCTTATTGCCAAGGCACTGTTTGTGCACCATCTCGGGCAAGTTTCATGAGGGGCAGATACTTCGGGAAAAATGAAATTACCTGGGGCGAACATTTTCAAAACCATAATTTCTCCAGTACCCGGGTGGGGAAAATCTTTCACATGCGTGTACCAGGAGATATCATTCCCGGAACCGATGGTCAGGATATCCCTGAATGCTGGTCCGAGAAATATAATAGCCCAGGACTCGAGGCTCACACACCCGGTAACTACGCCTGCCTCAACCTGAATAAATTTACCACTGAGCTAGAGGGTCGTGAGTCCACCCGTATGCCCAACCGCATGTTTGTAACCGTTGATTACGAGGGAGATGGCTCTGACCAACCCGACTGGAAGACCGCCACTAAATCAATTGAATTGTTGCATAAGTTTAAAAAGCAAAAGCAGCCGTTTTTTCTAGCTACCGGTTTCATCCGACCGCATTACCCCAATGTGGCTCCCATCCAGTATTTTAACCACTACCCTTTTAGAAAAATGGTTCTGCCCTTCGTGCCTGTAAATGACTGGAATGACATGCCCGCCTCTGCGATTTCTCGCTCAAACTCCGCAAACTATGGAATCGATCAGTTCCCCGACAATCAAAAAAGAATGTGGGCGGGATACCTAGCCACCGTCACTTTTATGGATGAGCAGGTAGGTCGAATTTTGGATACTCTTGAAGAGCTAAAATTGGATAAAACGACCACGGTTATTTTCACCAGTGATCACGGCTACCTATTGGGCGAGCACCACTTTTGGCAAAAGGGAAATCTACGAGAGGAAGTGACCCGGGTTCCCTTAATAATCAGAGCACCAACCTATAAGCATGGAAGAAGCTCATCCCTGGTCGAACTTGTCGACCTCTTCCCGACTGCATGTGAACTAACAGGTTTACCGGTTCCTGATTCCGTTCAGGGCAAAAGCCTTGTGCCCACACTGGACGATCCTAAAAGAACAATTAAAAATACAGCCCTTTCATTCGTTCCCAAGGGAACGTCCTTGAGAACTAAAAATTGGAGCTATATGCAGTACAAAGATGGGACAGAGGAACTGTATAATATGAAAACGGACTCCAAACAATTTAACAACTTATCCAAATCCAAAGAAGATTTAGCCCAACTTTTGAGACACCGTAAACTTATGGAGGAAAGAAAAGGGGCTATTCGCTAGCGGGCAACGGACTCAGTCCAGTATTTAAATCCTGCTTGCAGCTTCCATAAAGAGATCAGTAAATGCATCAACGGTATCATCAATCGGTTTGGCGTACCCTCCACCCATAAAAATCACCATGGGCAGTTCCATTTGCTCACGCCAAGCAAAAACCCGCTGATTCCTTTTCCCTAGTCCCTCACGACTTAAATTCAAGAGGCCGAGAGCATCCGAATCCAATGCGTCAACTCCAGCCTGAAAAAAAACCAGATCGAAAGCCTGATTGGATAGTTTCGATAGCACATCGTCTAGGACGGTTAGGTATTCTTCGTCTCCCGTATCATTATCAAATTCTACATCCCAGTCACTCGTTTGTTTTCTAAATGGAAAGTTATTTTTACCATGTAGAGAAACGGTAAAAACCCTTTCATCACCTTCGAAAATCTTGGCCGTCCCGTCTCCCTGATGTACATCCAAGTCGAGAATTAAAATTTTCTCTACAGTAGAGTTTAGCAATGCCTGTTCCGCACAAATTGCTAAATCGTTGAAGATACAATAGCCCGCCCCCTCCTTGCGAAAGGCATGATGAGTGCCTCCCGCCATGTTTCCCGCCATTGTATGTCCGTATACTAGAACTTGTTCCAAGGCCTGCAAAGCACCCCCGGTTAAACGCAGGGTCCGCTCGACTATAGCTTCCTTCCAAGGTCTTAAGCCAATCCTCCTGATTTCCTTTTCGGTGAGTTGATGGTTAAAAAATCTTTCAACATAATCCTTCTCATGAACTAGCTGAATTTCCTGCTGATTCGCCAACCTAGGTGTTTGCCAGGAAAGAAGTTTTTTTTCATCGTAGACTGAAAGCTTTTTTGCCAGTAACTGATAACGATCAACTGGAAAGCGGGCCGTCCGGTCCAGTCCGGTTGAATAAATTTCATGAAAATATAAAGGAAACTGATGGTTTGGCACAACTCTAGCGTATTTGTTCTTTTATGAATCTCCAATAGCTTATCTATTACTTTCCAATGAGTCTACAAAATGCATTTTTAGGATCCTTAGTCGCAGATGCGGTGGCAATGCCAGTCCATTGGTATTACAATCGCGAATCACTAGACCAGGATTACGGCGATTTTTCCGGTTACTGCAAACCAAAGAACTTCCACCCGGACAGCATCTTATGGCGAAGTAATTACACCCCGAAATCTCCGAAAGCAGATATTCTTGGTAACCAAGCAAAATATTGGGGGCAAAGAGGAATACATTACCACCAGTTTTTGGAAGCAGGCGAAAATACACTTAATCTTCAGTTGGCTGCCGAACTCTACAGATCCACTATCTTAAACGGTACTTTTGACCCTGAATCATGGCTCAAAAGATATGTTGAGGTAATGCTAACCCCAGGATGGCACCAAGATACATATGCCGAAGAATACCATCGTTCTTTCTTTACTAATTATGCTTCTGGTAAACCTCTTTTATCCTGCGGTATTTCGGACTACCATATTGGCGGCCTGAGCCAAATCCCTGCCTTACTGGCATCCATGGAAGCACTCGATCAAAACGATCCCTCCGCTCAACTTGAATCCGTCCTTTCTTTGATCAGACTAACCCACGATCATGAATACACCCTCCGTGCCGCAACCGATTTAACCAGAATCTACCACCGTTTAGCACATGGAGAATCGATCAGACATACATTGACTACCCTCCCCTTGCCCGGAGTTTCTGTGAGACTTCTTCAAAAATGGGAAAATATGGATGATCGTGAAGTTGTGGGTAATACCCTCAGCACTGCCTGTTATTTGCCCGAATCTTTTGTCGCGGCCCTTCACTTTACCTGGAAATACCACGATGATTTTTCCATGGCAGTTCTTGCCAATGCAAAAGCGGGTGGGGACAACTGCCACCGCGGAGTCGTTCTTGGATCTATTGTTGCAATGCAGACAGGAATCCCAGAGGTATGGCTACGGAAATTACGAATGATGGAAAAACTCCGTTGCGATATTCAGGTTCTACCCAATCATAAAGTCTTAAAAAAAGTCATCTGACCTTCAGTACTTTTCTTAGTTTTTTTCTTCCCTGCAGCAGTAGATCGCCTCGAACCATGCTTCTTTAAAACATCACCGGTTATTTTTTTCCCGGTGGCACTTTTGCGTATTTCATAAACGCGTGATTTCATTTCCTTAGCCCGATCCTTCAGGTTTATTACTTTAGGAATGTATCCGTCTAAAGGAATTTCATCCGCGTGGGCAATTTCCGCAGGGGTTCTCCCCTTTAGTTCCTTAACCCAGCGATGCACGAAAACACCATTTGGATCATGATCAAGGAATTGTTTCGTTGGGCTATAAACCCGGATGGCATTAAATCCAATCACCCCAGCCTGCATTTGAAGCTGGGATAAATGGATGCCCGGTTCGTAATCATGAAATAAACGGGCCAAAGGCTCATGGATAGTTCGCCACGAAAGATGCAATCCATAACATGCAAAACTGACCACCATGGCACGCATGCGAAAATTGAGAAAACCATTATCCTGTAGACATCTCATACAGGCATCCACCATTGGATAGCCAGTACGCCCTTGGATCCACGCATTCAGAATTTCAGGATCATCTTCATATTTTAAGTCAGCGTAAGCCGAATTCAGGGGCTTTTTTTCCATCACCGGAAACGCTTCAAGCCTTTGGATAAAATGATCACGCCAAAAGAGACGCGATTCAAAAGCCCGTAAACTGCGAAGCCAGAGGGAGCGGTCCTGGCAATCCTTCACTTCAAGTCTTCGTTGGTCTAAATGTGCAAATACTGTCCGTAAGCTTATGGTTCCCCAGGCAAGATGACTCGAGAGCCTGGAGCCGTGAACAAAGGCTGTATTCGGTGAAGAGATCCCCCCGGAATATCCGATTCCCCGCTCGTGCAAAAAGGAGGAAAGAGTCGCGTGGGCAGATTTCTCATTCACTTTGGTTAAACTTGGGTTGAGTGGTTGTCCTTTGAATTTAGGGACGACCGTAATTACTTCCTTCCAAGAGGGAGGCTGGTTGGCAACTCCGGGGGCAAGTGGTTCCAAATGACTAAAATCCGGAATGGGTAAAGGCTCCTGCTTTCTGTAATCCGCTTGCCTAAGTTTTAACCGCCTGCGGTCTGCATCTCCTCCACGCATGACTGAACTTGGATTCATCTCCACCCATTTTACATTCCGTTCCCTACACCATTTTTGCACATTTTGATCCCGCTTAAAAGTAACCAGGTTTCCCGTTTCCTGGTGGGAATAAAGAACATCAAAGGGAAAAAGCTTAAAAAGTAGATCCAACTGTCCCACGATTTCACCGAACACCACCCGGCTTTCGACCCCACGGCTCCTCAAACTTTGGCAAACTCCTGTGAGCCCTTCCCATTG
Source organism: uncultured Verrucomicrobiota bacterium (assembly GCA_902569115.1). Taxonomy (GTDB): domain Bacteria; phylum Verrucomicrobiota; class Verrucomicrobiia; order Opitutales; family Seribacteraceae; genus Seribacter. The sequence continues at coordinate 59,481 of CACFTI010000003.1, read as the reverse complement.
AGCCTGTAAATGAAATGACGAATAATCACCCTCGTTCAGAACATCATGCTCCCAGCAAAAAAAGGGGAGAACCGCTTCAGCATGTTGTGCGGCTTCAAAAAGACACTCGTTATCGGTAATACGGAAGTCCCGCTTCATCCACCAGACCGCCTTCTTCACGATTTCTTTTTTTTAGCTCGGCACCGGTCCGAACAGTAGATGATTTCTTTCCAAATACCCCGAGACTCCCATTTCTTACGATTCGAAAAAGGACGACCGCACCTGGGACAAATTTTCGTCTGACTTTTAATCGAGAATTTCACCAATAATAAATCACCAATGAAACAACAAACGAAATAGACCAAAGAACGGTTCGCCACCAGTTTGTTCGCACCAGTCTCTCAATCACAAGAGTGTCTTTTCCCACCTGTAAGTTGCGATGACAAGGAGCTGATATGAGAAAAGTGATCACCCATGCACCCAATACCGCCAGTAATTTAACCCATGCCAAATTCTCTGCCGTAAAGAAACAGGCGGAGGAAGCTTCCAATAACTGACATACCATGACCGGAAGCACAAAAAATCCAATCGAATTGCAATAAGTTCGGTGCCAGCTAACAAAGTCTTCCTTCACGACCTTGTGGAATGTTGGGTAAATAATGATCTGCACCATCCAAATCAGGATGAGCATACCAAAATCTATGCACAGGGCATGCTCATGAAGGAATTCCAGTAAAATACTCATCAATTGGAAATCATCGTTCTTGGCATGGGAAGATTCATCCATACATTCTTTAAGGTAATCAGAAAAATGACAAACTCTCTTCCAGTGGCCACCTTCCACCTCCTGATGAAATTCCTACTCCTTACGCTTTTGTTCGCAGGTTGCTCATCCGAACCCGAACAAAACTCGGTATCAAACACTCCAAACAAAGTAATCCAGAAGAATGTTTTTCGAATCATCATCCTGGGGGACTCCCTGACTGAAGGATATGGGGTCTCGGAACATCAGGCATACCCCACCCTCCTTGAAGAAAATCTCAATCAGAAACTCGCTCATGACCATAACACCACCTTTGAGGTGATCAATGCAGGAATCAGCGGAGCAACTACTAGCGGAGGAGTTTCCAGAATTGATTGGCTATTAAAATCTTCCCCTGATTTCTTGATTGTCGCCCTTGGTGGAAATGACGGTCTTCGGGGAGTCCCTGTTGAAGAGACCCAAAAAAACCTCGAAAGAATAATCGAAAAAGCAAAAAGTAAAGGGATACCCACCCTACTTGCCGGGATGAAAATTCCTCCCAACTATGGCATTGAATATACTCGCAAATTTGCCCAATTATTTCAGGACTTGGCAACAAAGAACAAGGTTCCCCTCTTGCCGTTCCTCTTAGAAGGAGTTGGAGGAAACCCATCCATGAATTTACCTGACCGCATTCACCCCAACCCGGCGGGCCATCAAAAAATTTCCGAAACTGTATTTAAAAGCCTCAACACTCATTTACCCAAAAATTGATGACCCACATCGCATCCATTCAAAAAATTAGTAAAACTTACAACCAGGGGGGGAAGAAGGTAGAAGTGCTCTATCAACTAAGCCTCCAAGTTAAAAAAGGAGAAACCGTTGCCATTCTTGGCCAAAGTGGCAGTGGCAAGTCCACTTTTCTTTCGCTGATAGCCGGGCTCGACCAACCCGACTTTGGACAAATTTCCATCGATGATACTGATCTCACCAAGATGGATCAGGAAAAACTTGCACGCTTCCGTTCCAAAAACTTGGGTATTGTCTTCCAACAATATCACCTCATGAGTAATCTGACCGCATTGGAAAATGTTTCCTTACCCCTTGAGCTACAGCGTCAGAAAGAAGCGGAAACACAGGCAAGAAAAGCTCTCGAGCAGGTTGGCTTATCTCACCGCCTTTCGCATTTGCCCTCTGAACTTTCAGGAGGCGAGTGCCAGCGGGTGGCCATCGCACGGGCGATTGTCACCAAACCCAGCTTAATCCTGGCGGATGAACCTTCCGGCAACCTCGATGGAAAAACCGGAAAAGAAGTAATGGAATTACTGTTCACACTTTGCAAAGAGCAGGACCAAACACTCATCCTGGTAACCCATAACCAGGAACTTTCTACATTATGTGACCGTTGCCTGCACTTGCGCGAAGGAAGGCTTTTTGCTCACAAAACATGAATTTCGCTTTCAAGCATGCGTGGCGGGAAATTCGAAACAATCGTGCTTTCTGCATCTTTTACCTAGTTAATCTTTCATTGGGTCTGCTTGGTTTTATAACCATTGATTCGTTCAAACGATCAGTAAACCAACAAGTTTCCCTTGAATCCCAGAAACTACTGGGAGCCGATTTGGCACTCCGGACCCGCAGAGAATTCTCTGCGGAGGAGCTGAAAAAAGCGAAAAACCTCTTACCCCCGGAAACTCTTTCCGTTGAAGCGGTCGACTTCTTCTCAATGGTTGCAGGACCGTCAGGACGCAGTCGTTTAGTCAAGGTCGTGGCGATGGCACCAGGCTTTCCCTTTCATGGATCATTTGATCTAAACCTAAGAGGAAAAGTGACAGAATTTAATGACCTACTGCTTCATCAAAAGCCTATCGCATGGATTTACCCTGAACTGCGCACTCAGCTCGACCTAGACCTGGGGGATCAGATTACTCTGGGAAAGAACAAATTCCGTATTTCTGATATTGTGAAGGAAGATGCTGGCTTGCAATTTCAACCCGCTGAGTTTGCCCCTAAAGTATTTATCAGTCACAATTTCCTGGAAGAAACCGCCTTACTTCAGGAGGGAAACACCGCTTTTCGCAATCAGCTCTATCAACTGCCCGACGGAATCAATGCCCAGAGTCTTGCCGAAAAAGTTGGGAAAACGATCAACTCCCCTGATATACGAATCTACTCTCATCAAAGGGCAGGTCATCGGGCTGGTCGTCTACTTCGCTATCTTTCCGATTTCCTGGCCCTTGTCTCCTTGGTCGCCCTCTTCCTAGCCTGCCTTGGGAGTGGCTACTTATTCCATGGATTCCTGACCAGAAAAATTAAGGATCTGGCGATCCTAATCAGCCTGGGTGCATCACCCCGGCTCGCCTTGTTTACTTATGTTTTGCAGATATCCATCCTCGGAATACTTGCCGTGATTCCTCCGGTTCTCATCTGCTTTATTGCACTCCCCCTCGCTGAAAATTTACTCGATGATTTCCTTCCCTTTCAAGTAAACGCCGGCCTCACCCTCCCCAGTATTATACTTACCATCTGCGTCGCGATCCTTTCGGGTATTCTTTTAGCCCTTCCCAGCCTACGAAAAATCCGTCAGCTCAAACCGGCTGAACTTTTCCGTGAATCCATGCATTCCGCAAAAAGCTCCGCAATTAATACTATTCCTTGGCTTATCCCTGGTTTGTTCGGGTTCTGGACTCTTTGCATAACTCAGGCAGATTCCTGGAAACTGGGAAATTTATTCTTCATTACTTTTACGGTCAGCGGAGTGGTCGTTTACATCCTTGGTTCTTTCGCCCTTGTGGTCATCGAACGAGCTTTTCGTAAATCTCCTCTTCCCCTGCGTCTAGCCAGCCGTTCTCTTTCCCGTAACCGCAACAGCTCTATTACCAGTCTGCTTGCACTTGGTCTCGGGGTATTGTTGCTTAATCTCATTCCCCAATTCCAGTATAGCTTGGAATCTGAAATTAACCTACAAGATCCCGAAAGCAAGCTTCCCCAACTCTTTCTCTTTGATATACAGGAGGAACACCTCGCCCCTCTCACCCAAGCCCTACAATTTCAGGGGCGCCCCATGGAAAATGTTACGCCGTGGATCCGAGCCCGTTTACTCTCCGTCAAGGGTGTTCCCTTTGAATCAATGGACAGGATGGATCGCGAATTCGATAATCCTGATGAACAACGAAGAAATGCGTTTCGCAACCGCACCTTCAATCTCAGCTATCGAGGAGAGCTGCGTGAAAGTGAGGAAATCCTAAGAGGGAGAATGGTGAACACCTCCTATGATGCAAATGGAAGTAAGCCTGCAGAAATTTCGGTTGAGCAAAAGTATGCGGAATCTTTGGGCATCGATTTGGGTGACCAAATTACCATTGAAGTCAGCGGTGTTCAGGTGAATGCCGAAGTCGTTAATATCCGACGGGTTCGCTGGACTAGCTTCCAACCAAACTTTTTTGTACAAATGCAACCAGGTGTGCTGGAACAGGCTCCCAAGACTTTTATTGGAACAATTGAAAACTTATCCATCGAAGAAAAGCAGGCTATTCAAGATTTGCTTGTTCAACAATTCCCCACCATTTCCATCCTCGATGTGGAACGGACGGGGAGAAAAATCCTCGAGGTTGTGAGTCAGATGACATGGGCATTACAAGTCATGGCGATTCTCTCGATTATTGTCGGTCTGATTATCCTGCACACCATCTCCAGGGAAAAAGCCCGCCGGCAAAGACAGGAAATCAACCTGCAGAAGATATTGGGTGCTTCCTTTTCAGACCTTAAGAACTTAGTCCGCCTTGAGTTTGGGGCCCTTGGTTTTTTCTCTGCCGTGCTTGGGGTTACCTTAAGTTCAGGAGCCAGCTTTGTTCTTTCCCATTATATCTTCGACCGGGTCTGGAGCTTTCACTGGCAACTCCCTGTCATCATGATTACTGGGGTTACACTTCTCGCCTGCATCACTGCCGAGGTGGCCACACGCAAAGTGCTTCAGGAAAAACCCCTGGAATTATTGCGGGGAGAGTAATCCGGGCTTTACTCTTGTCCGAGATATTCATTCCTCCTACGATAGGATTATCCTGCCTTCTTGATGATTGTCAAAAATCTCCAACAAAAGAAAAAATTCTACCCCGTAAGTGGTAGACTTCGTAATTATCTTGGCCAGTACAAACGCGAAATATCTCTTCCCGTACAGTACGAAAACCTTTTGCAAAGCGTGGATTCCTACCCACTGATGAATGATAAAAATGAGGACACACTGTGGCAAACCATGGTGTATGATCAACATTACGGAAAGGAAATCTTCGAAGGACTCAAACAGATTTATGTCCTCCTTCGATCAGGCGGTGATCAAAAGATCATGGATAATCTCTATGTCGACCGCGTCGACTATTGTACCTTTGGCAACACCAAGCCCTTCCGTATCCGTATAGTAAACCACTACAACGACAATCACGATTATTTTTATGTCAAAAAAGCGGATGCCTCCCGAATTTACGGACTAGAATTGGAACAATTACTCTCTCCCAACGAGATCAACTTCCATGTCGATCAGGACACCCTGGTGGAGGAACACATCATTGGCGTGCCCGGTGATGATTTTATCGAAAACTATCTCGAACGGGAAGATCTCAACGAAGTCCGCTTGGCTAAAGAATTCATAAAGTTTAATGAACGTTGCTTCGTTCGGCTCCTAGGCGATATGCGTGCCTATAATTATGTCGTGGAAATGACCCCGGATTTTGAACATAACCAGTACCGGGTACGGGCGATCGATTTCGATCAGCAATCGTATGAAGGCAGAAAATCTTTCTACTTACCACAGTTCTTCAAGAATAATTTACCGGTGGTTAATCTTTGCAGTCGCCTGATTAACCTCGAAACAAGCCATCAATACCAGCGCGAAGAAAGAACTCTTATTAAAAGAAGGTTTAATGTCGCCCCCACCCGGATCAACCGACTACGGGAATCCATGTGTGAAGATCGCATATCCAGCGATGAGCAATTGAGCTCTCTCAAATCAGATCTTGAGAAATTCCATCAGGACGACCGCTTTTCCCAATGCCGGACCATGGGGGAAATTACCTTCTTAAACATTGCCATTCTATTGGACCTCAAAAACGAGGCACCGGTCCGTCTGCTTCAGTCCTGAATTTGAAAAGATATTTTCTTCTCAGTAATTTCTTTATCTTTTCCACTGTAATAAGCTACTCGTCGGAAAATATATTTCTTCTCCACGGATTGGCTCGAACTTCCTCTTCGATGAGAAGTATGGAGAAATTTCTTTCAGATCATAATTTCTCGGTAAGTAACCTGGATTACCCGTCCCGCCACTTTACCATTCCGAAATTGGCCCAAAAGGTGAGGCAACAAATCATCACGATTTCAGAAGACCAAAAGCCCTCAAGGTATCATTTCGTGACTCATTCGATGGGAGGTATCATCCTTCGTCAAATTCAGGCAACCAATCCCCTTCCGGATCTTGGTAGGGTCGTCATGCTGGGACCACCCAACCAAGGCAGTGAAATCGTCGATAAGCTAGGAAAGATGAAAGTTTTTCAATTACTCAACGGTCCTGCCTCCCTGCAACTATCGACACATGCCAATAGCATTCCAAACAAGCTTGGCCCTGTTTCTTTTGAACTTGGGGTGATTGCGGGAGATCGTTCAATCAATCCTATTCTTTCATCCATGATACCAGGAAAAGATGACGGCAAGGTTGCGATACCCCGGACCCGGGTCGAAGGAATGAAAGATTTCCTGATCGTTCATTCTCCTCACCCCTTTCTAATGAACCATAAACCCGCCCAGGAAAACGCCCTCCATTTTATTAAAACTGGAAAATTCATCGAGAATGACTAATTTTGAAAGCTCATCTACGCGCTTGCTAATTGCCCTGTAAACTGATGTCATTGAAGACAGGATGGAAAATACAAATTCACAAAACAGCACCATGAAATCCGTGGCGGAATGGAAAGAACTGGTTGCTGAATATCAAAAACCGGATTTAGGGCGTGCTATTTGGCAGATTGTAAACACGCTTGGTTCAATCGTGGCTATTTGGATAGCTTTGTTCTTTACAATGGGAATTTCATGGTGGTTGACCATAGGACTCTCCGTGCTGGCAGGATTATTCCTCGTCCGTTCCTTTATTATTTTCCATGATTGTGGGCACGGATCTTTTTTTAAGTCCAAGAAGGCCAATAATATCCTTGGTTTCATTTCTGGAATGTCTGTTTTCACTCCCTATCACCACTGGCGTTGGGAACATGCGATGCACCACGCGACCAACGGAGATTTGGACCGTCGCGGGATTGGTGACATTTGGACGCTAACCGTTCGTGAATACCTTACCTCTTCCCGCATGACTCGTTTTAATTACCGCCTAGTCCGTAATCCTTTTATCCTTTTTGTCTTTGCCCCACTCTTCCTGTTTATGGTTCTTGAACGCTTTCCTTCAAAGAAATGTAAACCGAGGGAACGCCGTTCTGTTCACATAATGAATTTTGCCCTGCTGATTTGGTGCGTATCCATGAGTTCAATATTTGGGGTTATTCCATTCATCATCATACAAGTTACCATGATGGCCGTAGCTGGCACATGCGGTATTTGGCTTTTCTATGTTCAGCACCAATTTGAAGATACATATTGGGCACAGGGAGAAGACTGGGACTTCACTGCTGCCGCTATGGAAGGTAGTAGCTACTACAAACTCCCGCGAATCATGCAATGGTTCTCTGGAAACATTGGCTTTCATCATATTCACCATCTCAATGCAATGATTCCAAATTATAATTTGGAACGTTGTCACAAGTCTGATCCCTTTTTTCAGGTTGCTCCTGAACTTAACCTGCTAAGCAGTCTAAAGTCACTGAAGTTCCGTTTATGGGACGAGGATAATAGTAAGATGATTGGCTTTAGGGAATTAAAGCGTCAATTGGCCTTGGAAGAAGATTTTAAGCAGGCTGCTTAACTCTTCTTCTTTTTAATCCTATTGATCATTAAAAGACGAAATTCGAGAGCCTGATCACCAGGTATCTTCTTTGCCTGTAGTTTCAATTCGCCTTTCCCCTGTTTCAATTGGATTTTACCCATTTTCATGGGTTCAAAATATTTCACATAACCCTCCGTCCTTTGTTTTCTGTCATAACCAGTAAGCAAGGGCGGATTCACTTCACGAGAAATTCGAGAAGTTAAAGTGTTACCCAAGAAGGATAGTTCGACTTCTGCTCCTAAATCTTTCTCCGGGCAGGCATACCAAAGTTCAACTTCATAGAGTCCTGCCTGAGCAACTTCCACATCCCATGAGATATAATCCTCTTCGTTTTTCCAATTTAGGAAATAACTGCAATTAGGAAACTTATTTGATCTTTTAATTTCTCCGGTAGGCACGGCATCCCGAGCAGGGATCTGTGTCCAGGAGACTTCGGGGTGTCCAATTACAAAAGGTCTTTCATCCGTTCCCAATTCACTCAATACCTCTTTATTGTATTTATTTACTGATTGGGTTAACCGTTGGTAAATCTTGGGAAACTTCTTGGTTACCTCCACGCGTTGACCAGGGTCGTTTTCCATATCGAAAAGTCGTCCCTTGTAATCAAGACGAAAACGCTGATCTCTCGCACCAACCTTACCTTTCCAACTGGAAATCAATGTGCGTGTTTTCAAGGACTTCTTGGAATCTAGTTCGTTAGGCTCAGATTTATTAAGTAATGAAACCAGGCTTCTTCCATCCAATTTCTTTTCAGGTTTCTCAACGACACCTGCCATTTCCGTAAGAGTGGGGAGTAAATCCAGAACCGATGCGATCTGTCTAACTTCCGTGCCGGGCTTGATGCCCGCTGGCCAACGAATCAACAGAGGTGAACGGGTCCCCCCCTCTTCGGTAGATCCCTTTCTTCCCTCCATATCACCATTCCAACGGTTCCCATTAGGTCCATTATCATTGAAAAAGAGAACGATGGTATCATCAGCCACTTTTAGTTGTTCCAATTTCTTCAGCAACCTACCCACATTCCAGTCAATATTTTCACACATCGCCAAAGCCGCCAGCAAGTGAAGTCTATCCTCCTTACTTGGATTTCGGTGCCTCATCATATCTTCCAGGTTCTTATCCTTGAATTTATTCCACCAACGATCCGGCACCTGCATCGGACTGTGAGGAGTGTTGTAAGGAACATAGGCGAAGAAGGGTTTTTCATCTTTGACCGCACGATCGATGAAATTGATCGCTTCGGTTGTGAAATCGTCGACACAAAATCCCTTCCCTTTGACCAATTCACCATTTCTTTCCATCAAGGCATCATAGTAATGCCCCCAATGCCCGGAACAGAATCCGTAGAAATAATCAAACCCTCGGCCAAGAGGATGGTAAGGATACTGCATACCATTGTGCCATTTACCGAATGCACCTGTAGAATATCCCGCTCTTTTGAAAAGATCCGCAATTGTGGTCTCATCTAAGTCCATTCGCTCTCCACCTGCGGATGTACTGTATACCCCACTCCGGACATGGTATCTACCCGTCAGGAATTCAGCCCGCGTGGGCGAACAGACTGGACAGACAAAGAAGCGGTCAAAGCTCGCTCCCTCTTTCCCAAGGGAGTCAATATTGGGGGTCGACAGGTTGGTATTTCCATGAAGGCTCAAATCCCCCCACCCCTGGTCATCAGTCAGGAAGACGACAACATTGGTCTTGGCTTGTAAACCAAGAGCTAAAAGGAGACTAAGATAAACAAAAGCTTTGTTTGGCATAAAATTACTTACTTTTAATTACAGCGTAATAACAGCCAAGCTCTCCTTCCGGGACTTTGAAAAAGGGAGACAACTTATGCTTACCTTTGGTTAGCTTGGTCTCGAAGACTACTTTTTTGTCCCCTGCATTGACAGATTTAGTCTCTAGGTTTTTACCATTCAGACGCAATGTTGCAGATTTAGCACCGATTGCTTGTCCAACTTGGGCCCGGAATGCTTTACTCTCTCCGGGAACATCGGCACCGGCAATCAATTCCTCATTGATGGCTTTACCAGATTCCAACGGCCAACGCATCACTTCTATCTGATAAGTTCCGGTTTTCAAAACCTTTAACGCCCAATGCCCTTCATGCTTGGCACTTTTCCCCTTCTTCAACGGATACTTACTGCGGTTATGACCCTGATTCCAGGGAGTGGGGCCTCCGATCCAATCGTGACTGGTCAAACTTACCACCGGGTGATCCTTATGCCCGACATGGAGTTCAGTAGTTTCCGCAAAAGTTGGCTCCAGTTCGTCCCACCATTGATCGTAAAACGCCTGCATTTTGGCAACTTGATCAGGATTCTGACTAGCTACATTCTTGGTCTGTCCGGGGTCTTTATTGATGTTGTAGAGTTCTTTCTGATTCACCAATCTCCAACCCTGACTCATCACGGATGATTTCCTCCACTTGATGGGATCTTTCACCCGTTGAGAATCAGTTATTAGCATTCGGTCAGGCCAGTTCACATCCCCATCGGCTTCCAACACCTTTCGAATGGAAACCCCATCAAACTTATAGCCCTTTGGTTTTTTACCACCCGTTAGGTCAAGCAGAGTCGGTGCGACATCCACCGCGTGACACAGGGTATCCACTTTTTTTAATTTATTCATTCCGCCATTAGGCCAATGCATGAAGAATGGCACCCGATGCCCCCCATCGTATTCACTTCCTTTTTGGCCGCGCATTCCGGCATTGAAAATTTGTCGACCACTGGCGGTGCCGTTATCAGTGGTGAAGATAAAGATCGTATTATCATGAACTCCCAAATCCTTGAGTAATTTCCGGGTTTTACCAACATTGTCATCAATATTAGTGATCATTCCAAAAAAAGATGCGATTCTACCCGACTGGCCTTTATACATATCAAGATACTTCTGAGGACAGTGAAACGGTCCATGAGGTGCATTTGTCGATATATAAGCGAGAAATGGCTTCTTCTTTTTCACACTCTCGCGTATGAAACGGTTACCCTCCCGGAAAAAGACATCCGTACAAAACCCCTTCGCATCAACGATCTTTCCGTTGTGGAAATAACCACCATCAAAATAGGCATTATCCCATACATCAGGAGTTTGCCCCACTCCCCCGCCCCCATGACGGTATACTTCGGTAAACCCTCGATCTTCCGGACGGTAGGGGAAGTTGTCTCCGAGGTGCCACTTACCAAACATTCCGGTCTCGTATCCGTTTTCCTTGAAAAATTGGCCCAGTGTCCCCTCATTCGCCCGCAACATGGAACGACCCATAATCGTATGCCATACGCCGGTACGGTTAGTCCAGTGCCCAGACATGAGAGCCGCCCGCGTTGGTGAGCAGGTGGGGGCCACATGATAATCGGTCAGCCAGACCGATTCATTGGCTAATTTATCGGTGTGCGGAGTCTTGATGACCGGATTTCCTGTACATCCCAAATCGCCGTAGCCCTGGTCATCCGTGATCACAATCACAATATTTGGCTTATCGGAATAAGGTTTACCACCCTTGACTTGTTTCGCTATCGCTTGGTTACCTTTAATCGTTTTATTTTTGGTAGCATGAGCAGTGTCTGTAAGAAAGCACCCGGATAAACCGAGAACCAGTGTGAATAACGAAAGGAAAAGAAGATTCTTCTTGGATTTCATATATGGGCTGAGGGATTAATTAGGGTGAAATAATGAAACTTAGAAATTCTAATGCTGGTTGACCATCCTGAAATTAAACTTACAGCTAACTTCTTTCCGAGGATACAAGTATTCCCTTACGCTTGCTAGAATGGGTCACCGCAGATAAAGTCTATATTTTAAAATGAAAACCATTCAATCTATCTGTCTTTTAACCTGCTTATTGTTTGTGGGATGCTCGGACCAAGTTCCATCCGGTGGGGGTGGTCACCATGTACATACTGCTCCACATGGGGGTGAATTGTATGAACTCGGTCCGCACGGTTCAGGTTTCAACTTTGAGCTTTTTCTGAATGAAAACGGTAATCTCAATCTGTATGTTCTCGATGCACATGCGGAAAATTTTGTCAGAATAAAACAAACCCAGATTGAGATTATATTTCCAGATACCAATCGCTCATCGCTGCGCCTTGAAGCTGTCGAGGATTCAGCCACCGGTGAAACGGTGGGCGACACCTCCCGATTTCAATCCCCTGAATCCATTCGTGACCTTTTACCGATTCAAGGAATTCTCAAAGAAGTCTCGGTCGGATCCAATAGCTACTCTGAGCTACCCATCTCCTTTTCCGGCAACTCAAAAGGTAATTCTAATGAGCATTGAAGATAAGCGAGACCAATTGATCGAAGAACTTATCCCCTTTGAAGACCATCTCGAACGACTTACCTATGTGATCGACCGGGCGAAGGATAATCCCGGACTTAACGAGGAGTATAAAATCGAAACATTCCTGATTAAAGGATGCGTCTCCCAACTTTGGGTATTTCCTAGTTTTGCCGATGGTAAGTGTCATTTTCAGGCAGATTCCGAAGCATCTATCACTAAAGGCACCGCCACCCTCCTATGCGACTTATACAGTGATGAGAGTCCCGAAGATATTGTCCGGCTGGAGCCCGAATTCCTCTCCGAGGTGGGCATCACCCAGCACTTATCACCCAATCGCAGAAACGGACTCACCGGCGTCCGCGAAAAGATCAAAGCCTACGCCCAGATGCAGCTCAACAAAGACTCCTGAAAATCTTTTTTCCGAAAAAATTATATCCCATACCCGAAGCCGTTCCCTTTAATCGTAGAGATGTCGAGCATTCCACGGTTTCTTTGGTAAACACCTGGATGAAGCTTTGCTTCTTTAAGCGAAGCATTGGGATAAAATTGCATACCGTTACTTTCAACCCCCATAATGGTTCCCGCATGTGCTCCCAGTAGAACATGGGGAATCTGGGCTAGCATCGGGTTGGTTAAATCTTGAACCATCAAATCCATTCCATGGGCTCTTGCCCAGCACAAAGAAAGCAATGCACCAGTCTGAGTCTTACAGGTTTTCAGTGCCACCCCCGTCCAACCAAGCTCTCTGCCCAGACATACATGCTTCCAGTCGTGAGCACTTTCATCCATAAAGAGGGGCTTACGCTCAGCTACTGAATGAACGGCAATACGATTCTTTTCCAGATCATAAGGAAAAGGCTGCTCTACATAAAGAATGCGTCGAAAAGTCTCCGGCTCTTCTAACTCGAGACGGTCGAGAATCTCATTCACATAAGCCGGGTCAGTTACCGTACAATTAAAATCTGTCGTGAGATACTGGACTCCCAATTCCTGTGAAATCGTGCCAATTCTTACCAGTCTCTCATAATCCCATTCAGCATCATTACCACGTAATTTAATCTTGAGACAATTTAGCCCATCTCGCTCGATCCATTCCCTGAGATATACGGGATAGCCGTCATTGGGTTCACCTCCTGTCAGATCTTCCTGCTCCAGAGCGTCAAGTCCGCCTACTAAATGCCATACTGGAATTTCAGAAGGTGGATTAAGTTCAAGAAAATCAGAAGGATGCCTGCCATTAAACTGGACTTCTGAATCCTCGGCAGGATCGAGAAAACTTGCAAGATCAGAGGATAAAAACTCTTTCCCGTAAGCATGATAGATGGGGACATTATTAACCATTCCAAACGCATCGTGAATGGCTATATCAAAAGGAGATGCGCAAACAAGTGCGGCCAGCCAAGGCATCGGCTCACTATCTACTTTTTTGCCAAGGTTGAACTGCTTTAAGGCTTGGGGCAGATCCTTCATTATCAATTCATGCCCTATTTCAATGCAATGCCCGAAAGAATCAAAGCTTTCCCAACGAATTTTAATAAATTCACAAAACTCAAGGAGGCTATCATAGCGAATAGAATACTCGGTATTAGATGGCCATACCCATTGAACGCTTAGAGGAGTTTCGCCCCATCCATGGGACTGCTCACCAAGTTTATTATGTACGGTCACCTTGACACGTGCACAAGTAACGGAGGACAAAATTTCTGTTCCGAACTTAAGAGGCATCCGGGTTTTAACTGGAATAAATTCCAGTGAAAAATCTATAATTTTAATATCGGTGGGAAATGACACTTTCTCTAGGGATGATAAAATATTAAATTCGTCAAACGAGAAGAACGAGGATAGATCAATTTTTCTCAAGACTGATATCTGACAATAGAAATCAAAATATGAAACACCATCAGTTGTTTAACAATTATCCTGTTCTACCAATTATTAACCAGGCAACGGCAGAGGAGGCATTGGTCATTGCAGAAGCTTTTCTCGAAGCAGACCTTTGCCTTATGGAAATTACCCTTAGAACGGAAACTGCTAAGAAAGCCTTGCTGGAAGTAAGAAAGAAATTCCCGAATTTCATTTTGGGCACGGGTTCAATTTTATCCAAGGATCAGATGCAGTGGGCATTTGATGCAGGTATGGACTTTACTGTATCACCTGCATGGAGCGATAGTCTTTGGGACATGAGTCAGAAATTAAAAATTCCTTTCTATCCTGGAATCCTTAGTCCTTCCGAATTATTGAAATCAATTGAGGCAGGTTGTCTTCATCCTAAAATTTTCCCCATTGAACCAGCAGGAGGCGTCCCTTACCTCAAATCTTTACTCGCACCCTTCCAAAACGCTGAAATCACCTGCTTACCAACTGGTGGAATTGGAAAAGAAAATGTCTCCCAGTACCTTGTTCTCCCAGAAGTTCAAATCGTTGGCGGCAGTTGGATAACCCCTCAAACCCACATTAACAACAAGGACGCAAAAAAGATTACTGAGCTTGCCAAAGCATCTCTTTTACTCGCTAATACAAACTCATGAATGCCCGCTTCTTAGCATATACGAAAGTTATATTTTTGTTACACTTTTCCTGCCTCAAAGGTTTTGAAAAAGAAAATATAACTATTCGGGGTTTCTTTGATCATTCACGCCTTGCAATGGAAACCAATAACGCAGCAACGGTTGCTTTCATGGGTGGTTCTATCACCGAGATGGATGGCTACAGACCCATGGTTATGAATTTCCTGAAGGAAAAATACCCCCAAACTGAATTTACTTTTATTAATGCCGGTATCTCTTCCACCTGTTCCACCACCGGAGCTTTTCGATTACCAAGGGATGTTATCTCGAAAGGACCGATCGATCTTTTTTTTCTAGAGTTTGCGGTCAATGATGACCAGGATGCGGCTCATTCCCGAGACGCCTGCATACGCGGCATGGAGGGAATCATTCGTCAACTAAGAACAAAGTTCCCTCAAACCGACATAGTCGTGACTTACTTCGTTAATCCAAAAATGCTCGCTGAACTGGATAAAGGAAGAAAACCTCTTTCCATGTCCTCACATGAGCAAGTTTTAGAGAAGTATCAGATCTCAAGAATTCATCTCGCAAGGGAGTTATCCACACAAATAAAAAAGGGAAAGTTCACCTGGGGACAGTTTGGTGGCACCCACCCAAAAACTCCGGGCAACCGTTTATGTGCCGACATGCACGAACATCTCCTCAATCTTGCGTGGAGTGGGCCTTCGCCCACCGTTGCTAAACCCCACCCTCTTCCCTCAAGCCCATTGTCCCCTTTCAACTATGAATTTGGCCGATTCCTCAGTCCCAAAAAAGTCAAACTTACTGACGGCTGGAAATATTCTGAACCCAATTGGACAAATTTAAAGGGGAGTAAAAGAAAAAGATATTTGAACGCACCTCTTCTTCATACTGATTTTGAGGCGGCACCACTTCAATTCAAATTCAAGGGGCGGGCAATCGGAGCATTCGTGCTCGCCGGTCCTGATGCCGGCAAAATCAAATTTCAAATTGACGATAGGCCACCAAAAGAAGCCGAACTATATCACAACTACAGTCGAAATTTACACTACCCCAGAACAGTTATGTTTGCCCATGACCTCGAACCCGGTACGCATACTATTACCATTCATGCCAAACCATCATCTCACGGTAACGCAGTGCGGATAATGGAATTTTGCATAAACTAATTATCTCATGTCATCTCATCCTTTTTTATCTCTTATTGGAAACCCTGCCTGGGAAAACCTTACTCCTGAGCATATCCGCGAAGATATCACGCTTGCACTAGAAAAATCCGAAGCGAATCTTCAGCAAATCCGCGATCTCAAACCTGAAGAAATTAACTTCCACAATACCGTAAAGGCACTGGAAAATGCCAGCTATGAATTGTACTACGCCTGGGGACTCGTCACACACTTGGACTCCGTTTGTAATTCAGATGAATTACGAGAGGTTCATAATGAAATGCTACCCGCTGTAAGTGCCTTTGGTGCTAAAATTTCACTCGATGCAGAGTTATGGAAAGCTCTCCAACTTTTTGATGAAAAAAACGAATCATTTTCGCTCAATCCTATAGACCTGCGTCTTTTAGAGGAAACCCTCCTTGACTTCAAAGAAGCCGGAGCTGACCTACCAAATGAGAAAAGACAACGACTTGAAGAGATCTCCCAGCAACTCGCCCAAGTGACCCAGAAATTTTCAGAACAAGTGTTGGACGCCACCAATGAATGGAAACTAACCATCCGAGAAGAAGATAAATTAAAAGGGCTACCAGAGACTGCCCGAGAAGCAGCCAGACAAACTGCAATTGAAAAACTTGGCGAGGAAGAAGGCCAAGACGCATGGGTCTTCACCCTTCATGCTCCTTCCATGCTTCCAGTTCTGCAATATTTAGAAGATGACGAAATCCGCAAAGAAGTTTGGTCGGCCAGCAATAACCTTTGCGTAAATGCCCCCTACGCAAATGAACCTCTCATCCGTCAGATTATCAAGCTAAGGCAGGAAAAAGCGGAGATATTAGGAAAAGATAATTTTGCAGATGCCGTACTCGCAAGAAGAATGGCCAAAAATGGAGCCAAAGCAGATAAATTTGTTTCCGAGCTTAGGGATAAGACTGTTCCTTTCTTTCAGCAGGAAAATAAGGAACTCGAAGAATTTAAAGCTGAAAAAACTGGAACGCCTGTAGGCGGACTGCAACCCTGGGAGGTTGGCTTCTGGTCCGAAAAGTTAAAAAAAGAAAGATATGATTTTGATGATGAGGATTTGCGTCCCTATTTTCCTATTCAATCAGTGCTGAAAGGAATGTTTGAATTGGCGACCCAAATTTTTGGGCTCACAATCAAGGAACAACCAACTCATTACAAGGGGAAAACGATTGATAATGGATTAAGCACTGGTGCGACTCCCCAATCGGTATGGCATGAGGAAGTCCGCTTTTACGACCTAGTTGATAGTCATAGTGGAAAACACTTAGGCTCATTTTATGCTGATTGGCACCCTCGTTCCAGCAAAAGAGCCGGTGCATGGATGAATTATTTCAAAACCGGGGAGCCCACCGATAATGGTGACCGCGAACCTCATCTTGGACTGATTTGCGGAAACCTAACGGCTCCCACCCCCACCAAGCCTGCCCTCCTCACGCACTATGAAGTGGAGACGGTTTTTCATGAATTTGGCCACCTACTTCATCATCTCTGTGGCAATGTCCCCCACCGCAGTCTCAACGGTGTTAATGTTCCGTGGGACTTTGTGGAACTTCCTTCGCAAATCATGGAGAACTGGTGCTGGGAAAGAGAAAGTCTTGATCTTTTCGCAAGGCATCATGAAACGAACGAAACCATCCCGGAAGACCTTTTTCAAAAAATGCTCCGAGCCCGCAATTTTATGGCAGGCAATACGATGATGCGCCAATTGGCTTTCGCGAAGTTAGACCTCCACATCCATCGGAAATTAGCCAGGCAAGAATTTGACTCACTCGAATCTTCGCTTCAGGAAACGCTTAAGGGGTATTTACCAAAACGCAAAACCACTCCTCGCACCATTGCCCTGCGCTTCAGTCATTTATTTAGTAGCCCAGTTGGATACGCTGCGGCTTACTACTCCTACAAATGGGCTGAAGTTTTGGATGCCGACGCCTTTACACGCTTTAAAAAAGAAGGAATCATGAATAAAGAAACCGGAATCGATTTCCGCGAAAAAATACTTAGTAAAGGAAACTCTGTTCCCCCCGATCAACTTTATCGCGACTTCATGGGTCGTGACCCTGAGGTTGAACCACTTCTAATCCGCAGCGGACTGAAGTAATTATTTAAATCTTTCTTTATTCCACTATGTCAACCAAGCCCCAAGTTCTTGCCTGGATTACCTGTGATTCGGTCTATGTCGACCCCGCAACTGGCAAGCATACTCTTTTAGGTATCTTCTCGAACTTACGCGCAAAAGAATTTCCAGTGGTTCACCCAAGAATGATTTGGTTTCTTTCTTTCTCCGACCTGACCCAGGGAAAACATCATTTAAAAATTTCCATTGGTATCCCCATGTCTGATGAAGAGCCAAGAACCATAATCAAACGAGAATTTGAATCTCCAGGTCCTCAACACCGGATTAACCTTATCAATGACATACATCGCCTGAAATTTGAAGAGCCTGGTAATTACTCCATTCTTATAGAAATTGACGATCAAGTTGTCCTTGCCAGCACTTTTCCAATTTCTACAGTTGAAACGATATGACCTGTACTTGGAAATTTATACTTTTCATCATTCCATTTTTATTTGGTCTTAATTTATTGGGGGAAAAAAAATTTCATGAACCAATCATTTCTTCACTGGAAGGGTGGAAAATTGAATGGGATCCAGAGATTGCAGAATCATCCGACGCCACATTTTTTCGTGAAATCAGAAAGGCCCTTTCCAATCATTTTCAAAGAATCAAATTTCTTTTGACCGAGGATCGGGTAAAAGTTCTTCAAACCCTCCCCATCCGCGTAGACAAACAGCACAAACTAACCAATATGCAATACCATCCAAGCAAAGGTTGGTTAATCAGCAATGGGTACGACCCGACGCTTGAGAAAAGAGTTCATATCCCGCGAGCCGAGAATCTCCTCAAGCGAAGCACATGGCAAAAGCATCCCTATGTCATCCTTCACGAATTAGCACACGCCTATCACGATCAGATCCTCGGTTTTGAGCATAAAGAAATCCTGGCAGCATATCAAAGAACGGAAAAGGAAAAGCTCTATGAAAAAGTGCTGTTATTTCGGGGTGGAAAAACCAAGCATTACGCACGCACCAATCATAAAGAATTTTTCGCCGAAATGACTGAATCCTATGTTGGCGTAAATGACTTTTACCCTTTTGTGCGTGCTGAATTGAAAGAGCATGACCCAAAAACCTATGCTTTAATGGAAAAAATCTGGGGTAAATTTTAAATCGATTTTCATGAATATTATTTTTTGAATAAAGGTTGCATCTTGAACCCGTCTTTATCCTAAGATAGGCTTAGAAAATGGTAGATAAAATCGCATCCGACTCTCCTGAATCCGCACCACTCCTCGTTGTTGGATCAGTTGCATTTGATAACGTTATTACACCTTACGGTTCACAGGAAGGTATTCTCGGAGGTGCAGCCTCTTACTGCTCCTTTGCTGCAAGCTATTTTGCTCAACCCCGAATGGTAGGAGTTATCGGAAACGATTTTGGAGAAGAATACATCTCCCGTTTACGAAACAGGGATATTGATTTGGAGGGTCTACAAGTTGATTCCAGTGGGCCCACTTTTTTCTGGAAGGGAAAATATCATGAAAACTTTAACCGTCGCGATACCCTGGACATCCAATTGAATGTTTTTGAGAAATTCAGACCGGATCTTCCTCAAAACTATCTCGATTCCAAATTCGTTCTGCTTGGAAATATCCATCCCGCCTTGCAGATGCATGTTCTCGATCAACTGGAAGGCTCCCCTTTCGTTGTCGCAGACACAATTGACTTGTGGATTGAAATCGAAAGAAATGCTCTACTCGAATTAATCAAAAGAGTAAGCCTTTTTGTAATCAACGATACCGAAGCTGAGGAACTTACTGAAGAGTCCAATATTATTCTGGCCGGTCAAAAACTTCGGGATCTGGGCCCTGAAACTGTGATCATCAAAAAAGGCGAACACGGAGCCATTCTTTTTCATGAAAACGGATCTTTTGCCCTACCTGCCTACCCCGTCACCGAATTGCGTGACCCAACCGGAGCAGGCGATTCATTTGCCGGAGCTCTGATCGGCCGACTCGCCTCACGCAACCGTACTGACTTTTCTGCGATTAAAGATGCAATGGTCTATGGCACCTGTACCGCTAGTTTAACCGTTGAAGCATTTGGTTGTGATCGTTTAGAGTCAGCGGGTACTAAGGAAATCAAAAAACGGGTAGAAGAACTAAAAAGTATAATTTCACTCGATTAGGAGATTTGCCAAATATTTCTTATGAAAGTAAGTTCTAAAACTAGGCTTATTTTCAAAGAAAAGTTTTCAGCTTTTCTTCTCCTGTTTCTTTTATTCGCGAGGTGTTTAGCCTTTGCTAATCCAAAGAACACGCCGGATAGTCTTTCCGGCAAAACTATTACTAAGACTACCGATCATTATCCCGAAAAACCGCTTCGGCTACCTCTTCCTTCTCCTGATGAAATCAAAAAACTCCCATCTGATGGTGGAGAAGAATTTAATCGGCTAATTTTTTCAAGCAGTCCTTATTTACTTCAGCATGCAAGAAATCCCATTAATTGGTACCCCTGGGGAGAAGAAGCTTTTTTAACAGCAAAAAAACTCGACCGTCCTATCTTTCTGTCCATTGGTTACACAACATGCCATTGGTGCCATGTAATGGAACACGAATCTTTCGAAAATCAGGAAGTTGCAGCTTTCCTTAACCGAGATTATATAAGCATCAAAGTAGACCGCGAAGAAAGACCTGACCTTGATCATATTTACATGTCGGTCACGCAAATGATGACTGGAAGTGGCGGGTGGCCCACGACTATCATTATGTCTCCGGATAAGGTTCCTTTCTTCGCAGGTACCTATTTCCCAAAATCTTCAATGCTACAGCTGCTGCCTCATTTTTCCCGTGTTTGGAAAGAGGAGAGAGAAAAAGTAGAAGAAATTGGCCAAGCGATTATAAAAAGCTTGGAGGAGATACAGAACATTCAAAATGGCGGAGATTTAAACTCCACCCATTTGGATGCCTGTTACCGTTCATTCAAAAAAGACTATGACCAGGAATTTGGTGGATTTGGAAATAAACCCAAATTCCCATCAAGTCATACTTTAAGTTTTCTTCTTCGTCACTTCAAAAGAACTGGAGAAACACATGCCTTAAATATGGTCGAAAATACTCTAAGAAAAATCAGACATGGGGGAATCTATGACCAAATTGGGTTTGGTATTCACCGCTATTCTACAGACTCAAAGTGGTTGGTACCCCATTTCGAAAAAATGCTTTATGACCAAGCTCTCTTTTCCATCGCTAACCTAGAGTGTTACCTTATCACCAAAGACCCCTTTTATCTCCGTAATTGTAGAGAAACATTATCCTATGTGCAGCGAAAACTCAGCTCCAAACCGGGAGGGTTTTACTCCGCAGAGGATGCTGATAGTGAAGGTGAAGAGGGAAGGTTTTATCTTTGGAAAATGGACGAAATAGTTGAGCTCCTTGGGCAAGATGACGCATTGATCTTTGCTAACGAGTATCAGTTTCAATCAGAAGGAAACTACCTCGATGAAGTTTCTCAAAAATTAACCGGGAAAAACATCCCTCACCTGTCTTTGAAGCAGTCCCTATTAAAACCCCAAGATACCGAAATTCTCAGGAAGCGATTGTTTGAAGCTAGAGAAAAAAGAGTTCACCCACAACTTGATGATAAAATTCTGACCGACTGGAATGGGTTAATGATCTCAGCCTTTGCCCGGAGTGCAGGGGCACTCGGGGACTCTTCCTATCTTTTCACTGCCAAACAATCAGCTAATTTTTGCCTGAAAAATCTACGAAAACACGACGGTAAATTAGTTAAAAGGTGGAGGCAAGGAAAGGCGGGACTCCCTTCCCATTTAGATGATTATGCCTTTCTCATTCAAGGACTGCTCGATCTCTACGAAGCAAGCTTAGAGAGTCAATACCTGATAGAGGCTGATCAACTGACAAAATTGGCAATTAAATTATTCGAAGATAAAGAAAGAGGAGGATTCTTTCTAACTGCGATTGATGGTGAAAAACTTCTAGTACGCCCCAAGGAATTTTATGACGGGGCCATACCTTCTGGAAATTCAGTTATGGCATTAAACCTAGCTCGCTTGTTAAAAATTACTGGAAATCAACTTTATAATCAAAAGTTGCTTTCCTTATTTTCAGCATTTGCTGGTTTCATTGAAAAGAATCCCGCGGGAGCTGAGGTTCTTTTACAGGCATTGGATTTTATGTTGAACTCTCCCGTTGAATTAGTCGTTGTCGGC
Source organism: uncultured Verrucomicrobiota bacterium (assembly GCA_902569115.1). Lineage (GTDB taxonomy): Bacteria > Verrucomicrobiota > Verrucomicrobiia > Opitutales > Seribacteraceae > Seribacter. Next base: position 37,492 of record CACFTI010000003.1, on the reverse strand, counting down.
GATTCACGAAGCAATGAAACTCAAGATTTCATACGAGCAATCAACCAGCGATTTCTACCCTCCAAAATCCTGCTATTCAAGGATACATTCAAAGCCGACCCGGCTCTCATTAAATTGGTCCCCTTTCTCAAGAACCAGCAGCAAATCAATGAGCAGCCTACGGTCTACCCCTGCCGCAATCAAACATGCGACAAACCACGAACAAACTTACTGGAACTGCTCCAGTTTCTTGACCAACAAAACTAAGAGTTATTTTTTTTGTACCCAAGGTGAAGGGCCACGATCGAAAAAGTCAGAGCAGAAAAATGAACGCGTTCAAAGCCTGCACCCTCAAACTCATCAACCAAACCCACACGATCAGGGAATGCCGAAATGCTTGAGCCCAAATATAGATAAGCCTCTCTGTCTCCGGTCACCAACCTTGCCATCCAAGGCAGTATCAACTTTAGATAAAAATAATAAAACGGGCGAAACCAAAAGTATGGCTGACTAAACTCCAGCACAATTAACCTGCCATTTGGCTTAAGTACCCGATACATTTCTTTCAGTCCTTTATCCCGATCAGATAAGTTGCGGAGGCCAAATGAAATCGTAACCAAGTCAAAAGATTCATCCGGAAAATCCAGGGATAAACAATCGCCTAAAAGAAACCTGTTTGAATTTTCATCCAACTCCTTTGCTTCTCTTTTATTTCGAGCTTCCTGCAACATAGGCTCGCAAAAATCGACTCCGGTAATTGCTGCATCCGGAGAGAACCCTTCTCGCAGTGCAAAGAGTACATCCCCACTGCCAGTAGCTAAGTCCAGAACCTGATCACAGGAACCCTCCACGGCCATTTCGACTAATTTTTTTCTCCAATAATAATCAATGCCACCAGACAAAAAATGGTTTGCTAAGTCATAACGGGAGGCAACACTTTCAAAGGTTGCCCGAACCGCCTCCGGATCCGGTTTACTCACCCTGATCTCGCTTTTTGCCAAAACTATCTACCACCCACTTCGAGAGCTCTTTATCGGGGTCATCGATAGCTTTTCTTTCGATCACAAATGATTTTTTCCCAGTTCTCTGCTCTATAATCGAGAGACCATGCTGGAAGTCTGCAAACTTTCTTTCGCAAAATGCGAGCACCGAACGGTTTTCCTGTGCCGCCAATTTTACCAGAGCCACCTTTGCCGCTTTCCGTATCTTCAATTCAAAACCATGATTTCGTTTAAATTCTTCAATAAAACGATCGACATCCTCAAGCATACTATCATCGACATGATCACGATTTTGCTCAATTAGTTCCTTAATACTTGCTTCAGGATTTTTAACCGTTTGCTCATCCACCTCGAAGCTCTTTATTCCAGTGGAAGGCAGCTCAAACTTGAAATCCCTAAATGTTCTTTCGAGGACAGTGACTAATCCGCGGGCCCCCGTTTTTTCTTCAGCTGCATTCTCTGCAATCATCGAAATCGCATCATTGGTCATCTTAAAATCAATATTGTATCCAGAAAAATCGCTGCGATACTGCTCCAATACATTACCTTCGGAGGAGAGAAGAATCTCTCGTAAATCTTCCTTGGTTAATTCCTCGCAAGCTACACGAACCGGCAACCGACCAATAAATTCAGGTTCAAATCCATAATCAATAAAATCCCGTGTCTCCGCTTTTCCAAGAAAAGTGGAAACCGGAATTTCATTCTGATTCTGCTCGTCGGATGAGCCAAAGCCAATCCGGTTTAAATTAAGCCTTTTACGGACATTTTCACCAAGCTGATCAAAGGCACCACTGACGATAAAAAGAATATTTTTGGTGGAAATGGTTGGTTTCTTCGGTTTTCCACCCTTCTGCATATCCATAAATGCTTTCATTTGTCCCATCATATCCTGAGGGGATTGAAGGTTTACATCGGTCTCTTCCATCAGTTTGAGAAGATTAATCTGCACCCCCCTTCCTGATACATCCCGTCCACTTTTGGAGGCTTCAGCCGCGATCTTGTCAATCTCATCGACATAAACAATTCCGTATTGGGCCAATTCCGTATCCCCATCCGCTGCCTTGACCAGATCTCTGACTAAATCATCCACATCGTATCCAACATAGCCCGTCTCAGAAAATTTTGTGGCATCCGCTTTTACAAACGGAACTCCAATCAGTTGTGCCACATTTCTCATTAAAAAAGTTTTCCCCACGCCCGTTGGGCCAAGGAGCAGAACATTTGGCTTCACATAGGGGGCTTTCGCTTTTTTGGAATCATTAAGACAAGTGCGTATATGATTATAATGATCACATACCGCAACGGAGAGAACGCGTTTAGCCTGTTCCTGTTTAATGACAAACCGGTCTAGATAATCCCTGATTTCTTTTGGCTTACGATTAAAAGTACGGATGTTTTCTAATTTCTCGTCTCGACTGGGTTCAGGTTCTTCCGGAGTGCTATCATCAATCCCTTCCTCTTCCTTTTTTTTCGTGTCATCGTTTCCAGTCATCGATTGCATGAAAGGAGCAAAAGCGACTTGGACATTTTTATTCTTAAATAGGTCACGCAATTGTTTTTGCATTTCCTCGAGTGGATTATCATCGTCTTTTTTAGGCATATTAAAAATTATGAGTTTGACAGGTTGTTGCCAGTTGGGAATTTATGAAAGTTGAACCCTTATCCTAACCCCCAAGCTTTGTGCTTTCAAACAGTTTCCTACCATGTCGAATAACCTGACCAAAAGAGAAATCGTTCAAAACATTTACGAGAGTGCTGACTATAATCATAAAGATGTCACCGAAATTGTACAAAAAACTCTCAACAACATCAATAAAGCTCTGACGAACGGCATGAATGTTGAACTTCGAAACTTCGGTGTATTCGAAGTACAGATCCGCAAATCACGCGTGGGTCGCAATCCCAACCGTCCCGAAACCGATGTTGTAATCCCCCGCAGAGCGGTTGTTAAGTTCAAAGCAGGCAAAGAAATGAAAGCCGGTTTATCCAAATTAGATTTGGATAATATTTGATTTAGAAAAAGGATTCTGATTCATGTTTGAAACCCTCCCGGGATTTCGGGATTTTCCACCGGAGGCATGTTCTCAGCGAAACCATCTGTTTCGCGTTTTTCGCAATGTAGCGAGGGCATTTGATTTTCGAGAATATGATGCACCAGTGCTTGAACCCCTTGATTTGTACATTGAAAAATCAGGCCCTGAAATTGCATCTCAGCTATTTCATTTCCAGGATAAAGGTCAAAGAGAAGTAGCACTTCGCCCTGAACTTACTCCAACTTTGGCACGAATGGTTGCGGCCAGGGTAAACTCTCTTCCAAAGCCCATCAAATGGTACAACATCGGTGAACATTTTCGTTATGAAAGGCCCCAAAAAGGACGGGGACGATCCTTCTATCAATTCAATGCCGATCTTTTGGGAGAAAATTCCGTAGGTGCTGATGCTGAACTTATCGCCTTACTCTGCGGTATTATGCAAACACTCGGATTGGGAGAAAATCATTTTGCCCTACGCTTGAGTGATCGTCAGACATGGCTTTTATTCCTTGATCACCTTGGAATAAAACCGGAAAACCGCCCAGCCATTCTTGATGCAATTGACAAAAGCGAGCGGCGAAAACCTGAACAAACCCTTAATGCATTAGAAACGGCCTGCCCTGGTCACGGAGAAGAAATCCTTTCCAGTATAGACGAGATTAAGAAAATCAACAACCTGGATGTCCTACTAGAAAAACTTAGTTCTTTCGGGTCCGAAGGCCAGCAACGGGCAAAGGACTGGCAGGAACTTCTCAATCTCCTTGATGGACATCAAGTGGCTCACTTTATAAAAATTGATTTGTCGATAGTCCGCGGCCTGGCTTATTACACCGGTTTTGTTTACGAAGCCTTCGAAGCTTCAGGAGAAGGAAGAGCGTTGGCCGGAGGAGGAAGATATGATGACCTCATCAAAAAACTTTCCGGCAACATTGATCTGCCTGCAGCAGGTTTTGCCATCGGTGACATGACCCTCAGTGATTGTCTTCAAAAAAACGGATTACTCCCAACTTATGTAATGGCCCCTGATCTTTTTTTAATCTGCGGATCCGAACAAAGGATGAGTGGAATTTCTCTGGTGGCCCATGCCCGAAAAGCTGGATTTGCCGTTTCTCATCCTCTGAAGGAGAGCGGTTTTGGCAAACAATTTAAAGATGCAGGGAAATCCGGAGCAAGGTATGCCCTGATACTGGGTGAAGAGGAGGAAGCCGAAAAAAAAGTTAAGATCAAAGACCTAAAATCTTCCGGAGAAATGACCGTGGATCAGGATAAATTGATTCAGGAACTTGAGAAACTTGAAGAAGAAGGTGGTATCGGTGCTCCTTCCTAACCTAGTAATAACAGATCAAGAATGAGACCGGAAATTCCGGACTTTTTTAAATCCAAGCCCGGAAAATATCGTAACAATCGGAGGAAGATTGCCAGACGAAGAATGATTCTTCGTATTCTCGCCGGAGTTTTGCCTCCCGTATGGGGAGGAATCTATTCAAAACTCGAAGCCAACTGGTTGGATCTATCCAAAATCAGCCTTCCATTTAAAGGGATTCAAAAACAGGAAAAGTTAAAACTTCTCCACATTTCTGACCTTCATTTATCTCAAGCGGTATCTCTCGAAAATATTGAGATTGCCTTACGAAAGGGTTTTTCCGAATCACCGGACGCCTCTTTTATAACCGGTGACTTCATAACCGATACACTTAGCGAACCAAAATTACAAAGTCTCGGCAAACTACTATTTAAGTTCTCCTCAAAGAACCCCATTTATGCTTGCCTAGGCAATCATGATGGCGGTTTATGGGCTTCCAAACACGGAGGTCCCCGTACATCCGAAGATCTAAAAAGAGTTTTAAAAAAATCTGGAGTTCAAGTGCTTGTTAATGAAAGCATCCAGGTTCGAATCAAAGGTATTCCCTTACAAATTGCTGGAGTAGGTGACCTCTGGTCACAAGAATGCCATCCCAATCTCTGCTTAAGAAGATACTCCAACCCTCTACCGAGCGAACCGGTTGTAGTGATGTGTCATAATCCAGATGCCAAAGAGTTGTTACAGCCATTCTACTGGAATATAATGCTCGCGGGTCATACCCATGGTGGGCAATTCATAATCCCTTTTACTAAGCTTGCACCATTCGCTCCCGTCCTTGATCATTCGATGCTCGAAGGTCTTCATTGTTGGGATAAATCGAGATACATTCATATTACCCGCGGAGTCGGAAACCTCTATGGACTTCGCTTTAATTGTAGACCAGAGATCAACTTAATCGAACTCGTCTCGCAGTAATTCTTAACTACCCGTGATCTTTTTACTAAATGATCAAGAACCGGCCCTGATTCCTGACGCAGTGCAGGCAGATGACAACGGTATGATCGCCGTCAGTGAAAATCTTGGAATCAAAAGATTAGTGGCAGCTTATCAAAAAGGAATTTTCCCATGGATGAAAATGGAACAGGAACCGTTTTACTGGTGCTGGTTTTCTCCGGATCCAAGAATGGTGCTCGATCCGTCAAATTTAAGAATTTCCAGAAGTTTGAAAAAAGCGCTGACCGATGGAAATTTCGAAATTCGAATTGATCAAAACTTTAGAAAGACCATGGAGGCATGTGCGAAATCTCCGCGCCCTGGACAGGAATCCACCTGGATCGAGCCGGAAATGATTGATGATTATGAAAAGCTACACCAAATGGGAATCGCTCATTCTATTGAAGCATGGCAGGAGGGTAAACAAGTCGGCGGTCTCTACGGGCTAGCCTTTGGGAAAATGTTTTTTGGTGAATCAATGTTTCATCAGGTTCCCGAAGCGTCCAAAGTATGTCTCGCTCATCTTGCAAATCTCTCGCAAAAATATGGTATTAAAATGATTGACTGTCAGGCACATACGCCCCATCTCGAAAAAATGGGTGCCCGGGAGATTCCGCGAAATCAATTTTGTACAGATCTATCCCGCTTTTTACAGAATAAAGAATCGGTGATCCCGTGGCAGGAATTATCGAAATCTTCTATTCTTGCCGGTTCCTCCGAGAATTGAGATAAGAGAAGATCTTTTATATGAGCGAAACCAATCCCGAACATTCGAACCTAACCAAACTTGGCGAGGGAGGCACCCAACCCAAGCGTGAACTGGAAACTTTCCCCAACCGTAACCCCGAGCGTGACTATGTGGTGGAATTAAACACCAGTGAATTTACCTGCATCTGTCCCAAAACCGGACAGCCTGACTTTGCGGAAATTATGATCCGCTATGTGCCCGATCAAAAGATCGTGGAATCCAAGTCTCTGAAGCTTTACCTCTGGACCTTCCGGGACGAAGGTACCTTCCATGAACACTTTGCCAACCGTTTGCTCGACGATCTTGTCACCGCACTTGATCCCCGTTGGTGCCGGGTCGAAGTAAACTTCAATGCCCGCGGAGGAATTGGTATTATTGTATCGGCGGAACATGGTACACCCCCCTCCATCGCCTACGCATGACCGAACAAAAAGAAATCGAGGTTGGAAACCTCAAAGTATCCAACGCTCAACCCTTTACCTTGTTTGGGGGAATGAATGTACTGGAGTCCCGGGAATTGGCCTTCGAAATTGCAGCAGCCTACAAAGAGATCACACAGAAGCTCGGCATTCCCTATATTTTTAAAGCCTCTTTTGATAAAGCCAACCGCTCATCGATTACCTCATTCCGGGGACCGGGTTTGGAAAAAGGATGCGAAATCCTCGCTGAAATCAAAGAGACCTATGATGTCCCCGTAATTTCCGACATCCACGAACCCTTTCAGGCGAAACCCGCAGCCGAATTCATTGATGTCCTTCAACTACCCGCATTCCTTTGCCGCCAGACTGATCTCGTGGTCGCTCTGGCCGAGACTGGACGGCCCATCAATGTCAAGAAAGCCCAGTTCCTCGCGGCCCACGAAATGGGACATATCATCAATAAATTTAAGGAAGCCGGAAATGATCAGATTCTCCTCTGCGAACGGGGGTCCTCATTTGGCTACAACAACCTGGTGGTCGATCCCCTGAATTTTGGGATCATGAAACGCACCGGATGTCCGGTTGTCTTTGATGTCACTCATTCCCTGCAAATTCCTGGCGGGCGTAGTGATTCCGCCGGCGGGCGCCGACAGGCAGTCTTTGAACTTATGCTCGCAGGCATGAGTCAGGGCATTGGTGGACTCTTCCTTGAGTCTCATCCAAATCCCAGTGAAGCCAAATGCGACGGCCCCTGTGCCCTGCCCTTGGATAAACTCGAAGCCTTCCTGTCCCAGGCAAAAGCGATTGATGATCTGGTGAAAGGCTTGGACGCAGTCGAAATAGAATAACCGGATGAATAACGGGGAAGACCCATGGGATATGCTCCAGAAATGGTTTCCCGATCTTGAGCAAGAAACCTGGACCAAGCTTAAGGAGTACACCTCTCTCCTGCGTGAATGGAATGCCAAGATCAACCTGGTCTCCCGCAAAGACACCGACCGGCTTGAGATCAAACACCTCGCTCATTGTCTGACCATCACCAAGTTCCTCCGACTCATGCCCAAGGCCCGTCTCCTGGATGTTGGAACCGGGGGTGGACTCCCGGGAATCCCCCTGGCTATTTGCTATCCCGAAGCCCGCTTCACCCTGATGGATTCGATCGGTAAGAAAGTCATGGTGGTGGAAGACATGGTGAAACGCCTGGACCTACAAAATGCGGAAGTTATCCGTGGACGAGTCGAGGAACTACCGAAGAAGAAATCCTATGACTTCGTGATTGGACGGGCGGTCACCGCACTACCCACTTTTTTTGGCTGGGTGCAGAACAAAATAGCCAAGGGTGCCAAGCACTCCCCAGCAAATGGTATTTTATACCTCAAAGGTGGAGACTACACCGAAGAATTAAACAGTTCCGGCTTACACCCCGCCAAAATATGGAATTTGGATGAACTTCTCCCCGAAGCTGAGCTCGGAGAGAAGTTTCTAATCCATTTTAAAATTTAAGGATTCCAGACCTTAAAGAGAGCTTCCGCAATATGCGAAGGAGTCTCGGCCACGGAAATATTCGCGTCAAGCAGAGCTTCCACCTTGGCTTCGGCTGTTCCCTTACCTCCGGAAACAATCGCACCGGCATGCCCCATACGACGGCCTGGAGGTGCGGTTCGTCCGGCAATAAAGGCGGCACAGGGCTTGTCCACATTTTCCTTAATAAATTCAGCGGCTTCCTCTTCGGCAGTCCCTCCAATTTCCCCAATCAGAATGATCGCTTCGGTGTCCGGATCTTCGTGGAAGAGTTTGACTGCGTCCAGGTGACTGGTTCCATTGATCGGATCTCCGCCAATACCAATACAAGTGGACTGTCCATGCCCGGCCTGAGTTATTTGCCAGACCGCTTCGTAAGTCAAAGTTCCGGAACGGGAAACGATTCCCACTTTTCCAGGCTTGTGAATGTAGCCGGGCATGATCCCAATCTTACATTCACCCGGAGTGATGATTCCCGGACAATTCGGTCCGATCAAACGGGTATTTGAAGTAGCCAGACGTGCCTTGACCTCGGCCATATCCTTCACCGGAATACCTTCAGTGATCGCAATCACCAAGGGAATTTCCGCATCGATCGCTTCCAAAATGGAATCAGCGGCGAAGGGAGGAGGGACATAAATGGCAGCCACATTGGCACCTTCTTTATCCACTGCATCCTGTACGGTATCAAACACAGGTACGGAATCCTGAAACTTTTGTCCGCCCTTGCCCGGAGTGACCCCAGCAACGACATTGGTACCGTACTCCATGCATTGAGTGGTATGAAAACTTCCCGCACTACCGGTGATTCCCTGAACCACGAGACGGGTGTCTTTGTTTACTAATACGCTCATCTAAAAATTTTCCTTTTCTTCGGGGGGGTTATTAAGCTTCAGCAGCCAGTTTCACGATTTTCTCGGCAGCTTCGGCAAGTGAATCTGCCGGCTCCAATGCCAGTCCACTATCGGCGAGAATTTTCTTACCGGCCTCCACATTGGTACCTTCGAGACGTACCACCAATGGCACCTTCATATCCAGCTTACGGGCCGCATTGACGATTCCGGTGGCAATGACATCGCATTTCATTATTCCACCAAAGATATTAACGAGAATTGCCTTCACCGCGTCATCCGAGACCAGGATTCGGAATGCGTTCTCCACCTGTTCCTCATTGGCTCCTCCCCCGACATCAAGGAAGTTCGCAGGAGAGCCGCCGTAGTGCTTGATAATATCCATTGTAGCCATGGCCAGTCCGGCACCGTTGACCATGCAGGCAACATTTCCATCAAGGGCGATATAGTTAAGATCAAACTTGGAGGCTTCCACTTCCTTGGGATCCTCCTCGGTGAGGTCACGAAGCTCGACCACATCAGGGTGACGGAACAACGCATTGGAATCGAAATTCACTTTCGCATCCAGGGCGAGCACATCGCCAGCTGGCGTGGTCACCAATGGGTTTACCTCGACCTGGGAACAATCTTTATCCCAGAAAAAGTTATACAGCTTGGTGACCAGTTTTACGCACTGTTTGAAAGAATCTCCGGTGAGCTCAAGACCAAATGCGATTTGCCTGGCCTGGTATGGACGCAAACCAAGAGCAGGATCCACCAAAACCTTAAGAATTTTTTCCGGAGAGCTCTCGGCCACCTCTTCAATATCCACACCACCCTCGATGGATGCGATTATGACAGGTTTGGATGTCGCCCGGTCCATCAGAACAGCGAGGTAATATTCCTTTTCAATATCAGAAGCTTCCGTGAAGTAGACCGTGCCCACTTCTTTCCCTTCGTCTCCCGTCTGCTTGGTCACCAGTACATTCCCAAGCATAGCCTCGGCTTTCTCTTTGGCGACGGCGGCATCAGAAACGACATGCACCCCTCCCTGGAAACCGTCCTTGAAAGTTCCTTTTCCTCGTCCGCCCGCGTGTATTTGGGCTTTTACGACAACCGGCTTACCTTCCGGTAAGGCCGACAGGGCTTGATCGAAATCTTGCTCGCTCTGAGCAACGGTGCCATTTGGGACCGCCACCCCAGCATCTGCAAATAGTTGCTTCGCTTGGTATTCGTGTATGTTCATGAGTAATGTAGGAGGGGAAAAAGGGTTAGATTGCCATGGATTTGCAAGCAATCAAGCCTATTCAAAAAAGAAAAAACCTAAAACGGGCCAAGCCGTGGAGGATGGGGATCCATCGTGAATACAGAGGCGTCAAAACATCGCAGCAACATCTCATTTTTTCGTTCCTGGGAGTCAGGATCATCCCAAAGGTTGAAAAACTCTTCCGGATCCTTACGCAGGTCATAAAATTCTCCTTGTTGGGTTCCGTGATAGACCACGATCTTTTCCTCTTCCGTCCTCAGCATCGTACCGTATGCATCCGAATGGGTCCACGCATTGTAATATTCTGAAAATACTTGTTGGCGACAGCCCTCGCTCTCCGCTGCACCCCGGAGCAGCGGTAAAATACTCCGTCCCTGCATCTGTTCCGGTATCTCCAAATTCGCCGCGGCCAAAAAAGTGGGAGCCAGATCGACCAGCTCGATCAAGCCCTCCACCCGACGGTTGGACACAATCCCTCCGGCCGGCCAGCGCATGATCAATGGAATGCGCAACTGGCAGTCATAAAAATGAGGCCCCTTAAAATAGATCCCATGATCACCCAGCATTTCCCCATGGTCTGACATAAATACCACCAGGGTATTTTCCGCCTGCCCACTTTCTTCCAATGCCCGCAAAATCCTTCCCACCTGATCATCAATCAGCGTGACCATGGCATAATAGGCTGCACACACCTGTCGCCGGTCCTGATCCGACATCGCTTCCGTATGGAATTCTCCGGGATTATTATGTGCCCATATCCGGTCGAGTAATTGAAAGCTCGGCTTGGTCTCTGTTTCATCCGGATGTTCCGAGGGGAGGGGCATCTTATCAGGATCAAATCGTTCGAGATAATCCTTGGGCGGATCAAACGGATGATGAGGATCAAAACAGTTAAAACTGAAAAACCAGTTCTTTCCCTGATTTTCCTGAATAAATTCGACTGTCTTCTCCGCACACCAGGTGGTCTGGTGAAACTCCGCCGGCGGCCCCTCTTTCACAAAGGGACTGATTTCCTTTCCCTGCAAAGCATGCCAGTCCTGCTCCTTGGATTTGAGCCATTGGGTGTAGGCATTTTCCTCCCAGTCCGGCTGGGGATGGTGAGACCATGAAAAATCATCATACCCATCATCAGTTCTTTTTTCCACCTTTCCGTCTGAGCACGATGCCAGATGCAACTTACCCGCCAGTCCGCAGCGATAACCCGCCCGATTAAAAATTGTCGAAACCAGGAGCTCATCCGGCGGTATTGCTTGCCCGTTCTGTCGGCAACGGGTGGTTCGCGGATACCTTCCCGTCAAAAAAGAAGCCCGACTCGGGGCACAGACTGGACTCTGACAAAAAGCATTCGCAAAGCTCGTCCCTTCACCTACGAATCGGTCGAGATTTGGAGTCTGGGCCAGCGGGTTCCCCAACGCCCGCAGCGTGTCATATCTTTGCTGATCTGTACAAATCCATAAAATATTTGGGCGGCTAGGCATATACTAAAGGTAGAATCGGCTTGCCTGTTCTTTGGCAAGACCCTTTGCAAGTAGAGTGCTATTTTTTATTTCTTCCGATAAACAAGACCCTCTTTCATGAAGAATTCTCTCACCGACAGACAGATAAATGGAAATCTTTCCCGGTTCATCTGTTTCCGGATGTTTTTTAATGCCCGATTTTACTACCCTGTCTTTGCCCTTCTCTTTTTGGAACACGGTCTGACCTGGGAAGAATTTGGTATTCTTAACGGTATATGGGCGATCTCGATCATTTTCCTCGAAGTTCCCTCCGGTGCCCTCGCAGATACCATTGGCCGGAAAAGGCTGATCGTGCTCGGTGCACTCTGCATGATGATTGAAATGGTCGCGCTGCTCCTCGCCCCGATGCACGGGGGGGCTTCCGTCTTTTGGCTGTTCGCCTTAAACCGGATTATCAGCGGAATCGCCGAAGCCGCAGTCAGCGGAGCCGATGAAGCCCTCGCCTATGATTCTCTCAAAGCCAATAGCCGGGAAAAAGAATGGGGGACAGTTCTGGAAAAAGCCCAGCGATACACCTCGCTCGCCTTTTTCTTTGCGATGATGACGGGTTCTGCTTTTTACGACGCCAGTTTTGTGAACAGTTGCCTCCACTTTGTGGACATCGAATACGAATTTACATCTCAAGCACTAATCAAGGCTCCCATCCTGCTCACCTTTATTTCCTCCATTGTCGTGCTTATTGCATCCCTCGGAATGAAAGAAACTCCGCTTGAGAAAAAAGACACTTCTTTTGGTGAAACCATCCGTACTTCCCTGCGCACGACTTTTGAAGCGGGTTCGTGGATCTGGAAGACTCCCCTACCACTTGGTATCCTGCTCGCCTCCATGGTTCTCGACAATGTCATCCGCCAGTTTTTGACCATTGCCAGTGCTTACTGGAGCGTGATCGATCTGCCCGTCGCCACCTTTGGACTGGTCGCTTCAGGCATGTCCCTGATGGGCTATTTTGTTCCGCGGGTTGCGAAATATTTGGCCGAGACCCGTACGCCCAATCAAAACTTTTTCCTGCTTTGCGGATTTCTGATGATCGGCCTCCTTGGGCTTGCGGAAGCCATTCCCTACTGGGGTATTCTCCCGGCGGTTCTTCTTTATGCGACCATGCAATCGATGAACTACCTCGCCAGTCGCTATCTTAATGAACATGCACCCTCCGAAAAAAGGGCCACCGTACTCAGTTTCCGCGGACTCTCCACCAATGTATCCTATGGAGCCGTTTCTCTCCTCTATTCTAGCCTCATCGCATGGATTAAGACACAGGAAAGTAATGTGCAAATACTACGCCCCGAGCTATCCGGACAGGAAGCCGTCTTTGTGGAAGCACTCGGTTGGTTCCCCTGGTATTTTCTGGTTACCCTCCTGCTCACCGTACTTTTTTTCCGCTTTCGTTTTCAAAAAAATCGATCCGCTACGAGCGATCGTTCTTGAACTCCAGTCAAAACCAATTTGATAAGATAAGTATGTTCCGAATAATCTTCACTCTCTGCATATTTATTTCCACTCTCTTATTTTCCGCACATGCCGGCGAATGGAACCAGCACCGCGGTCCTTTCTCCAACAACCTAAGCGACGAATCGATCACCTCATCTAACTGGCTCAAATCATCCAGTTCGGTTCAATGGAAAACAACTACACCCCTCGGTTTTAGTTCCTTTACCACCTATGACGGGAGTGCCTTCACCCTGATTGCGGAAGAGGATGAAGACGGCTTGATGCGTGAAATCTGTATCTCCCTCGATCTTAAAACCGGCAAACGGCAATGGAGTACCCACCTCGGTATTATGGACTACAAGGCGGGCGGTGGAAATTCCGGGGCATCTGATAATAAAGGGGGTGATGGCCCACGATCCACCCCTTCGGTCTTGGACGGTAAGGTGTGGGCTTATGATTCCGATATGTCCCTTTACTGTTTATCCGCCAAAGACGGAAAACTCATCTGGAAAGTAAATGTTCTCAAAGCGCATTCCGGGATCAACCCGCGCTGGGAAAACGCCAGTTCTCCCCTGATCGTCGATGATTTGGTGATCATTTACGGAGGCGGGCCGAAAGAATCCTTTCTCGCCTTCGATAAAGATTCTGGAAAAGTAAAATGGAAAACAGGGTCCGAACTCGCCACCCATGCCACGCCCATTCTTACCAAGATTCATGGAGTCGAACAGGTAATCTTTTTCTGCCAGTCCGGATTGGTTTCCCTTCTACCGAAATCCGGTAAAGAACTTTGGCGCCAGGAATTTCCTTACAAAGTATCTACAGCCGCCTCTCCCGTGGTCGCAGGTGATTTAGTTTTTTGTTCTGCCGGCTATGGCGTGGGAGCCGGTCTTTACCAGATCAACAAACGGGGAAGCAAATTTTCCAGCAGTCAGGTTTGGCGTAAACCCAATGATGTCATCAATCATTGGAGCACTCCGGTTTATCACGACGGCCATCTTTACGGAATGTTCAGCTTTAAAAAGTATGGCGATGGTCCCCTACAGTGCGTGGAACTAAAGACTGGCCGCGTAAAATGGAGTGAGGACGGGTATGGACCCGGCAATGTCATTCTTGCAGGAAATCATCTGCTCGCCCTCTCCGATAAGGGAGAACTAAGCATTGTCAAAGCCAGTTCCAGTCACTATCAGGAAGTGGGTCGTAAAAAATTGATCAGTGGAAAATGCTGGAGCACACCCACCCTCAGCGAGGGAAAAGTCTTGGTGCGTAGCACCGAAGAAGCAATCTGTCTGAATGTAAAATAAACATTTTCGGGTCGAAGAGCTCACCTTGATAGAAAGCTAAGTCTTGGAGACCCTGTCCGCTATTTTTAATTGAAGTAGTAGCACCAATATCTGTTTCAAAAACCTAGTTCTTGATCGTAGATTTTGAAAATATCTTAACTACAGGCGGACTGGAGCTTGTTTTCTTAACAATGGAAATAAAACAGATAAATGGATATTCAGAAATGCCATCCCTCAAAAAAGTTTGCCAGCACCATTGGGACGATGAAGTAATCACTCGAAACTCAATTAAGCTTTCACTGTAAATATGAAGATGCCTCAAGGAAGTTAACTGAGAATGATTGGATGACATATCTGGGAAAGTAAGAATTTATTTTGATAACACTCAAATTTGAGTAAGAAACCAAAAACTAGTGGATGAAATGCCGAGAATGATTGTTAATGAAATGATGTTTTGTGTCATGGTAATTTAATATTTAAAAACATATTTACACTAATTATATATTTAGTCAAGATATATTTATTAATTTACTATAAAAAGTTATTTTAGCTGCTTATGCTAGTGGAACTCAGGCTTGATTTTGGGCGAAATACTCCAGGGAGAGACGAATCCCTTCCCGGAGTTCTGTTTGAGGCATCTTGGGAAATGCGTCGCGGGTTGAACTACAATTCAAGTCGTAGATAAAGGGCGTCGTCTGGGCATCGTCAGTATATGAGAGTTCAAATCCATTCAACCCCAACCCAGTTGCCTGTTCTTTAATAATCTCCAGAAATTCATCGACACTTCTAGTTTGTCCAAGAAGGTTAAAAACGCCATAGCCTGAAAATGAATCGATCACTGCACGGGCAAAACCTGCTCCAACATCATGGGAGAAATGGTAATTTTCTTTTCCTCGATAAGGAATCTCAAATCTTTGCCCCTTGGCTACGGCTTTAAGTGCGCTTGTCATCGCCGCAGTAAATCCACGATCTCGACCAGGACCATAGGTGGTCGCCAGGCGAAGGGAAACCGTCGGCACGCCGCTTTCCTGATGATAAGCTTGTGCCATTCCCTCCCCTGCTATTTTCCAGTATCCGTAAAGATTGAAAGGTTGGAGTGGGTCTTCTGGCTTCACCCCATGTTTTCCATACAAATCACGTGGTCCATTCACGGCACTCGAACTTGCAAAAACAAATCTCTCAAGTGGCATCTTTAATTTAAGACATGCCTTAAATAAATACGCTGTACCCAAAACATTCACATCAAGTCCTTGAATAGGATAATCACGGCAGTCTGGCGTCTGCAAAGCACCAAGGTGTAATATATGGGAAGGATTCGCATTTTTAAGAGCAGATTCAATTGATTGTGGGTCGGCAAGGTCACCTACTAGGTGTTGATAGCCATCCGATTGAACTGAAGGTGCTTTACGATTAAAACCAAAGACTTGGCACCCTTCTTCTAATAAAATACTTACGGCATGTGCCCCTATACAACCAGTCGACCCGGTTACAAAAACTCGTTTTTCATTCATACCTTAAAGCAAAACCAGGGAAGCAAGACCAAGGAAAGCAAAGAAACCAACTACATCCGTAATCATGGTAACAAATACTCCCGAAGCTACGGCCGGGTCTATCTTGATACGTTCCAAAAGGAGGGGCAAAGCAACTCCGGCAACTCCGGCAACCACCAGATTAATGATCATCGCACCCGCAATAATTCCTCCGAGTAATCCGGCGGTGTTTAATTCACGAAACCAAACAAAAGTGATCAGTCCAGTCACTGCCGCAAATAAACATCCATTCAAAAAGCCCACCACTAATTCCTTTCGAAAGGTGCGGAAGGCATTGTAAGTGGTTAATTCCTTGGTCGCAAGGGCCCGCACCGTAATAGTCATAGTCTGGGTGCCTGCATTTCCTCCCATCGATGCAACAATCGGCATAAGCACCGCCAGTGCAACCATCTGCTCCAGTGTCGCATCGAACATACTAATAACCAGGGATGCGAGGATAGCGGTCCCTAAATTGACAAATAGCCAGGTAAATCGCTTGGTTGAAGATTGCCAAACGCTATCGTCAACAGTTTCCTCGCCCACTCCACCAAGTCGCAAAATGTCCTCCTCAAATTCCTCCCGGGCAACTTCCATCACATCATCCACAGTAATCATACCTAGGAGTTTTCCGCTCTGGTCCACAACTCCAGCGGTTGTCAGATCATATTTTTCAAACAGGAGAGCCACTTCCTCCTGCATCATCTCAGCTGGAACAATGACTTGGGTTTCGTCACAGATTTCGCGCATCAGGGTGGGCCGGGGAGATCGAAGGATACGAGAAAGAGAAATCACACCGATTGGTTTCCCTTCAGCGTCGATGACAAAAACATCAAGAAACTCTTCTGGAAGATCCTCTTCCTCTCGCAGGTAATCAATCGTTTTCCCAACATCCCAATCCTTGCCTACAGAGACCAGTTCCGTTTGCATTCTCCGACCAGCACTATCTTCCGGATAGGCCAGTCCGGTTTTTATATCCTCTCGCTCCTCTTCAGGCACTTGATCCAAAATCTCTATACGATCTTCTGGATCCATATCCTCCAGCACCTGTACAGCCTCATCGGAATCCATTTCGGTAATCACTTCTGCCACTTCCTGTGCAGATAGATTATCGGTAATTTCATGCCTTAAATGGTCTTCAAGCTCGAACAGAAGATCTGGATCCAAATCGTCTTTAAAAGATTCCAGCAACCGTGAACGCAAGTTCCTCGGTAATAGCCCAAAGGCATCTGCTAAATCGGAATGATGGAAGTTTTCCAGATGCAGTTTCACATCTGCATCGCTACCTGCCTCCAATAGGTTTACTAACTCATCAAACCGTATGGAGTTTTCTTCGGAACTTTCAGGATCAATGCGATGAATCACATCTTGATTTTCCTTATATGCATTCATCAGGGTTTGAGTATGGAATGGAAGAAAATAATTAATCTGTCAGCAAGTCCCTCGATCTGCAATCGAAATCCCCTAGCCTACTTGTTCTTTACTCGCTTAAACCGAAAATTTAGAAGTGGCTTTTTGAATCATCGCCACCTGAGCCTTGATCCTAAGTCTTAAATCGTATTCCGAGGGTGTTTCTAAAACGAAAGTTCTTTTAGCCAATCCCTGTTGCAGGAACACCGCCTCCGGCAAACCTTCCTTAGGTAGTGAGTTTGGTGAAGGGCGAATGATTCCATTCTTTGACCAGCGACCTTCAATTTTTTTTCGAGAATCAACCGGAATATATTTACTTCCTGAAGAAAGGATATCCATGGCAAGATCGTCACGCATTTTGCCACCTAAAGATTCGTAAAGATAGATTCCACTTGCATCATAGTCCTCATGTAAATTTATCGCCATCGAGAAACGAAGTTGCTTGGTGCGTCCAATAATCTGAGAAATTAAGGATTTCTCTGTGGATCCCCAACTACGGTTCAGATCATCACCATCTGAATCAAAACGAATGTTATTCATTAAACCATAGGGATTCAGGCAGGGATAAATCAAAAAGGATAATTCATCATGACTTTGGGATTGCATTTCGAACCACGAATACAAAGCCCAAACGCTGGCAGGTTCATCCCCATGGATCCCCGCAGAGATGTAAACTAGGTTTCCAGAATCCTCTTTACCCGCGAACACTTCATAGACCGGCATATCTGCAGATTCAGCGATTTTCTTTATCTTCCAACCATTTTTTCGAACGAGGACACGCCATCTTTTTATTAGCAGCTTATAATCGTGCACTTGGCCGTAATGATTCATTAGGGAAATTCTAAACCGGTCACAATGTTTATGACCGGTATCCTGGCAAGAATCAAAAAGTTTTAAATCCTAGAAATCAATTCTGGAGCAACCTAGAGATTTAAGGGAAAAGATAGATCAGGTTGGTTCTTTTACCACTTGGATCTTTGACTCTGGCAAACTCCCGACTTTCTCCATCCAAAACAGAATTTATGCGTCCAAGAAAACAATTTTTGAGAGTAGGTGAAGAACACTTCTTTTGGGGTGATGAATGGTTTGGTGAGGGACTCGGTGAAGAGCCATAATTACTAGATTCAGAGAATTTTGAGCTCCATCTCTTGTCTTTTGAACTCCTTCCCTGATCAACAGATCGTTGACAGTAAAAAGTTGGATTATTTCCAGAAGGTCGGGGTGGGTCAGTGATTTTATTGAGAGCTCCGCATGTTCTATGATTCGAACTAATTTTGCTTCTAGGAAACCCCGGAGTATCTAAGTCAGGGATGTTTTCTTCTGTTAATATTTGTTGAAGGTGAGCTTGAACTTGCGAATGGAGAGATGAGGAAGTTTCAGAAGATGTGGGATTGGACATCTTTAATGGTAGCGCAAGAAAATGATAAAATACAAAAAAAAATTAAAAATCAACGATGACGGGCTTAAAGACTTCAAAAAGTAAACTTGATCAGCTTCCTATTAAAAATCTGTACAGAAACGAAATCACCATGGAGATAAATACAGATATTAAAGCCCATCCCCAAAATTCTCGTGATTCATTGTAGTTCATAATTATGACCTATGTATAAACGATGTTTTCTCAAAATATCCCCTTTGCATATTCTTATTGGCTTTGGGGTTGGGCATTAGAAGTGTTTAAATATTCTCTAAAGATATGATTTTTTATAAATTAATAGTTTCCTCACTTTTCCTAGTTTTAATTTCAAAAATTGTTGCAACTGAAAAAGGGAATGATCTTAAGGAAATCGGTTGGGATCAAATAGTTACAAATCCCTCGATCACCAAACATTTTGCCAGTGATGTCGAAGAAATCCGAAAGACTGATCTCGAACAGGTAATCTCTGATTTTCATGCTTTCTTTGGAGGCGGTTACTCCCACAGTATTTTTGTAACTGGAGCTTCCAGTACGGCTTACCAACCCCTTTTATCCACTGCAGCCTCAATTTTTGGATACACACCCCAATTGGGAAGTTATTTATCCTCAGTTGGAATTGATGCCAATGACCCCAAAGACCCTCAATTTGTTATTTTCATCGAAAAAGAGAGCATGGACGGTCATGAGCACCAACTTGCAGTCTTCGCTCATGAATATTATCACATTTATCAAAACGCCCCACTACTCGATCAACCAGAATCGGCCAAACCATATACCTGGGTGATGGAAGGTGCGGCGGCTTTGATCGAGACTTTATATGTTAAATCTACGCCAAACAACTATCCATACAAACAGGAAAACCTTGGCGACCTCTTGGCTTTAACCAAAGACTACTACGATCAATATCCTGATTTTAATTTTGGAACCGAGCAGGAAACTCATGAAGGAATTAATCCTGAAGGAATGCAAAACTACAACCTCGCCACCGTTGCAATGACATATCTATGTCATCTTACAAACTTCCGTAAAGCTCTGTGGCCGGATTGGTATTCTCTTGCCTACAACAATGGATTTGCTCCAGCCTTCACCGAGCATTTTGGCATGTCCAAATCTCAATTCTACAACAATTTTAATAATTTCATAAGATATAATTCAAAGGAAACGATTTTGAAAATAGAGCCTAAGACTTATCAACTCGACTATCTTCTGGCTGAACCGGACCTTGATGACAATGATTCTGACGGTCTGTGTAACTATGATGAAATTGTAAGATACGGAACCAGTATATCGAGTACTGATTCAGACACTGATGGATTCTCCGATGGAAGGGAAGTTGAACTCGGCTTAAATCCTTCAGGCACGATTTCAAGCTTTGAAAACTCGGAGTATGTGGCTTTTAGCTGGAAAAAGCTTCCTGATTTCGGGTCTTATTTTGAAGAATTAAGCCCATGGTACTATCATCAAGGCATGGGTTGGTTTTACTCATCTAATCTGGATATTTCAGATTTTTGGTTTTACTTACCTGATTTTGGTTGGTGCTGGAGTAATCATGTAATTTTCCCATATATTTACGAAAACAGCAAAGAGAACTGGCTGTTTTTTAATGAAACATCCGAAGATACTTTTTACCGGTATGGAGAGAAAACATGGACTCCGGTCGATTAAAAAGGGTTACTGTTTAATTATATCAATCCACTAAAGTTGGGGGGATTATAAATGAGCGATATCTGTTTTTCTTCCTCCAGAGAATCTTTTAGTTCAGTCTCGCGCCCAGTCCTCCGCCATAACCGGCTAATTCCAAGTAGGCTCGACCAATTATTCTGCCTTCATTATCAATGACCCTGCAGGCTCCTTCCCAATACGCATTATCTTCCTGCAGTCCGTAAAATTCCTGGTTATTGATCAACGGCTCGATCCGGTAAGTCAGTTTTCCTTTCTTCGGATGATCCACTTCAATTTTCACGGTTGTGGGATAAGTAAGGCCCGTCTTCGGGCTCGTCCATTTCTTTTCCTCCACCCACGAAAAACGATCAGCGTAAACAACATCAACTTCGCCCTCATGGTCGATCCAATACACCGCTGACCAACGGTCACTCCCACCATCTTCCTTGCGTAAGCGGTAAGCTTTGACCTCGGTCCCGTCAAAGAGTTGCATGCATGTCCAATCCCACCCGGCGAGCCCATCACCCAACTGGCTTGAGGAAATTTCATGATCCATCCAGGCTTCCCCTTTCACCTTTAATTCTTTCCCTTGATACAAAAGTATGCCGGTTGCTTTAAGTCGCGTGTAAGACCAATACCAACTGACCGATGCAGGATCATCCCCCTTTCGACTAAGCCCCCTCTCTCCAAAACGGATTATGGGCTTCGCGGGATTTAGCTGTAATTCCAGCCTCCCGCCTTTGGGGTATTGAGTAATCAATGAATGCCCAAAACCATCTTTGGGTATTTCAGCCTGAATCCCTGCCACACGAAAGGACATAGTTTGAGAATCAGCCCGAGCCTGCCAACCCTCCCGCATCACCCGTTCAGTATGTAAATATCGCCCCTCATTCAGATCACTCAATGCACTGTGAGCGAGATAGAGCTGTTTATTTCCAAAGGGTGCCTCTGCCGATTGATTGGATTCCCTGGGATCTCCAGCCAAGCGAAAAACGGTGGACTGAAACCCAAATTCCTCCCCGCTATCCTCCACTTCCAAATGCCCCACCCAGTACCACCACTCCAATCCATAGGCCCGATGTGCTCCATGATCCCTCGGGAACGACGGTTCGTAATCAGGCGTAGGCACGAGATAACCTTTTGTAGAATGCCCGGGAGGCTGAATCCATTCTCCGCGAAGAGTTGACAACAAGGTTACGGTAAAAAGTAAGGGTACAATCTTCATCTTCTTCTCATTCTCCAAAAAGTCGCCGAACACACTCCCGATGCAAACCCAATCAAAACCAGCAGAAATCCAAAAAGCAGGATTTCCCCGACAGGAATAGTCCAAAGCAGGGTCCATCCGAACGACTGCACATTAATCACAAAAATCAACAACCACCCCATCGCCAGTCCGGCCATGACTCCGCTCACCCAAGCCGCCAGGCCGATTCCACCGCCCTCCAAGCCTGCGGACAGGATAAAACGGGAAGTGGAAAAGCCGAGATGTTTCAAGGTCTGCCAGGTCTGGGTGGATTCATCAAAAATCGATAGTAAACCCAGCAGCAAACCAGCAAAAGCAACGACCAGTCCAATAATACTCAACGCATGGGTTGCCTGAAAAGTCTGTTCAAATATTCCAATAGCCACATCTCTAAGTTCTTTCTCATCCCGTACATCCAAGCCTGGATACGCCAGTCTCAATCGATCCCTGGTTTCCTTCACCTGGTCGGAATCAGTGAGATAAAGGCTCGCATTAATTGGCCGGTCCGTGCCCACCCATTCCACCCATTTGTCTTGATCGACTGCAGCCATTCCAAACTCATTTCCGTAGTCACAAAATATACCAAACGGGGAAATTTTCTTTTTTCCTGCCGGAGTATCTAACTCGACACCCCCCCCATTAAGAACCTCGAATCTTCTGGCAAAAGTTTCACTCACCAAGGCAGCTTCCGCACCATCAATCACTTGAAGCTCGCCCGGTTTCTTTAACCAAATCTGCCGGGCTTTCTCACTCCAATGCTCCAGGTCGACCCCCGCAAGCACCGTAATCCCCTTTGCAGGCTTGGCATAGCAAATCCTCATAACATCTGCATACTCGATATTGGGATCTTCCAGCAGTTCTTTCATCACCACGGGGTCAATTCCGTTCAAACTTCCCGCCCCCGTTACCCCGCTCTCAGATACATAAAGATCAGCCTGGAAACGGACATCAAACCATTCCTCAATCGTATCCCGAAAACTTCCGATCATTTGAAACATCCCCGTAACCATACTAACCGCTACCACTAGTCCTGCCACCGCCAAACGGTGACGACTGGATCCATCGAGCAAGCGACTACAGGCAAGCCGGGAAACGGGGCCGGTGGCGAACGGACGAAACCATTTGGCAAGAAAAACTAATAAATGCCCGGACAATAAAGCCGAGCCCAGCACCCAACACCCGGCCGCCACAAAACCACCGGCAGGCATCTTCGAACCTCCGGTCATTTCGTAGGGAGGGAAGAGCAAAGCAAGTCCACCCAGGATTAGCAAACCAAGCCCCGCATTCGGTTTGCGCAACCAGGAAAAACCGGGAGACCAATCTCCTTTCGCGAGAATCTGAGCCGGTGGTGTCAGTGTGGCATCCCTTGCCGGCAACCAACCCGCCAAGAGGCTAAAGATTATCCCCAAACCTAAACCAATGGACAAATCCATCCCGTTCATCGCTAGGGCTTCCACGGATGTGGCAAAATACAAAGCATTGACTGTGTCGGCCAGCATGCCCACGGCACTGAGTGCAAGGATGTGACCAACCCCCACCCCCAAAACCGAACCGATTACTCCAAGAAAAAAAGCCTCCAACAAATAGGTCCAAAATAAAATCCCGCCATCCACTCCCATTGATCGCAAGGTGGCAATTTCGCCGCGTCTTCTCACCACCGCAGCATCAAGAGCCTGCAGAATAAGATAGGCCCCCACCAAAATCGCAATCAGCGAAAGTATTGTCAAATTGAGCCGGAAAGCCGCGGTCATTGCCGCCCGGTCAGCCGCCCTGTTTTCGGTTGGAGAAAGCGATAGATGTTCTGGTAAATCTAGCTGGATTCTACTCTCGATTTCGGAAAGATAGCTTTTATCCTCCCGTTTATTGGTCTGGTTAATCACAACCTCTACACGATTTAATTCCCCGGGTCTGCGAAGAAGATTTTGTACAGTGGGTATATCCGCAAGCACGAGATCATCAGGCAGGTTATTTTCTTCATTCCCGAGGATCATCCTGACTTTCATTTTCCCCTTTCGACCACTGGCCAGAAATGGGATCGTGTCCCCCTCTGACAAGCTTAAATCATTGGCTAACTTTCGACTAACCCAGACTTCATTCTCAGTCCCCAACCAATCGTACCACTCATTATCATCCTCTGAAAATTGAATGCTTTCCCGGGATACTTTGGGCAGGTTCCCCAAAGACAATAAATCAAGACCAATTAATTTCAGCTGTTTGTTCGCTTCGCCATTATTTCGAACCGCGGTCACCGAACCTTCAATCACCGGCACAAGATGCCAGTCAGGGTCACCCGCAATTTCACGCACCCGATTCAAATCGTTCTGCTGTAATCTTTGATTGGGCGACTCAATCAGAAAGTCACTCTGTCCCGAAATTGCCTGATTAAAGAGACCAAAATTAGCGGAGGCTGCCCGACTGGCCTGCCGGATGCCATTGAACGCCCCGACACCCACGGCGACAATTCCGATAAGCAATGCGTAATGACCCGCCCTTTTCCGCCAATGCCTGAAGGTGGTTTTGGTTAATAGGAACCAAGCAATCTGTAATCGGGACGGCAAAGGTTTCACCAAACTTAGGAAACAAGTAAGCCGTCTTGCATCGTAATCACCCGGTCACAAATACGGGTCGATTCCCGGTCGTGCGTCACCAAAAGAATCGACACCTTGTACTCATCGGAAAGACTCTTTAATAAATCCAATACTTGGGCACCGGTTTCGGTATCCAAACTTCCGGTGGGCTCATCGGCCAGGACCAAATTGGGCTGATGGATCAATGCCCGTGCGATTGCCACCCGCTGTCGTTCTCCCCCGCTTAAAGTATCAGGGAAATGATCCAAGCGGTGACTCATCCCCACCCGCTCCATAAGTTCCTGAACCCGGGAGGATCTCTCCGTCTTGCCCATCCCGGCCAACTGGGCAGAAAATTCAACATTTTCGAATGCACTGAGCGTGGGAAGCAGGTGAAAAGATTGAAAAACATAACCGACCTGCTCTCTTCGGACTTTTTCAAGATCACGGGGGTCTAAATTACTCAGGTCCTGCTCGCCTACGACAACCTTTCCCCGATCCACTCCTTCAATCCCACAAATACAATTTAACAAAGTCGATTTGCCACTTCCACTCGGCCCCATCAGAGCCACCCGCTCACCCTCTCCAATCGTGAGATCAATTCCACGAAGCACATCCACACGACCAAATGATTTGTGCACGCCCGAAAGTTGAAGGGAAACGGAAGAATTTTCTGTAAATTTCAAGATTATCTATGTTATGGGCAAGTGGAGAAACCCCAAGGTTATCTTTATTTTGTAAATTGAAAGCTGAATCCCAAAAATAAGGATAAAAAACAACAGTTCTTGATTCCCACACATATTCTGCTTGAAAGAATCAGGCTTCAATCTAGATTTTCAGGTTCATTATGAACTACCCAGAATATTTAAAAGAAATCGAAGAACGTGAATCCCAGGGATTAAGCCCCAAGCCTATTGACCGGGCTGATTTGCTTGCTGAAATCATCACGCAGATCAAGGACACATCAAACGAACACCGCAATGCATCGATTGACTTTTTTATCTTCAACACCCTGCCAGGCACAACCCCCGCAGCAGGAGAAAAAGCAGGCTTTCTTAAAGAAATCATTCTCGGCCAATCCGTAGTCGAGGAAATTAGCCCTACCTTTGCTTTTGAATTACTCTCTCACATGAAGGGCGGTCCTTCTGTGGAAATGCTCTTAGATTTGGCTTTAGGCGAAGATCTGGGAATTGCCCAGCAAGCGGCTGAAGTTCTTAAAACTCAGGTATTTTTTGTACGAAGCAGATACCGATCGTTTGGAAGAAGCCTTCAAGGAAGGTAATGCCTTGGCCAAAGAAATTTTGGAAAGCTACGCTCAGGCTGAATTTTTCACCCAACTTCCCGAAGTTGACGAGACCATCGAGGTGGTCACCTACATTGCCGCCGAGGGGGATATTTCCACCGACTTGCTCTCACCGGGTAATCAGGCACACTCTCGTTCCGACCGTGAATTGCATGGGAAATGCCTGATTTCCGAATCGGCCCAGGCGGAAATCACCGCACTGAAAAACCAGCACCCGGACAAGCGGGTCATGTTAATTGCTGAAAAGGGAACCATGGGCGTCGGTTCGTCCAGAATGTCCGGAGTAAACAATGTTGCCCTCTGGACCGGCAAACAGGCCAGCAAATATGTTCCGTTCGTAAATTTTGCCCCCATCGTTGCCGGAACCAATGGAGTTTCTCCTATCTTTCTTACCACTGTCAGTGTTACCGGGGGTATCGGAATCGACCTCAATAACTGGGTTAAAAAAGTGGATGCAGAAGGAAATACCGTCCTCGATGAAAACGGTGACCCCGTGCTCGAACAAACCTACTCCGTGGAAACCGGCAAGGTGCTTACCATCAATACAAAAACCAAGAAATTGTACGAGGGTGAAACCGAGCTAATGGATATCTCCCCTGCCCTCACTCCCCAGAAGGTTGAGTTCATTCGTGCGGGTGGATCCTATGCGATTGTATTTGGTAAGAAACTTCAGAGTTTCGCATCCTCTGTTTTGGGAATTGATATCCCTCCCGTCTTTGCACCGGCACGCGAGATCTCCAAGGATGGTCAGGGACTTACTGCAGTTGAAAAAATCTTTAATAAAAACATGGTCGGCGTTAAGGAAGGCACGGTTCTGCACGCCGGATCGGATGTACGGGTGAAAGTAAATATTGTGGGATCCCAGGACACCACCGGTCTGATGACTTCCCAGGAATTGGAAGCCATGGCGGCCACCATCATTTCCCCAACCGTGGACGGTGCCTACCAGTCAGGCTGTCACACCGCTTCGGTTTGGGATAAGAAAGCACAGGTAAATATTCCCAAGTTGATGAGCTTCATGCAAAACTTCGGACTGATCACCGGACGCGATCCCGATGGCAAATATCATGCGATGACCGATGTTATCCATAAGGTACTGAACGATCTTACCGTCGACGACTGGTCGATTATCATTGGGGGAGATTCTCACACCCGTATGTCCAAGGGTGTAGCCTTCGGTGCTGACTCCGGAACCGTCGCCCTCGCCCTTGCCACCGGTGAGGCTACCATGCCGATCCCTGAATCCGTCAAAGTTACTTTTCAGGGAACCCTAAAAGATCACATGGATTTCCGTGATGTGGTCCATGCGACCCAGGCACAGATGCTCAAGAAATTTGGGGAGAATGTATTTCAGGGCAGAATCATCGAAGTTCATATCGGTACCCTACCCGCTGACCAGGCTTTTACCTTCACCGACTGGACGGCCGAGATGAAGGCCAAGGCTTCCATCTGTATTTCACAGGATGACACCTTGATTGAATCCCTTGAAATCGCTAAGAGCCGGATTCAGGTCATGATCGACAAAGGCATGGACAACAAAAAACAGGTGCTCCAGGGATTGATCGATCGTGCCAACCAGCGCATATCTGAAATCCGCTCCGGTGAGAAACCCGCCCTCACTCCGGATGCCAATGCCAAATATTTTGAAGAATTCGTGGTCGATCTCGATCAAATCAATGAACCCATGATTGCCGACCCGGATGTCAATAATGACGATGTTTCCAAGCGATACACGCACGACACCATCCGCCCGGTATCCTTTTATCAGGGAACCAAAGAAGTAGATCTTGGTTTCGTCGGATCCTGTATGGTGCACAAGGGTGACCTCAAAATTGTTTCCCATATGCTCCGCAATTTGGAAAAAGACAACGGCAAGGTGGAGTTCCAGGCACCCCTCGTGGTCACAGCCCCCACCTACAATATTATCGATGAGTTAAAGGAGGAAGGCGACTGGAACATGCTTGAGAAATATTCAGGCTTCGTATTCAACGACGATGCACCCAAAAACTCCGCCCGCACCGAGTACGAAAACATGATGTATCTCGAACGCCCCGGATGTAACCTCTGCATGGGAAATCAGGAAAAAGCGGAACGCGGAGATACGGTTATGTCCACCTCCACCCGCCTTTTTCAGGGTCGCGTTGTTGAGGATTCGGATCGTAAGAAAGGTGAATCGCTTTTGGCCTCCACCCCTGTGGTGGTACTATCCGCCATTCTCGGACGTATCCCCACGATGGAAGAATATGAGACCGCCGTCGAAGGGATCAACCTCACCAAGTTTGCTCCACCGCTCGAAGCGATGAGTAACTGAAGATTCTAACAAGTCTTAAAAACTTACTTTAGTGCGGATAATTTCTTCCGCAACTTACCTGCATCTTTACCGTCGAGAACCTGCCAGCAGGCAAGGCCGTTGCCAACCAGATCAAATTCGTTGAATTCCCAGACGACTTTCTTATCCTTGGTAATTTCAAAAATTTGCGGATTGTCAGGTCCCGCATGGCAATTCCCCACGATAAAATTTCCACTTTCAGTTTCCTGAAGACAAGTCATCCATTTTAATTCGATATCCGTACCCGGGACCTTGCCCTTGATTTCCCAAACCACTTTTTTATCGGGAGTCACCTCCACCACGCTGTTCCCACTACCTGACGCGATCAAAGTATTTCCATTTTTCAAACGGATCGCCCCGTACACCCGCGTCTTGATTAAATAGTCCCAGACCACCTTTCCATTTTTATCATATTCCGTGACCACGCCCGGTTGCTCGGAGCAAACCAGCAGAGTTCCCTGTGGAGTCGCTCTTGCCCATCGGGTACTGGCGGTGCCTCCTGGCTTTAAGGCAAAGGAACGGATTAACTTGCCCGAACCATCAACATCAATCACTCGACCAACGCCACTTTCCACAATCTGGGTATTCCCATTCGCTAGTCTTGAAAATGCATGGACATTCACGCCCCTTCCTCGATTTCCATTGGCCGTGGCACAGTCATACTTCCAGACAATTTTTTTCTTTAAATTGATCTCCTTCACATCCTGCCAGGTCTCATGGAAAAGAATATTTCCATTTCCCAGCATGTGAACATCGTGGTGCCCCGCATGCCCTTTCTCTCTTCCTGCCGTTTTGTAAGACCAAAGCACATCACCCTTGGCATCAGTAATCGCGAGGATATTTTTTCCGTATGATGCACTTACCAGGACTAAACGGTCTTTGGCCAGGCATCCGATCGCCAGATAAAGAGTAAGAGAAAAAAGGGAAAAGTATCTAAGTTTCATAAGATGACCAGATCAGGATTAGCCGAAGAGTTCAAGGAACATTACCCCATGGACCATTGAAAATTCACTGAAGATTGCCACCCGAAAGACTAGCTATCCCATTGCCATTTCAGCGAAGTTCATTTTATTAACCATCATGCAAAAATTGAGATTGCTTCTGATTGCGGGGGCCACTTTCATCCTTTCATTCCCCTTTGCAAGCGGGAACTCACTGAATATCGCCACGGCTGGCAAGTATCCATATTCTGACCCCCAAAAAGGACGGACTGGCTATAGTTTGGCGGATGAGACTGTCAATGAGGCCCGGGTCTATGACTTTTATCAAAGGCAGGCTGATTACTACATGGCCCACCCCGATAAGATCCCTGCAGTCATCCCTGCATTCCCGGGTCTTGATGGCGGACTCCATGGGCACTGGGGAAAACACAATCAAAATGGACACAACGACGGCAGGTGGAATGATGGAGATACCGGGGAACATTTTGCTCATGTGATCAAGGGACCCAAAGGATTTAATGTCGAAAAAGGAGTCTGTGTAAAATTAGGAGACGGACATTTACTCTCCACCTGCTTTGATCCCCAGACTCTTTCTTACCGGGCAGTCTGGTCAGAAGGGTGGCTCACTTTCGGTCCTTTTCGGTGGGGTTCCTCCCGTGGAGCCACGATTCAGGCAAAACCATGGTTTCAGATCGATCAGGCAAAAATGCCCAATGGAGGCGAATACCTCGGACTCCGTAGATTTGGCAAACGGGTGGTCTTCGAATACCGTATCGGCTCTGCCCGGATTGAGGATGAACCCTGGTCCTCCACAAATTCATTCTTTCGACGGATCGACTTTTTAAATCCATCCGCCAAAGTCTCTCTCCCCTGTCAGGTAATCGACAAAGACATCAAAGTAAACTTCTCCCAAATTCAAGGCATCCAA
This sequence comes from uncultured Verrucomicrobiota bacterium, assembly GCA_902569115.1. Classification (GTDB taxonomy): domain Bacteria; phylum Verrucomicrobiota; class Verrucomicrobiia; order Opitutales; family Seribacteraceae; genus Seribacter. Next base: position 7,847 of record CACFTI010000003.1, on the reverse strand, counting down.
AATATCCGATGGAAAGACGGGGAAATCATTGCGGAAGGTATTCAGAAAAATGCCAGCGTTGTGATTCGAATTTCCAGGGACGACGAGGATAAGGAAATAGCCTCCGCGATCGCTCATTTAAAAAATGACCGTAAAATAAAAAAACGCTGGAATGATGTTCTCCAAGTTCCAGGCAAATTGGGAAAGCCAAAGAACGGATCAGCCTATGCCGTGGACACACTCAATGTCCCATACAACAACCCCTATAACACAGTCATGCAGTTGACCAGCATGGCCTTCCTTCCCAATGGAGATGCCCTCGTCGCGAGCCTGCCCGGCGACATCTGGTTGGTAAAAGGAATAAGTGACAGCCTAGATAAAGTTACCTGGCAACGGTATGCCACCGGATTCAACCAGCCAGTCGGAATCCATATCGATAAAGAAGGAGTCTTCGTCCTCGACCGTTGCCAAATTTCCATCCTTCACGATTCCAATGACGACGAGGAAGTGGATTACTATGAAAAGTACGCCAATGATTTTGGCGGTTTCAACCGGAGCCATACTCATACCTTTGGTCTTCACCGGACAGGAGATGGTGCCTTTTATTTCATTCAGCATACCAATTTATTCCGTACCGGAACCAATCGTAAGACCGAAGTCCTCGCCTATGGAGTCCGTAACTGTATGGGCGTTGGCGGATCAAAAGATTATTTCTGGGCCGCCCCCCAGGAAGGAACTTGGACTCCTGCATCCGCCATCATTGAAGTCAACCAGGGCGAACACTACGGGAATTCCGGGGAGAAAGATAAGATTGCCCCCCCCTATCTGTTTTGTTCCCCGGGGTGTGGATAATTCCACCGGGGGCATGGTGGAGATCACCAGCGAACAATGGGAACCTTTTGCAGGATCTCATGTGGGCCTGAGCTATGGGGCCAACGCACATTATCTTATCCTTCGGGATGGCACATCCAAGCGCCCGCAGGGTGCGGTCGTTCCGCTGGAAGGAGAATTTCTTGCGGGTGTTATGCGTGGAGCCTTTCATCCAAAGGATGGTCAGCTTTACACCGTGGGTCTGGACGGTTGGGGAGATTATTCAACCCAGGACGGCTGCTTTCACCGGGTTCGCTACCTCGGAGGGAAGGTCAGAAAACCGATTGGATTTAAGGCTCACGAAAACGGCCTCCGCATTGACTTTGCAGTCGAACTGGTTGCAAAGACGGGAAAAGACATCGGTAATTTTTTCGCCCAGCAATGGAATTATGAATATGGTAAAAGATATGGATCCCCGGAATTTTCCGTCAATAACCCGGACAGCCTGGGTCATGATCCTGTCCCGGTTCGTTCCGTGAAATTATTAGATAATAAAAAATCCATCTTTGTGGAAATGCCCGCATTAAAGCCGGTCATGCAGTTATATCTACGGATGAAACTTCGCGATGTGGACGGAGTCGAATTCTCCGCCGATTTATTCTCCTCACCCATGTACCCTCACCCACCCTACTCTGCCGATTGGCTTGCAAAAGTGGTGGCGACAAATCGGGATATCGGGGCACTGCGTACTGAAAACACCAAGCCCAAAAAGAAACCGGATTGGTCCGGCAAGATTACGGAAGGTGCCCGGGAAATCCTCATCAAAACCATCAGTGGGTTGAAGTATGATAAAACATTGGTAGAAGCTAAAAAAGGAGAAACCCTCGTTCTTAAACTTGTCAATGTGGATGCCATGCCCCACAATCTGGTTATCGTAAAACCGGGAACTGCCCAAAAAGTAGGCGATGCTTCCTTTAAGATGCTCAACGATCCCAAAGCGGGTGAAAAAGATTATGTTCCCGATTTATCAGAAGTGCTCCATTTCGTTCCGGTCATTGATCCAAACACGCAACACTCCCTCCATTTCACTGCACCGAAAGAGGCCGGGGATTATCCGTTTATTTGCACATTTCCCGGACACTGGATTGCGATGCAGGGAATCCTGCGGATCAAATAAAGCGAACCACCCTATCGACCGTCTGTAAAAACCGGTTGGGTCCAGGCATAATACTCACGAAGTGAACCATCTTTCTTTTTCACCCGGTGAGTTACCTTGGCACGAAGATATGCACCCTCAACTTTACAGATCCCGGAATTTCCTTCCATCGACTTCACAACCTCTCCTCCCGGTCCAATAAATTCGATATAAGTACCGGGCTCACCCTTGCTTACCGGTCTTCCAAAAAGAAATTCCGAAGCCAACTCACAGGCGGTCTCATCTTGATTTACGGCAAGTTCGATATGTGATTCCCCCCGTACCAACTTTCCGAGCATCACACCGGAGGATGAATAAAAATCTCCCTTCAACATCGCCTTGGTAATGGCTTCCGAAGATAAATCTTCCGACTTCACCATCACCCAACCCCGACCCGGGTTATTTTCTTTTTCTCCCCATTTTTGTAACTTATGGGCATCGTCCGAGGATACCCCGTAAATCGTCATTTTCTTCTCCAGCAAAGCGTCCCACACCTGTTCAAGATTCGGGCGATGAGCATTGCCAAAACTATGTACCCCTGGGTGAGAATTATACAGTTCGAACATGTAGAGATTCTTAACCGGTAGGATTTCGTGGGAATGAATGGGCCTTCCAAAATTCGGGTGATTAAGAATCACCGCTCCCCCCGCTTTCCTTGTTTCGTCCACATGATTCTGAATAATTTTAGAACGATCCTTATGTTTAAATTCCCAGGGCACTAAACGACTTATATTCATCGCCGTACTATGTACCGGACCGGTCACTTCCTCCCCAGGCAGTAGCAGAAAATCATCCCTTATCTCGCCCTTTAGTTTAACCGTGGAAGGATCGATAAATTTATTATGCTCACTGAGCACCAAAAAATTGTATCCCCGGTCATGGTACCACTGGGCCACAAACTCGGGAGTTGAATCCGCATGTCCACATAGCGTGGTGTGCACATGCGTATTTCCCTTGTACCACTTGGCTGAAAAACCAAGGACTGGCATGAAAGAAAGGAGGCAAACAAGAGATAGTTGATTCATGGGGCTTTTATCCAAGAAAATCCTAGAGATTGAAATGCTTGGCAAACCAAATCAGGAAGGAGAAAGTCATGTCGTTCAATATGAGCCCAGGGCACCCAACCCATGGGACCGCAAAAAGTAATTTCTTTTAAGGTGGACCCGTCAGGGTAAGGGTTTTGCAAGCTTAAGAAAACTTCACGACTGCCTGGTCGTAGCCGACCTGCCGTGTATAGGATTCCTCGTTCTCCATCCTCGGCACTGCGGAGATCAACTCTATTGACTTCACCTGTTCGGAGAGTGATTTCAATAAACTCCGGATAATCAGACGTGCCTGCGGGGCACCGAGGCAGTTATGAATCCCAAAACCAAATCCGATGTGCGGATTGGGTATCCGGTCGAGCACCACCTCATCGGCCTTTTCGAAAACAGTCTCATCCCGGTTGGCTGATGGCCAGCACAGCCCCACCCGACCACCCGCGGGAATATCCTGCTCCCCCACCTGGGCTCCGTGTGGACATGTCCGGGCAATCGCAGTCAACGGACTGACATAGCGAACAAATTCCTCGCATGCCGTGTTTATATTTTTTTCATTCTCTCTTAAAGTTTTTAGAGCCTCTTTGTTTTCTGCAAAGTAAACGATGATACTGCTTACCACATTGATCACCGTATCCTTCCCTCCCGCAAAGGTTACATTCGCGATTCCCTGCTTCTCCTCCAGCGTGAGGTTCCGCCCACGAAACTCCACTTGATTAAGCATGCTGAAAAAATCATCGCCCGGTTGTGACTCTGCTTTGGCAAACTGCTCAGCAGTGTATTCTTCGAGTCCCTCCCCCTCGGTTAAAGCATGCAATCCCCACTCCTTCCAGATATCCGCTTCGCTTTCCGGAACATTCAATAACCTTGTCAATGCCCGGCACTGGAGAGGCAGGGCAAATTCATGTACCGCATCCACCTTATCTGTAGCGAGCATCTCTTCCACCATCGAACTTATCAGGCTCTCCATATCCGCGATATAGGCAGGATCATTGGGCCGCTTAAAAAATGGCTCCACCAACGCCCGGTAATCGGTATGGTCAGGAGGATCCATCTCGATTGGAATCTGCCTCATCGATCGCATCTTTTCCTCCGTATGAGGAACCACCTTGAACGGATGATCACTGCTGAAATTTTGCCAATCCTTCGCCGTCTTCCGTAAGTCCTTCAAACCCAGAACAAAGGGTATGTCCTCCCCGTTAAACTCAGTCGAGTGAATAGGACATTTCCCGCGGGCTTCTTTAAATGGATCTCTTGGATCAGTCATTAAATCTTTTTCGATACGGTTTATTTTCGGAACTTAGCATTTTAGAAATCCATCAACTGTGCAAACAGGAACTCTTCATAAATTTCAGTTTCACCACTTAACCCTCATAATTTTTTTGAAAACATTGACGAATATCACTCACGGTGCTTTTTTAACGCCATGATCTTTACTCAATTCACTTCTCCCCAAATTATTTTTCATAAAACTGCCGGAAACCTGAGATTCTCAATTCTTGCCTCCATCTTTCTGTTCTCCTTCTCCCAGTTATCGGCAAAGGTGGACACCGCCTCCCAACTGGAAGCCATTGAAAAAAGGCTGGCCGCACTTGAGCAGGAGAATGCAAAACTAAAGGAACGGATTAGCGAATTGGAAAAAGGCGGGGCCCAGGAGATCGCCAAGCAATTACCCGGGCTTATCCCGCAGGACGAAACCGAGAAAAAAGAATTCTTTGATAAATTTCGCCGTGAATTCAAGAGCAGTCAGGATCAGGCCCGCGGTCCCTGGACCAACCCCGAACCATGGACCAAGATCCGCAAACGCATGTCAGAATATTCCGTCCGGGAAACCCTCGGTCGCCCCACCCGTATGAGACCATCGGTTAAACCTCATGTGGAAGTGGTCTATTTGTACACGGGTGATTTAAATTCAGATGGAGTGGACGAGGAGGGCTATATTGAGCTCAAGGACAAACGGGTCGTCTCTTTCAAGTCACCTCACACAAGCGAGTAATCCAGGCTCTCTTTTTGTGCACTCGCACAAACTCGAAACCCATCAGTCCACCAACGCGTCATAGATTAGACCTTTGAGGGCCCATTCAGTATTGAAATTGTAGGGCATCACCTGCTCCAGGGTCAGTACAATCAAATTATCCTTGGGCGATATCCAATAGTGCGTGCTGGCCGCCCCGCCCCATCCATATTCTCCGACTCTTCCATTCGGGTCCCATTTGCTCATTTTTACCCGCACTGAAAATCCATGTCCAAAACCCACGCCTTCTCTGACCTGTTCACCAAAGGTCACCCATCCCCCACCCTTGGGTATCTGATTGGTGGTCATCAGCTTCACGCTCTTCTTTGATAAATATTTCTTCCCCTCAAATTTTCCTCCATTTTCAATCATCAGGAGAAACCTCATGTAATCCGTCGCAGTCGAGCACAGCCCACCCCCACCTGATTTGAATGCCGGATTCTCCAGATAACTGCTCGTTTCAGGATCATCGATCATCGTGAGCTTACCCTTCCGGTAGTTATAATTGGCAGCAAACCTGTCCACATTTTCTGCCGGTACATAAAACCCGGTATCTTTCATTTTCAAGGGCTTAAAAATTCGCTCCTCCAGAAATTTATCGAAAGGCATGCCCGATGCCACCTCCACCACGCCTCCGAGTACATCCGTGGAGCAACCGTACACCCAGTCCGATCCCGGCTGAAACTGCAGGGGCACCTCGGCCATACCATTCATCATGGGGACCATTTTTTTATTTCGGTCCAACACCCCAGCGGAACGCAGGGCCTCACGGATCGGCTTGGTGGACATCCATCCGTAAGTCAGACCAGAAGTATGCCTCAGCAAATCGGCCACCGTTGCTTCCCTCTCGGTATCGACCAGTTTTCCATCCTTCCATACCTTCATCTTTTTCAAGGGCAGAAAAAACTTGGACAATGGATCATCCAGATTCAATTTCTCCTCCTCCCACAGCATCAAAGCAGCGACCGATGTGATCGCCTTGGTCATCGAATAAATGCGAAAAATGGTATCCTTCTCGATGGGTAATTCCTCCTCCCGGTTACGCAGACCATAGGTCTCGAAATGGGCCACCTTTCCCTTGCGGGCGATCACCACCGTGCCACCGGTCAGGCGGTTCTCCTCGATCAAAGCCTCCATCTTCTCATCCACCGCTTCCAGTTTTTTCGGATCCAACCCAACCGCTTCCGGCTTGGCCATGGGAAGCAAACCATCGGCCTGGCCGTTTAGGACTGTGCCAATAATGGATACAAGAAAGAGCAGGGAAAGAGATGAAATCTTCATACTCTCTCCCCTACGCTGACCTGCAAAAGTTGGCAACCGCTTACTTCTGTCTGGAATCTTCCCGGGTCGGGCGGAGATTAAGAATGATCCCGAAGCGTGGTTTCAATTCCTCGGCCAGATCCCAACCAAACCGTCGACTGATCAGTAGTACATTACGACCCGGATTTTTGGGAAATCCATCATTATTGTACTGAAAGCCCTCCCATCGGCTTAGATAGCTCCGGTCAAACCATTCCCATACCCGCAGGGCTTTGAATAGATCATAGGCCATCGCCGAAGGTGTCGGGCACTTGTAAGGTTCTCCCAAACTGTTCTCTCCCACCGGATCACTCAGGTCCTGCAGTTCGATACAATGATCATAGTCCCACAACCGGTTGCGTAGCTTGGTAAACTTCTTCGGGGGCAACACTCCCGTCAGGTTGAATGCCTGCAACCATTCCTTCTCCGTCTCGGGCAAATGTCCCAGTTCCTGTGCGAGCACCCCCGCCCAGGTCTGTCTCTTTTTCTTCCGGATTTTCCGGTTGGTTACGGATATATTGCAATAGTTCTGGTAAAACCCACCGCTCAATCGAAGCGGCTCCTCAATCCCCCATACTTCCTTCAGTCGGTTTACATCCTCCAGTATTTCTTCTTCCAGTGCTGTCTTCTTCATTTCTTTACTTTCTCTCTGTTCTTACAATTGATAAAAATTCGCGGGTTCGCCCGCTTTGTTGAATGCCCACTGCAACCACGATAAAGTAATCGGCTCGGTTAACTGCATGTAGAGGACATCAGAACCAGTGAACGAGCCCTCATAGCGGCGTAAATGTCCCAGTATCTCTCCGGCCTTCTCGTCACTTGTGCCCACTTTCAAACTATCCACAAGATGGGCGAACTGAGCCGCAGGCATATAATTATGAGCCAACTGGTCGTAGAAATATTCTTCCGAGACGCGGTCATTTAATTCGTCCTTTTGAACCCAACCAATCTTATCCAATCGGTATTTCACATCATCCCGGGAATAACCCTCATATTTTATCAAAAACTGTCTCCAAGTGGGAACCTCAGGAAATTGACTCCAGGGTCTTCCGAGATGTAAAACCCCAGACCAGTCGAGGTATATTCGATGATTCACCTTTCTTTGATTTTGCAGAAACGGAGTCCCACGCCTCTCGTAATGCCCAAAAACCTTTTCCACAAAAGGCTCTGGAATAATCCATGGCTGTTCTTCGGTGGGCTCATGGCCGCGAATAAAATAATACTCACTCATTCCTCATTCTCCGCCTCTTCCTCCAGAAAAGCGATCTCCTCACCGTCATCATTGTATCCCCAGTCAACCTCTTCCCGCCAGGCCCATGGATCCTTTACGATTCCCGCATCAATCACTCCCTCCCAACCCTGCAAATAGATCGCATCCCTGTCCCAATGGCTCACAATTTCTGACTTTAATTCCTTCTCTACGGAGGCACCTTCGGAAAGATGTCCAATCGCCAGATCAAGATACCCTTCGACTTCCGGGCTGTCGTAGGAAACGGTCACCACATATCTTTCA
>CACFTI010000002.1 GCA_902569115.1 uncultured Verrucomicrobiota bacterium | reverse complement strand
TTTGGGAGACGCGGGCGACCGTATGTTTGGCACCTGTTAAAGTCAGGTTGCTTTTCAAATACCTTTACTGAGGCTTTAGGAAAAGAACTTAGTTTCCCGGACCGCGGCCTTTGAAGGTGAGTTCGGCGACGCCGGATTTGTCAAGATCTCCGAGACCAGCGGCTACCATCTTCTCATACTGGGCGAGGGTGGCCTTGGCCAAGGGTACTGGAACACCAGCTTCTTCGGCCACAGCAATCGCAATGCCTGAGTCTTTGGCTGCATGTTCCGCGGAAAAATAACATTCATGATCACGTCCGAGCATATCCTCGGCATCTGTTTCCAGAACGCGTGAGTTGGCCCCTGTCTGGGAGAAAATCTCGCAAAGCATTTCAAGGTCCAGCCCAAGTGCATCGCCAATGCCCAATCCTTCGGCCAGGGCGGCGGTATTAATGTTCATGACCATATTAACAAGGGCCTTTACCTGAGCAGCCCGTCCGGCTTCACCCACGAAACGAAGGTTGATACTGAGATCATCGAGCAAATCCTTTACGCTATCAAAAATTTCCTGTTTTCCGCCAATCATTAGATAAAGCGTGCCTTCTCGTGCCTGAGTGATACTGGACGCCATGCAACCTTCGAGCGTGGTGGATCCGTTTTCTGTGGCCGCATTTTCCAACCTTACATGCATCGCTGGGGAGAGGGTGGCACAGTTGATGAAGAGGGTACCGGTTGCGTTTTGAAAAAGATTGTCATCGGTACCGAAGAAAATGGATTCCATCGCGGCATCATTGGTGACCACGGTGAGTACAATATCGGACTGGGCGGTCACTGCGGCAAGAGTCTCAGCTTGATCACAGCCTAGCTCAGAGGCGAGTGCCGAGGCAGCATCCTTGTTTACATCGTTTACACAGCTGATGGTGTAGCCTTTGTCCTTGAGGTTACGGGCCATATTGGCTCCCATGCGACCGACTCCGACAAACCCGATTTTTTTCTCTTTAGAATTCATGTTGAGGAATAGTTTTTTATTTTTGAGGTTAAGGTATTAAAGACTTTACCTTTGATGAATGGCATGCTGAGTTTGTCGAACTTATTTTTGAGAATTCTAAGATTCTTCAAAAAGTCAGCCCCTTTCTTTAACCCTAACCTAAACCAACAAAACAATAGAGAAATTATGTCTAAAATCGTACCTCTAATCAGTTCTGGAACTGCCGGACCTAACGGCGTTCTTCACCTCCCACGCCTTTGGCAAAAAGTATCATTGGAGGCAGCCGGTAAAATTGCGGACGGCTACCCAGGGATCGGAGCCGGGTATGACTCCATGGTCATTGATGCCCTCGGTTTGAGTGCAGATGCAGTTCGTTCCTTTATTACAGATTCCAAACCTACTTACCCACAGTTCGAAGCTTGGATTGCCGAGCAACCAGGAGTGAAATTGGATGCGGATACCATCAAGACTCTTAATGATTCCATCACTGGATACATACACGACGATGCCACCCGCCAGGGAATTCTCTCTGCCAATGGATTATCTGACGGTGACCCAAAGGATGCAATCAATCTGAACAATTTAGATGATTGGTTGGAATTTCATGCTTCAGAAATCGCCTGAGCAATACGAAGTTTTAATTTTCAGAAAGCCGGTCAATTTAGACCGGCTTTCTTTTTGTACCAGGTTTGGTCAAGCATTGAGGAATGGTGGGATTGCGAACTTGCCAGTGATCAGGGCATAAACTAGATCATATTCCCTATGGAAGAGATCATTACCAATCCCCAGGGAGAGACCCTTGATTACACATTTCACGATCCCGCAAACCAGTCCAGGGACATTCTGATTATTGGACATGGGGTGACGGGTAATAAAGACCGCCCATTTGTGGTAGCTCTCGCGGAGGCAGTGGCCAGTGAAGGAATGGCCGTATTGCGTTTTTCCTTTTCCGGAAACGGTTCCTCTGGGGGCGATTTCAGGGACTGCACCATTTCCAAAGAAGTCGAAGATTTGAAAGCGGTGGTGACCGCGGCAGTGACCAATGGATACCGGGTGACTTATGCCGGGCACAGTATGGGCGGAGCCGTCGGGGTGCTTGCGGCATCCAGTGACGATCGGATTAAGCATTTGATTTCGCTGGCTGGGATGGTGAATACCAAGGACTTTTATGATCGCGAATTTGGCGAAGAGAAACCTGATGAGGGGTGCATGTGGGAGGAGCAAAGCTGTCCCTTGTCGTCGACCTACAAAAATGATATGTATGGAATCGGCTCAGTGGCTCAAAAGGCATCGGAGGTAAAAGTACCCTGGTTGTTGATTCATGGGGATGCGGATGATGTGGTACCCATTGAGGATTCGCGTGAAATTTTTAACCTGGCCAATGAACCGAAAAAAATCATCGAAATTCCCGGAGCCAACCATGTCTTTTCGGAAGCCGGACTGGAACCGATGAGTGAAGCGGTGATTGACTGGATCGGGGAGACCCTCCGTGGGTAAGCTTACCAGATATTCGTTAAACTGGATAAACTGAATACTTTCGAATGGATGAATTAGATGTAATCCTTATTGGGAGCGGGGTGATGTCAGCCAATCTGGGAGGCTTGCTCAAACAATTGGACCCGGAGTTGAGAATTGAACTTTATGAAGTGACTAAAGAATTGTCTCAGGAAAGTTCCAACGGGTGGAATAATGCAGGGACCGGGCATGCCGGTATCTGTGAAGTCGCCTACACTCCGGATCGGGGAGAAGATGGGGAGATTAAAGTAGACAAGGCGATTGAGATTTTTGCGGAATTTGAACAGACCAAACAGTTTTGGGCGTACGCGGTACGGACGGGAATGATCGACAAACCCTCGGAGTTTATCAACCAGGTGCCTCATATTAGTTTTGTCTACGGGCAGGAACAGGTTGATTTTTTGAGATCCCGGTACAAGGGAATGAGCAAGCATCCGTTTTTTTCCAGCATGCAATACTCGGAGGATCCCGAGCAGATTCGCAAATGGGCTCCCCTGCTAATTGAAGGACGGGGAGATCAGCCGGTGGCTGCCACCTTTATGGAGGCAGGTACGGATGTGAACTTTGGTGAGGTTTCCCGTAAATTAATTCATTGGCTAGGTGAACAGGGTGGCTGTGCCTACCATGTGGAAACCCGTGTAACCGATCTTAACCGGTCCAACGACGGGTGGGAAGTTACGATCAAAAATATGGCCGACGGGACCATCCGCCAAAAACGAGCAAAATTTGTATTTATCGGAGCCGGAGGCGGATCTTTACCCCTCCTGCAAAAGGCAGGGGTTGATGAAATTCGTGGATATGGAGGATTTCCGATAGGAGGACAATGGCTAATCTGTGAGAAGCCGGAGATTGTGGAGAGACATCATGCAAAAGTTTATGGATTATCTCCAGGTGCGGCTCCGACCATGGCGGTCCCGCACTTAGACAGTCGGGTGCTGGAGGGAAAACAAGCCCTGCTTTTCGGCCCATACGCCGCCTGGACGACTAAATTTCTTCATCGGGGGGGCAGTTTTTTCGATCTTCCGGGCTCGATTAAGTTTCATAATTGGCTGACTCTTCTCAAAGTAGGAATCAGCAATCTGCCATTGGTTGGGTATCTAATCCAGCAGGGACTGCAGAGTATGAATACACGATTGAAAGAGTTACGGAACTTTTATCCGGATGCGAAGGCGGAAGATTGGAAATTGATTGATGCGGGAATCCGGGTCCAAGCAATCAAGAAAGAAGATGGGGATGCCGGTATCGTACATTTTGGTACCGAAGTGGTTACGAGTGAAGACCGTAGCATATCTGCATTGCTGGGAGCATCACCGGGAGCCTCGGTCTGTGTCAATATCGTGCTGGAGGTTGCACGGAAATGTTTTGGCGAACTATTTGCCAAGGAAGATGTGCAGAAAAAGCTTCTAGAAATGATACCGACTCTGGATGTTCATTCGACGACAAATTCCGAAAAAATCGCTGCGTTTGAAAAAGATAGTCTTTCGGCTGAGGAAGCCCTTTCACTGCGAAAGTAATTTTTTTAAAGATTTAAAATACTTTTTGGATAATCAGCCCTTATTGAGTTCAGGAAGTCCGATCCAATTGGGTCTCATTAATTCGCTTTGTTCAGATTCCAACTTCATCAGTAAAATCTGTGCGTTAACCTCATTCATAAGACCATTTCATGACCCATGGGTCATGAAATTGCTTTTGGGCAGATTTTAATTTCTCCTTATATTCCTCAAGCTTGGCGGCAAATTTTGGATTGCCCGCGAGATTCTTGGCTTCGTCAGGGTCTTCCCTAATTTTGAAGAATTCAAATTCCGGACGATGAATATACTGGCGGACGGTCTTGTTCCCATAGGGAGCGGAAAGGGATTTTTGATACTGTGCCTGAAAACTGCTTGCCGCCCAAAGATCGGATGCGAAGGGGTAAGGTAATGGATGAGCTATGTTCCAGATCAGTTTGTACTCCTGATCACGGTAGACGCGCATGGGATAATACATTTGAATCTCGTGAAATGTGTGCGATGCGAAAATACTTTCCCAATGCTGAGCACCTGCTTGTCCTAAAATACCAAGCCATGATTTACCGTGGTAGGATGATAGTTTGCCTATGTTCCCCTGGTTGTCTTTGGGTGCTTTGGACTTGGGGATGGGGAAGGATTTATTCGGGTCTTCCCAATGAAGAGGGCGGTTACGTTTTGAGTCCAAGGCTCCGGCAAAATCGAGCAGGGTGGGGGTGATATCGATATGACTGATCAATGCCTGGTGTCGAACGCCCCGCTTTTTCTCATAGGGGTTGCGGACGACAAAGGGGACGCGAAGCCCGCCTTCGTAAACGGTGGTCTTGCCACCGGCAAAGGCCATTCCATGATCAGAGGTAAATATAATCAGGGTTTTTTCATAGAGACCGTTTTCCTTAAGGATTTCGATGAGGCGGGCGACTCCCTGATCAATCCGGGAGACACTTTGGTAATACTGGGCTAGTTCCTCGCGGGTTTCCGGAGTATCGGGGAGGAAACTGGGGATGGGTACTTTCTTCGGGTCGTAAAAGACTTCGTTTACTCCGTCGTGCGATTTACGATCCTGTTTATTTCCAAACATATCAGGCTTGAGTTTCAACTTGGAATTACGATCAGTCCCTCCACCTCGGTGAGGATCAGAGGTCGCAAAATAAAGGAAAAAGGGTTTGTCGTTTTCGGCGGTTATAAACTCCTTGGCTTGATTTGCCATTTGGACGGCATTACGGGGATTGCCTTTCAGGTAAGTCTCGAAACGGAAAACTTCTTCGGGAGAGACATGATACTTTCCGATATGCCCGGTGCGGTAGCCAGCCCTTGCGAGATTGCGGGGCAGGGATAATCCAATCACATTAAAGTAACTGGAGAATTTATGAAAGGCGTGCTGATGTCCGTACTGCCCATTGGCATGGTTGTGGAGGCCACTCATGACCACGGATCGACTGGCAGAACAGCTGGCAGTGGTGGCAAATGCGTTGAGAAACAAGGTGCCGTCCTGAGCGAGGGAATCGATAGCCGGGGTCTTGGCAATGGGATCGCCATAGCAGCCAAGCGTGGGAGATTCATCATCGGTGATAAAGAAAATGATATTCTTTTCGGCTGAAGAAAGAAATACATGGGGGCTGAAAAAGAAAAGAAGAGCAAAGAATCGAAATGGAATTTTCATGTTCGAGTAACCATTGAGAATTCACGATTCTTAGTCAAGCGAGTGGAAGTCAGGAAACCAAATTATTCGGACTCGACCCCAAGCCTTTTTACAGGCATTAAAAAATTTCATGAGTAGTAAAATATGTCGTTGGGGGATTTTGGGATCTGCCGGGATTGCCCAAAAAAATTGGCAGTCCATCCGGAATGCGGAGAATGCAGAACTGGTGGCAGTGGCCAGTCGGGATGTGGCCAAGTCTCAGGATTTTATTGACCGGTGCAGTTCCCAGGTTCCTCATGAAGTCACTCCCGAAGCAATGGGCAGCTATGATGATCTTTTGGCGAGGGACGATATAGATGCCATTTATTTACCTCTGCCCACAGGGTTGCGCCCGGAGTGGGCCATCAAAGTCGCGGATGCGGGTAAGCACCTTCTCTGTGAAAAGCCGTGCGGCACCAATCTGCAACAGGTCACGGAGATTATCGCTGCCTGTGACCGTGGGGGTGTGCAGTTCATGGACGGGGTGATGTTCATGCATAGCGAACGTTTGAACAGGGTGAGGGAAGTGATCGAGGATGGTTCCACCATTGGCAAATTACGCCGTATCAATACCCAGTTTAGCTTTTGTGCTCCGGATGAATTTCTTACTGAAAATATTCGGATGCATAGTGATCTCGAACCTCATGGATGTCTTGGAGATTTGGGTTGGTATACCTTACGCTTCATTCTTTGGGTTATGAATTATGCAACCCCCAAAGCTGTGACCGGCCGCCTGCTTAATTCATCAGGTCGTTCCGACAGCCCCCATCCGGTACCCACGGAATTTTCTGGCGAAGTTCTCTTTGATGATGTCTCTGCTTCCTTTTACTGTTCTTTTCTTACTGAACACCAGCAACTCGCCCACATTAGTGGGAGTAAGGGCAATCTGCGGATTGATGACTTTGTGCTTCCTTACTATGGAAACCGGATCGGATTTCAGTCTTCCAATGCCGAGTTTGATTGTGATGTGTGTGACTTTCGGATGGAGAGACGCGAACAGATTCATCAGGTGGAAGAGTATGCCAGCAGTCATTTAAGTTCACAGGAAACTAATCTATTCCGTAATTTTTCCGCCCTTGTGATCGGAGGTAAACCGGATTCATATTGGCCAAAGATTACCTTGCTCACGCAAAAACTTATGATGGCCTGTATGGAGTCCGCAGAGAACGGAAGCAAAGAGATCTCGATTTCCTAAAATATTCAGCTCGGTCGGGAGCTCTCCATAATCATGCTTTTTAGGGAGCTTAGACTGTGGAGAGATTTGGACCTATCGGGCAGGAGATTGCACTAGCGAGCCCACGCAAAATTAGAAATTCAACTTCTGAAATTTTCTGATCATGCTGGGCGGTGGCGATACAGGCGGACAGGAAATCTCTCTTGGCGGAAGCACATAGTTTTTGCAAGCGGGGCAGAGCGTTCTCGAGGGCATCAATGCCACAGCTATCAAACGGAAGCAAATCTTTGGAGGATTTCGGATCTAGCTTTGACACTCCATGGGAATAGGAATCTTTGGCGTCATTCTGATTGCCCCCGAAGTGTGCCAGTGCTCCAAGGAAGGGTAGACAAGAATTAATATTTTTAGAGATTCCGGCTGAACCATGAGGGTCATGATTCGAGGGATCCGTCTTCAGGGCAAGCTGATGAAAGATGACTTTTTGCAAACTCCACTCGAAAAGGTCGATCTTTTGATCCATAGTTACCAGCCCATGGATGACTTCCGAAAATTCACTTAACTGTCGGGGGGAAAGTTCTCGGAGCGGAGAAGCACACTCTTCGATCAGGGCAAACTTTTCAAAACAGGAAAGTGTTTGGCATGCATTGAAGACTTTTAGGGAAAGATCGTCGGTTTGCGTTTCAAGACGCGATCTGATCAGACTCACCTGCTGTTTACGGATTTCATCATCTGCGGAATCCAATAAAAGCCCAAAGATAACGCACCTCCCCCCGAAAGGTTCGCGGCAAAGATCAAGCAATTGTGACGGGATGCCAGCCAGAAGAGCACGGGCGTATTCAAGATTCTCTGAGGTGGGGCCTTGAAAAATTTGTTCGTGGTTATTTACCTGAGTGGGATTTTTGGCTTCCTGCGGTGAACCTCCAGTGAAGGATGATGCACCGGCCAAACCCGATGATTTCTCTGAATGGAGATCAATTTTCTCAGAAATTTTGTCGGTCTCTGGAAAGGATTCATTCCAAGTAGGTTCAATCTTACGAATCCGTTTTTCAAGAGGTGGGTGGGTGGCAAACATGCTGCTCAGGGCGGATCCGAAAAACATATGGGAAAAGTCGCTGGCGTTGGCTGTTTCCAATTTCGATCCGGCAGAGAATCCCCCAATACGCTTGAGGGCACCGCTGATTCCGTCTGGATTGCGGGTAAATTGTACGGCGGAAGCATCCGCAAGAAATTCCCTCTGCCTGCTAACGGCGGCCCGGATTAAGGAACCAAAAAAACCGCCCACCAATCCAAGAATAAAGAGGACCACTCCAATGGCGAGGAGAGCTGCGGTGCCATCATCTTTTTTTCTTCTTCTCCCTCCTCCTGAAAAGGCAGCTACCCGTAAGAGGACTTCCCCAATTCTTGAGAGGCAGACGATGCCGAATATCAGGCCGGTTAGTTTAATATTTAGACGCATATCCCCGTTGAGGATATGACTAAATTCATGGGCGACCACGCCCTGCAGTTGTTCACGGTTTAGTTTTTCCGCACACCCCCGGGTGATACCGACCACCGCGTTATTAACTGAGTTACCTGCGGCAAAGGCATTGATCCCTTTCTCCTCCATCAGATAAACCGGAGGTACCGGTGTACCTGATGCGATCGCCATTTCTTCTACAATGTTTAAAATTCTCCTTTGCTGGGGGTCATTGGTGTTTGGACAAATCAATTGGCCACCCAGAGATTCTGCGACTACCGACCCTCCCGATGAAAGGGAAGCGATCCGGCCAAGGCTGGCCAGTGCCACCACCCCGACAGTCCCAGCACCGGTTAGCCAAAAGAGATCCCAACTCGGTTCGGTCAGATAACTGGCAACGAAGAAGACCGAAAGTGCGATGCTGATGACACCCAGACAGAAAAGAACCACCAACCACTTGGAGCGCTTGCGTGCCTGATCTTGCTCAGCAAAGAAATCCATATTTCCGGCAGGGGACTACCGTTTTAGTTAAAACTGGACCTTGGGGGCTTCCTTGATTTTTTCGCTTTCAAATTCGAGCAGGGTTCCATCCTGCCCATGTCCAAACATGCCGGCAAAAATGACCGGTGGAAAAGTCTGCTTGTAAGTATTGTAAGCGGTGACTGAGTCGTTGAAAGCCTGTCGTGAAAAAGCGACCTTGTTCTCCGTACTGCTTAGTTCCTCTTGGAGGTTGGCCATATTTTGATTGGCCTTGAGGTCGGGGTAGCTTTCGGAAAGGGCAAAAATGCGACCCAGTGCTCCACCGAGTAAACCTTCGGCGCCGGCAAGTCCGGCAATGGCTCCGGCATCTCCCGGGTTTTGTGATGCAGCCTGGAGGCTGCTTTGTGCCTGGTTTCGGGCCTGAATGACTGCTTCCAATGTTTCTTTTTCGTGGGCCATGTAGCCTTTGACCGTCTCAATCAAATTAGGAATCAGATCGTATCTTCTCTGCAGTTGCACCTCGATCTGAGAGAATGCATTTTCAAATCGATTTTTGAGAGTGACCAGCTTGTTGTAGATTCCAACTACGGCAAAAATCAAAAGGATGGCAATTATGCCCAGAACAATAAGGGTGATGGTGGTAGAACTCATATGATAAGAAATTTGTTAAAATAAAGGCCTTGGTATGATGATTAGCAAACTTGGAGAACCCGTCAACCTGAGTTTTGAAAACTAAAAAGTCTTTTCGCGAAAGATTTTCCATTGATTGCATTCCCTTAATAATAATATCCTGATCAGGATGAATCTTTTAGGCTCCCTTTCTTTATTCTTTTTCATGGTCATTCCGGGACTCATCTGGAATGTTCAGGCTGAAAAGCCAAACTTTGTTTTCTTTTTTACTGATGATCAAACTTCGAGTGTTCTCGGGTGCTACGGGCATCCTTTAGCTAAGACTCCAAATATTGACCGACTGGCCAAAGAGGGCACCCGTTTTGCAAATGCGTTTGTCAGCCAGTCGATTTGCTGGGTAAGCCGCACCACGATTCTTACTGGTTTAACCGGACGAAGCTACGGAGTCCCCGGGAATCATGACATGGCCAAACCCGAGGCTGTGGAAAAATTATATGTCGATTATTTGCGGGATGCTGGCTATCGGACCGGATTTGCCGGTAAGTGGCATGCCAAGATGCCAAAAGGGTGGAAAGCTCAGGATCATTTTGATGAATTTCATCCGGTCGGACGCAACCCATTCTACAAGAAACAAGCAGATGGTAGTCTGCGGCACGAAACTGAATTGATCGTAGATCGCGGCATTGAATTTATTAAAAACCAATCCAAGGGAAAACCCTTTGCCTTGAATATGTGGTTTAATGCCTGCCATGCGGAGGATGGAGACCGTCGTCCGGGTATTGGCCATTTTCCCTGGCCCAGAGCGATGGATGGAATGTATGAGGAAGATGAGATCGCTTTCCCTCGCTTGAATGATCCTGAAGTTTTTGAGAAGCAGCCTGATTTTCTTAAAACAACTATCAACCGGGAGAGATTTTTTTGGAGATGGAATACCGATGAGAGATATCGAATCAACATGCGTGCCTACCTGCGGATGGTCAGTGGAATTGATAATGCCATCGGTCGATTTATCCAGGCTTTGGAGGCTCAGGGGTTGGCAGACAACACCATCATCGTGTACACCGCCGACAATGGCTATCACATGGGAAACCGTGGGTTTGCCGGTAAGTGGTCGCATTATGAGGAATCCCTACGGGTGCCCATGGTCGTCTATGATCCAAGAGCAAAAGGGAAAGCCCGTGGGCAGGTAAGGAATGAGTCGGTACTCAACCTCGATCTTCCCCCCACATTTC
The DNA here is from genome assembly GCA_902569115.1 of uncultured Verrucomicrobiota bacterium. Taxonomy (GTDB): domain Bacteria; phylum Verrucomicrobiota; class Verrucomicrobiia; order Opitutales; family Seribacteraceae; genus Seribacter. Next base: position 97,069 of record CACFTI010000002.1, on the reverse strand, counting down.
TGGCCTGGGCGGGTGTGGAGATCCCGAAGAGATACCAGGGAAGAACCTTCGACCAATTGACATCCGGCCAAAAAGTGACCGAATGGAGGAAATATACTTTTCATGAACATTTTGCAGTGCGCCATCGTATACCCGCCTTCGAGGGGATGCGGGGGGAGCGTTTTAAATATGTCCGCTATGTGGATGAAAAAAATTACGAGTTCCTGCACGATCTGCAAAACGACCCGGATGAACTGACCAATCTCGCCGGGAATCCTCAATTTCACCAAAAAGTAAAAGAGCTTCGTTGCCTGACCGACCGAAAGGTGGCGGAATTGGGTGGACCCCTTGCTCCTAAGGTAGGTGAACTTTCCTTATCTACGACTCCTCACCCTGAGTCTGCCGCCAAGGTCGCCGACCGTCCCGGTTCTGATGGGTTTTCCAATTTAATAGCTGCTGGAAACCGAATGAGAAATTGGACGGGAGACCCGAAATACTGGTCAAAGAAAGATGGGGTACTGATCGGAAAAACGGATGGTACTCTGAAAATGAACCGCTTTATCACCTGGAAGTCGGCAACCGTTCGGAATTTTGATCTGCGGGTAAAAGTCAGAGTCACGGCGGGTGGAAACAGCGGGATTCAGTATCGTGGAACATCCCGCCCGGATCTCGGGCTTGATGTGGTCACGGGCTACCAGTGCGATGTGGTGGCTAATATCGCGAAATATAATGGTATGTTGTATGAAGAGAAGGGTCGCCGGATTCTTTCCCATACAGGAGAGAAAGTAATCGTGAATACAGATGGACAACCATGGATTGTTGGTAATTTTCAGGTTAAAGAATTTGAGCCTGGACAATGGCATGAATACCGGGTGTTGGTTAAGGCAAACCGTCATCGCCACTGGATCAATGGGCATCCCACCGCTGACCTGATTGATTTGGACGAGAAGGAACGAGCGATGGAAGGGGTCCTAGCTATGCAAGTCCATGTCGGCCCGGCAATGACGATTGAATATAAGGAGATGCGCATCAAGCACCTGCCTGATGATCTGCCTGTACTTACGGCAAAGGATTGTAAAATTCCCAAAGGATCACGAGGGGTGCACCCTCAGGGTAAACTTCCCAAAGACTGGAAACCCCCGGTCTATTGATGGGGTAAGAATAAATGAAAATGAAGGGAAGACTTACTTTACCCAATTTTCTTTTTTTGATTTTTTCTCTCATCACAATATCTCTGGGTGTGCGTCAATTTTTGGAAAATCAGGATAAAATTACTGCGTGGGATCTGGATCAAGCAGAGCGACTGAAGAAAGCGGATCGAATTTTAGAGGAACTCGAAGAAAATGCATCTAGAAGAAGATTTGATCCTACTTTTTGAGACTTGCGAATAACTCAGGCTTGGCAAAGCAGGACATCCTCTTTCATTTGTTTCGGATGGAATCAACTGAAAACGAAGTTCTAACTCTTTTTGAAAAAACCGGTGCCTTGCTTAAAGGGCATTTTGTTCTCCGGTCAGGCTTGCACAGTGGTCATTTTTTCCAATGTGCTCAGGTTTGCCAAAATATGGCTGCAGTCACCCGTATGGCGGAATTAACTCTGGCTAAACTTGCGGGATTTGATTTTGAAACGGTGGTAGCCCCGGCTATGGGAGGCTTAGTGATAGGTCAGGAAATCGCTAGGCAGGCGGATAAAAGGTATATTTTCCTGGAAAAACAGGAAGGTGATCTGGCCTTGCGTAGAGGGTTTAAAATTAGGGAAGGGGAGAAAGTTTTAATCACTGAGGATGTGGTCACCCGTGGAGGTCGAGTGGAAGAAGCCCTGAAGATTGTACGAGATCTGGGAGGGATGCCGGTGGCGGTGACTGTTATTGTTGACCGTAGTGGAGGTGCTCCAGATTTTGGGACTCCTTTCCTGAGCCTGGCTGCCTTGACTTTTCCAACCTTTAAAGCAGATGAGTTACCCCCGGAATTGGCAAGTGTTCCAATCACCAAACCTGGAAGCTAGATTGCAGCTCCAAGAGAAGCAGTATGTGTGATGATTGGATGTTTAAGGCGTATGCGGATTGGAGAGAGATCTTCCCCTCAAAATACCCTGCGGTCTTTTATCTGTGATTTCTTAAACCTTTGTCAGCTAGTATGGGTTGTAACCAATGGGTCCAGCTTTGATATCCCGCTTGGTTCACATGAAGTTGATCAGAGTCCCATTGCTTGGGATCAAATGTAAAGTTGGGCTTGAGTAGGGTGGGGGATAAGTCCACATAAGTCAGAAGGTTATTTCGCAGGCAAAGGTTTTTGATTCTAAGATTGAGGTCTTGGTAGGTGTTCCACTTGGAAATTCGTTTAGGGGATGGTTTGCAGGAAAGATAAATCAGGCTGCACTCGGGCAGGTCTTTTTTAATTTTAGCCCAGAGAGCAAGAAAATCTTTCATCACTTGAGAAACCGGTTTTCCGAACCAAAGATCGTTTTCTCCACAGTAAAACACCGCACGGGTTGGTTCGTAGCGGAGAAAAAGATCATCATAAAAATAGTGAATATCTGATATATGAGCTCCCCCAAAACCGCGGTTTAAAAGATTTATTTGAGGAAAGTCATTGGGGAGGCTTTTCCATCTTCGTATACTGGAACTTCCTGTAAAAAGAACCAAGTCTTGATTGCTCCTTGTCAGGTTTATGTCTTGAAGAGCGAAACTATTAAACGTCTCTGTAAATCTTTTAGGATTTGGATCTAATTTATTACTCGGCCATGATTCTTGAACTCCAATAATTAAAAAACTCGCCGAGAGTAAGCCTGAACGAAAAATTTTATTAAAGATGTGGAAATTCATAGATTCTGTTGTATATTTATTCACCCTTTACAATTGTCCTTCAATGCCCAAATGAATTTCTCTGAAAAACAAAAATGTCTCATGCTTTTTTTTGCATTGGGATTAATGGGGAAAGATAAAGTTACTGAATTACCTGACCCTATCATTCCACTGAAGGGTAAATGTACCCGCCATCCTTGGGAATCGCCGCAAAATTTTTTTATTTGAAAGAATTATCCTCCGCATCTGAAAATGGAAGGATGCGGTGAAACCCTTTTGGTTAATGGTTACTTTCATATTTCTTACCATTTCCTTTTAGAATAACTTTTTTTCTAAAACTAATTTAAGTGGCTTCTTGACGATACAAAAAGTACTTTTTTAAGATTGTCTTATGTGGGTTGCATATTTTGTCGCAGGTTTTTTGATAACTTCTGTCTTAAATTCTAAGGAATTTGCCTGGAGTGACTTTCAATTTAACTCAATTGCTGAAAAGGATTTTTGGAGGGATGTAACAGACTGGTCAGCAGTCAAGAGTCTAGTTAACCTAGAACAAATCTATAAAGTAAGAAGAGACCCAGAAGGTAGTCCAATCATTGATCCCAAAATCAAAGGCTACACTGGGTACATGAAAATCAAGATAGGTGAATTAAGAACAATTTGTAGAATTGTTAATGGTTGGGTTACCCAAGCCAAGAGTTTTCATATAAGCGGACAACTGTTAGTCAGTTCCAATTGGAAGAATGGAAAACAAGATGGATTTTGCTCCATTTGGTATAAAAATGGTATAAAAAAATCTGATGCAAACTACTTGAATGGTCTAAGACACGGATTGCTATCGGTTTGGTATGAAAATGGTACAAAGAAAGCAGAGTTAATTTGGAAGAATGGTAAGCAAGATGGAATTACCATGGGATGGAACGACAAAGGCATAATGGTCGCTAAATCTAGTTGGAAAGATGGCCAAATGAACGGGGAAAATCTATCTTGGTACCAGAGTGGTGTACAAAAAAGTAAAGGTACATTTAAAGAAAACAAAAAACATGGTTTATTTATCGTTTGGAGTGAAAGGGGAAATAAAACCCAAGAGCAAAATTGGAAAAATGGAGATTTGGAAGGTGCTTTTATTGAATATTATGAAAATGAACAAAAAAGGTCAGAAACTAACTATTCAAAAGGTTTAAAGCATGGAGTGAAAACCACCTGGTATGAGGGAGGGCAAAAACAAACTGAAATAAAATGGGTCTATGGCGAGCAACATGGAAGAGCCGCGGGATGGTATGAGAACGGGCAACCAATGTCCGTGACGCATTGGAAGAATGGTAAACTGGATGGGCCGAGTGCTAATTGGTATGAAAACGGACAAAAAAAAGAAGAAGTAAGCCTTGTGAAGGGTAGACCTTCAGGTCTTGCTAAGACTTGGTATCAAAATGGACAAAAAAGTGGTGAGATAAATTTTCATAATGGTTTATTTGTTTCAGGGCAAAAATGGAAACCTGATGGTAATCCCTGCCCCATAACAAACCTTAAGGACGGCGATGGGGTATCAGTCGTTTATGATGATAAAGGGAAAGTGGTAAAAACCCTAAAATTTAAGGAGGGTATTAAACTAAATGAAAATAGTAATCAGTAAAAAGCCTAAACACTTAGTATAGCGAATTTTATAATTTTCGCACAATCATGGAATTAGTGGAGTTTGACAAATCGTTGTGAATTCTTTTTCTATCAATCAGCATCCGCCATCGTAGCTCAGTTGGTAGAGCGAGTCATTCGTAATGATTAGGTCACCGGTTCGATTCCGGTCGATGGCTCCATTCAAAGCAACCTTAAGAATGAATATTCTTAATGGTGCAGCTAAAAAACAATCCATTTTAAATAGTTATTTTCCTAATTATTTTTAAGCCTATAACTTTTTGTTTTCGACATAAGACTTTGAAAACAAGTTCTGAGTAGAGATTAATCTTCAGGGTAATAGGGATAGCCAACTTTGAGTCCTTATTAATGCTGTTGAGTTAGGTAAAACAGATTTCACTATGGGTTATAAAAGCATGATCCAAACCTTCAATGACTAGAATATAATAGTAAGGATAAAACCTATGGTTTTGAAAACTTTTAGTTCGGGTAAAGTAACGAACTGAAAAAACTTTTTACATCCTTTTTGAGATAACAATTTACCTCTGTAAACGGTATATTTATTAGTAAGATATTTCATAAAAAAACAGATTCCAAACTAATAACGATTATGATTGTTGGTAAGATCACTAACAAAGTATTGAATTTTACTAAAAGGCGAGAGACTTGTGAGAGCAATATAGGTTATTAGCAGTAAAGTGACGAAAAGCGAGTTCCTTGGAGTCGCCACTGGGATCGCTAAGCTAAGAGATTATTTTTTCTTTAAAATAATTGGATGCTTGTGATCTTTAATAGAGCCTGAATCGATATTATCTTTGTGAAAAGCGAAATTCAACTCAGCGAAGAACTTGGCATGAATTTGAGCTATATACGACATATAAGGAAGAAATTTCTTTCAAGCTCATTATGGACTAAATCAGGAAATATGATATATTACACTAGGAATGGTGAACATTCTCTAAGAAATGAGTTGATGAAAAGACTTTTCGCAATGACGGATTAATTACTTGCACAACTATTGATAAATTCAATTTTGTCTAATCCGCATTAGTGCAAAACAGAAATATATTTGGGTGGTTATGTCCCATTCATATTTTATGTTTTTCGCAACAACAGATTACTTACATAAAGGACGAGTACCTAATTAAGGGGGGACTTGAAAAATGATTTTTAAAGTCAAAAAAAGATTTATTGGTCCTGTCAACTTTCTGAGAATTAGAAGCAAACAAATGTAAGGAAAAAATAATATTTAGTTTGTTCCTGTGGGCAGTTATTTCATTACTCTGTTGCAAACTCTTCCACACAGTATAGGGAACAAATTACGCCACAATTTTGCAATTAATTCGAAAATCCCAGTTGGAATCTTTTTAAAGTAAGTTTTTTTCTCTGCGTCCTCCATAGGTCAGCTAAGTCGTCACATTTTTGTAAGAGTTCATTTTTCTGTTCATCAGTGATTTTTTTCTCTTTCCAACAAAGTAAAACCTGTTCTCTCAAATTTAAATCTTCCCTTTTGTGGTAAAGGGATTCGTAACGCTTTGATTTTAGAAAAAGGACCTGTTTTTGTTTAAAGTTTCTAGACAACCTATTTTCGGCATCTTTAATGGACTGCTTAAGCAATTCAAAATTTGAAACCGAGGAAGCTAAAATATCTCTTTTTTTGATTTTGGATTGAGTTGTATTTTTGACCGAGCAGGAACAAAAATTTAAAAGCAGAATAATCAAATAATAACAAATAAGGGGATGTTTGGAATAGAATGACTGCAATTCGAGGATGTGTTAGAATTTATTATGAGATTTGAATAATGAATCTTTCTACTCTCCGAACTTAAAAAGCCAATCTGTTTATCCGTAATTGAAATTTTAATAAGAATTATTACATGAAATGTTCAGGTTGATTTCAAGTTAATGGCATAAAGGTGTAAACCGAGAAGAAATTTGTAACTGATATAAATATTCATCCGTCGGACTTGACTCAGCCAAATTTGGTTGGTAAGGCGAGACATTCGTAATGATTAGGTCACCGATTTGATCCCGGTCGATGGCTCCAAATTAAAATACTCAAGAACAACCTATCCGGAAACTTACTAATTCAAATTATGAATTTTTGTTACAAATTACTTTTTTTATTTAGCCTGTTATTTCTACCATTCGGATGTTCCGAAAGTGGTGATACAAAGGAAAGTAAAAAAAGGGGTAAGGAAGATCAATTGAATACGCTTGAAAGCAAGGTGGATTCACTCGAGTGGGAATTATCCAGAATGATCCTAAAGATAAGAACTGTGAATGGTGGTAATCTCGTAAGAGATAAGACTACAAGCCTGTGGCACCATGATGTTGAAAGGATACCCTTCACTGGAAGAGCTATAGAGTATCAAGAAGGAAGAATCCCATTAGCCGAAGCTTACTTTTATAACGGTCAAAGAGACGGAACCGAAAGATTTTGGTTTTCAAATGGAAGAATGAAAACGGAAGGTCATTGGTATAAAGGAAAAAGAAATGGTTACTTTAAAAAATGGAAAGAGGATGGAACTCTAATATCATTTGAGAAATACGAGGAAAACAATCTAGTTGAATCGAAACTAGATAAAAATTAATCAATAAAGTATACCGGAGGGTAAATTTACTTCTCCAATCCATTCCGGTCTGCCAAAGAAAAGGGCATCTTCACCAACCATTAGTACATCTTTGAGTTGGATTTGAAAGTATTTAACAGGATTACCAAAAGCCATGGTGAGAAGGAGGTCATGTCTTTGGTTTGGTTTATCAAAATCCATAAAATCTTTAATTATAATCTCTCCGCCTACACCTTTTTGATCAGGGCAAAAATAGTATAGAGGTGCGTTTCTAGCAAAAGGGAAATTAAGAATGATGTCACCTTGTCCAGAGCCATTACCCAAAATATTTTCTTTGATAAGTGATTCTGAATCCTCGGCGATAGTACCAATCATAAAGGCTTTCGAGTAGGTTGATTTATTCGGTGTTATACGGTATTGAACTCTCCGATCTACAAAAATTGTTCGAGGATCTTGTTCAAACTCACTTAGGTCCAAATCTCGCTTCAATTCGAATCTTCCATTTTGCCAGATTAGGGGTAGAAGAACCTCAACTTTTAAAAGCTCAACTGTTTGCCATTGGAATGAATATTTTTCTGCACCATGCAGAAGGGGCATAAATGATTCTGCATATACCATCCCGTTGGTGTTGCGGTTAAGATGTCTCCATTCCTTACGCCAATTATGAGCAAAAACAATGTCCCATTTTTTTTGTGTGGTATTTGCATCTTCTGGAAAAGGAAGTTTGTGCAGGTCAGTAAGATGATTCCGTATATCCTGGTTTCTGATATTTAGAAGGAATATGCGGAATTCAGGTTCTGTCAGGGAAAATACGGATTGACTAAAAAATTTCTTAAAATCCTGAGTTTTCAAACTATCAAAAACATTTCTACCTAAATTTACATAAGGATGATCTTCTGAATAGAGCAAAGATTGAAACGCATTACTCAATACCAAAGTCAGAAAAATAATAAAAGGTGTCCGAAATATGGCAGTCATATCTTCAAAGTAGGAAAATATTAATTTTCTACAAGATTGAATAAACTTATTTCAAAATCAATTTTCTTTAAAAAGTGGATCGGTAATTGCAGACAACACGGTAATGAAAAGAGACCGTCCATTTGACACGAGACAACTAGAGGCATTTGAGATGCTATGTGCAACAGGCAGTTTTACCGAGACGGCAAAACGATTATTCCTCACCCAGTCAGCCATCAGTCATTCTATGCGGACGCTAGAAGAAGAGGCTGGTTGCCAGTTGATTCGTAGGCAGGGAAAGAAAGTATCTTTGACTGAAGCAGGTGAGAGGTTACTCCACTTTGCCCGCCCATTCTTACAGGAGATGTCTGTCGTTCGCGAAGAGCTGAGTGGGTTTGAAAAATTCGGAGCGGGTCGTATAAGATTGGGGGCGAGCCAACAGGCCTGTCGTTTTTTTCTCCCTCCTCTTATCAAAGAATTTAAAAAGGGCGTACCTCAATGCAGGTTTGAAGTTTATGGGGAGGATACACCTAAATGCCTTAATATGTTAAGTCTGGGTGAGTTGGATCTGGCGATATCTTTGGAGCCGATCAAAAATATGGAGATCGAATTTGTACCCTGTTTTACGGATGAACTGCGCTTAATCACAACTCAAGATCACGAATGGGCTAAGAGTGAATCTGTAGATTGGACGAAGGTTGGGGGAGAGAATTTCATCCTCGATAACCGGGCGAGTTATTCCTTCAGAATGATTAATGATTATTTGGAGCAAAACGGATTGAAGTTAACCAGTTTTATGGAAATAAGCAGTTCGGATGCGAGTAAGGAGCTGATTAAGCTTGGTTTGGGTGTGGGAGTGATGGCAGACTGGTTGGTTGCCAATGAGGTGGCATCGGGGGAGCTGGTTAGTCTACCATTAGGTTTCGGTAAACTCACTCGAACCTGGGGGATTTCCATTCGAAAAGGTCGCAAATTAAATAAAGCTGAGCGAATTTTTATCAAAATAGCGGAAGAATCCGGATGTCATTGGATGGTGAATCGCCGTCTTACGCCTTAGTTTTAGCGAGTTCCGCAAGGGCTAAACTATCTTGCATGATTCACTTTTTGTATACACAAAAGATGAATGTCCCATTTTATAAACCTAATCTCTTTCTTTAGTATTCTGTTTGTTTCCTCTTTCCTCCTGCATGGTCAGAATCGTGCGATCAGCGGAGATGCCAGAAAGTTCAAACTAGCCCCAGTCCAATCAGTAAAAAGTAGTATTGGACCAACTTTGGATAGTCGTAGGCTTGGAGTGGACCGTTTAATTGATGGAAAATTGCCAGATAGTGGATGGCGTTCCACTTGGACGGTTTGGATGAAAAAGAACCCGAGCATTGCTTTCGATCTTGGAGCAGAAAAAAGAATTGGGGTAATCCGCATCTACTTCCAACCCTGGGATCGGAGTGATGAGTTGATGGAAGTAAAAGTAGAGGTAAGTCGCGATGGAGAAAATTACATGCTTTTTAATGAATATGAAGGATTTGTGGCCGAGAAAGGCAAATCAGCGTGGGCTGAGGTCGATTTGCGGGCTGTAAAGGCTCAGTATTTCCGAATAACTCCAAAATATCAGGGATGGGGAAACCAGTGGGGGGAAGTCGAATTCTGGGAGATAAGCAACTAAGTAAGTATTAGTATCTTTTTGTAATGTTGCTGAAGTCCCTGGCCGATGGGGCAACCCGATTATTCCCGCTTTGGTCGATCTTTGTAGGACTGGCCGCTCTTTACGAGCCGAGCCTTTTTTTATGGTATGGAAAAGAGGCAATCAGCCTCGGTCTCGGCATCATTATGCTGGGAATGGGGTTAACTCTTTCCTTGAAAGATTTTGCCGAGGTTTTGAAAAAACCAAAGTTGGTGTGCTTGGGTGCACTCTTACAGTTTTCGATCATGCCCGCGTGGGCGGCACTTATTGCTTTTGTTTCTAATATTCCAGGAGAGATGGCGGTTGGACTCATTTTAGTAGCTAGTTGTCCGGGAGGAACCGCATCCAATGTGGTGGTGTTTTTAGCTAATGGAAGGGTTGCTCTGTCCGTTTGCCTGACAGCTTTTTCGACATTACTCGCAATTGTGGTGACGCCATGGTTGACCCATTTATATGCCGGACATTATCTACCGATTGATCCTTGGGCTTTAACGAAAAGTATATTTTATATCGTTTTGATTCCTCTGCTTTTTGGGATCAGTCTGAAAAAATTCTACCCAAAGGTCGCCAGACGGTCCGCCAATTTTTCACCTTTGTTATCCGTTTTATTCATCCTGTTAATTGTTGGGTTTGTCTTGGCGGCGAAACGTGAAACAATCCTTCTTCATTGGCAAACCATGCTGGGTGCGGTTTTTCTGTTACATGTAGGTGGTTTTGTACTGGGTTATATTTTGCCTTGTTTGATCGGGGAGGAGAAGACCGTGAGTCGTACCTTATCGATCGAAGTGGGCATGCAAAACTCGGGTTTGGGCATGGCTTTGGCGAGTAAACATTTTTCCAGTATGCCGTTGGTTCCGGCTCCATGTGCATTGAGTGCGGTTATGCATTGTCTGATCGGAAGTTTTCTTGCGGCTATGTGGAATCGTTCCGGAAAACAGAGTGAGGTAAAAAAAAGTTTGGAAGAGCTTGAGTCCGAAGCTTCCTGAATTCAGAGTAATTGTTCAACGCAATGTCTGATCTTCCGCCTCACATTTTGTCTCCGGTTACTCATCTTAGAAGAGCAAGTGGTTATTTTGATCTCGAGATGTACCAGGAGGCGGACCGAGAGTTGCGGGCCCTGCCGGATGAAGAGCCTTGGCAAAAAAAGAAAAAAGTTTTTCAGGTGGCGATCAGGCAGGATTTAAAGGACTGGGCAAATATGCGGACCTTGTCCCGTGAGCTGCGTTATTTGTATCCGGATGAAGAGGACTGGTGGGTTTCCGATGCATTTGCTACCCGCAGAAGTGAATCGATTGAGGATGCCCGGGAAATTCTCCTCGATGGCTTGGCGGTTCATTATGAAAGTGCGATCATCCGATATAACTTAGCCTGTTATGCCTGCCTGCTTGGCCATCCCGGGGAGTGTCTTGATTTTCTCAAAGAAGCTGTCCGGCGGGATGAAAAATACAAAGAAATGGCGATGGAAGATGAAGACCTGGAGGCGGTAAGAGAGGCTTTGCAGCAAATGGGGTGGGGGACGAAGTTGGCATGATCAAAAAGCAAAAAGGCTTCAGTCTGCTCGAACTTTTAGTTGTTATTTCGATCATTGGAATCCTCATGGGGATTTTGTTCACCGGATGGGGCTACATCAGCAGGAAGCAAGCATCTCAAAAAGCGAAGCTCGAACTTGTGGGTCTTAAAAACGCAGTCAACGAGTACTTGGCGGACTTTGGGGAATATCCAAATTGCCCGAAGGGAATTTGTACGCCGGGTGAAACCTTGTTTATGTCATTGGCTGGTTTTCACAATGAAAACGGTGGTCTTGAATTACCCCCATATCCCTCCAAAATTCCCACCCATCTTTTTAATTTTGATTTATCGGCTTTTGATCAAACTGAAATCCCTGATATTTCCCATGGTGGCGGGCAGTCGTTACAGCTTTGGCTTGCTCAGACGCTCGGCAAAGATCCTGCCTTTTTAGATCCCTGGGGGAATGAGTATGTTTATGAATACCCGTTGGAGGAGGGTGGGGAAGGATATCAACTATTCTCAATGGGGCCCAATGGAAAAACTGGGGATAGGTTCAGCAAGGACGATATTCGCTAGAGGCTGGTTCTACAACTCAGGGAGCGCTTGCACCCTGTTCAATCAATCGCCCACGCAATACCTTTAAGGGATCAAGTTCCGGGGCGTCCGGATTTTTCTCAATCAGGAAATCAATATCGATAAGGGCATCGGTAAAGCGTCCTTCCCCGTAATGAATCATGGCCCGCATAGCCCTGGTGTATCGGTCGTTTGGATCTATTGCGATGATTGCATCGACATACCTTAAACGGGCCACGGAATCTTCTTCCCGTTCGGCAGATTGGATCAGGTTACGAAGCATACGGGTAATGATGTCACGGTTCGAAACAGGTTCGAAATCTTCTTCATCGAGTGTAACTCCGGTAATTCGACTTGCTTCTTCCCGGCTGACAATTTTCCCACCAAATGAATCGATTAGGAGTTCTCTTGATTTTCGTTTACCTGATTTTTCACCGGGAGGATCTTCTTTATAAATTGCCATGAAATGACCGGGTAGACCCAACCCAGAAACGGGCAGGTCGAGACGGTTGGCTAATTCAATCAGTAAAATAGACAGAGTAATGGGCAGACCTTCGCGGTCATCAATTACTTCGTTCATGTAACTATTTGAACGATGATGATAATCAAGCGTACTTCCATGGAATCCCATTTCGCCGAACAACTGCTTGACCAAAATTAGGAGTTTTTCCTCCTGGGTGGAAGATTTGGTAAAGGACTTCTCAATCTTACTGGCAAGGAGGTCGGCTTTTTCAAGATAGGAATCCAAATCGAAATTTTCGTTATCCAACCGAGCGATCAGCAGGGCGGAGCGTAGGAGGTCAACCGAGCCTCGTTCTTCAATTCGCAAACTTTTGGCAAGTTCTTGGATGACCAAGCGTTCGCGGACTTCTCCAGCCAATCGTTTTATTTCCTTGGCTTTTTTTTCAAGATCCATGGCATGGTCACGAAGAGCCTGTGGAGTTGGGTTGCCCATATTAACAAGTTCGTTGATTTCAGAGGGTTCAAGGGAATCCCGATGCAGAAGTGGCCTAACCAGTTTACGCACCTGATTGGTAAATGCGGGTGTGACTTTAGATTTAGGAAACCTTTTGGATACCCTGAAAAAGCGGAATCTGGCCGTAGGTTCACGAAATTTGCAGAGCCCGATCTGTCCGCTCTCCAACCCCCGGTCCACTAGGTCAATAGCCACCTCGTCGTTGACCGAACAGATCATACGCCCATTTTCTTCAAGCCTGACCCGTAAGCGGTTCCACTCGTTGAGCCTGTATGCCTCCGATGGAATTGTTTGCAGAATTGTCCATGAAAAGACATTGGGACCTTCAAAACGCGTCAGACGGAGGGAGCCGTTGGTTGGGTAGAAGCCATAGTGCCTTTCCTTGCCGTCCGAATGAAAGACCAGCCCAGCAGCGCCGCTTTCATTTTCCAGTTTCACTTCGACTTCTATTTCATAAGGAAGCTTTGGAAATTTTGTCTGATTAAGACATAGCATTCTGCCACCAAACCCATTCCCCAATCCGACGGCGGAAATAATTCCTGCTCTTTGCTTCCATGAGCCATTCATCATCGCCTTCCATTCCAATTCATCCAGTGCACCAATGGTTAGCCAATTTTTGATAGGGATGGGGGCTAGCTCCCCGAGAAGCCTTTTTAATTCATTAACTGGAACCCCAAACCCCATCGCTCCACCTGATTTTATGGAAAGAATGGCAATTACATTACCATTTAAATCAAGAGCCGGGCTTCCACTGCTACCAGGTTCAATGGGTATGGCGACCTGGACCATCGGTCTACCGTCTCCAAATTCCAGTTCTCGGATTGCGGCAATCACTCCACGGCTTACAGAGTGTTCATACCCAAGAGGATTACCGATCGATAAAACGGCCTGTCCGGGAATTAAATCCTGCGAGTTGCCCAGTTGAAGAACCGGTAATTCTTTTGCTTCAATCTTGATAAGGGCGAGATCACGATCACGATCGATCGCAAGGATCGAATGTGGGCGAAAAGTACGACCATCAGTAAGACGAACTGAAAAATCCCGGTGTTCTCCGATCACATGAAAGTTGGTGGCAATCACTCCATCTTCCCGTACCACAAACCCGGTGCCGCGGCCTCCTTCGTACCCGTTACGGTCAACACTTTCGATGACCACAACGGATGGTTTTATAAGGGTAGCCAGATTTTTGAAGTCTTTGGCATCTCTTTTGGCCAGTTCAAGCTCGGACAAACTCGTGGAATTTGTTTCTTCCGCCACTGAACTGATGAGGCAACTAAGAAAAAGGAATACCAGTTTGGGATAAAAACTTCGCAATGTGATAAAAACATTCACGAATATATTAGTTCCAACAAGATACCAAAAGTCAAGTTTCCTGGTAAGGGAAAGAAGAAAACTGATTGCGTGGGAAGAAGGTTATTTGGGTAATGCCTCGAGGTATTGCTGAAGGAGGGCCTCCGTTTTTGATTTCTGCAAATCGACCTTCTTTTTAAATTCGGTAAATTCGTTTTCCCTTACTTTCAGTTGGTTTTGGGCATCCAGTAGAGACTTTTCCTTCTCTTCCAATACTTTGGGAGCACTTTCACGCATTTTCATTATCTCGGCAAGTTCAGCCTCGGCGGTGCTAACAGCTGTTTTTGCCTGCACCAATTCCTGTTGCTTGGAAAGAAGTTTTGTATCGGCAGATTGCAAATCTTTTTGGAGAAGGGCCAGGGACTCAGACAGTTTTGCCCCAGCTTGGCGGAGGGCTTCATTTTGTGGATCTAATTTCGTCTGAGACTCGTTTTCTTTTTGGATTTGATCGACCTGTTGAATAAAGGAAATTTTCTGATTCTTAGCCAGGGAAATTTGATCAAGCTTTGAGTTCTCGGATTGAACGAATGATTGCTTTTGAGCAATAACCTGCTGATGTTCAGAGATTTTCTGGGGCAAGGCAGCTAAGGCTGCTGCGGCGTTATCCACAGCTTGTTGAGCAGAAGAAAAGAGATGTTTAGACTCTTCCAATAATTCATCAAGTGAACCGAGGTCATCCTCCAGAGAATTGAGTGTTAAGATTTCCTGATGTCGCGTGAAATTGATGGATTCGGCTTTCCATTTAGACAGGTGATTCTGGGAGGATTTCACGGTTGCTTCTGCCTTGGAAACTGCAGTTGCAGGTTTTTTGATTTCCTCTTTGGCTTGGGCCAAGAGTTTTTCTGAATTTAAAAGATTGTTTTTGGTCTGATCTCGTTTCGTGGTTACGGAAGCCTGATTGGCTTGACTCTGTTTTAAGGATTCTTCCATTTTGGCTTTGTTTTCTACGGAAGCTATAACGGATTTTTGAGCTTCTTCCAAAATCTTGGCGGCTTCCTGGACCGCTTGCTGAAGAGTGTTATTTAGGGCCGCATGCTTATCCATTTCTGCTTTGTGCTTTGCCATGAGGGTGCTGGCATGGAGGTATGATTTCTCCATCGCTTCCATTGCCAATTTAGCCTTATTGACCGCGTCTGTGTAAGAAGCATCATCCTGGTTCTGAGACTGTGCCTCGTTTGCTTTTCGGTAGGATTCTTTGATCTGGCTGAGTTGAGTGGAACGATCGTTGACCCGTTGCTTCCATTTGTTAAAATCTCCGGATTGAGTGGTGTGAGCCTGTTGATTGGCAGCTAATTCTTTCTTCTTCGCTTCATGGAGTGCTGATTTTTCACTTTGAATTTTGGTTTTATTGGCCAGATCCGCGATTGCCTGATCAAGAGCCGTCTTGGCTTGTTGGGCGGCAGAGACCGCATTTTGCAAAGCTTTCTCGGCAACCTGAAGGGCAGATGTGTTTGCGGCTACTTGTTTGGTAACTTCATCGACTTTCTTCTGAAAAGGGAGGAGTAGGCTTTGAGCTTTAGCCAGGGAGGCTTGGTCTTGGTTAAGTTGCTGAGTCGCCAGCGTAATTCTCGTCTCCAGGGTTGGGGGATTGGCATTGAGATCGCCCAAATGCTCTCCATCGGCGGAATTCCACACGCCGACTTTACCAGTCCAGTCACCTGCGATAATTTTGGAGCCGTCATGGGAAAGTCTTGTTTCCATCACAATATCTACAAATCCTGAAATTGTGCGCAGGGCTTTTCCGTTTCCGTCCCAAAATTTTACGGTTTTATCCCTTCCTGCCGTGACAATATTTCCGTTCTGAGCGTAATGGGCTGAGAGCGTACCTCCGCTATGTGCATTCCAGGTGCGAACTTGTTTTCCGTTAATCATTTCCCAGGTTTTGACGGCACCTTCTTCGGATGCGGAGAGCAGAACATTGCCGTCTGCACGCCAACTAAGACTGGTTATTTCCTGCTTGTGCCCATGCAGGGTGTAAAAAGGATTGCCTGTTCCTGCCTCCCAAACGAAAAGGCCCCCGTTTCGGTCAGCAGTTGCCAAAAGAATACCGTCGGGCGAGAAAGCAACCTGTGTGACCCACTCGGAGTGTTTTTTGATTTTGTAAAGAATTTCATTGGTAGCCAGATCGAAAACCTTGATCAACTTGTTGGTCCCTCCGATTGCGACCAAAGACTGGTCAGCCGAAATATCCGCACTGAGAATAGAGTCCTGTTCTTCACCTACGGTCAGCACCCTGCGTCCCGTTTCAATATCCCATCCGGCTACATTTCCACTCTTTCCACCGCGACCTCCGGAGGCAATTACCAGTTTTCCATTACGACTGAAATTCATCGATTCAATAAATCCTTCTTCGTAGGAGAGAATACCAGAGATTTGCAGATTTTCAGTGTTGTAAAGGATTACTTGTTTTTGGCCAGCCAGGGCAACCAAGGGAGACCAGGGAGCTGCAGCCATCGCTGAAGGTGCAAATGCACGGTTGGTAACCAAAGCAGGTTGCAGGGTAAGATATTTCGGCATCGGGGGTGGACCATCGGGCTTACCTATGGAAACGGACCCGAGAGCAAGATTAACCGATGATTTTTTCTTCTTCATTGGTTTTCCCGATGCGGTGGGAAGCATGCCTTGAGCGATCCAGTTTTTGATCAGGGAAAGCTGAGCTTTTTCGATTTTTTCTCCTCTTGGGGGCATGTGAGGCTCCTGTAGCCTGGCGGGGAGTAGATAAAGAAGGCTGGAGTCTGGATCTCCGGGGATTGAAACTTCACCGGAACTGCCACCCGCAAGGATGGCATTTATGCTGGTGAGGTCGAGCCCACCACGTGCTCGGTCGGGGTTATGGCATGAATTACAGGATTGTTCAAATACGGGAATGATGTCGTCCTGGAAGTTTGGCTTTTCTGGAGATGCCCAGACAATACTAGAACCCAGGAAAAAGGAAACGATAGCTCTGATAAAGTTCATTGAAAAACGCTTACAAGGTGGATGGTCGAGTTTCGCGGAAGAAACAACTTAATGATTGAACATAAATTCTTTGGAATTAAGCAGGGCCCAGAAGACATCTTCGAGACCTTCCCGAGGGTTTTCTGAGTCTAGCGATGCCAGTAG
Source organism: uncultured Verrucomicrobiota bacterium (assembly GCA_902569115.1). Taxonomy (GTDB): domain Bacteria; phylum Verrucomicrobiota; class Verrucomicrobiia; order Opitutales; family Seribacteraceae; genus Seribacter. Next base: position 79,937 of record CACFTI010000002.1, on the reverse strand, counting down.
GTTGGCTTTTTCCGCAGTGCTTGGCTTGCGGGAATAACAACGGAGATAAAGTTCATCAATAATTTGATCCGGTTTTTTACCGGCTTTAAGACTGGCTTCGACTACTTTCCCCTGCCGAATACGGTTGTTGGTGGTGTAACCGTTAAGCAAATGAAGGGCTTGCGATAAGCTCGGTTCCATTACCACCTCACAGGAGCATACGGTTTCCCTTTTGGCCCGACCAAAGGTGGTGAGGAAATAGTTACTTACCCTGCCGTCGGCGATTTGAATAGCTTTAGCACCGAGGGGGAGTCCCTGAAATTTGTTTTTGGTTTCTGTGGTTTGAGAGATTACATCAAGCATAACTTCAGCCCGCAGTCTACGTAAGTGGGAGCGGGCAAAGTTTCGGGTGTCCGACTCGTTGGAAGCGTTTGTCTTGGTGGAAAGCTGGTAAATTCTTGAATTGCAGACATCCCTTACCAATTTCTTAAAATCGTAATTGTACTCAGTGAATTTAGCCGATAACTCATCCAGCAGTTCCGGATTTGATGGCGGGTTGGATACACGAACATCATCGACTGGCTCGATAATTCCCTGCCCAAAAAAGTGGGCCCAAACTAAGTTGGCCAGGTTGCGTGCAAAGAATGGGTTTTTCGGGGAAGCCAACCATTCTGCGAGAACTTCGCGACGGTCGGATCCTTTGGGTATTTCAGGAGTATCATCTCCGAGAAACTTGGGGGTCATTGGTTTTTTATGAACCGGATGATTTATTTCTCCGCTGTTACGGTTATAAATAATATTCTCTCGGGGATCGGCGGCCCGTTTGCGACCCACTTGGCTAAAGAAGGAGGCAAACGAAAAATATTCATCCTGCGTCCAGCGATCGAACGGATGGTTGTGACACTGGGCGCATTGTAGTCGCATGCCCATAAAGACCTGAGCAACATTCTCCGTGATTTTTAGATTATCCCGCTCGACTTGATAGTAGTTCGTGGCCGGATTGGTAAAGGTTCCACCCTTGGATGTCAGCAAATCCTTAACGATCTGATCCATCGGGACATTATTGGCAATCCGGTCTTTCAGCCAGTTGAAGTAGAGCAGGGTGGCTTTGTAGCTCATCCCCTGGTTATCATCCGTATGGATCTGAAGGAGTTCGGCGAATTTCATCACCCAAAGTTCTGTAAATTCCTTCTTTTCCAGTAATTTGTCTATAAGTTTTGATCTTTTATCGGGGGATGCGTCCGCCAAAAAAGCGGCCGATTCTTCGAAGGTAGGCAAAAGTCCCGTAATATCGAGGTAGAGGCGACGGACAAAAACTTCGTCACTGCATACTTCGGAGGGAGTCATCCGCAATTTGTGCAATTTATTATGAACATGAGAGTCCACATAGTTATTGGCTGGTAATTGAGGTCTTTGGTATTTGAGGTCTTCCGGAATCACCACCATCGGTATGCCGACCGTGAAGATATTAAACCTAGCCATCATGAAAGCTTCGCCACGGGATCCGGCCGTGACCAAACCTTTCTCATCTACTGCTGCGGATACATCATTACTCGACTGGAAAACGGTGAGCGGTGTGACATCCCGGGTGGTACCATCGGAGTAGTGGGCAAGAACCGTCATTTGCTGGGTAGCACCTTCCCCCTCGAGGAGAGCGGAGGGTGGGAAAAGTTCGATATTGGTTGGCTTGGCAATGTCTTTGGGATCTTTATTTGCTCCGTCTTTCAGCCAGTCGACCAAGGTCTTCCAATGCTTGCTTTCCTTACCAAAAAGCTTTCCTCCCGAGTGAGGAACTGTGCCTATCGCTTTTTCAACCAGCATACTTTCCTCAGGAATGGCTAAGTTAATACGGCGGGTTCCCTGTTCTCGGGTAATGCGGTAATGATCACCCTCAGGATCATATCCGAAAAGAGAAAGCATAAAGCGGTCCTGTCCGCGGGCTGATCCATGACAGGAGCCGGTGTTACAACCCGCTTTCATAAATACAGGCATTACATCCAGCTTGAAACTTACCGGGCGAGGAACGGATGGCTCTGTGACCACCACGGGAACCTCAATTCTTTTACCATCAAATTCTGCCAGCAATTTCGTTTCTCCCTGTTGTTTGGGATATAGAATCTTATCACGGAAGTCGGCGATTGCGGAATTTTCAAGCCACATCGAAGATTCAAATGTGACATCCCGGGTGACATCGTCTGAATAGGTAGCCACCAACACGACGGAATTGAAATCTTCCTGGGTTTTAAGAGTAATCGATTTGGGGTAGGCTGCGATCGATACCAACTGTTTATTCTTAGATTTATTCCGAAGAACAAGTTCGCGTTCGGAGATCTCCTTTAATTGCACTCCCTTTGGCCAAGTGGCTCCGGTTCCCACCCAGCGGTCTAAAATATCTTTGTAATGGGCGTTAAGTGGTCCGTTCTTGGGAGGCATAATTTCTTCGTCGTCAGCGGGGAGGTGAATTCGTTCCAGCAGAATGCTCTCCTCTTTATTTCCGGGAATTAAAGCCGGACCGGAGTCCCCTCCCTTTTTCATATACGCTAAGGTGTCTAAGCGTAGTCCTCCTTTTTGGGAGTCAGCACCATGGCAACTTATACAGGTGCTTTCCAGGATACCCCGGACTTCAAGGTGGAAATCAGGAGCAATGACCACTGGTTTTGCCGGAGCAGGTGCAGGAGCGGGAACGGCTGTGGCAGGGGCTGCGGGTGCTTCCGGTTTCGTCGGTGGATTGACAGGCGTCTCTTGGTTGCCCGATAAAATTAAAGATGAGAAGAGTAACAGAGAAACAATTTTCATAAGAACTTTAATTTGTGCCGGATTGAGCAGCTAGACGGAGTTGTTCTAATCTACTAAGTGGTTTTTCTTTTTTAACCACAGGTTGTGGGGTGGATGGCTTGGGCTTGGCAGTGACTGCCTTAGGTTTGGGTGGAGGATTATCCAAACGGATTTGGCCTCCCTGTCCCACGGTGTGAGTAACCAGACTCCCGGAGAAGGGCACCCGTACAAAGCAGAAAAGGTTTTTGGTGAGACCGGCACGGGCTTTGTCTTCAGTGTTAATTGGAAAACGAATTTGAGAGGTATTTGCATCAAACTCGACCTGTTCGGTAAGGGAGAAAGGGGGCAGTCCTTTTAATTCTGCTTTGGCCAATCCATCGAAGGGTCGGGTGATATCCAAATCGCAAACCATTTCTCCCTGCTGGCCACGCTCCACCGCAGCCATATTGATCTTCATTGTGAGATAAGGTTCTTCGACTTTCAGTTTGATAAATTCTGAGGCTGCAAGCATGTTTCCTCCCCCATTGGCTGCGGATTCTCCCTGAACTCCAATTTCCCACTCGCCGATTGGAGTGCCCCCATTGGCAGTCAGAGGGTAGTATCCTAAGGTATCTTTACCAGCAATTTTGATATTACTGCGTGCTCCAATTCCCGGAGGCTTGGAGAGGATTTTTACCACCACATCCTTAGTGAAATTAGCGTCCCGAATTATTTCCACTTTCAAATTGATAGAACCGCCACGGACAATGGGTGTTGAAGGCGTGTGAAGTTTAACCCGAAAGGGAACGGGTTCGACGACGGCAACCGGAAGCACATCATAAGTTCCCTCATAGTATGTACGGTTGTTAGGAGGACCGTAAACCAAATCCACCCGGTGCCGGTATTTTCCAGTAGTGGTTTGATTACTGTCCGGTTTGCGATGGATGATGTCAAATCGAGATAAGGTTTTGCCCAGTGGAGCATCCGCTTTGGCGGAAAAGAGAATAGGCACGGAATTAAAATTGGAGGGGGCCTTCGGTGCGGTCATGGTCACTCCTGCAGGTAGACTTTTAGCAATAAAGGCGAGATCGCCCGTGAAATTACGTCGGGTAATAGTGAATGTGGTGGCTGCAAAGTTTCCGCGGGGTACTGGGATCATCTGACGGGTTTGTGAGTCACGATTACTGAACATGGGGATGGATGCGGTAATTTCAGCTTCCAGCTTTTCAGTTTCAATCCGGTAAGCGTGAAGGGGACTTCCTCTGCCCAGATGATCGGTGATCCGCAAAATGTATTCCCCATCCTTTGGGAATGTTTGGGTGATCAAACTATCGGGTCCATTACTAGCATCATCATTTCCGCGAATTGATTTTCCGTCTCCGTAGTAGAGGTTCAATACGGGATCCAGCGGAGATGCGACCGATCGGGCATGAGCTTTGATGTAGTAGCGGTCACCCTTTTTCGCCTGAAAGCGGAAACAATCGATATCTCCGTCTTCTAGTATGACTCCATCAAATGCGAGTGGGATGAAAGACTCCGTCTTGGTGGCAACCGAAAATGAGTTATTTGGTTCGACTTCCAGAACGGAGGGAAATTTGGAAATACGAATATTATTTGGGCTGGGAGTTCTAAGGCCGTTTTCCTCGAGATGGTAGGCTAGGGTACCCCTGCCATCGTTAGGCAAAGTGATTGTTTTCTTAACTGGACCTTTGGGGTCGCCCAGGAAGGTGAATTCGATGGCTCTACCCGCTTCTCCACCAGCTGGAGTAACAACGAGAGGGCGGGGGAACGAGCCGATGTGGGCACGGTAGCGAAAGGAGTTGCCGCCACGGTAAGATGACTCGCGTACTTCGATGTAATACTTACCGGTCTTGGGTGCGATTACACTGGTGGTTGAATCTTGAAGTAACAGCTCGGAATCATCCGAGGTTGCGATTTCAAAACGATTTTCGTCCAGAATTGCGACATACGGATCGAAAAGAGGGCCGGATAGCCGAATAGCTTCGATCTCTGCACTGATCCTTTGCCCTTCGGTGGCATTGATCTCATAATAATCAACATCTTCATTTTGAGCGACGCCATTGACGGTTACATTCATGGGAATAGGCTGAGCTTCATCAAAAGAAGAATTGGGTTCCTTTTCGTCGACATTGGGGTAGGGACCGACCCAAAAGGTGTAGAGCCTGCTGATACCTTGCTTTGTCCGAAGGCGCAGTTCGTGCTGTCCGAGTTTTGCCTCTTTGGCTATGATAAAGGAGGCGGTAAGCTTATTCACTTTTTCAACGATAATATCTTCAGCGGAGATTCCATCCGTGTAGAAGAATATTTCCTCAGTACCGGTGAGGCGTTGTCCTGTGATCACAATTTCCTGTGTGCTGCCGACTTGTCCACCACGAGGAAGAAGAGAGCTGATTACTGGTTCGGTCGCGTCGGCAAAAGAAACGATGAGAAAAAGAGAAAGAAGCTTGTTAACCATATTCTGTAAGGGATTACATAGAAGCCTTCTCAAAAGTTACTTGCTCTTGAGAAGGCTCAATTGAAAAATCTGGGATTATACGCAGAGCTCTTTAATGACTTTACCGCCGTCCACAATTTCCATTGGACGATCACCTGGAGCCATCAGTTCTTTATCAGCTACGATTCCAATACGGTCGTAAACCGTAGTGGCTAAATCTTCTACCGAAAGTGGATTGTCTTCAGGAGCGGTCGCAAATGCATCTGAAGCACCATAGACCTGCCCGCGGGTAATTCCACCCCCAGCCAGCGCTACACTGAAAACACGCGGATAATGATCGCGTCCGCTATCTTTGTTGATTTTGGGTGTACGACCAAATTCTGAGGATAGCATGACCAGAGTACTGTCGAGCAAGCCTCTTTCATCCAAATCACTGATCAGGGCTGCATATGCTTTGTCGAGTTCGGGACCTTGTCTGTTGAACCCAGCCTCGATATTTTGGTGCATATCCCAACCACCGTAGGTTAAAGAAACAAATCGTACACCTGACTCTACCAAACGACGGGCAAGGAGCATGCGCTGTCCCGCCTGATTTTTGCCGTAACGGTCTTTCACCTTGTCCGACTCTTTGGTCATATCAAAAGCTTCGCGAGCCTCCTTCGAGCTGATCAACGAATAGGCGTCATTGTAAAACTTGTCCATGGCACCGAGTGCATCGGACTTTTCAGCCTTGCGGAAATGATCATCGACAGTGTCGAGAAGACTCCGTCTTTTGGAGAAACGGTCGTTTGAGATTTCATTGGGCAATGAGAGATCCCTTACCTTGAAATTACCCTGAGCTGGGTCAGAACCCAAACCAAATGGACCGTAGGAAGAACTTAAGTACCCACTTCCGGCAAACTCATTTGGCACATTGGGAACGCAAACATAGGGAGGAAGGTTCTTACGTGAACCGTATTCATGAGAAACAACCGAACCAAAACTTGGGAATTTAATTGCCGGACTTGGTTTGTAACCGGTGAACATATTGTGCGTTCCACGCTCATGCGCAGCTTCACCATGAGTCATCGACCGGCATACAGTAATTTTATCAGCTATTTTTGCGGTTTCTTTAAAATTCTCACTGAAATGAACGCCGGGTATTTTCGTCTTAATGCTTTTGAAAGGACCACGGTATTCGAGCGGAGCGTAAGGCTTGGGGTCAAATGACTCCTGATGTGCCATGCCTCCCGGTAAATAAATATGGATAACGCTCTTGGCGGGCCCTTCCACCGTGTCGTAGTATTTTTGAGCCCCATGAGCTTTTATTCTCATGAAGTCAGCAAGAGTTAGACCAAGACCTCCAACTAATCCGACATGCATAAATTCACGACGAGAAAAGTGTTTAGGTAATTCGAGACAGGTGTTTGTTTTCATAGGCAATTTAATAAAAATATCATTTTATGTATATTAAATGTTCTAACAAGTAATAATTATCCCAAAAAAAATAAAAAAAATTCCTAGTGCAGTGCAAAAAAAAAAATAAAATAGAAATTATAGAAATAATTAATTTGCAATGTATTGCACTCTTGCCTTATAGTTTTTGAAAATGGCTAAGGGGAAAACCGTTACGATCCGAGTTCCGGAAGATACGATCGAGCAAATCAAAGGGGTTTGCTCTGACTTGGGTGAAAGTTACAACTTTAATCAATTTGTTAATCAGAGTCTTGGTGCTATTCTAGAAGTCATTCGACACGAAGGGGAGGAAATACCAGTCCCTCGTTTTGCTATGATGGCACGACTGATGCGTGATTATGAATTAACTCACTTTTCTGAAAACGGGAAAGGGAAAGGAACTTAGGTAATGACGGATGGGGTAAAAAATTTAGATGGAAAAATGGGGCAAGTGTGGATGAGAATGTGGTTTCCCCTTTTAGTCTTCTCGGTCTTTATGATTCTTTTGGTTGGAAAGGATGAACTCTACAGTCGATTTCTTGCTAATTTTTCGGGTGTTGGAAAAGTAATTTTTGAGTACGGTTCTCAAATAGGCGTTTGGTTGTCCGGAGCTTTTTTAGCCCAAAGATTTTTTACGGTTTTTGTCTGGGATGGAGTGATTGCCGGCATTTCTGGTCGTCCGGTTCCACGGTTGCCCAAAGATTTTACTGGCATGCTCTTTTTTGGTATTGCTGGAATGGGTGTGGTTGGAACCGTTTTTGATAAATCAATTACTGGAATTTGGGCGACATCTGGTGTTTTTGGTATTGTTCTCGGCATCGCTTTACGGAATGTCATCCTGGATGTTTTTATCGGTCTTTCTATGCATGTGGAGCAATCTTTCAGGATAGGAGATTGGGTGATGGTTCACCAAAATCGAAGGGAAACTCATATTGTAGGTCAAGTGATTGAGATTAACTGGAGAACCACCCGTCTCAAAACGACGGAAAAAAATATGATCGTGGTTCCTAATAGTAAAATGGGCGAGGCTATCTTAACCAATTATATGCAACCGAAGCCCTATTTTCGGATCGATCTCGATTTTGCCTTGGATTACTCAGTGCCACCAAACCGAGCTATACGACTCTTGGAAGGAGCAGTAAAGTCTTTGATAGACGATACGCGGATTCTGGGTCAGCCTGAACCCGAAGTGCGATTGGATGAAGCACTTAGTTATGGCCAGAAATATGAGGTGCGTTTCTTTATTCTGCCCACTGGTGTGTCCCCAAAAGAATCAAGGCATCTGGTGAATCGTAGAGTGGTGGAGCATTTGGCAAGTGCTGGAATTTCGCCTGCTATGGAAAGAGAAATTGTTTATCTCGAAAAAGATAGCAGATTTGAAGAATCAGATCCCGGGAAAGATGAAAGGATCAGGGGAACCTTGTGTGCAAATTCTCTCTTTGGGAAATTGCCAGAAACGGAGATCAACCATCTAGCAGGGTATGTCAAGGTTTCAGAGTACATAGCTGGTAAAAGTTTATTTAGGCAGGGAAATAAAGGAACATCCATGTTTGTTTTGATGGAGGGATTGCTTAGTTCTGAAATGGAATACCAAGATATTTTGGTTTCAACTGTTAATGAATCTATCCAACCCACCGAGCATTTTGGTGAAGAATGTGTTTTAGGTCCCAATGTTCGAGGTGCAACTGTAAAAGCGGTCACGGATTGTCTAGTTTTAGAAATTTCAGCTAAGGCAGTTATGGAAGTAGCAGGACGAAGCGGAGCCTTTTTAACTTTGCTTAATCAGGAGACCAGTCTTTCCAAGATCAAAACCATGGAGGGTAAACATAAAGTGTCCAAACCTTCGGGTAGTTCGGCGAAGAAAAGCAGTGCAAGAAAGCCTCTTTCATCTTCAATACAGACATTCTTTACAGACCTTTTTCCATCCCATCCTTCGAGTAAAAAAGAAAAATTATGAATCTACAAAATTTTACTGTACCCGTTTATCTCATCATTTGTTGTTTTATGTGCCTGGATTTAACAATTGAATTAGAAGCACAGGGAAAAAATGAAGAAATAGAAATCGCCTCTGAACGGTTGCGGCTAAGTTATGTAGACCCGGTTCGATGCATTGAACTTCTAAAACTATATGGAGTAAGCGTGGGAAGCCCTAGCCAGGAAGTGGACCGAACGAAACTCCCTGTCGTGGTGCCTATGCCGGAGACAAAATTTCACGAGACCATCCCGGATCACGCAAAAGCCTTTCCTAAAACGGAGACCGATCCGATCAACGAAATCTTGTTGTTTTATAATGAGCAAAAACCTGAAGAGACCGGACGGGTTCGTCGCATCATTCGTGAGCAAATTGATTTGCCAGCACGCAAAATTATGATTGAGGCGATGGTTCTGGAAATTTCTTCCCAGGCCCTCGACGAGTTGGGCGTTCAGTGGGGGTTTAATTCAGATAAGGCAAACGGCGGGAATTTAGTGAATAAGAAATTGGATGGTGCTAACGATAGCTTGGTTCTTGGTCAGATTGCTTATCCGGCAGGATCCGCCCAGCTCGATGCAACCGTCACCAATGTATTTCGTGAATTTGATATTCGCCTGCAAGCTTTGGTGGAGAAGGGGTCCGCCCAAATTCTGTCCCGCCCAAGCGTGCTGACACTTGATAACCGTATGGCATACATTAATGTCTCGGAAAAGATTCCGGTCGCCAACACCAAATTTGTGAAGGATTATGTCAGTTCGGTTGATTTTCGTGAAATCATGGCGGGGATAGAATTGGCGGTGCGTCCACGGGTAAATGATGATGGTACTGAAGTCTCTCTTCAAATAAATGCGTCGGTCTCTTCTCCGGTCCCTGGCAAGGATGTTATTGTCATGGGGATGAATGACCAGCAACTTGCCCAAGCACCTACTCTCTCGGTAAGGGAGGTGAAAACCTATGCGAGAATTGCCAATGACACTCCTTTTATTGTCGGCGGGCTCATTGCCAAAGACTCAGAGATTTCGACGAAGCAGGTACCGGTGCTCGGAGATATTCCAATCTTAGGAAATCTCTTTAAGTCGAAGACAGAAACGGGTCTTAAGCGAGAAGTAATTATTGTGATCACCCCATCGGTTTTGCCGGAAGACGCTCCGGTGCATGCGGGAATGCCCAAGGATGAGGATGCTTTTGATCAATTTGGATACCGTTTATTTCGCGATGCTTATCGAATTCGGTCGGAGGATACTTTTGATTTACGATATCTTACCGAAAACCAAAGCCTGCAAAAATTACAGAAAGTGGCGGACAGGATTGTACAGGATCATCGAAAGTACAATCGGATTTACCCGTACAACAAATTCGCTCTAGGCTCTGTTCCAGGTGAGGATGCCCTGGTGCGTCGTCAGATATACGAAGTTCTGAAAAGACAACGGGCATCGGAAGTTCTCGATGCTGAAAAATTGATTTTCTTCAAGCCCGATGATGATGTGGGCTCGGGTTTCAAGGTTCAGTTTCTAGCCGAATATTTAGAAGAGGAAGCTCCTTTTGTTTTATCCGAAGAAGGGGATGGTCGGGCCATTGGCTTATGCTTCCGTCTCACCCGTACTTCGACTCAGGCGGAAGAACTGCTTAGGGAGCCCGTGCCCGAAATTAAGATCGTGGATTGTCCCGATGAAAATTCCTGGAGAAAGTTGCTCTTGGAGTCCAACGCGGAGAAAAATGGAGAGTTGGAAAAGCAGGTCATTTTTCTTCGGCACCGCAAAGATTTGGAACGCCTAAAAACCGCAATCCTAATGAAGAAAATTATATCCCTGAATGCCGCAGATTATATTCTAAAACTTAAAAATTTTACCCGGGGGCGTCTCCTGCGGATGCCTACAATCCGAGAAGAGGATGTCGAATTGATTGACGCGGATGTGGCCACCTGTTTCTACCATTCCGAGCTTTATTACTCTGCCCTCCAAGAATCGTTGCAAAAAGATTTCGTTGCCTTTCGCAAAGCACTTTCTGGAACCGGATACGAACAACTGTTGAAGTAGTTATATTTAATTTTGTTTTCACCGATAAGGGATTTCTCTTCAATATGTTCAGGGATGAACGATTCAAATTTAAAGGAATAAGCTTTTTCAATTTACAAGCTTAACCGCATTAGCAACCTAAAGTTACCTGCTAATTTCCAATCTTATTATGAAAATCCTGCTTTCTCTGTTCTTTATTCTCAGTTTTCAATCTTTTTGCTTTGGGGATAAACGCCCCAATATTCTCTGGATTGTTGGGGAAAACCTAAAGCTCGATCTCGGATGTTATGGTGCCAAAAATGTAAAAACTCCCAACCTGGACAAACTTGCTTCAGAGGGCGAGAGATACACCAAGGTTTTTTCGACCTCGCCGGTTTGTGCACCCAGTCGCAGTGCCTTTTTTGTGGGGATGTACCAGACAACTACGGATACCCACAACATGCGTTCTCATCGTGAGGACGATTACCGTCTTCCAGAAGGAGTCCGCCCAATTACCCACCGTTTGAAGGATGTCGGGTATTACACCTCCAATCTTAAGACCATGAATGGTGAGGAGATTGGTTCCGGGAAGCTCGATTTAAATTTCGTAAATGAGGGTAAACTTTACAATGGGAGCAAGTGGGAAGAGCTTAAAAAGAATCAGCCATTTTTTGCCCAAATGAACACCCTTGAATGCGAATATGATATCTATGACCGTAATACCTGGCGCCAGCCAAGAGTGGAGTGGAAAGGAGAGAAAGAGCACGAGAAGATCGCTACCCCTGAGAATGTTACTCCTCCCCCGTATTATCCCGATCATCCGATTGTTCGCGAGGAATGGGCCCGTTATTTAAATTCCGTTTCAGGGATGGATAAAACCATTGGAAAGGTCTTACGCCAGCTCAAAAAGGATGGGTTGGCCGAGAACACCATTGTGATGTTTTTTGGGGACAATGGCAGAATTGAGCCTCGTGGAATTCACTGGTGTTATGACACAGGACTGCATGTTCCAATGATTATTCGGTGGCCAAAATCCTACCCGGCACCATCTAATTATCAACCCGGAACTGTAAAGGAAGAAGTGGTCAGTCTGATCGACCTTACACCCACCACACTTGGATTTGCGGGAATTGATAAACCGTTCGGAATGCACGGGCGCATTTTTCTAGGTGATCAGGTTGGTCCTCAGAGAACTTATGCCTTTTCAGCCCGCGACCGCGTTGATGAGACAGTCAATCGAGTGCGCAGTGTACGGGGCAAGAAATTTCATTACATCCGAAATTATTATCCCGATCGTCACTTCACCTCCCTCAATCGTTACAAGGAAAAATGTTTCCCGATTAAGCCCCTGATGAGGGAGTTAATGGAGGCAGGCAAGTTGTCAGGAGCACCGGCCGACTTGATGTCCCCTACGGTGGCTCCGGAGCAGTTATTCGATACGGAGAACGACCCGCATGAAATCGTAAATCTCGCAGCTTCAAATAAGCATGAGCATAGAAAAGCTTTGATTCGGATGAGAACCGCTTTGGACACTTGGATTGTCGAGACGCAGGACCGGGGGCAATTTCCTGAACCCGATGAGATTGTGGCTCCTTTTGAGAAGGAGATGCACGATTGGTTTGGCACTCCTGCCTGGTATAAAAAGAATTAAATTAACCCGTTTCAGGCATGAAGGTTGGCATGACAATCCCATCAGGCGGTTGATTTTCCCCGCAGCACTGGGAAAAATGGATTTCACAGTTTCGGGCACCCCAGGAGTAGGCGGTATGCACTGCCTCTTTGGCGGTTACAGGAAGTAGGAAAACCGGACATTTTCCGCGGAACCGGTCGAGCAGGGTAGCAAGTAATTCCTTGGTGACTTGTTCATTTTCAGCGACTCCTGGGCCAATCATTCGGCTTGCCGGATGATCGACTGATCCAAGAAATCCGAGTAAAGTACCGTTGGTATCCCGGCAAACCACCGTGTTCCAGATACCGCGTTTATTTTCTATGAAATATTCAAAGTCTTTTGCCCGTTCGATGTGACAGAGTCTTTTTTCCAAAGCCACCATCTCTTCCACATCATTCAACTGGGCGTTTCTCATTTCGAATTCGGTCGAAATTTCATAATGAAACCCGTCTTCAGGAACCTCCAGATACATATCCTGAAATGCCTGAGTCGGGGAAAATCCCTGCCGGGTGTACAGAGAAAAAGAATCAAGGTTTTGGGCACTCGAAACCAATCTTACGGGCAAGGATTGATCTTCGGCAATCTGGATAATTTTGGTCAGGAGGTTCCGGGCAATTCCCTGCCCGAAAAAATCCGGGGAAACATTCATGATTCCCAGGGACACATGGGTTTTACGGGGGTGGTAAAAGCAGCAACCGGCAATTTTTCCTGTTTCCTTGCATTGGGCTATTAGGCAGCAGCCCGGGTCAAGGTCTTCGTAAACCTGACAAAAAAGGATGGTATCTGCAGGAGGACCTTTAAAAATCGTTTCTTTGCCATTCGTCGTGTACCATGAATTTGTGGAGTGATAAATCAGCTCAGCCACCTCCTGCCATTCATCCGTTCGCATGGAACGGTAGGAGAATTCATGGTTTCTGTTCACTTGAATTTTTTCAGAAAGGCGTTGCAGGAGAAACCCACGAACATAGCCATGTCCTGATCTCCGGGGAGTACAATTACCGGAGAGAGATCGGGTGGTCTTACGGTATAGGCCCGTTTGAGGCAGGCTTCCATCGCTGGCACGGCTTTCTTTGCGAGATCTCCGAGGAGTTCGATGGTTCTGGCAGCATGGGTAACCACGATCAGGTTTTTATGATCAAGCTCTTGTATTAAAATGGAAAGAGCCGGTTCACTATTCCCTGCACGAACCAAAGCATTGGCGGCTTCAATCCGTACGGATGGGGAGGAATCCTCCAGAGCCATTTTCAAGGCAGATATCGCCGTAGGGGGGAGTTTACTCTCGATAGACCCTAATCCGGTGGCTCCCCAGTATCGAATAGTGGCGTTCTCAGATTTTAAATTCTGGATCAGTGCCGTTGGCTTTGCACGACCCACTTGCTCGGCTGCCCCGATAATCTTTTCCCAGTTGATCGTGCCTGATTTTCCCACTTTCCACCCGCTCGACTCCTTACTCATTTCCCAGGCCTCATATTCCGGAATATATCCCCAATCTTTAATTTCCATAGCATATCGTAAGTGTTCTCTTCTCATTCTCTTGAGAATTTTTTGATGTTTCTGAGAACCAGTCAAGTTTGTCAGATTGAGGGGATCTTTCCGGCAATCATAGAGTTCCTCGACCAGTCGCCTCGGCCTGGCAAATTGTTGTTGGGCAGGAGTCATTTTACCGGATTTTGCCAGTTTGTAGAATTCATGTCTGATTTCTCCGATATCTGGCCACGCGGTGGTTTGATTATAGCCGAGATGGGGCATGTAATTACGGATATACAAATATCTTTGATCTCTCACGGACCTGGCAAAGTCTCGCACCTCATCTACCCGGTCACGATGCCCGTAGACATATTTTCTTGGGTCTGCCGGATCAGGTCCAAGAAATGGTTTGCCCTGCATATGCTTAGGAATGGTAGTCCCGGTAAGATTTAGAACGGTTGGGCCAAAATCGACAAAACTCACCAAACGGTCGGTCGTTTGACCCGGCTTGACCGGCGCTAGATGTTGCCATTTTGCAGGAAAACGGACGAGTAGGGGTATATGCATCCCGCTGTCGAGGAGGGCCCGTTTATGACGTGGCATTCCTGATCCATGGTCAGAAAAGAAAAACACGATCGTATTCTTCGCCAATCCATCCTCCTTTAATTGCTTGAGGATATCTCCTACTTGCTGATCCATGGAGGTCACACAATCATGAAAACGGGCCACGGTCTTACGAACGATGGGGGTATCCGGGTAGTAGGGAGGAAGGCTTATTTTTTTAGGATTATGAATTTGCTCTTTTGGGAGTTTTGACTGGATTTCATTTTTAAATTTTTCATAGGGCCAGACCATGGACCGACTCTGATGGGAAGTCATCAGGTTGAATACTGAAAAGAAAGGCATCTCTTTTTTGGACCTTTTTCTCCAGTGAGCGTCAGAGGAATTTTCGTGCCATGATTTCTCGATGATCTGTTGATAATTACCTGAATTATAGTCGGTCTTTACATTATTGGTATTGTAGTACCCCTCTTTTTTCAACAGAGCCGGAAATCCAGTGAAAGACGCAGGAAGGGGGAAACCAGAGCGCATGTGCTGGGTTCCCAAGCTGGGGGGGAGTGCACCTTGGATTAGACAGGATCGGGAAGGGGAGCACACTGGAGACGAGGCAAAGGCGTTTTTATATTGTATGCTATCCTTCGCAAGTTGATCGATATTTGGAGTGACTGCATTTTTCTCTCCGTAGCACCCAAGAACCGGACTCATATCCTCCGCTGTTATCCATAGAATAGAAGGTTTTAGAGCATTTGCATTACCATTGATGAAAATGCAAGTGCCAGTTGAAAATATAAGAAAATAAATTCTGAAGAAACAATTCATGGTCAATTGTTTCTTATTACTTTTTTGAATTAACGCACAATAGGATAAATGATTGTGATGAAATTATTTTCTAATTCCAAATTTGTAGAATTTTGGCACTAAAAGTGCGATTGTGTACGAAAATGCTTTATTACTTCATTTATATGTCCTAAAAAAGGTAGATAAGTTAATTATGTTATATGTTAATGGATAAAAAAACGATAAATGATTTTGAAAATTTACTTAATTTAAAAAGTAAAGGAATGAAATTTTTAGCGAATTTGGAGAAACTTAATCCGAATCATAAACTCAAACTAGAAGATTTTGAGACCTTAACAGATGGTGATAATGAAATCGTTGAAAGTATTCTTTCGTTTGATTCTCATAACTATGGTTTCGGTGAATTTTTTGAAAAAATTGTAATTGGCAAAGGGATTCTACATCTTAGGAGTTTGGCAATCCAACAAGTTTCCGAAGAGTTGTTTACTTTTCATGATCAAGTTCTCCTAGATAACGAAGACTTCAAGTCTTTCAGAAAAAGATCTGTTCGATTGGCTAATTTCCTTAAGTCATATTCTGAAGAACTCGGAGAGACTAAAGACGATGCCTATCTTTCTGGATTATTCTTTAATCTGCCTTTTGCCTGTGAACAAGCAGGAAAGCTGTTGTTGATTGAGTCTAGTGATTCTATTGAAGCAGGAGGAATGGCCGAACGCATTGCAGACAAGCTTTTGGAATATGGTTTTTCATCATTTATAACCACAATGGTTCGTGATTCTTACAAAGATTTTGATACCGTCTCATTTCCTTTGGCTCAGGCGATTTCCAGGGTAGGCAATGAAGCTTTTTTAAAGATTCATAAGGACGGAAGAAATTCTCTCAGTGATTTATATCCTGATAGGGCACTCCTCGATATTATTGGAGTTAGCAGGCGTAGGCTTTTTGAAATTATTAAAAAGCAACTTTCTAAGAATTAAACGATTTCCAGTTTAACTTCTTTCTAAATTTTAGAATTTAAGGCGAATCTGAATCGAAATAAAAAATACTGGAGAATTTCATGATTTGGATTCAGTGCAAATGTGTCGCAAATCTGAAGTTTAATCACAATTACTTGATATTAAGTTAAAATTGAAATAAAAAGATATTATGAGAGAACAAACCTTTTCACTTTCTGATTCTGCGGCAAACAGTATACCTGCTGATCGCGCTGCCTTTATCCGGAGAACTTATTCCCACCTTGCGGTGGCTCTGTTATTATTCACCGGGTTGGAGTACTATCTGGTCCATGCTCCCTTTGCCGCCAAACTCGCATCCAGTATGACCGGTGGAATGAGTTGGTTGATCGTTCTCGGTCTTTTTATGGGAGTGAGTTACATTGCTAACAAATTGGCGATCTCGGGAGGTTCTGAGCAGATGCAGTATCTGGGACTTGGTTTGTTTATTATTGCCGAAGCCATTGTATTCCTCCCCCTGCTTTTTATCGCTACCCATTTTGGTGGTGAAGGACTTATTCCTACTGCCGGTTTAATGACTTTGCTGTTAGTCGGAGGTATCACCGCCACTGTATTTATTACCAAAAAAGATTTTTCCTTTATGGGCAGTGTACTTTCGATGGGAGGTTTTGTAGCGTTGGGTTTTATTGTTTGCAGTATGATTTTCGGTTTTTCTCTGGGATTAATCTTTTCTGCAGTGATGATCTTGTTCGCAGGAGGTTCGGTACTCTATTCCACATCTAATGTTCTGCATCAATATCGAACCGACCAACATGTAGCAGCTTCCCTTTCGCTTTTTGCTTCGGTAGCTCTTTTATTTTTCTATATCCTCCAGTTCCTGATGAGCTTTGCTGGTGGAGGAGATGATTAATCTAGCCTGGTAGAACCCATGGTTCGGGTTCTCCTTCGATAAACTTTTCAGTTAGTCCGCTCAGTGCGGACTTCGCTGTTTTTGGGGACCAGTCTGGGTGGGAAATTTTCGGATTTAAATCAAGTAAAGGGTGTAGCACAAAATCCCGCTCCAGTATGCTTGGATGGGGTAGCACAAGTTCCTTGTTTTGCATGGAGATGTCATCGTAAAGTAGAAGGTCCAGATCAATGATTCTCGGCCCATTTTCACAGATAACCTTTTTTCCGAGATTTTTTTCTGTTTCCTGTAATTTTCTAAGTAGAGACAGGGGAGTGTGGTCGGTTGAGATTCTTACCGCAGCGTTAAGAAAAGGAGGTTGGTTTGAGAGACCAAAGGGAGCCGACCGGTAAAGCCTGGAGTAGGAAACCAGTTCAGCATATTTTCGAATATATGAGAGGCTTTTGTTAAAAGTGGCCAAAGGGTCTCCCAAGTTTGCCCCCAGACCCAAATAAATATCAGCACTCAACTTCTACTCGAATTTGTCGAAGCCCCAGTTTTTTGACATACCGAGGTTTATCCACGGATAAGCGAACCCGTTGAGCCCCAAATTTCCCCTTTAAATCTTCTGCAAGCAGAGAAGCATACTTCTCAAGGGTTTTACCATCATAGGCTTGTGAGAAATCTCGAGTGTGATCGACAATGTTACGATAATCAATTCCGTCCTCAACTTCATCAGTTTTCGCGATTTTTGAAAAATCGTGTTCAATTTCGACCGATAATAAAAGATCCTGCGGGGCATAGAGTTCCTCTTCGAGAAGACCAATTCTAACCATGACTTCAATGCCTTCGAGTAAAATTTTGCCCATATGTTTTCTTTCTACTTACTTTCAGCATCAGTTGCGAGTTCCTTCGCGACCTGAATGGCTTGCACAGTTTCTGAAACATCGTGAACGCGGATAATTTCAACCCCTTTTGCAACGGCATCTATGGCGGAAGCGATGGAACCCCCCAGTCTTTTTACCGGATCTGGGGCATCACAAAGATGATCAATCCATGATTTTCGGGATGAACCGAGTAAGACTCCCCAAGTCTCATCCATAAAGGCATGAATGTTTCTCATAATTTCGAGATTATGAGTCAGGGTTTTGCCAAACCCAATTCCCGGATCGACCCACAAGCGGGGAAGGCCGAGCTCTTTGATTTGTTCTTTTTTTTGATCGAAAAATTCTCTGATTTCAGTAACGGGATTCATGTAGGATGGTTGATCCTGCATCGATTTAGGCTTCCCCTGTGAATGCATGAGGATGAATCCAGCATTATATGCATGAGCGGCCTTTAATAGTTCAGTGCGGCCTCCTGAGACATCATTGATCAGATGCGCCCCGGCTTCGAGGGCAAGTTGTGCAACTTTGGTTTTGGTGGTATCGATGGAGATAATGAATTGATCGGTGGGTAGTTTTTCGAGAATCGGCAGTACTCTCCTGATTTCCTCCTCTTCGGAAATGAAATCACTCCCCGGGCGGGTACTTTCGCCTCCCAAATCAATAATCTGAGCCCCCTGTTCCGCCATCTCCATAGCTTTTTCAACCGCTGCCGATGGGTCCATTAAATCTCCTCCATCGCTGAAGGAATCTGGGGTAAGATTGAGGATGCCCATGACTGCCGGGTAATGCAGGGAAAGGCGTTGGCCGTTAAAAATATATTCAGGCACTAAGCGGATCGAAGGAGTTCTTCGTAATGGGTGCGGATTTCGGAGAAAATTTCATCACCTTGGGATGACCATCCAAGTTCGGACAGAGTAGTTAGGGGGGCCACCCCGCGCCCTGTTCCACAAAGAATAATTTCATCGAAGGAAGAGATATCCTGATCTTGGGGGATGGCCCGGGTAACCGAAAAACGCTCTTCCAAAAAAGGGAGAAGTTTTTGCAGAACAATCCCGTTGAGAACCCACTTTTCGGGAATAATTAATTCATTTCCTTTGGCAAAGATAAGATTGGAGGTGGCCGTTTCGCGGAGGTCATTATCCTTGGGGTCAATGATCACCCAGTCTTCTTTTTCAATTTCCAACTCCCCAAGTGATCCATAGAGATCCTTGTCCTCCGTTGATTTTATGATGGGATCTTTCCTTCGATAATGGAGAAGCCATCCTTCTACCGGATTACCGTCACTCACGGCCGGGCGAGATGAGAATCCTAGCAAATCTTCAAACAAACAAATTCTGATTAATCCGTGATCCGGACTTGTTTCGGATGAAAATTGGGCGAGCTTTTGTTCTAAAAGAGAAATATCAGGAATCCATGGCATGGCTTGTCTTTTCGCGGATTCAATAAGTCTATTGAGGTAAGATTCGCAAAAAGGAATTACACGATTATCCAGAACCTTCAGGGTAGAGAAAACTCCGCGTAAACCCCACGGTTCAGGATGTTCGCTAGGTGCGTCATCTTTGTTCCATGCTTTCATGAAGAATGTTCGATAAAATCTGAGTGCCTTGGTTTGATAGAAAGGATTCAGGGTGATACTGCAAGCCAAAGAGTTTCCTTCCTACATCCTCGAAGGAAAGCGGGGTTTCCCGAATTGGATCAGTGGAAGTGATTTGGATGGAGTGGGGAAGGTTTCCCAGGCTATCCGGATCGACCTGTAGAGAGTGATACCGCCCCACATGAATGGGGCCTGAGATCTCTCGGTAAGTGACACTTGAAGGATCGGCAAGAATTTCAGTTTCTACTCCATGTAATACTTGGTTCTGTCGAATAATCGCAGCTCCTTCCTGTTGCAAAATCATTTGGAATCCCAAACATACACCCAGAATAGGGATTTTCCCTTTTGCATTTTCAAGAATGGCTAAGGATTCCGGATAATCTTGAGGGGTTCCGGGACCTGGGGAAAAAACCAGCATCTGGCATTCCTTAAGATCAGAGTCGGAAAATGATTTCCGGTCGATAATCCTAACTTTATCAAACCGGGCGAGCATATGCTCGAGGTTGCGAGTAAAGGAGTCGCGGTGATCAATCAGTGTGATCATTTGAGCAAGTCTAGGAGTGCCTGTGCCTTGGTATGGTTTTCCTGATACTCATATTCCGGCGTTGAATTTACCACGATGCCACCTCCCGCCTGGGTGTAGCACCGCCCATTCAGGATTAGCATGGCCCGAATAATCAGATTTAAATGGAGGTCACCGTTGTCATGCAAAGTTCCAAAACTCCCCGTATAGGGTCCCCGGAAACAGGGTTCAAGCTGATCGATCCATTCCATCGTTCGAGCTTTGGGGCAACCCGTTATGCTTCCACCCGGAAGCATGGCCCGGATAATTTCTTTCAAAGAAATATTTTTTTTCAGCGTTCCTGAGATGGTGGAAACGAGGTGGTGAAGGTGGGCATAACTTTCCACTTCGCGAAAATTTTGAATCTGTACGGAACCTGGCAGGCAGAGGGCGGAGAGATCATTGCGTTCAAGATCCACCAGCATATTGTGCTCTGCGACCTCCTTGGGATCCTTGAGAAACCGTTCGATCAGCGAGTGTTCGGTGCCCGGATCATCCCGGCGATAGGTGCCACCGATTGGTCGGGTGATCATCCGGTCCGCTTCCTTATGAATAACCACTTCCGGAGAACAACTGACGATCGAAAACTCTTTGGTTTTTAACAAAAAGGCTTCCGGGGCGGGATTACTTTTTTGTAATTTAGTGAAAGCTGAAAGAGGATCGATTTGCGTTGCTGCCTCAAAGCGCTGAGAAATTTTGATCTGATAAGTTTCGCCATCGAGGATTGCTTCCCTTGCCTGATGAAAAATATCTTTGTATTGCTTGAAACTTAGATTGCAGCTGTGTTTCTGATGGATGAGAGTTGGGGAATCGAGTGAAAGTGAATCCAGTAATCTTTTTTCAATTTCCTGTTCCCTGTGCGGATCCTTTGATTCGATAACCGTCTGTTCCTGATTGAAATGTACTATGGTCGCTGGACGACCAAACCAGCCAGCAGGTACCGGTAAATCCCGCTTAGCCTTCGTATGAATGCCGAACTGAAAAGCAAGGAGTTCGTAACCAAAAAAACCGACCCATCCGGAAAACGATAACACCCCATCAGCGGGCATTGGTTGAAGTTTGGACCAGATGGAATCGTCGGAAATGGAATGAATCGGAAAGATTTCTTCAAAATCGAGATAGGCAACCAGTTTTTGCGGACAAGAATCAACTGTTTGGACGGCCAAATTTTCACAACCAAGATTTGCAAGCAGGGCAGGGGAAGTATGCCGGCTCAGCTTGATCATGAAAGAAGGTTTAAAAGTTCAGGGAATTTTTGAATACGTACTTTTGCCTGGGTGTCCGAGCCATAAAGAACTGGATTCCAACCGGATTCCTGAGCTCCAAGATAATCACGGGAATAACTATCACCCAAATGCATGATTTCCTGGGGTGTCACCTCGAGGGTATCTTCCACCGCCTGAAAAATTTCTCTTTGCGGTTTTTCAAATCCCAACTCGGAAGAAATGAAAAGATGTTCAAATAGATGATCAACCTGTAATTCGCGTAAGACAGACCTGAGCCTCGAATCATTATTCGAAAGGACCGCCAGTCGATAATTTTGATCCTTGAGCGTAGTCAGGGTTTGCTCAGCCTGTTCCGCAAGTTTCCATGGCTCACCCCTGGCAAAAAACTCCCAGAGCTCTTCAAATAATTCATCCATTAAATCGCCGGAGTAGGAAGGTTGAAAGGTGAGGTTTACGACTTTTCTCCAGAATTCTTTTTCCTCACCCTGATGTTTATGAGCTATTTTTTGGACCTCGTTAAACGCTTTTCCGAATTGGGTATCCAGATCGGTGTCGTCGACTTGAATCCCTTTTTTTCGGGCTGCTTTCCCGTACAAGGTCCCGACGGAAGGCCAGGGCTTAAGCAGGGTGCCCGCTGCATCCACGGTGAGCAGAGAAATTTTTTTCATGTATTAGCGATGAAGGTTAAAGAAATTTAAAATTGGGTGAAAGCGAAAGCTTGTGACTTCTAGGTAAGCAACCTATGAATGTCACCCGATGATGCGAGTTTTAACAAGTGGGCCAGGATTTGTGTGCGTTTTGGTTATCATGATGTTGTTTGCCTATTGGCAACCTGCCATCGGAGCAAGTGAGGGAAATCTAAATATCAAATATATCTCTGAACTACTTGTGGTTATGATCTTTTTATTTCAGGGCTCCCGGTTGAAGATTGAGAATTTATCGCTTCTTTTGCAAAGGCCGGTTGGCAGTTTGGTGTTGCAGGCAGGGGTGATTTTTATACCGGTTCTCTGGTTGAAAATTGGTTGGGCTGTGGGCTTGGTTCCGCAAGCTTTGTATGGCCCCCTGTTTTTTTCAGCGATTTTACCAACTACGATTGCAAGTTGTGTGGTTTTTTCGAGGAACGCAGGCGGAAATGGGGATTATGCCTTGGGTCACGCGACTTTATCCAATTTACTAGGAATTTTACTGGTACCCTTTTTGTGGTTCGGATCTTTTGCCAACGGGGGCGCTTTTGGATTTCTTTTCCTGAAGATTTTTGCCCTTGTGATGGCTCCCTGTTTTGTGGGTTGGGTTCTGGCTCGTATTTTTCCGGTTCTAAAAGAAATTACATGCAAGGAGTGGTATGGTCAGGTACCGATGTTATGCATCGCTTTTCTGGTCTATCTTTCGATGTGTGATGGATTATACTCAACTGATAAAGAAATATTTTTGCGTATGCTTGTAGAGGTTTTTCCCTTTTGTTTATCCTTCGTCGTACTTCTTCATTTGTCGGGTTGGGTGTTTTCCACGAGGTGGTCGAAAAATAGGGAGATCCAAGTTTCCCAGTTTTTTTGTTTATCTCAAAAATCATTGGCCATGGGACTGCCAATTGCATCGGTTATATTTTCAGAATCCCAGCAAGAATTGTTTTCGATTACTCTGCCTCTTTTTTGCATTCATTTTTTACAACTGCTGATCGGGACCCTTTTTTTGAAGCCATGCAAGAGCAGGGTCGAGGCAGGGGAGAAAGCGAATTGAAAGATTTGATGTTGATACCTGCTGAATTTTCGATGAAGAACAAAGGGTGATTTGTAAGAATTTTAAAGATAAAGAGAAAATGCGTGCAGCCGGTTGCACTGCAGCCACGATTCTCGATCGTCTTTGCTCCTTCGTCAGGCCCGGCATGAATACCTGGGAGATTGATGAAGAGGGAGGAAGCATGATGCGTGATTTTGGGGTAAAAAGTGCCTGTAAAGGTTACCGTTCGGGAAACCGGATCTTTCCTTCTTACACCTGTCTTTCGGTCAATGATGAAGTGGTGCATGGAATTGGATTGAAAGATCGTGTGCTCAAAGAGGGGGATGTGCTTTCGGTGGATGTCTGTATTCGTGAAAATGGAGTTATTGGAGATAATTGCCGTACAATTCCGGTCGGGCAAGTGAGTCCCGAAATTGATCGCTTACTCAAAGTAACGGAGGAGTCCCTCTATGTTGGACTGAGTATGGCTTTGCACAAGAAACGGGTGGGAGATGTATCGCAGGCCGTTCAGCAATATGTGGAAAAAGCCGGCTTTGCGGTGATTACGAATTTTGTGGGCCACGGGGTCGGACGCACCTTGCACGAAGAACCTCAGATCCCGAATTTTGGTAAAGCGGGAACGGGACCTCAGTTTCGCAAGGGTATGGCCATATGTATTGAACCGATGGTTAATATGAAAAGCCCGCAGATTCGGATGGCTAAGGATGGATGGACCGCCCTGGCTGTGGACGGCATGCCGTCTGCTCATTTTGAACACACCCTTCTGGTGGATGAGGGGCAGCCTGAGATTTTGACCATCCCGGAAGGTGCCGGGAATGCGGAAGAGTATTTTGTATCTAAGTTGTCCGGGTTAGCGGCCTGAATATTTGGTATGCTTAAAAAGATTGCGGAAAGCGTATTTAGTTTTGATATCGAGTGGATCCCTGATCCGAAGTCTGCGGAAATTCTCCTGAAATCTCCCCCTTCCTCGGGACCCGATGACGAGGCGGCCACATCCTTTGAAGCTCTATGGGCAGATGCCCGAAAAGCCGATGATCCCGAAGACTTCCAACCCTACCTGAAAACAATTCTCTGCCGGATTGTTTCAATTTGCGGAATTCTTCGTGATTGTCCACGGGGCGGAGAGCCGGTTTTGAAATTGGTTTCGCTGCCTACGGATGCATTGGATGAGCAAAAGTCAGACGAAAAAGTCCTTCTTGCCAGTTTTTTGAAATCGGTGGGAAGAAGAAAGCCCCAGCTTGTCGGATACAATTCATCTCAGGCTGATGTGCCAATTATTATTCAAAGATCGATCGTTCATGGGTTGCCCGGTTTTGGCTTTTCGGATCGTCCGGCCAAGCCTTGGGAAGGAGTGGATTATTTCGACGCAAGAAATTCAGATTATAATATAGATCTGGCAGAGGGTCTGGGACAGTTCCGCGACCGGCCTTCCCTTCATCAGGCAGCGAGCCTCAGTGGAATTCCCGGAAAGATTGATGTGAGCGGGGATTCTGTCGCTCAAATGTGGCTGGATAAACAGCTTCCTGAAATCCTTGCTTACAATGAGTTTGATGCCTTTACCACTCATTTGCTTTGGGCAAGAATGGCCCATTTTTCCGGTTTGCTTGAAACTCGTGACTATGAACGAGAACAGGTACTGGTAAGGAATTTACTGGAAGCGGAAATCGCAAACGGTAAGGAGCATTTAGTCCGATTCGTCGAAGAGTGGGACCGATTACTCTCTGTGACTGGACAAGACTAATTGCCGGTGACGCTTTCTTTATCATTGTCCCGAGAACTATAACCTGTTGCAAACATTAGTTTGTCTCCAAGATATCATACAACATACTAATTTACACATGACCGACGAAGAACAAACCCAAGACGCCCTGAGCCGACTGAATGAAACGCGCGACCGCCTGATGGCCGAAATTCGCAAAGGTATCATCGGACAGGATGAGGTGATCGAGCAATTACTTATCACACTGCTTGCCCGCGGGCACTGCCTGCTCACTGGAATTCCGGGTTTAGGTAAAACTTTGTTGGTTAAAACGTTGGCAAAATGTTTAAGTCTTGGTTTTAAAAGGATTCAATTTACACCCGATCTGATGCCTGCGGATGTGGTCGGTTCGGAAGTGGTGGATGAAGATCCAGCGACTGGCAAGAAATCCTTCCGATTCTCGGCCGGTCCTATTTTCTCCAATGTGGTTTTGGCGGATGAAATAAACCGAACACCTCCCAAGACGCAGGCCTCGCTCCTTGAAGCCATGGAAGAGAGACAGGTTACGGTCTCTGGAGAGACCCGCCCTTTAGACGCTCCATTTTTTGTCCTGGCCACGCAAAACCCAATTGAATTGGAGGGCACCTATCCTTTGCCCGAGGCTCAACTTGACCGTTTCCTACTCAATCCAGTGATTGATTATCTCTCCGAGGAAGACGAAATCAAAATGGTTGGGGAAACCACCGGAGTACAGGGCGAAGAATCCCAGGCTGTTTTGACCGGGGAAGACATTCTGCAATTACAGTCCTTAACCCGACAAGTGCCTGCCCCTGAAACGGTCGTATCATATGCGGTTGCGATTGCTTCGGCTTCCCGTCCTCAATCGGAATCCTGTGATGAGTGGACGCAAAAGCGGGTTAAGTGGGGTGCGGGTTCCCGTGGATCGCAGGCCCTAATTCTGGCATCGAAGGCAAGAGCCATGTTGGATGGTCGTCCGAACGCATCCCGCGAGGATGTAAAAGCGATGGCCAAAAGCGGCCTTCGTCACCGGATACTGCCCAGTTTTTTTGCTGAATCGGAAGGATTGAATTCGGACGGTATCATTGACCATATTTTGGAAAATGTAGCTTCGTAAGCCGTCCAGGTGGTTGCTACGACAAACACGGAATTATTGGACCCGGCTCATCTGAGCCGGATTGAAGATTTTAGCTTACTCGCAAAAGTAGTGGTGGATGGAGCAATGCCTGGGATTCACCGAAGTCTGAGGCAGGGCAGGGGGACCGAGTTTTTCCAGTACCGGCCCTATGACCCGGGTGAAGACTTGAAAGTGGTCGACTGGAAAGTGTACGCGAAGAGGGAAGAGTTGGTTGCCAAAACCTTTCAGGAGGACACTAATTTTAATTTATTTCTGGTTTTGGATACCAGTGCTTCGATGGCCTACCAGGGGGAGGCAGCAAGTTGTACAAAACTACATTACGCTTCGATGTTGGCTGCTTGCTTCGCGTATCTTGCGTACCGGCAGGGAGACCGTGTTGGGCTTTTTGCCTACGGTCAGGAAGTGCAGCAGTGGATCAGGCCAAAGAGTGGACATGCCCATTTTGGCCGGGTGGTGAATGCACTGGCTCAATTGAAGGCAGGTGGGGTGAACAAGCATGAGGCGATGTGGGATCAACTGGTGGGAAATATGCCGGGCCGTTCAACAGTGGTTTTTTTGTCTGACTTTTTGGAGGCTGAGGATATTCTTCCGGAAAGACTTCGTTTTGCTCTTTCATCGAGGTACGAAGCCCTTTGTCTTCAGGTTCTGGACCGTGAGGAAGAAAAACTCCCTTCCGGGGATGCCTTGCGTTTTGTGGAAATGGAAGGAACTCGGGAAGTATCGACTTCCCCGGAAGTTATTCGAGATGAATTTAGTAATCGTATGGATGAATTTAAGGATACCTTGGAACGAAATCTTTCAAGTGTATCTGCGGAATTTGAAAGTTTGTACACGGATCAGGATCTAGGTCATGCGTTGCGAAGATTTTTGGGCGTGCGCAACCGAAATGTGGGATGATTACCCGTAGCCATGATTGAGTTTGGGCAGCCTGCCGCCCTCTGGACTGGGCTTGCTATCGGCCTTCCCATTTTGGCTCACATGGCTTATCGTCGCATAACGGAAAGGCATGCTTTCCCGTCTCTTCGATTTATTACGGCCTCGCAGATTCCCCGTACCGGTAGAAAGACTCCAACGGACCTAGCTCTTCTGTTGCTACGAATCCTTCTTTTCCTGGCGATTATGCTGCTTTTAGCTGACCCATATTGGTCCGGGACAAAATTACCGGATCAGGGAGTCAATGGGAAAGAGCTTTTAATCGCAGTTGATACCAGTCCAAGTATGGGTGGTTGGAATGGAATGAACCAGGCAAAAGAAATTGCCTCTGCTATGATTCAGCAGGCTGAAGGCAAAGCAGGTCTCATCAGTTTCGGTAAAAGTTCATTGGAAGTATGGTCAGTGGGGGGTAAGCCGGAAGCTCTGCTGGATGCAGTTTCGGGGCTGAGCCCTGGTTGGAGAAGGGGTGATGCACAGGTTTTAGCAACACAGGTAGCCAGACTATTTGGAGAAAATAGTTCGCAGAAAAAGCTGGCGGTGATCAGTGATTTTCAGAGAAGCGACTGGCAAAGTGTGAATTTTAATCTTCAAGCACAGGGCGTGGAGGTGGAAATGATCCGAGTTGGTGCAGGAAACGAGACTATGAGCCGTTTTGATAACCGGAGTATAGTCGAGTCAAAGGTAGTCCCGGCCGGACCAGGGAAAGTACGAATTTGGGCTGTTGTCCGGAATTGGTCTGAAAACAAGGCAACGGATCTTCTTCAACTGGTTGTTGGTGGAGAAGTGCAGGAGGAGCAAAACATAACGATTGCTGCACTTAGCTCAAAACAGGCCCAATTTATTGTGCCATCTTCCGAAGTGTCTCAAGCACTTATTCGTCTGGTAAATGAGGACCCGATGCAGTTGGATAATCAGCGAACCGTCTGGTTGAAAGCTCCGCCTCCCAAACATTTCGGGTTCTGGCATAACACAACAACGGATGAATCTACCGACAACGAAAAAAACTTTTTGCGTACTGCGGTTGAAAGTGCAGGTGATAGCGGATGGAACCGGTGGGAAGAGAGTGAAGACAATGCCAATGAGCTAAGAATGGCCAACGATGATTCCAAGCTTGAGCTTCTGTTGGTGCTGGGCCTGGGTAACTGGTTTGAAGAAGAGGGTTTGGCCAAATCTCTTACATCCTATCTTAACGGGGGTGGAGTGGCCGTTGTGACCCCCGCTGAAATTTTTAGTGAGACTGCTTCGATTATTCGTAACTATGAATGGCTCGATTTCTCATTTGTACGGGTGGAGGGAGGAGCGTCCAGAGTACGTGACCCTTTTAGGATTGGTGCCTTGGAGGAAAACTCGAAATTAGCCGATGTTTTTTCCGGCAAGGCAGGAAGAGATCTCTACCTGACTTCTTTTAGGAAATTTGGAATTTTAAAACAGGTTGATGAAGCCACGGCGATCCCCATGAAAGACCGGGAAGGTCGGCCACTTGCCTTGGTTAAATCATTTTCTTCAGGGGGAAAACTGGTCTTTTTTCCTTTTCGGATGAACACTTCCTGGTCTGATTTACCGTTACGCACCTCCTTTCTTCCACTGCTTATGGAATTGACGAAAAAAAATAAGACCGAAGATAAGGCCTGGCCAATATTAGAACCGGGCGAGCAGTTGGGAGTAGGCGAGAATCAATTTCTCGCAGAGAAACCTGGTGTTTTTCGTCATGCGGGCAAATGGCTGGAGGTCGTTTTCCCTACCGCTGAGTCAACACCTGACACTCTATTTGAAGATGAAATTAAAATGATGACCGGAGTTCTGGAAAATCCCTCAAATGATTCTCGAGAAAAGGTCAGTTCTTCCGTCAATGAAGATCGCAATTCCCTATGGTTGTGGTTTGCAATCCTAGTGGCTAGCTTGTTGACTATTGAGATGATTTGGTCACGACCGCACCCCTCAACAAAAAATAAGGAAGGAGTTTCACATGCCTGAATTTATCCGAATTTTAAACAAGGAATCATGGGTCTTCGTTATTTCTCGATGTGCACTCGCCTTGGTTTTAGGTCTGCTTAGCTGGCCGGTGACCATTTGGCTTGTTGATCTTTATGATTTGTATTCTCCAATCCTTGAAGAAGATTCCCTGCGGTGGTTGATTTTGGCCAGTTCAGTTTCCCTTTTGTTTTTTATAATTTTAGTTATTCGGGCCTGCCTGCGGAAACCAAATCCTTCGGAAATAGCTGAAGAAGTTGAGAAAGGGAATCCACAGTTGCGTGACCTACTCAACTGCGCGGTTGAAATAAGCCAAAAATCCAAGAAGGAGAATCTGTCTTACATGGAAAAAAGGGTCTTGGAGACCACTGCAAAAGAAATTCATTCGATCGCATGGGCCAAAGGAACCCGTCCAGGATCCTTATATTGGGTATCGGTTCTACTTGGTATCGGAGTGGGTGCCGGATTGGCGGTATGGGGCTCAGGGAAAAGTCCTGTACAAAAAGCCTTTGATTCTCTATCTGAAGAAGCAGGGCTTACCCTATCTACCAACTTAACCGGCTCACTCAACGGAGAAGAAGGTCCACCCAGCCATGAGTTTACCCGCGGGTCAGATGTCTCTATCTTCGCCGATGTTCTTCGCGGTCATCGTGGGCAGAAGCAAGCCACCATCGAATATGTTAATGGAGATCAGGTTGAATCCGTTGAAATGTTGGAGACCCGCGTTCTTGGACGTTTCGAATTTGTGGTGCCTGCCCTTAAGGATACTTTCGAGTATCGGGTCGTAACTCCATCGCTGGCCTCGAACTGGCATAAGGTCAATCCATACGATCCCCCTGCTTTACGGTCTGCAAAATGGACGATCATACCTCCCGGGTACACAAAACTTGATGCTTTTGAACATGAAGGCTTTGGGTATGTCAAAGCTCCGGAAGGAAGTGAAGTACAATTGAGCATGGAAATTGAGGCTTTGCCAAAAAATGTACAGGCCCGCCTTGTAGTAATCGATGGGAACAATACCCTCGAAGGAAATGGAACAGTTTTCGCTCATGGATTTAATCTTGAGGAGGAATGGAAGGGACACATCGAGTTGCTCGATCTTGATAAGCCCGAACGGGCACCCGTTACTTATGATGATTTGGTATTGGCTCCGATTCCCGACGAGCCTCCCCTTGTTGAGATTACGGAACCAGCCAAGGATCTTCAGTTACCGGCAGATGCAACTTTTTTAGTGGAGGTGTTTGCCGCAGACGATCATGGAATATCCGATGTCCGGATGCGTATAGAGCATGCGGGAGACAATGAGGAGGAGACCATCTTTGTTGAACCCATGGAGAAAGAAAAGCGGCTGACTTATGTGTTCGATTTAAATGACCGTCCGCTGGCTGTGGGGGATGTCTTAACCTACATGGCATTAGCCTCCGATAATAAGGAACCGGAGTCCCAGTTGGCCCGGTCCGAAATTTACTTCATTGAAGTTTTACCACCTGAAGGAAATTCCACCGACGCGGATGGGGGTGATATGGAGGGGGAATCCAAAGAGATTCCGGTTCGTGATTTTATCAATAAAACCAAGAAAATCATTCGTTCCACTTATGATGCCATGCTGGAGACGGAAGAAATCAAAAGAGATCGGTTAGCCGTGGCACTTTCTTCCGATGCACTCGGGTTGAAACATGAGATGACCAAAGTCTACGATGAGAATGAGGGGGCTTTCCCCATTGTCGATGGGATCGATCTCGGAGAACTTTTAAACGAGGCGACTTACCACATTGAACAGACTGAGATTTATGCCGGAGATCAAATGCTTGAGGAATCGCTTGAACCTTCTGGCAAGACGCTGAGAAAGTTAGTCCAGCTGTACGCCTTGATGCAAAAAATGCAGAAACAAAAATCCAAAGGTAAAGGTAAGGGTGAGGGCGAAAGTGAAGAAACCGCCGATGATGATCAGGAACCCGAGGAACAGGAATCGGGAAAAGATCCTGCGGAAGAGCTTAGGGATCTGGCTAAAGATTTGGACAAGCTAAAAGAGATGAAGAATCGCCAAAAGGGTCTCAATCGGGAAATGGGTAGGTCTGCCGAAGCGGGCGTGGAGGGAGAAAAGAACAAGGAGACTGCCCAGGAGCAGGAAGAACTTCGTCGAGATCTGGAAGAATTACGGGACCAATGGTATAAAAAATCTGGAAAACTTGGGGATGTGGCAAGTCTCGACCAAGCGGGCGGAGAAATGAAGGGGGCAGCTGGTGACTTACGGAGGGATCAACCCCGGACCGCCCAACCGCAGGGCGAATTGGCAGCTGAAGCTCTGGGGAATGCAATTTCCGAGGTTGAGGGTAAAATGGCTGGAATCGCAGCCGCGATGGTTGAGCAGCTCGGAGAACAAGCGGGCGGGTTGGCCAGGGGGCAAAGGTTATTAGGTGAATCGACTGAACAAGCGAAGCCCGGTGATGGCGAAAATTTAAAGGAGAGGCAGGAACAGCTTAATGATTTAATCGAGGATCTGCTTGAGGATATCGACCAAACTGCCCGTTCGATGGGTGGTTTTAATGAAAATGCCACAGAAGATTTACTGAAGGAGGCCCGGGAATCAAGGGAGGATGGAATCGAGAGATCCGGGAAGCGGGCTGAAAACTCGCTCCTTTATGAAGCTTTTCCTCAAGCCAAAAAAGAAGAGGATAAAGTGGCGGAAAACCTCGAACAATTACAGGAAGGACTGGAGGGCATAGAAAACAAACTTCGTAATCTTGGCAATGGAGCTTTGCAGGAATTGGCTGAGCGTCTCCAACGTAATCTGGAAGAATTGCCCGGTATGAGTGGGGAGGAATTAAAGAAAGAATCGGAAGAACTTGCTAAATCGATTGGGTCTATGCCGAATGCTTCGAATGATGAACGCGTACAAAACCTGACCCAATTTTTTGAGCAGATGGGATTCAGTGAGGACCCTTCCAATTCCAAATCAATGGCGGCCGCAGCCATGACCGAAGCTTTGGAACTTGTGGAACAATTTTTCTGGCAAAATGCCAAACAGGATTTACTAAAGAGAAATCTCGAAACCTCCTCTGCCCCCAATCGCTACAAGAGACAGGTTGAGGAATATTTTCGCAGGATTGCGGAGGGTGAGTAAAAGATGGGTTTTGATTGGCCTGCATCTCCTCTTTTTTTTGGTGTTATTTCCCTCGTCTTGATCGGGGTGCTTTGGGTACATGCCCGAAACTTGTTGAAAAGTGCTCCTGCAAAAATCGCGACCCGGTTGGTTCTGCTTCGTATTTTTTCCCTGGCTCTTTTATTGGCACTATTGGCAAGACCCTTTCTGGAGCAGGAGGAATTAGATCAAAGCAAATTTCGTTTATTAACCCTGGTTGATTTTTCAGGAAGTATGGAAGTACGGGATGATCGCGGGGGGGAGAAGCGAAATGAACAGATCCGTCCGTATCTGGCATCTTTATCTTCGGAGTCCTGGATTGCCAAGCAAAGGCAACGCTACGGAAAAGTCGAGATGTTTGCATTTTCCGAAGAAAGGGAACGCTTGCTCGGGGATGACTGGAATATCCCTCAAGTGGGTTCGCAAACCGCGTTGGGTGACGCTCTGTCCCGCTCGCTTGCCCAGGCAGAAGATCAGCCGGATTCCCCGCTGGGATCTTTGGTCGTTTTCTCGGATGGCCGCAACAATACGGGTCGCAACCTTTTGGAGGTCGGAAATGAATTTCGGGCACGGGGCATACCGATTAATGTGATCGGTGTAGGTAAAGACCGTCCTCAGGGGGATCTGAAGGTTACCTTTTCTGATCGTAAACCACGGGCCGTGGCCAAGGAGGATCTCTTGCTGAAAGCCAAGGTTACCAATGGATTTTCTAAAGAGGTGTCGACGCGTGTAAGTCTGTTTATGGGCGATGAAAAGCTGAGGGAATCATCCGTGAATCTTAAACCCGGTGTCACGCAGGAAATATTATTTGATCCAATTATCCCGCAAACGGCAGGTGCTCGCCGGTACCGCGTGGTAATCGAATCTCCGGATGGAGATGTCGACCCTGCCAACGATCTGGATACCCTGCTTGTTGAAGTAAAACCACCCCTGGCATTCTCAATCCTCTACCTATCCAATCAGCCACGCCCTCTATATCCATTTATCAAAAGATCTCTTTCGAAAGAGGAGCAGTTTGATTTTCAGGCTCTTATTCGATTGGGTGAAAATGCTTTCCATTCTCTTGGAGAAGGTTTGGATTTAAAATATCCTGAAGAACAAGATTTTTGGATGTCTTACGATGCGGTCTTGGCGGATACTGACGCCCTCGATGAACTAAACGCTACGGTCGCCGCTTCCTTGAAATCATTTGTTCAGAAAAAAGGCGGTGGTCTGCTTTTGTTTGGTCCATTGGACGAGGCCCGTGAAATCCTCGGAGGCTTAGTTCCTGTAAAAGCGGCGGAACGCGTGGTTCTCAAACAGGATGTTTCCCTGAGGACATTGGAAGAACCGTTGTTTGGACCGGAAGATGATGTTGATGAGATGAAGCCCTTTTTGCCCGGACGTCTGCCGGGCTATCTGGTGACCCAAAAAAATCCGGCATCCCGTGGCGTGGTCGTGGTTCGGGCCAGCGGTGAATCAATCCTCGCCGTGCAGGCTTACGGAGCGGGTAAAGTTGCTTATTGGGGATCTCCGCATGACTGGAGACGCTCATTACGGGATGAGGATGGAAATCGTGAATTTGAACGCTTCTGGCAAGCCTTGGCTCAGTGGTTGGGAACGGGAGGGGAGGAGAGAATGAAAGTGGCAGAGGAATCAAATGTTCTGGTAAAAGGAGCGGAGGTATCTCTTCAAGTGGAGGCGTTGGGGTCAGACTTTGAGCCCGCAGTGGACGCACTGGTCGTGGCCGAAATTTCAGGACCCGGGGGATTTTCTGAAAAGGTTCAACTTTATCCGAGGGGAGCGGTGGCG
Organism: uncultured Verrucomicrobiota bacterium; assembly: GCA_902569115.1. Taxonomy (GTDB): domain Bacteria; phylum Verrucomicrobiota; class Verrucomicrobiia; order Opitutales; family Seribacteraceae; genus Seribacter. Next base: position 46,317 of record CACFTI010000002.1, on the reverse strand, counting down.
GGTCAGTATGCCGGAAATTTTCGCCCTGAAGAGTCTGGAGCCTACGAAGTTTCCTACCAACTGTCTTTCCCTGATGGGGAGAAATTGGAACAGAGCGGGTTTGTTCGAGTGGGCGAATCGGGCTTGGAGTCTAAGGATACCACATTTGCTGAGCGTGACCTTCAGATGCTTGCGAAAATAACCGGGGGAGAGTACCTGCACATTTCTGATTTTGATCATTCCTGGGAACCCAAGTTTGCGGAGAATTTACCTACCTTGAAAAAGAGAAAAAACCTGGCGAATGCCTGGCCCATCTTTATTGCTCTTTTTCTGGCAGCCGGAATCGAATGGGTCATGCGTAGACAGGTGGGCCTGCGATGAAAAGAATTTTTTACATCTTTCTTTTGGGGTCATGGATAAAACTCATATTTGGCCAAGTACCATTGGCACCCCCGCCTTTGTTCAATCCTTTAGAGTCTGCTGAAACAAACGCCACTGATTACAATCAATCAGTTCCACAACCGCCGAAAAGGTCTTCGCAGTTGGAAACCATCCAAAAGGCGGAGATCGATTTAAGGCATGGTCAGCAGGGAGAGAGGGTAGGTGCGGCTAAGTTATTGGGTAAGTATCCTGGTAGCCTAAGCTCGAGTTTTCTGATTGGAGCTTTAGATGACCAGAGTCCCCTGGTCAGGAGAGCAGCTATGGTTTCTCTGTCGGAGCATTTCCTGAATGGATACCCGGTGTATGATAAATCTTTGGTGGAAAAAATATTTTCAAAAATTGGGGATCCCGATGTGGAAGTGAGAAGAGAGGTATCCACTTTGATTCCTCGCCTTGTAACTCCCATGATGCGGGGTGGTGTCGAGCGGGTGGTAGTGAATGGGCGTCCAGTTTATCGGTCTGTCTCCGCCAGTTTACGTCCCGATTTATACTCCTTAACTCAGCGGGCCTTCTTGGATGAGGATGCCATTGTTAGGCAGAATATATTGAAGTATCATTCTTACCTTCGTGTTCCCTTGCCACCCTTGACGCTGGAGAAACTTTTGCAGGACCAAGATCGAGGGGTCTTACTCACGGCTCTCGACCGAATATCTATCAATGCAAGCCAACCACGGATTATTGCAGAAATTGAAAAACTTTCCAAACATGAGGATCGTGGGGTACGGCTAAAAATCGTGGATGTTGCCAGGGATTGTAATCGTTATCATACCAAATACCGCTCAATCTTACGATCCATGACCGAAGACTCCGACGCAGAAGTCACTTCGATGGCTGCTGTTGAATTGGCCAGGTTTGGTGAGAAAATTAATCCCTCGGTTATCGAACGGATTAAGAAATATTTACTTTCCGCCAAGGGAATGAGTTCTCAGGTAACGACGATTCTTTACGCGGTTTCTGCCATGGGTGCTGACGGGGTCGGGGTGTATAAGTCCCTTACCCAGCACGGTAGTTCAAGAATGCGTACGGTTGCGTGGCAAAGATATATCAGCCTATCGAATGGATGGGCGAAATCTCAGGAGTGGATCCCCGCACTCAAGGATCGCGATGAAGGAGTAAGGACTGCTGTGGTCAACACTTTGCGTGGTCGAATCAAAGGATTGGATCTAGGAACACTAGGTTCTTTGGTTGAAAGCTCCCACGATGATGTCAGGAAATTCTTGGCCGAATCCTTAATTAATGCAGAACAGGAGGCTGTTGATGAATACGGCTTCGATTTATTAATTGATGAAAATCCCAATGTTCGTGCTGTCACTATTCGTGCGTTTGCGGCACGTAAAGAGCCTGGCTGGGTCAAAATAATGGAACGATCCTTATTGGATGATGAATATGTAATCCAACGGGCCGCGATGGATGCCTTGCTTGCAGAACCTGCACAGGGAATGAATATTCTCAAAACTTATCTTTCCCTAAACCCGGAATCCCGAATCAGTTCCATGATCCGGATTGAATTGCAAAGAAATGGTGTGCAACCATGAGTAAAAATTTTTCTATCTTTTTCTTTTTTTTGTTTGTTTTTGGCTTGTTCAAAAATGACATCCTTGCCCAGGACTCCCAACCACTGGTGCCGGAAGATGGTTTACGAGTCATGCAACTAATGAAAAACCCCAGTGGGGTTCGACGTTATCCGGACGCCCTGCCCAGTCTTCTAACTATGATGAATGAGCAGACTTGGGCAAAATTCGACACCGATCCGCTTTTTATTTCAGAACTCACCGATGAGCGAATTTTTGAAAACCCCATACTTTACATCAACTGTGACGACCAAACCAACTTAGAGTTTTCCGCGGAAGAGAATCAGGCTTTGCGTAGATATATGGAACTGGGAGGGTTTGTTTATCTGGATGCTGGCATTAAAGCTTCCTTTTTGGGTGCTGACTTGGGCCATAGTTATGCGGCCTGGGAAGAGCGTCCCGAAGTTAGAGAATGGTTTAAGGATGTTTTTCCCGAAAAGGCCTTCATTCCCCTGGACCGGAGTCATGATCTATTTCGGGTCTTCTTTAAGGGACTCCCTCAAAATTCTGATCTTAAAATTGAAGCTTCCCAGAAAAGTCTGCCTGAGACGGTTCTAACATTTGTGGAACAGGAAAAATGGCCTCAGGGAACATACTCCTTTGTTGGCATAAAAGTTAAGGGAAGGCTTGCCTGTGTGGCCTCTCCCATTTGCGCGATGGGATGGGGAAGAGATGAATTTGGGAATTGGATACCGCCAATTTCTTTTAGAATAAGAGAATCAGCTGAAAACTTTGATGAAAACCTAAAGCTGGCTTCTTTTGCAGGAAAAACTTTTGAAGTGATTCGGGAAGATGGACTGAAGGATATAATTTATTCGGAACCCGGCCAGCGCCCCGCATGGGTGCAGGAACCCACTGGTCGTTGGCGAATATTTAAGTACTATCAGGGTGAAGAGATTAGTAACTATGCTCATTCGTTCTATGCACGTTTAGGGATGAATGTTTTCCTTTATGCCTTGCTCAACTAAAAGCCATAATTAGTTTCTGATTTATGGAAGATTTTACTTTTCCGGATCCGCCGGATCCTAAAGACCTACCATGGTGGAAGCGAATACCCACGATGTATTACTGGTGGTTGGCCTCAATTTTTTTATTAGCGATAGCTTTTATTTGGCTTCCTTCTCAGTGCAGTATGGATGCACTAAATTTTCCTCAGCGGGGACAGAGTGAATTAGATGGATTTGAAAAACTTAACCAGGATGAAGACTTGGAGTTTAGGGAAGATCAAATGTGGTATAAGATTGGTGCTGAGCTGCCTTTCACTGGATTGGCTTTATCTTATCATGAAAATGGAGAAATCCGTTCCCAGACCAAAATAAAAGAGGGGGAGGCATACGGTTTGATTGAGGAATGGGATGAAAACGGCACAAAAAAAGGGGCCAAATTTAAAGATGAATTCGAACGAAGCCAATGATTTCCAGCAATGTCTTTAAATCATTTCTTTTTGTACCATTAACCATTGTAAAATTATTCTCAGTTGAAACTGAGAAATCTTCGGACCTTGTCCGTTTAGAAAATTCATTTCAGGTAAAAGAAAAGAATTTCCTGAAAATAATCCAAAACAATCCCCGGTCTATCAGCGGCTGGTCCGGGCGCGGAGATATGAGACTTTTCCTGGGTGATTTTGAGGGAGCCAAATCAGATTACGAAAAAATGATCCAATTAGACCCCTCGCTTGAGGTCTCACATTGGCGTCTTGGTATCGCATATTTTTATCTGAAAGAGTACGAAAACGCTGCGAGACAGTTTGAAATTTATCACAATTACGACGCAGTTGACCGTGAAAACGGAATTTGGCGGTTCATGTCCCAATTCAAAAGCAAGGGATTACAAAGCGCTCGTGAAGGACTTCTAAAATACGAAAAGGATGATCGTCCGCCATATCCATTATTATATGAAATGTTTGCCGGTCGCCTAAGCCCAGATCAGGTATTTAGAAAGATCGAAGAAGTTGATTATCCTGAAAATTATCGGACCAGGGTTCTCTTTCATGCAAACCTTTATGTTGGAATCTATGCAGAACTGGTTGCACAAAATAAGGAGATGGCTAAGAAACTCCTGAGAAAAGCGTTTGAGAACGAATACGGGCAGTCTACCGGAACTTATATGTGGCAGGTCGCCAGGTTACACTATTTCCAATTCCTTTCCCGGAAGGTGGATGATTCCGCGGGGAAGGACTCTCAGGAAAAATAGGTTTACTTATTCCTCTAGCAGTTTTGCCCGTGAGTGAAGAACCGACCCTATCAGGAGAATGGGGGCTACCAAGTTCAGGATCGGAATAATCCATATACTGGAAGCAATGATACCATTGCTGAAATATTTGGGAGTTGGTTTAAGGGATGCTGATGGGGAAATGCGAAATTCCACAAGTTGTCCATATTCCTTACCCAAGAGATAGCCATTTAAAAGGATTTGCAAAGTAAGGCCTACGGGGGGGATAAACCAACCAAGGATGAGTAAGGGAGAAGCGATAAGATTCAATAAGATGGTATGGATAAGGATGCGTAGAGAAAAGGATAGAGAAGTCAGAAAAGAGGGGGCCTTTTCCCAGGGTATAGTCGGGTAGTATTTCTGTTGAATCGAGTCTAGAATATCATCAATGAAAATCCCCACGAATGCTCCATGAATGCCCGCGAAAAAGAAATAAGATATTATTAAAATTATAGTACCACCCATAAATTGGGCAATACCTCGAAACCAACCCTCTCCCCTTCCGAACCAGGTTTGAAGAGTGTTGGAGAAGATATCGAGGATGCTGTCAAGCAGAGCTACTCCAAGAGTTACCGCCAAAACGATCGACAGCAGGGTTAGCAGGGTCGCCAAGACGAGAGCCTTAAGGATTTTCGGATCATTAATTTGCTGAAATGTTTTCAAGAAATTGGAAATCATAAATCGAAAAACAAGATGTCATCATGAATTAAATGCAAGTTTTTTCCTGAAAATCGAGTTTTCAAGTGGACAAAATTGATTCTTATTCCTTATAGATTGTAGTGTGGACAGGATAGGTGGGATCAATGGCTGATCATAATTATACGGCGGACAGCATAAAGTCGCTCGATTGGAAAGAGCACATCCGTTTGCGTCCGGGTATGTACATTGGGAAGTTGGGTGATGGTTCATCGGAGGACGATGGAATCTATGTTCTACTGAAGGAAGTGCTCGATAATTGCATCGATGAATTCGTGATGGGTTTCGGAAAACAAATCGATGTGGAATGTGATGGCCAGCATGTGGTCGTACGAGATTTTGGTCGGGGCATCCCTTTGGAAAAACTCCTCGATTGTTCTTCCAAAATTAATACCGGAGCTAAATACGATTCTGAAGCCTTTAAGAAATCAGTGGGATTGAATGGTGTGGGTATCAAGGCGGTTAATGCCCTGTCCACCAAGTTTGATATTCAATCTTTCAGGGAAGGAGAAACCCGTAGGATTGAGTATTCCCAGGGAGATCCTCAGTCACAGGACAAAAAGAATAAGAAGACAACTGAAGAAAATGGTACGGTGATTTCCTACCTGCCTGACGAGGCCATGTTTAAGAAGTTCCGGTATCGGAACGAGTATGTGGAACGAATGCTTCGCTACTATACCTACCTCAATAAAGGACTGACAATCCGTTATAATGGAAAACGCTTTCGCTCCAAAGAGGGGTTGAAAGATTTATTAAACGAAAACCTTTCTGAAGATACACTTTATCCCATTATTCATATTGAGGGAAATGACATCGAAGTGGCTTTCACTCATGTTGAACAGTACGGGGAAGATTACTTTTCTTTCGTGAATGGTCAGCACACCACTCAGGGAGGCACGCACCAAGCTGCGTTTAGGGAAGCCTTGGTTAAAACGATCCGGGACTTTACGAAAAAGAATTTCGAAGCGACTGATATTCGTGGCGGGCTGGTTGCTGCAATTAGTGTGAAGGTGCAGGAACCCGTTTTTGAATCTCAGACCAAGACAAAACTAGGTTCGTTAACCGTGTCCCCTGAAGGCGAAACCATTCGCACATTTGTCGGGAATTTTCTTAAGGAAAAACTGGATAATTTTCTGCATAAGCATCCGGAAACAGCGGATGCCTTGCAGGCAAAAATTCAGCGCAGTGAGCGCGAAAGAAAGGAACTGAAAGGAATTCAGAAAATAGCCCGTGAGCGGGCCAAGAAAAGTAAGGTGCATAACCGAAAGCTTCGTGACTGCCGGGTACATTTAAACACCAAGGATAAGAATAAGTTCAAGAGCACACTCTTCATTACTGAGGGAGATTCAGCGAGTGGATCGATCACAAAAGCAAGGGATGTTCAGTTTCAGGCGGTTTTTAGTTTAAAGGGTAAACCCCTCAATTCTTTTGGTCTTACCCGGAAGGTTGTCTATGAAAATGAGGAATTTAACCTTATCCAAGCCGCCCTCGGAATTGAGGAGGATCTGGAGGATTTGCGTTATAACCAAGTGGTCATTGCCACCGATGCTGATGTCGATGGTATGCACATCCGTCTTTTACTGATCACTTTTTTCCTGCAATTTTTTCCTGAACTTATCCGCCAGGGTCATTTGTTTGTTTTGCAAACCCCACTCTTTCGGGTGAGGAATAAAAAATCGACTCTTTACTGCTACGACGATACGGAACGGGAAGCGGCAATCAAAACTTTGGGCAAGAATCCCGAAATTACCCGTTTTAAAGGTTTGGGAGAAATTTCACCTGATGAATTCAAACATTTTATCAGTGAGGATATCCGCTTGGATCCGGTGAAGATTGACGCACATGAGTCGATCAAAGAGATGCTCAAATTCTTTATGGGTAAAAACACGCCTGAACGACAGGAGTATATTATTCGTAATCTACGCTTCGAACTTGATATAGTAGATGAGAAGTCTGAGAAAGCAGAAGAGGAACCCGAGAAAAAGATTTCCCAAACCAAGGAGGAGAGCACCGCTGTAAAAAGCGAAGCTGCCTAATCGTAAGCCAATGTCGGAGGACGAGAGTACCACGGAAGAAGAAAACGAGCAGGATGCTGAACAGCAGCCTGCTGAACCCACACCGAGGTTCGATCCGGAAACTTTGGGACAAGGTTTGGCCGAAAAAAATGGAGACAATGATGCCATCTATGTGGATGATATGTATGGAGATTGGTTTCTCGACTATGCATCCTATGTAATCCTTGAAAGAGCCGTTCCGCATGCGGACGATGGGTTGAAGCCGGTTCAGCGACGGATCCTTCACTCCATGAAAGAATTGGAGGATGGTCGTTACAATAAGGTCGCGAATGTGATCGGTAATACCATGAAGTATCACCCGCACGGGGATGCCTCGATTGGGGATGCGATGATTCAACTTGGCCAAAAAGATCTTTTGATTGATACCCAAGGAAATTGGGGAAATGTATTAACCGGCGATTCTGCTGCGGCTCCACGATATATTGAGGCACGCCTGACGCCGTTTGCCCTTGAAGTTATTTTTAGTCCCAAAGTCACAACCTGGGCATCCTCCTATGATGGAAGGAACAAGGAGCCCGTCACTTTTCCAGTCAAATTCCCTGTTTTGCTCGCCCAGGGTGCAGAAGGAATTGCAGTCGGTCTATCCACAAAGATTTTACCTCACAATTTTATCGAAATTCTTGACGCCATGATTGATGGCCTCCGGAAAAATTCAATCAGTTTGCTTCCCGATTTTCCACAGGGTGGGATTGCTGACTGCACGGATTATAATGGGGGTGCCAGGGGAGGGCGGGTACGCGTCCGTGCCCGTATCGAAAAGGTAAAGAAGCATTTACTAAAAGTAACGGAGATTCCTTTTGGCACGACTACCACCAGTTTGATCGATTCCATCTTGTCAGCCAATGATAAGAACAAAATCAAAATTGCCAAAATAGAGGATAATACTGCTGAGTTCGTCGAGATCATGGTGCATCTGCCATCGACGGTCTCTGCCGAGGATGCCTTGCCTGCACTTTATGCCTTCACTGACTGTGAAGTCAGCCTCGCTCCCAATGCCTGTGTGATTCAACATAATCACCCTCAATTCCTGTCGGTCAATGATTTGGTGAAATCTTCCGCTGAGTTGACCCGGGAGCTTCTTCGTCAGGAACTTGAAATAAAACTTGGGGAATTACAGGAAAAATGGCATTTCGCCTCCCTTGAAAAAATCTTTATCGAAAAAAGAATTTATCGGGACATCGAAAAAGAAGAGACTTGGGAAGGGGTGATTTCTGCGGTTGATAAAGGGCTTAAGCCCTATGTGAAAATTTTTAAACGGGCTATCACACAGGATGACATCCTCCGCCTGCTGGAAATTAGAATAAAAAGAATTTCCAAATTTGACTCATTCCGCGCAGACGAACTTATCAAAGGATTCGAGGACGAGATTGAGGAAGTGGAAGGCCATTTAGCCCAAATGACAAGGTATGCGGTTCGCTACCTCAAGGAGCTTAAGAAAAAATACGGAAAAGGTAAGGAACGAAAGACCGAAATAAGCCGGTCCGAAGATGGCGAGCTGGTGCCTTTTGATAAAATTGTAGCATCTCAGGTAGTGGTTGCGAATGAAACCCTCTATCTGAACCGTAAGGATGGCTTTGCCGGCTATAGTTTGAAGAAGGATGAAGCGATTGAAAAATGCTCCACCCTCGATGATGTGATTGTTTTTGGTAAAGACGGGGTCATGAAGGTGATGAAAATTGCTGACAAAATGTTTGTCGGAAAATCTCCTCTCCGTGTATCTGTCTTTCGCAGAGATGATTCAAAGGTTTACAATATGGTATATCGCGATGGAAAGAGCGGACGACTATATGCTAAAAAATTTAAGATCGGGGGCGTCACCAGGGACAAAGAGTATCCTCTTTTTAAGACCCATTCAAAATCCCGTATTTTCTTCTTTGCAGTTCATGATTCTGAGAAAAAGAACAGCAACATTCTGGTTCATTTGGATCCCGAATTAAAAAGAGTCCGTGAAAAGGTAATTGAATTTGATTTTGCCTGGTTGGAAATACAGGGACGCGGGGTTAAGGGAAGTACACTCACGGCACATAAAGTCGATCGTGTGGTCAACGCACCCAGGGAAAATGGTGATGATTCTCCAGAAGGAGAGGAACAAGAAGATGCAAAGTCAGAAAAGCCCGAACCACCCAAGCCTGCTGGAAAGAAAGCAGAAACGTCTAAGATAGAGCCTGAGCCGGTAGCCGCTAAAGAACCAGTCAACAAAGCGGAGTCCGAAGAACCGAACCCCAAACAGGGGAAAGATCAGGTGACTTTTGATTTTGAGGGAAATTAGCCCTGCTTAGATTCAAGCGACTACTACTTCTTCCAGTAATGTAAAGTATGGGAAGGATCGGAAAAGAGGAAATCAATCGTAAGTTGCTGCACATTTTGGCCGTGGGGTATCCGGTTTTTATCTTTTATGGGCCAGAATGGTTTTCACTGAGTAAAGAGCAGGTGTTGTGGATCGTTTTTGCCTTTTTACTGCTGTCCCTGGTGATAGACATTTGCAGGCTTTATTGGGGTTCCTTTAGGTCATGGTTCTTCAATCTTTTTGGATCCATGATGAGAACTCAGGAAGAGACCCAATTAACAGGAGCCACCTACATCATTGCTGGTTCCTTTATTTGCAGTTGGATTTCCTTGTCGAGTGATGCATTTGCCACATCTGCTTTTATCAGCCTCACCCTATTTATTCTCGGCGATGCCGCTGCCGCTCTTTGCGGGAAAGGCTTCGGGAGGGTAAAAGTGGGGGATAAAACTCTCGAGGGAGCGATCGGATGTTTTCTTCTGTGCTTTTTACTGACCTTCCTGTTTCCTTATTTACCGTCTTTTCTTTCCAAATGGGGTGGAGAATTTACCTGGATGCATATGATTTTATTTCCACTTGGGATCTCCCTGCTGGAATTGTTTCCCATCAAGTTCGGAAGACTTACGCTCAATGATAATCTCTATGTGCCGGCAGCGATCTCCTTACTCGTGTTAATCTGAGCATAATTACAGTTTTTCAAGTCGTTCAGAAAATTTTCCCAATATCTTACTTTTTCCTGAACTACATTCAACCAGTTCCAAATTTTCTCCCCTGATATAAAAGATTGCCCGTTGGTTGAATTGTTCGCCAATTTCAATCGCTTCTTTCAGAGAGTATTCCCCCGCGAAGCTTGCTTCTTGATGGGTCCGGTCGGGGGAACTCCCAATAAGTTTAATGAATATTTTCGGCTCAGCCCATTCTGCTAATTGTTGGTTTCGTTTGATATTCTCAGAATCAGTAAGCTTTTGATCCATCGGGTTATGTGCGGTAATAATGGCAAAATTATTGGGCCAAACTGCAGGAAATTCAGGAAGTAGGAAGATGGTATTGTCGTACTCGGGGTTCATGAGTTTTGATTCTCTTCGTAATCGTAAAAAGGAGAAAGGGATTCTAAAAGTTATTTGCTTCGCTCAACCTAGACTTCATATTCATAAGAATGAATCCTTTTTCTTTTTCCCGTTTGTTTTTCTTGGGCGTTTTCTCGGTCACCTCTTTGTTTTTGGTCGCAAATGAAAGAAAAAGTGTCCGGGTCTTAACCTACAATGCGTGGTATGGTTTTACCAAGAAAGCGGATCGAAAATCGGATTGGTTGGGATATGTTCACTCCTTGGAATCAGATATTGTAGTCCTGCAGGAATTGAATGGATATACGGAGGAAAAACTGGCCGTAGATGGTAAGTTCTGGGGGCATAAGCATTCAGCCTTGTTGAAGAGAGATGGTTTTCCCACTGGTATTACTTCCAGATATCCCATAGAAAACATTAGGAGAGTCACCGAAGGCTATCATCATGGTATGCTTTCCTGTAAAACCGTTGGAATCCAAGTTTATGTGATTCATCTTCACCCCGGACATTGGGAAATTCGACATCAGGAAATAGATCTGCTCCTCAAGACGGTCGAATCCCATCAAGCCAGTGAGCCTGTTCTTTTGATTGGTGACTTTAATACTTTTTCGGAGAAAGATCAGGCTCACTATGAGCAAACCCCCGATATGATACCCTTTTTCCGACGCCTCGATATCCGCTGGAAGAGTAACCGTAATTTACGAAATGACCGGCTTGATTATTCACACCTACAAAAAATAGAGCGGGCAGGTTATCAGGATGTAATCGCCGATAGACGGGAGAGGTTTCTCGGTACATTTCCCACAAAGCTGAGACTTGGTGAGGATAATGGACCATCCCGAAGATTGGATTATATTTTCGCCAATAAAGTCCTGGCGGATAAATGCATCAAGGCCCGGTATTTGATCAATTCAAAGACTGATATCCTATCGGATCATTACCCGGCGATTGCCGAATTTGAGATCGAATAATTTAGCCCAGTCCCTTGACTTCCCACCCTTTTCTGTATTTTCGATTAACCAGTGCAGTGGCTTCCTTATTACCTTTGAAAGAGAGTGACGGTGCATCCCATACCAGGGTTTCGTTTTTGAAACGGGTGGCAATCCCGCCAAGCAGAACGGTTTCGGATAGGGGGCCTGCGTATTCGAAATTGGCCGACGGTTTTGGTCCTGCCCCCCGAACTGCATCAATAAATTCATGCCAATGGTTTCCTCCCGGTACCACTTCAATTTTATGATCCGCAAATTTCTTTTTAGGATACAAAGAAGGCTTGCCCACATGTGGAATTAACATCACGCCCTTGGTTCCAATAATGACAGAACCTTGACTGGGTAGTTTCTGTCCTTCCAAAAGATCGGTGACCTCCTTAGGAGGTCGATTGCCGCCATCGTACCATGTCACCGGAAGATTCTCTCCCTTTGAAAATGGAGTCTTGGGAAAGATGTAATGAATTTTTGCATCAAAGCCCCAGTTGTCTTGATTGGGTTCCGGTCCTTCTGATCGGACAGATATTGGATAAGTCAAACCTAAGGCTTTGAATGTGGGATCATAAATATGACAACCCATATCTCCGAATGTACCCGTTCCATAAGCTAAACGCTTTCTCCATTGTCCGGGATGGTAGTATCCCTTGATATAATCCTCAAATGGTGCAGGTCCAATCCATCCATCCCAATCCAAACCCTTGGGGACAGGGTCTTTTCGATCGGGTCGCGGATTAGAATCTCCCCATCGTTTACCACTGAATGAATGGGCATGCACGATCTTACCAATTACCCCATCATGAACAATTTTTACTGCGGTTCTATATTCGCTGTAAGAGTGGATTTGAATTCCCATCTGGGTCATCAGATTTTTCTCTTTGGCGTATTCTGTAAGAGCCCGTGATTCAGCAATTTGATGAGTAAGTGGTTTTTGTCCATAGACATGAAGTCCATGTTGCATGGCACTCATGCCCATGCAGGCATGTAAGTGATCCGGTGTGGAAACATTCACACAATCAAGATTCTTACCTTCCTTTTCCAGCATTTCGCGCCAATCAGCATATACATTCGTACCCTTGAATCGCTGTTCTGCCTGCCTTCTACGCCCCGGGTCAATTTCGGCAATAGCCCGAATCTTTACCTTTGGATGGTTCTTAATTTGACCTAAATCGGATCCAGCCATACCGGCACCCCCAAAACTTGCGTGGTTGACCACTTCGCTCGGGGGAGATTTTGCCCACGAAGTTTGGGCGAGATAGGGAAAGGTAACGGAGCCAGCAAGGGCCTTGAGTGAGTTTCTTCTTGTTATCATTTTTTTGGGCTGTGGGTTAAAGAATCATTAAGTATTGACTCAATCTTTTTGTAAGGAAAGCTTGATTCCGAAATGACCGGCTATTTTTTTTACGAAGCTTTTTTGTTCTGGTAGAGGACAAGCTTGATACCAGTCGTTCATATAGGAGGTATAACTACGGGGAGTTTTTGATTTCTTTGTGTTAAGGAAAGCAGAGGCCGACCATCCTTCCGGGAATTTATCAAAAAGCGGGAGTAGTCGAATCGCCAGGGATACATTCCTCGGACGATCCACCGGATCATTACGAAGTGATTGTTTATTTGCTTGGAACCAGGCCTTCAGATCTGCAGGAATTTCATTTTCGTATTTTTTTATTCTTTCCTCGGCGTACTTCGTGAATTCTGGTGCGTAGTCTTTCCAGTGAGGGTAGGGGGGAGATTTTTTCCATGCTTCTTCCAATCGTAAGAGAGCATATAAAGACGCTACTTCACCGAGGGTTTCCTCAAACCACAAGTTGGAGGGATCGCCATCCATGTAACCACAGAGGATGTGCCCGATCTCGTGACTAAACTGGAAAGCATACTGGCACCAGAAGCGGTCTTGCGTGTTCAACTTGACAATATACTCCCCTTGCTTGCCACGTTGGTAGAGAACGATGGGCCCCTGTTCTGAACGACTTACCCAGATGGAATTATACGGTGGTTTTCCTCCGAGAGGAAACATGATCTCAGCGACGCTGCGAAGAACTGCCAAAATATCCTGATGATTACCTGTTCCCCATTTCTTTGAAATAATTCGTATTTCTGGAATATTGGAGAAGTTTTTATCAAGAATATTATTCCTTTTTTCTACTTCGGGATGCTTGGTATCTTGCTCTTTTCTGACGAGTGAATTGTTTATTGGCCTACAGCCAAATATTCCAATGCAAAAGAGCACAGTTACCAAAGCAGATCCTGTAACATGCTTCTTTATGATTTTTGGTTAGTTATGAACAGGCAGGAATTGCTCTATTTTACGGTCAAAGAAAAGGCTCGGTCCGGATTTTCTTTTCAGTAAATATAGCCAGTTAGCGTTCTCATTAACATACAAGTAGGGCCAAACGCTAGGTTTAGTCCATAGCCAACCGTATTTCTCCATCCAAAGCCAATGATTATTTTTTTGAATTACGAGAAAACACCATCCCAAATCCTCATGGTAAATCCATCCATTTTCTTGAATATAATAGTGACCAAACCAATCGGAAGATTCCCAACCACCTTCCACGATCTTGGCTCCATTAATTTTCGTTGTGGCTAGAACTTCTATTTTTAACCTTTTTCTTGCTCCGAATGATTCGAATTCCTCGTTTCGAGCAAATGCCCGATAGTAGAGATATTTAGATTCATACTTGGAGAAATCATATTCAGCTTCAAAATTATCACCACGAATGAGAACTTCGATGACATCATTAAACCTAAGGTCTTCACTAAATTGAAAACCCAGAGAGAGATTTCGATTGTTACCATCGGTAATGAGTTTGCCAACAAATGTGGCTTTATTTCCAAAAGATGACTTAGGCGGATCAGTTTTCACCATAGGGGAGACTGGGGCGTTGGGTCCGCGGATTTCAGGAAACTGAAAAAGTAGATTTTTGATACCTTCAGGATTGGCATCAAAACGGTCTTCTCTCCAATTGGTTGAGTTATTATCAATCATAATATCGAATGCATCCCTCCAATAGTCATGAAAATCTCCCTCATACACTGAACCGTTCATTTCGACCATCAGGTTACTTGATTCACTAGTAGAACCGTTTTCATCATCGTTTTCCACGGAAAGAGCCCAAATATACCTGCCATCCTCAAGGTTCACCCGTTGAAACCAAACATCGTCATGGTCAGCGGAAAGATCGATAAGTTCCTGCTGATTATTAAGATCAATTTCATCTATAATTGAAAAGTCGAAGTGAGCATTCGCACCTCTGATTTCAGGATAATGAAGATAAAGCTCGCTGATACCGCTTTCATTTGTATCAAAGCGGTTTTCTCTCCAGTTACTTGATGAATTATTTTCCACATCAATTTCAAATTTATCACGCCAATATGCATGAAAATCTCCCTCATATACTGAACCGTTCATTTCGACCATCAGGTTACTTGATTCACTAGTATCACCGTATTCATCGTCGTTTTCCACTGAAAGTGCCCAAATATATATTCCGTCTTCAAGATTCACTTGCTGGAACCAAATATCGTTATGGTCAGAGGAAAGATCGATCAGTTCTTGCGGATTATTAAGATCAATTTCATCTGTAATCGTGAAATTAAAAGGACCATGGTGTTCCTCCTCCTCATCAATAATGTGACCTGTGGGTGTTAGGTTTTGAGAACTGATGTAAGAAATGACCTCATCGAAAGAGTCGTAAGAGGGAACCAGATCATATTGTTCGATATCACCGTTGGAATTTTCTTTCCTGAACCAATCTTCGTTAATTTGTTGGGCACTGACCAGTTTCTTGTTTTCAGTGCCTGAACTGTCAGTCCAAATTTCCACAGCATAGGTCCCGGCATTGGCCGCATTTACCCCGACAAGTGTATCGACCTGAGTTTGGGAAAGAGTGTACACCGGTAATCCCTGCGGGGTGATGATCTCCTCTGAATCTTGGTCTTCTGTATCGGTGGTCTGTGGCTTTGCATAAGCAACATAAGTCGTCGTCCAATGATCCCAATCCGTATTATTATCAGATTTGTAAAAGATACCCCCATACCCTTTGCCATCAAGGTTACCCGTTGCAGCCAATACTGCATGTAAATCATCAACTACAGTTTGTTGAGTGTCATACTCTTCATTCTCTCCAACATTTTTTAGTACTACAGTGTATCCAGTGGGAGCAATTACCTTGATAGGCTGAGCTAGATCATAAATTACACCCGATTGTGAGTCACCGTTAGTGCGGGCCCATTGAATCGGCGTCCCGTTACTTGATAATGTTGTTTCACTGCCTTCCGCGTCTTCCTCCTCATCGATAATTACACCTATTGGTTGAACATTGAATTCGTTCAATAGAGTATTAATTTCTTCGATTGTATCGTAGTCAGCAGCAAGATCATACTGAATTACATTGTTATTTGAATTCGTTGCCCTCTGCCATTCGTCATTTGCGTTTTTGACAGCACTGACGAGTTTCTTGTTTTCAGTGCCTGAACTATCAGTCCAGATTTCGAATGCATAATTTCCGGTAGCGGAAATGACTCCACCAGTAAGTGGTGAGACAAAGTGCGAGATAAGGTACACTGGCAATCCTTGCTGCGTATTGGTATCTCCATTTTGAGCTTCCACATTTGGAGTTATTGCCAAGAGTGTAAAAATAAAGACAAATGATTTATTACATTGTGTTAGTAATTCTGTCATAGTTATTTTTGGGAGGAGTATTTTTCCAATAAAATTAGGGCACACCATTTAACAGATTATGTTAATTTTTTTTCCCATCCTAATACAACATAAA
Organism: uncultured Verrucomicrobiota bacterium; assembly: GCA_902569115.1. Classification (GTDB taxonomy): domain Bacteria; phylum Verrucomicrobiota; class Verrucomicrobiia; order Opitutales; family Seribacteraceae; genus Seribacter. The sequence continues at coordinate 30,238 of CACFTI010000002.1, read as the reverse complement.
TGTTTGCGATTATGAATGGGTAAGGATAGAAGATCAGCAGTATAGATCTTTAATTTTTTAAAATTTAAGCCCCTGATAAATATAGTTTTATACAATGATTAAAAATTTTTTTTACGCATGCATTCTAATCTGCTTTCAGCAATCTTTGTTTTCTGAACAACTTTCTTTGTGGATCAGTTCGTTTCAGGATCAGGTATATTACGAAAAGATGGCGGAGATTTTTGCCAAGAAGAATAAGGGTTTTGAATTGGAAGTAAAAGCCTATGGGTTTCGGGAAATGCCTGATAAATTAGGAGTTGCTTTGCGTACTGGTGAGGGGCTTCCGGATATGGTGCAATTGGATGAGACCTTCTTTGGAGTTTTTCTTAACGGACCAAGCCCATTTTTAGATCTGACTCAGTTAGCAAAGAAATCTAAATTGGATAAAACATTACATCCCAGAAGATTAGATGTTTTTACTTACAAAAAACAACTGCTCGGTCTGCCTCAATCTTTGAGTGCGATGATGCTCTACTACCGCAAAGATTTATTTGAAGAATACGGGATCAAACCGGAAGAATTGCAAACTTGGGAAGACATGGCGATCATTGGCGAGGAGTTGCAGGATTCCCAGGGGCAAAGGATGCTTGCACTCGATGGTACTTTATTTGATGTGCTGCTCAGGCAAAAAGGGAGTGATCTTTTTGACGAAAAAGGCAATTTTCTGCCTGATGAAAAAGTGGCAATTGATGTTCTTCAGGAGTTTGCGGAAATGTCCCAGGCACAAATTGCGGTGATGCCGGATCGTGGGTCCATCTTTGATCCGGTATTTTTTAGTGGGGACCTGGAGGCGGGAGAAGTTCTTTGCGTTGCCGGTGCGGATTGGTATGGATTGGATCTCTTTCAGCAGTTTGCCCCGGGAATGGAGGGACTTTGGGGGATGATGCCCCTGCCCACATGGCGTGGAGAAGATGGTAAGTTGGGTCCGCGTACAGCCACTTTCGCAGGACAGGGATTAATGATATGTAAGGCGACAAAAGACAAAGACCTGGCCTGGGAATTCCTTGAATTTGTGATGAAGAATAAGGAGGCAAATGCAGAGAGATTTCTACAGGGTAACAGTTTTCCCGCCTATCTGCCTGCTTGGAAAAATGAAGATTTACTTAAAGAACATCCTTACTTTAAGCAGTCCATGGGAAATCTGCTTGTGGAGTTGGCCGATGAGATACCACCTGTGGTGGTTGATCCGCGGCGTCCGCAGGCTATCTTTTTGATGCAGGAAAATTACTTTGGTTCCGTGATGTTTGGAGCACTTTCCCCGAAGGAAGCAATTTCACAGTACCGCGAGGCTATGAAGCAATCCTGGGGGAAAAGGTAGATTATTTAATCTTTTTCCATGAACGGACTTCCTCAAGAAAGTTTCCGTCGCCTACTTCCCCTGTTGCTCCCTTTTTTAGCCCTTTGGGTGTTGTGTTGGGTAGTACCTTTGTTTTGGGGCGTAGATCTTGCCTTGCAAAACCCAGATTCAGGATTCGCAACTTCTGAGAATCGTGAGATTGAATATGTGGGTCTCGAAAATTTTCAAAGAACTATAGGTGACCCAAAATTCCATAAGGCTTTGTCAAATACCTTAAAGTATGTTTTTGGTTCATTGATTTGTATTATCCCGTTGGCTTTTGTTTTGGCGGTTGCTCTTTTTGAACTGCCAAGACTCTACAGGGGAATTCTCGCTTTTTGCTTACTTATCCCAGGTCTTGCCTTACCAGGTGCTATGTCGAAATTATTCTATCTCTTTTTTCACGGAAGAGAGGGTGCCTTGAATCAGTACATAATCATCCCTTTTGGTATGGATCCGATTAATTGGATGATGGATCCGGATTTCATCATGCCTTCTTTGGTCATACAATCCGTTTGGCGATGGACGGGTGTGGTTGCCTTGTTTTTTCTGTGTGCACTGGAAGGTATCCCATCCTGGCATTTTGAGGTGGCCAAGCTCGAGGGCATGAAATCTTTGTCCCGTATTCGTTTAATTCTTGTACCAGGAGTTCGTAATCTTGCGCTGTTTGTTGGAGTTTTTCTGGTGGTCGATGGGGTAGCTTCCTTTTCTGGTGCATATACCCTGCTGGGGGGATCAGGGGGTATGATGGATGCCGGTTTACTCCTCGTCACCTATGTCTACCAGGTTGCATTTCCCGGAGGGTCCGGTCGATTTGATCTTCCAGGAGCTGCCGCGATGAGTCTGTTGGTGGCACCCTTCGTCGCTGGTTTCTTATTTCTGGTTTTACGGGTCCGATTACCTCAGGCAAAGGTATGAGTCGTCTCCTTTCTATCCTTATGCTTTTCGGTTTTGTTCTTCTGAGCCTGTATCCGTTCACATGGATGTTTTTTTCCTCGTTTAAGACCAATAAAGAAATTTATCAACCTTCCCAGTTGCTTCCAGAGGAATTTGACGCACAGGCCTATGGAATGTTGCTGGATGGAAAGTTTGTGGATTTTACTGGAAGTCTGTGGCAGTCGGTTTTGATAGCCACAACGCAAGCTCTCTTGGCTACCTTGGTTTCTGCTTTGGCCGGTTTTGTCTTAGCCAGGTATTCTTTTCGTTCGAAAGCATTTTTGATAGGAGCTGCCCTTTTAATCATTCTTATCCCCAGACAAGCCTTGGTAGTGCCTGTTTTTGAATGGTTCCATTGGCTTGGTTGGACGGGTAATTCCTTTTCCTTAGTCCTATGTGGAATCGCCAGTGGGTTGGGGGTGGTCTTCTTTTCTCAGTCATTCAGGCAGCTCCCGGTCGAATTAATGGAAGTATCAAGATTGGAAGGCTTTAGTCCGTTGCGGTCATTCTTGCTGGTAACCCCACTTTTTGCACCAAGCATGGTAACTTATTTTCTGCTTCATTTTGCTTTGTGCTGGCAGGAACACTTATTGGCTCTTCTGCTTCTGGATGATAGTTCGCTAACCTTACCTTTGGCTTTGGCCAAATTGAGTGATGTCAGTCACCGGGCACCCGAATCGATTGGTATGGCCGCGGCCACCCTTTCTTTTCTTCCTATTGTATTTCTTTTTGCCCTCTTTTTTAGAAAGATGCGGACAGCCCTTTCTCAGCTTTCACTCAGTTGAATTCGCTCCCCACTTTCGGGGTCAAAGCAATGAACATGGTTCCAGTTGACTTCGATTCCCACTTTATCAGCCGGGTTGATTTCAAAGGAAGGCTGCTTGCATGTGATCTGCAATTCATCTGCCGTAAGATAACAAACCAGCGAATCGCCAAGATACTCCGTCCGCTGAATCACAAATGAATTTTTAGGGGAATGTTCGACCAGTTGGAAACTTTCAGGCCGGATGCCGAGAATGGTATTTTGCTGTGCAGGCTGGATATTCGGAGGTAACGGAAGACTTAAGTTTGCGTCTTTGGAGTTGAAAATCGCCTGTTCTCCATTGGGTTTAAATTCGATGCTTCCATGAATTAAGTTGATCGAAGGCATGCCAAAGAAACCGGCCACGAATAAATTCTTGGGTGAATCATAAAGTTCCTGTGGGGTGCCCATTTGCTCAACTGATCCTTGATTGAGCAGGCAAATTCGTTGACCCAAGGTCATGGCTTCCACTTGATCATGCGTCACAAAGAGGGTGGTCTTTTGATGCTTTCGGTGAAGCTCCGCCAATTCCTGGCGCATTTGTAAGCGGAGGTTGGCGTCCAGGTTGCTTAAGGGTTCGTCGAGTAGGTGAATGGATGGATTGCGGGCGAGCAACCGGGCCAGTGCGACCCTTTGTCTTTGTCCACCCGAGATCTCGGATGGTTTACGCATCAGTAGGTCGGCAAGGCCGAGGCTATGGGCAACCTTTTGAACCTGTTCTTCTTTGTCGAATTTTGACAAATTATGTTTTTCCAGACCCAACAATATATTTTTGAAAACAGAAAGGTGCGGAAAGAGGGCGTAATTTTGAAAGACCATACCTAAATCTCTTTGATCCGGGGGAAGTTTTGAAATCTCCCGCTCATCGAAGAATATTTCCCCATCAGTGGCTCTATCCAAACCTGCAAAAATACGAAGTAATGTGGTCTTCCCGCAACCGGATGGGCCAACCAGTGCCAAGAGTTCACCATCATGGACTTCCAGGTTCACGGAATTGAGAGCCTGCGTACCATCCGGGAATGTTTTGCTGATCGATTGCGTTCTGATTCTGGGCATAGAACTATGATGCAATAGACATTCGCAGTCGTAAAGAATAGATACTAGCCATGCTATTCGCTTGTCCCTTATTTCTAAGCCATTAGAAAGGGATGAATGAAGGTAAGCCTAGCCCAAATTCTGCTGAACACTGTGTTCATCTTTGTTTTTTTTGGTTGCGTGAACAGGCAGGAACCCCATTCCAAAGTAAAGCAAGAGGCACCTCCCGTTTTGGTTGAATCGGAAATGTTGGCTAAGGTTAACGAATGTAGGGTATGTCATGGTACGCAGGAGGCTCAGCGTGGTCCTATTTTGGATGGGATGGAATATTGGTACCTGTATGAACAACTCCAGAAATTTCATTCCGGGGTGCGGGGGCAGAACCCAAAGAACCGTTCGGAATATCTTATGGGAGTGGGAGCCCGGAAAATCGAAAACCAGGTGGAAATAGCATACCTGGCAGACTGGTTTGCCAAGCAGGACCCAAAGCCGGCCATTCGTACGATTCAAGGTGACAAGAATCTGGGAAAAAAACTGTATGAACAAAGATGTGTCCAATGCCATGGTGACCGGGCAGAAGGGAATCGAAAGCTGAAATCACCCGCCTTGGACAAGTTGGAAGGTTGGTACTTTATTGAGCAAATGCGTAAATTCCGGGCTGGAGAAAGGGGGTATCATCCTAAAGACGAATGGGGTAGAGTGATGGCAACTGCTTCCAAAGACTTAGCTGATTGGGACTTAAAAAACCTGATCGCCTATGTGGTGGACGAATTTGGATTACCGGAAGCGCAACCAATAAATGGAAACCCTGTTACGGGAGGTTCCCGCAAGCCTTTCTGAATTTATTCTCCGTGTTTTTCGCGTAGAGCCGATAACCTCTCGGGCGTGCCGACATCATCCCATTCGCCAACCATCTTTCTGCCTGCTACCCGATCTTCCTGAATCGCCTTTTTCAAACGAGGTACGATGGAAAATTTTTCGACTTTAGCTCCATCTAGAATGGATGGGTGATACAACGCGATGCCGGCGTATAGAAGGTCGGGGCTATCAGATTCCTGTACGCGATTGCCATCCAGTTTAAAGTCTCCTTTATCGCGCCAGCCGGGTTGATCGACTAGGAAAAGCATGGCTTGGTCATTGCCACTCAATGAGGATGGAATCGAAGAAAAATCAAGGTCAGTCCAGACATCGCCATTGACCAAAAGAAAAGTTTCAGACCCGAGGAGAGGAAGAGCCTTGGTCATACCTCCTCCCGTTTCGAGTGGATCAGGTCCTTCATCCGAATATTCAATTGATAACCCCCATTTGGACCCATTGCCCAGAGACTGGGGTATTTTCGAACCAAGGTGTCCGAGGTTAATCACTACTTCCTTAATTCCGGAATCCGCGATTTTTTCCAGGTGATGAACAATCATCGGTTTTCCCCCAATAGGCAGTAAGGGCTTGGGTGTATGATCGGTCAGGGGGCGAAGGCGCTTGCCATAACCGGCTGCTAAAATCATTGCTTTCATAAAATTTAATCCAAGATGCTGGCTTGGCTAACCAATTGGTTTAGGTCCTTGAGATCGGAATGCCGATCCAGGACCTCTATGCAGTAACGAAGAACCCGTGGTACATCTTTTAAATATTCCGGTTTATTGTCTCTAATTTTGAGCCGATGAAAAATACCCACGCATTTTAAATGCCTTTGCAAACCGGCGAGATCAAACCACCTTAGGAATTCATCTTCACTTACGCTGGCGTAGGTCAGTCCTGCCGCCTGAAGTTTTTGCTGGAATGCACCTACTTTCTGGTCAACCCAAGCCGGTGCATTATCCACATAACAATCACGGAGGAGGGAAACCAAATCATAAGTGACCGGTCCAAACATCGCCCCCTGGAAATCAATAATACCGAGCTTTTTTTCGGAACATAGAAGTAGATTCCGACAATGGAAATCTCGATGCATAAACGCTTTGGGAATCAAATCCACCCTTTTGATCAACGCCTCCGTACTTTTTTGATACTCTTCCACAGAGAGATGCGGGAGACACCATTCCCGGAAAATATCGAGTTCTTTATTTTGCCAGGATTGATCAAATTCGGGCAATTTATTTTGAGCATCCAATAAATTACATTGCATGTTACCAATCTCTTCTATGGCCAGATCGTACAAATAATCACGATCCTGGTTTTCCAATGCATCCTGAAAATGAAAATCTCCAAAATCTGACAAAACCATAAATCCTTTTTCGAGATCTTTGGCAAAAATTTCAGGCACCTGAATATCTTTGCTTTTCATCCACTCAGCAACTTTTACAAAGGGGCCGGAGTCTTCCAAATCAGGAGGGGCATCCATGACAACAAAGTTTTGCCCATTTTCATGAATTCGGAAGTAGCGTCTGAAACTTGCATCTGCAGAGGCGACTTCAAGAGATCCTCCTGCAAAAGGAGTATCTTGATCCAACCATTCCGCCAATAAGGCTTTTCTTTCGTCCACCACCGAAATCACACTATGGTTTTGTTCGACCCGGGACTAGGGGTCAAAATCAAAATGACTTCGGGAGGGGATAAATCGAATTTACAAGGAAGTGCTTTTAGGCAAGAAGTTCCGGAATCACCTTGGGGTGCTCAACTCCTGTGAGTCGCTGATCCAACCCTAGGTATTTGTAAGTAAATCGTTCATGGTCGATCCCCAGGGCACGCAAAACAGTCGCATTCAAATCGTTCACATGAACCGGATTTTCCAGGATGTTGTAGGCATAGTCATCAGTCTTGCCATATTCAAAACCAGCTTTGAAACCGCCCCCCGCCATCCACATCGAGAAGCAACGGCCATGGTGGTCGCGCCCGTGATTATCTTTGGTGAGTTCTCCTTGTGAGTAAATGGTTCGGCCGAATTCACCTCCGCAAATGACGATGGTATCCTTGAGTAAGCCGCGTTGTTTCAGGTCCTTGACCAAAGCCGCAGCCGGTTGGTCGATGTCCTGAGTTTGCCCGCGAATTTGTTTGGGCAAATTCCCATGCTGGTCCCATCCGCGGTGGAAAAGTTGCACAAAAGGAACACCACGCTCAGAAAGTCTACGAGCGATCAGGCAGTTGTGCGCAAATGTACCTTTTTTCATCGCATCCTTTCCGTACATGTCGAGAACATGCTGAGGTTCGTCTTTTAGGTCGACGAGCTCGGGTACGCTCGTTTGCATGCGATAGGCCATCTCGTATTGTGCGATCCGGGCGTCAATTTCGAGATCTCCGGATTCCATTTTTTTGGATCGGTTGATCCTGGCAATTCCATCGAGCATATTGCGGCGCATATCGCGTGAAATCCCATTGGGATTTGATAAATATAGAACTGGATCGCCGGCTGAACGAAATTTTACTCCCTGGTGCTTGGATGGAAGGAAGCCACTTCCCCAAAGCCGGTCGTAAAGAGCCTGTGCATTTCCTTTGCCCTTGGAAATCATAACCACATAGCCGGGCAGGTTTTGGTTGGGGCTTCCCATCCCCCAATCCAACCAGGCACCCATGGAAGGTTTACCTGGCTGTTGAGAGCCGGTGTTGATAGCGGTGATCGCTGGGTCGTGGTTAATCGCTTCCGTATGAACCGATTTAACCAAGGTGATATCATCCGCTAAGGAAGCGATGTTGGGAATAATTTCACTGAACCAGGAACCATTTTGTCCATGTCTTGAAAATTCAAACATCGGAGCCACACAGGGAAAAGATTTCTGACCTGAGGTCATCCCCGTAATGCGCTGGCCATTGCGAATGCTGTCTGGAAGTTCGGTTCCGTGAATCTCACGCATCTTTGGATGATAATCATACATATCGATGTGAGATGGCCCTCCCGAAAGAAATAAATAGATTACCCTTTTGGCCGTAGGTTTGAAGTGCGGACCAGGAAGAGTTCCGGAAAATTCATTATTCGTTTGGCTGGTGGCGGCTTGAAGAATCGATGGGTTTAACAGGCTCGCCGCCCCAAGAGCTCCGAGTCCCCGGGCTCCAAGGCCGATCATTTGTCTGCGGGTCTGTGCCTGATAGATGTCGAATGGATTCATAGTATTATTCTCTGTTCAAGGTTTCATCTAAATTGAGGATCATCGAAGCGAGAACTGTCCAGGATGCATGTTCGTTGGCATCAATGCTGGCATCTCTGGGTGCTTCTCCAATCTTAAGTAATTCTTCCGCACGGTTGGGTTCGGCCGCAAATTTTTCTTTCTGGTATTTGTAAGCATCTTCGAGAACTTCTTTTCGCAAGTTGTCGGCAGGATGACCTGTGGCCAGTTCGAAAGCCCAGTTCACTCGATCGTGGAAAGTTTTGGCCGAACTTTTCAGGATTCGTTGGGCAAAGGCGCGGGATGCCTCGACGAATTGTTCGTCATTAAGCGTGACAAGGGCCTGCATCGGCGTATTGGTTCGCTGCCTTTGCAGGGTGCAGGTTTCACGGGTTGGGGTGTCAAAGGCCATCAGACCGGGGTGGGGGGCCGAGCGTTTCCAATAGGTGTATAAACTTCGGCGATATAGCTTTTCGCCCTTATCACGTGCAAACCGGCGGTTACCACTGAGGGACACTTCCACCCAGAGACCAGCGGGTTGGTATGGTTTAACGCCTGCTCCTCCAAATTTACGGTTCAGTAAGCCGCTTACAGCCAAGGCATTGTCGCGCACAAACTCACCCATGAGACGAAATCTTGGAGCACGGGCATGATAAAGATTAGTGGGGTCTTTTTGTAGGTGCTCGGGTCGGGTGGTAGATTCTTGGCGATAAGTTGAACTCATGACCATTTGTTTAATCGTTCGTTTAACATTCCATCCATGGTCGACAAAATCTTTGGCCAACCAGGATAGCAGGTCAGGATGCGTAGGCCAACTGCCCTGGGACCCAAAATCTCCTGGGGTGGCAACCAAAGGACGACCAAAAATCGTTTGCCAATACCTATTTACGGTGACCCGTGCGGTCAGAGGATGCTCTTCGTCTAGTAGCCACTTAGCCAAGCCCAGACGGTTCTTGGGAAGATCCTCTTTCATCGGGGGAAGGAAGGCGGGAGTATCGGGTAGAATTTCCTTGGATTTATCCGGGGAAGCATATTGTCCGCGCATCAGCAGATAGGTCTTACGCATTTTGTTTGGTGGATTGTCCCCCATGATCATGGAAGTTAATTTCTTACTGCGTAAATCAGCCAGGGATTTGTCGGTGCTTTTTTTCTGTTTGAAAATTTGTTGGTACGGCTGGTCTTTTGATTCGAAATAATGGGTGACCAGAACTTCCTTCTGTGCCTTGGTACGTTTTTTTTCCTCAATAGCAAGAATAGGAGAAATAGGATCTGATTCGGAGAGAACTTGTACTTCCTGTTGGGTGAGTGCCCGCGAGTAAAATCGAACATCGTCGATTTCTGCCCCGTTTGTCTGGGCAGTATTGAATCTTCTGCCTAAACGTAATGGCTTATCGGTTATGATCGTCTGGCTGAGTGAATCCTGCTGGGTGGCTTTCTCCTGTTTTTTCCCGTCGATATAAATTTCAACTCCATTGACTTTGGCATTTCCATTGTAAGTGATAAAAAGGTGAGTCCATTTTTTGATGGGTGCTTTGGCTTTACTAACAACTTTCAAGGCATTGCTTGGCCATTTATTTATAACATGCAGACCTACCTTACCACCTTCCATCCAGAGGTCATAGCCGCGAAAATCATTCCCTTCATCCATTTTGGCAAAAATAGCCCCGCCGAAATTATCTCTGGGGATTTTAACCCAAGCTCCATAACTGAAGGGTTTGTTATGTTCGAGGTTTCCGAAATTTTTAACCTCAAGGAAGCCATTTCCCTCGATTTTAATGCCTCCTCCAAATTTGGCCTGTCCAACAATTTTGGCATTTCCCTGTAATTGGCAGGAGTTGGTTTCTCGTACCAGGTCTACGGTTTTATTATCCGTAAAGTTGTCCAATGGAAGATGGGCAACCAAACCGGAAGGTTCCAATATGCTACTATTTTCGTCCAAGTTCAAAGTTGCTTCCTTAAGCCATTTGGCAAACTGAGGGTTTGCTTCTTTTTTTCTGGCATTCATTTTTGAGGAAAGCTCCTTCTGCTTATGTACTAAATCATCCAGTTGCTTTTTCTTTTCGGGGGTAACGATTTCAAGCATCGGTGCGGTATTTCCCCTCCGGGTTTGCATCCCGGGATCCGCATTGTTGTTGTAGAAAGCATAGAATTGAAAATATTCCTCCTGCGAAATTGGATCGTATTTATGATCATGGCACTGGGCACATTCCATAGTTAGGCCCATCCAAACATTTCCCGTGGTCTTCACGCGGTCGACCACATATTCCACCCGGAATTCCTCGGCTATGACTCCGCCTTCATCGGTGGTTGCATGGTTTCGGTTAAAACCGGAGGCAATCTTTTGATCTTCTGTAGCATTAGGTAGAAGATCGCCGGCTAGTTGTTCGATGGAGAACTGATCAAAAGGCATGTTATTTTTGTACGCATTGAGTACCCAGTCCCGCCACGGCCACATATCCCTGGGGCCATCGTCATGAAAAACGGATGTATCTCCGTACCTTGCTGCGTCCATCCATACCAAAGTCATCCTTTCTGCATAGGCATCGGAAGCAAGCAGGCGGTTCACCACTTTCTCATAGGCATTGGGACTGTGATCCAATAGAAAATCATTAATTTCCTCAGGAGTTGGGGGTAATCCGGTAAGATCAAAATAAACCCGCCGTATGAGTGTCCTTCTGTCTGTTTCCGGAGATGGATGGAGACCTTTCTTGCTAAGCGTTTCCATTACAAAAGAATCAATGGGATTACGTACCCATCGGGCAAGGTTGGTTTTTGGTTCTTTGGTTTCTCTGACCGGCATGAATGCCCAATGGCCTTCCCATGTTGCACCTTGTTCGATCCACGACTTGATGGTGTTGATCTCGGCCTTGGTCAGTTCTTTTTTAAATTTTGGGGGAGGCATAACCTCGTCAGGGTCATCAGATGTAATGCGGTGCCATGCTTCGCTATCTTCCAGGCTATTTCGAACAAAAGCGGCAAATCCATCTTTTTCTCTGAAAGCTTCCTCCTCCAAATCCAATCGTAACTTGGCTTTCCGCGACTTTTCGGAAGGCCCGTGGCAGAAAAAGCACTTGTTTGAAAGAATGGGACGAATGTCTTTGTTAAAAGAAATCTCTGCCATTACTCTTGATCCAGTTGTAACGGAAACAACGAGTAAAAAAGATGATAGATAAAAAGATTTATTTTTCATGTGCGATTACTTTTGGATCTGAATTATATCACATAAAACCTCATAAAGATTGGATTGTAAAAGGGAGATTTGTTATGATATTACCATCAATGTGTATTTGTAAAAGCTTCTGCAGTTGCATGCTAATTATCATAATTCAATAGTACCTTAACAACTCTTTGGGACAAGAAGTTTTAATTTACATTGTTTTTGTAAATTCAAAGTGGAGACCCTGAATTTGTAATTACAAATAGTTACGGATTCCCATTGATTCCTTAGTCCCATAAATGGCATAATGAATTGCATGAGCGAAACTACCCAAGAGGAAGAAAAGCCTGATCAAAAGAATGAGGAAGATGAATTACCGTTTGACGCGGTAGATTTGATGCTTGAAGGCAACCTGCAGGCACAGATTAATTATTCCATGGTTAAAGCTTTGGCGAAAGCTTTCGATGAAAAAGCTTCTATATTGATCAATGCGGAAGAGAATTTTAAACCGGAGGAGGAGGAAAGTTTTGCTGAAGTGGCTATGCCAGAGATCGAAGCCATGGCCCAAGCGGTGGTGGATGGATGTGTTGATTTTTCCAAAATTCGTTTTTGGGAAGCCTGTGAAACCGCAGAGGTTGCATGGGATGAGACGAAGAATGAGAACGGTGAAGTTACTCAACGGGTCCCTTACGGAAACCCCCTTGATCCTCCCCGAGAAGGCAATCGTTTACTTTCAAACCTGGAGAAAATTGAAAGCTGGATGAAGCAAGTACACAACATTCACGAGGAAAAAGGGATGGGATGGGTCTCCCCGTATGGTTGTCCGGAAGACGGTCAACAGGCTTATGATAATCGGGCAAAATGCTTGGAAAAGCTTTCCAGGATTGTGGACTCGATCAATTCAAACTTTGACGCCTGAACCTACTCGCGCTTTGTCAGGTAAATTCTAGGGACTCTTTTTGTAATTGAACAAAGTAACTCCCATGGGATTGTTTTTCCATGGAGAGCCAAGGTTTCCAGTGGAATTCTGTTGCCGTTTTGTTCGCCGATTAAGGTAACTACTTCTCCATTTGCTAAGTCTCGGGGTGCATCGGTCAGATCAATCAGTGTTTGGTCCATGGTTACGCGGCCAACAATTGGGTAACTGGTTCCTCGAATAAGAGCGGAAGCGTGATTGCCACAATGTAAGGGAATGGCATCTCCGTATCCGGCACTGATTATGCCAATTCTGGAGTCTCGAGCCAATGTGTGAAGTCTTCCATAGCTTACTGAAGTTTGGGCGGGCAAGTCCTTTACCAAGGCGAGTTTTGCATGAAAGGAGAGCACCGGTTCCACTTCAAGATGTGCGAGAGCACTATGAGTTGGAGGAGTAACTCCGAACTGAAGGAGACCGATTCTTACTGCATTAAAAACCGAATTTTCCTCAAGTACTTTCAGTGATGATGAATTGTCTGCATGAATAATAAAGTCAGAGGGTAGGGGCTTAGGTAGGTTAGCCTGTATGATTTGATGAAAACGATCTCTCTGCATTTGACTGAATTCTTCATTGGCCGGTTCCGCAAAATGAGTGAGGATACCTTTTAGTTCGATGCCATCCGCGGATTTGATTGCCTGAAAAAGTTCTGCGGCCTTTTCCCACCATACACCCATTCTGCCCATACCAGTATCTACTTTTAGGTGTACCTTGATTTTCCTGTTTTTAGTTAGGCTAAGGGCCTCGAATCGCTTCACCTCCTCCAGACAGGAAAGAGAAGGAATTAAATCTAGATCGGTCAGGGCTTCGTCCTCTTCTTCCAAGAGTGGGCCAAGCACAAGAATGGGCCAACCTGAGCCCATCTCCCGAATTTCATTGGCTTCCTTCACATTCGCGACAGCAAAGAGGTCCACACCACTTTGCATAAGCCGTGATGCGGTGGGAAGAATGCCATGACCATAAGCATCTGCTTTGACAACGGAGACATATTTAAAATGGGATGGTATTGATTCTCTGATCAATCTTAAGTTTCTTTCCAATTTGGCTAAATCAATTTCAGCCCATGAGCGCATCCCTTTCATTTTGATCAGTTTTTTCTCAAGAGAAAAATTATTTGTTCAAAGTTCGAGGTGTCCATTTCTTGAACTGTGGAGCTCTCGGATTGTAGGGAGTAATTTCCGAGCTAGGCTTTGAAACAAGGTTGAGATCTGATAGTCCTTTGATTTTGGAAAGATCATAACTTAAAGTTTTCTCAGGACTTACTGGTATGGACCGTTTTCGGATATCGGGAAGGTGGAAGCTATCCGGGTATTCGGAAAAAGCTTCATCCTGAGGAATAATCTTTTTTTCGGCTTCTAAAGGATTTGAATTGGGTAGCCGCACGAAACGAAACCCAACGCGAAAAGGAGCTTGGATTATGGAGTTTTCTTTCGGGACAAGCAAAGAGGCCAGATCAAGGGCATTGTAGGCAAATACTTCAAAACTAGCATGGGCATGGCACCATCTTAGCGTCTTGACGTAGGCAGCAGCCAATCGAAGCCCGAGGGTCGAGCCGGGGCCTTCGCAATAGTATACGGAATTGACCCGGGAAATTTCTTTTTTTGAATCAAGGAGAATGTTTTCAGTGGCTAAAAATAATCCCTCCAAAGCTTGCTCTTCAACTTGAGCCAGGCAAAGCCATCCCCTTTTTTCGGGAATCCCAACTTGTACGGGATTTGTGGAGGCGTCGACCACCAGCGAAGTAATTTCCTTCGATTGTTTCTCCGGTATGGGGTGCACTTGTCGTTGGCTTGCTGGGATGAAAGTCAATACTGCCTGCGCAAATTTGTCGGGGGAATACCCAATTCTTCGCGATATTTGGCAACTGTGCGCCTGGCCAATTTGATGTCTTTTTCCGCAAGTAAGTCGACTATCTTTCGGTCACTAAGAGGCTTGGATGAATCCTCTTTTTCAATAATTGAACCAATAATTTCTTTCACACTTGTATTCGAAACGGTATCGCCATCTTTTCCGGAATAACCAGGAGTAAAAAAATATTTGAAAGGAAAAGTTCCGTGAGGGGTTTGTAGGTATTTGTTTGCGATTGCTCTTGATACAGTCGTTTCATGAACATCGATGGAATCAGCCACTTCCGCCATGGTGAGTGGTCGTAATTTGGAAGATCCATGCTCGAAAAATTCGCTTTGTCTGTTGAGCAATTTCCGGGTTATTCTTTCAATTGTATTCTGTCTTTGGTCAATCGAGTTAATTAAGAATTTTCCCGCTCGCATTTGGTTGCGAACATATTCTTTCTCTTTAGAGCTAAGAGTTCCCTTACTGATCAATTCTTTGTAAGTTTTATTAATTTTGAGTCTCGGTATGTAGTCGTTGTTAAGGTGTATGACCCAATCTTCCGAAACTTTTTCCACAATCGCATCTGGGGCAATCGATTGATTATGATCTTCTGAGAATTTTCTGCCTGGTGCCGGGTCCAGTTCAGCTATTTTTTGAAGGCACTTGTGGATTACATCAGTTGGTTGGGAGAGTTTACGAGCAAGTTCTGGCACTCTTCTTCTAACGAGCAGTTGGAAGTGATCTCTCACAATTTGATAATGAACGGAATCCTCCCAACCTCTTGATTGCATTTGCTTAAGTAGGCTATCCTGTAAATCAAGTGCAGCGATGCCTACAGGATCAAAGGATTGTAAAAGGGAAAGTGCATCTTGTAAGTCAAGAAGGGGTAAGCCGGAAACTAAGGCCATGTCTGAAAGATTTCCCGATAGAAATCCATTCTCATTAAGACTGCCGATGATGTATTCGGATGCTTGCCTAATGCCATCTTCACAATCAACCAATTTTAATTGATCAAGCAAATGTTCCTGAAGAGAGGTTTCCGATACAAGAGAATCAAAAAAGAACTTTCTTTTCTCTTCAGCCTCTGAGTTCCCGAGTTGAGCCTCTCCTTCATATTCTCTTTCAAAATGTTCCTTAAGATCCTCCTGCATCTCTTTCAAAATGGCAAATTCATCGGAGAAATCCATGTCTCCGATATCTTCAGCTTCATTTGATTCGAGATCAAAGTCACTTTCTTCAGAATTTTCAGATTCCTTGGAGCTTTCAATGTCGTCAGGAAACTCTTCTCCATCTTGGTCCTGAAGTTCATCAGGAGATGGCTCTACTTCATTTGAGTCCAAGCTTTCATCATTGGACCCTATTTCTTCAAGTAATGGGTTAGTTTGTAGCTCTTCCAAAATTGCACTCCGCAATTCAAGAGTAGGTACTTGTAGTATTTTGAGGGACTGCCTTAATTGAGGTGCAAGTACTAGATTTTGAGTCTGCTTCTGTACTTGCCGGAGTCCTTGAGATTGAACAGCCATTTATTTTATAATTTATTGAGGTGCAAACTGAGTTTCTCCCCTATGCCAGCGAAGTGCAGCATTTTCTCCATCCTGGCTAAAAACATCGTAAATATATGCAGCAAGTTTTTCATTGGTCGGACCATAACCCTCGCCATATATGAAGCTTTCCAATTCAGTCAACATCTCCTCAGCCGATTGGTAGCGTTCGTCACGAGGTCTGCGAAGTGCGGTATGCATGATAAGGTTTAATCTATCATCAATATCTGGTCTAATATCCGAAAAGTTTGGAAGGGGCATTTCGAGAATATTTTCAATAGTTTTTTCCGGTTGGGGAGTTTCAAATATATTGTAACCGAGCATTAACTCAGACATGACAATGCCACAGCAAAACAAGTCCGCCCGGTGGTCTGTTACTTCACAGCGGGCTTGTTCTGGAGATAGATATTCATCTTTGCCTGCAATTACTTCACCTTCTTGATTATACATAAGATCAAGAGCTTTTGCTATGCCGAAGTCTGTGAGCTTCACATCACCTTCCATTGCAATCATGATATTCTTTGGATTCACATCGCGGTGAACGATACCTAAAAGACGATCCTGTGCGTCTTTTTTACGATGAGCATAAGCTAATCCACGACAAATTCTAGATGCAATAAATACTGCGAGGTCAGCGGGAATATACTGATCGGTTTCAACATGCCTTTCGAGGAATTCTTCTAGATTACAACCAGAAACATATTCCATAGTCATAAAATATTGTTCACCCGTTTTGCCTAAGTGGTATGTTTGTACGATATTCGTGTGAATAAGGTCAGCGACGAGCTTTGCTTCCCCGATGAAATTGTTTCGAAATTCATCTATTGCAGAATATTCTTCGCGAATGAGTTTAATCGCGACTTTTTTTCTGAATCCCCCGATCCCTCGCTGAACAGCTTCATAAACCATCCCCATTCCACCCTCTGCGATCTTTCGTGTTAACTCATAATGAACTTCGTTGAAAATATGTTTCATTCAGTCCTTCGTATGATGATAACAAATCACGAATCAGCAAGAAAATCTTTTATTAAATTGGGATATTTTAGCTGTTTGGCATAAATTTAGCTTACATTTGGTGAAATTGACTTCTTTATAATTCTGTAAATACTCTATGTATGATTACATTAACACAAGAAGCACAAAATAAAGTATCTTCGATGTTAGCAGGTGCCGATGATAATAAAGCTTTGCGGATTTTTATCGAACCAGGTGGATGTTCAGGGTTCGAATATGGAATGTCTATTGATACACCAAAAACTGAAGATCATTTTGATAATTCTTCCGGTCTTCCCATCGCCGTATGCCCCGACAGTTATGATTACCTCAAAGGATCTGAGATTCATTTTGATGACGGACTGTCTGGTAAGGGATTTGAAATTAGAAATCCAAATGCTGAATCCACATGCGGATGTGGTAAATCTTTTCGTTGAGAAAACTTTTAGTAAAAAGTCTAGCAATATTTGGATTGCTTCCTTGTTTTCTTCATTCGGGGCAGGGTCCTGAGGTAAAAAACGGACCTGTCACTACTCGTCTGGTGACTGAATCTAATGTTAAACCAGAATCTAGTTCCTTTGAAATCGGTTGGTGGATTAAGAGGGAAAATGGTTGGCATACGTATTGGGAATCACCTGGTGATGTCGGTGTGCCACCCACTCTCAAATGGAATCTGCCAGAAGGTATTATTCTGCGTGAAATGCATTACGCCCCACCACAACTCGTGAAGATGTTTAAGGTTTTTGCTCATGGGCATAAAGATGAATCCCTTTTTATCTTTCGTTTTGATGTCAAAAGAAAGTTGCAGCATGGGGATGAACTTTCCTTTGATGCAAAAGCCTCTTGGCTAGCCTGTTTTACGACCTGCCTTCCTTCATATGACAACCTTGAAATAACAATTCCGGTTCAGAAAGACGCTGAGATTGACAATCGCTGGCACCCTTATTTTCGGGATTTCCGTGAGAAGCAACCCGTTAGTCCTCCGTCTGGTTGGTTATCTCTGTGCAATGCGGAGATAATCAAAGAGAAAAAGGGAGAAAAGGAATTCGTAAATTTTCGTTTTCCGTGGGATGAAAATGGTCCTCTTCCACTCTTTCGCTTTTTTGGAGACGGGCGTTTTATCCGCTCAAACATCTTTCAGATTCCCAAGAAAATTTTCGAGCAAAACGGCAAGCAGATGGTTGAAGTTTCAATGGAATTATCCTACTGGCGGGACCCTGACCAAAAGGAATTGAAAGGGCTGCTTTACCGAGCAGATGGATGGCCATCTACAGGGACTAGATTCTATAAAGTCACTGTACCTCTCCAATAGAAAATTATAAATCGTTATCCCTACATTTCTTCCAAAGTATCGATCCCTAAGACACTCAGTCCAAGCTCAAGTACAATTTGTGTTTTGGCACAAAGGAATAAACGAAGGTTTTGAACATTCTGATCATCGACCATTACTTTTTCCTGATTGTAAAAGGAGCTAAATTCCGTGGCCAATTCATAAAGGTAAACACAAAGGGTATGCGGCTTTAACTCTTTGGTTGTTTGTTCAATAGCTAAGGGGAAAAAAGAGATTTTACGGGCAAGTTTCTTTTCAGTATCCGATTTTGGACTGATCATGACTTCAGGAAGCTCCGAACGGGTTTTTCCAACTTTACGAAAAATGCTATGGATTCGGGCAACTGCATATTGCAGATAAGGTGCGGTGTTGCCTTGAAGGGCGAGCATTTTGTCCCATGAAAAAACATAATCAAGAGTCCTGTCTTGTGAGAGGTCCGCATAGCGCACGGCACCCAACCCAATAATTTTGGCCCTTCTTTCAATCTCCTCCTCTTCTAGTTCGGGATTCTTTTCTTCTACCATTTTCTTTGCACGGTTGATAGATTCCTGCAGCAAATCCATCAATTTCAAGGGCTGTCCATCCCGTGTTTTGATGGCTTTATTATCCTCTCCTAAAATCGTACCGAACCAAACATGCGAGAGGGTGGGGCAATCAATATTTTCTTGAGCAAACCACTTTTTGACGGTCATAAAAAGTTGATCGAAATGATCCCGTTGCCGACCATCTGTCACATAGATGATATGCTCCGCATTCCATTCCTTCCTTCGATAAGCGATGGTAGCCAAATCCGTGGTCGCGTAGTTGCTGGCCCCATCGGATTTACGAATAATAAAAGGTTGTTTGGCAAAACGTTTATGTTCCGGATGAAATACGACGAGTGCCCCCTGATCCTCGGTGCAAATTCCGTGTTTTTGTAAAACAGAGTAAACTTGTTCGACTTGGTCACGGTAAAAGCTTTCTCCATGGGCATAATCAAAGCGTACGCCAAGGAGTTTGTAGACCTGTTCAAAAGATCCGAGACTAAGATCCCGAATTTTCTGCCAAAGGGAAAAATTCTGCTCGTCTCCACTCTGCAATTTTACGAGTTCCTGCCTTGCTTCTTCCAACGATTGGGGAGACTCTTTTACCCAACTGTTTCCCTGTCGGTAAAGATCTTCAAGAATTGCAACTGGCTCTTCACCTAATTTATCCAGGGAAACCTCCGCCCGCTTAATGGCATAGAGCAGAATACCAAATTGTGTTCCCCAGTCTCCAAGATGATTGTCCCTGACAACGGTATGCCCTTGGAGGGACAGCAACCGGGCAAGGGACTCACCAATGATGGTCGAGCGGATATGGCCCACATGCATTTGTTTGGCCGTATTAGGTCCGGAAAAATCAAGAACGATCTGCCGGGGTGATTCAGATAAAAGATGTTTTTTGGTTTTATCCAAGTTACCCAACTCTTTTAGCCATGAAAGAAAAAATTCAGGTTTTAGTTTGAAATTAATAAATCCCGGCCCCGCGATACTTGTTTCCCACGAATCGCTTGGTTTAATTTTTTCAACGAGGGATTGGGCGAGCTCCCGCGGATTAAGTCCATTTCGCTTTGCGAAAGGCAACGCACCATTTGCCTGGAAGTCCCCAAACCGTTCGTCCGCCATTCTCATTTGAGGCTCAAACGAATCGTCGACCGATTCGAGCTTTTCAGCTGCATGGCTGACTACTTTTTCGAAATATTGTAAAAGATTTAAGGAGAATTCCATTTATTCCAAAACATCCTGAACCCATGACTTCGTCAAGAATGAGCGTAAATAAAAGGCTCGACTTACATTATTGAATAATATAGGTAAAATAGTTTGCATTGATCTTACCCTCACCCCCAAGAAAAGGAGTCTATATTATGCCCAAGGCCAAAACTGAAAAACCAACAATCGCTTCTTTTACCCGATTAATTGAGAAGAAGAGGGAAGGAAACGAATACACAGACGAGGAAATTCGTTCAATAGTTGACGCCATTTTAGACGAAGAAATGCCAGAGTATCAACAAGCTGCATGGGTTATGACGACTTTTTTCCAAGGAATGTCAGCTCAAGAAATTGCTAATTTTACCGAAGAAATGATGCTATCAGGTGAGGTCATCGAAATGATGGACGTTTCCCGCCCTAAAATTGAGAAATATTCAACTGGTGGTGTTGGTGATAAGACAACTTTAGTATTAGGTCCACTGGCGGCCGCTTCAGGGGTAGCTATGCCTATGATGAACGGCGACGATGAAGAACATCTTACTTCTACAACTGAAAAACTTAAGGCTATCCCAAAAGTTAATACAGACATTGACCTAGATGATTTTACCGATCAAGTACGCAAGCTCGGATGTGCATTCGCCGAGCGTCATGCAGAAATTTCTCCAGTTGAATCTATCTTGTACGATCTTCGCCAAAAAATTGGTGCGATTCCATCCATTCCTTTCATAACTGCAGGAACACTAAGTCGTAAGTTGGCTGCTGGTGCAGAAGGCGTTGTGGTAGACATTAAATGGGGGAAAGGCTCTTTCATTACAAATGCCGAAGATGCAAAACAACTGGCCCGTTCGCTAACTCGTGTCGGAAGAGCTTTAAAACGCAGATGTGTTGCTTTAGTTACAGATAATAATCAACCTCTGGGTTCCTGTGTGGGACCATCCCTTGAATTGAAGGAAGCATTAGATCTTCTCAAAGGGGAAGGCCCAGAAGATCTTCAGGATTTAGTTCTTAAGTTAGGTATGGAAATTGTTCGGTTGGCTGGAGTTGCTGGTTCCACACTTTCAGCAAAGCAAACTGTTCGTAAGGCAATAGATGAGGGCACCGCACTACAGAAGCTTAAAGATATTGTTGAATATCAAGGAGGAGACCCAAAGCTTTTGGATAACCCAGAAAAATTACCAACGGCAAAGCACACCAAAAAGCTTACTGCACCCAAGCGAGGTTATGTCCACACCATAGATGCCGGCCAACTTGCTAGGGGAGTGCAAATTCTTGTTCACGGTGAGGATAGTAAAAAGTTTGATCCAGCTTGTGGAGTTGCGGAATTATGCAAAGTTGGAACTCAAATGAAACAGGGAGAACCACTCATGGTTATACATTATAACGATGAGAAGCGTTTAAAAGTTGCAATGGATTATTTCAAAGCTGCTTATCGTTTGGCACCTAAAAGGCCTAACCCAGTTCCTCTCGTTGTCGAAAGAGTTGCTTAATTTATTTTTTTCTTTGCAAATTCCAGAACAGGTCTGTTCGACCTTAAAGTAGGAATTGTTTCAGATTAATTATTTTTTATCCGCTCTTCCGAGGTAAGACCTGTCTGAAGTGCTGATTCTTATGATTTCGTCCTTTTTGATAAATAAAGGAACCTGAACAGTAATTCCCGATGAAATGGTGACGGGCTTTAGTACATTTCCTGCGGTATCTCCACGAATGGCATCGGGAGCTTCAACTACCGTTGCTTCTACTGATGCTGGTAGTTCCAGTCTCACCGCTTCTCCGTCGACCAAGAGAATATCATAGCCATTTCCTTCGACGAGGAAAATTTCATCATCTCCAATCATCTCTTCGGTGAGAATCGTATCTTCAAAAGTCTCCACATCCATAAAGTGAAATCCATCATTATCTTTATAACTGTACTCTAGTTTTTGCGTAGTTGTGTGCATAAAATCGACATTGTCAGTCGACCGAAATTTGGTTGTCGTCGTGGATCCGCTTTGTAAGTTTCGAAGGGTTGTTTGAACGAACCCAGCTTGTCGGCCTTGTGTTCGGTGTAACATTTCCAAAACGAGATGGGGTGAGCCTTGATAGACGATAACACGTCCCTTACGAATGTCTGTAGGTGAAGCCATGTTGACTACTTTTTCTTGTGGATTAAAAGGATTTGGACAAAGTAAATTTTGCTTTTAGGCAATTAAATGAATGGGAATACTAATTACTTATGACATCTCAAAAGTCGACCTTGGAATTTGTATCATGGAATGTGAACGGCCTCCGTGCCTGCAGGAAAAAAACCTTTGATACATTTGTAGGTGAAAATTTTCCTGATTTTTTGTGTCTTCAAGAAGTGAAACTGAATCAGGAGGTAATTCCGAAAGATGATTTTGGTTATGCCTTTAAGCACTATCACTTAGCTGATAAAAAAGGGTATTCAGGTACGGCGATATTTTCCAAAGAAGAACCCTTGCGAATAGCCGAGGGTTTTCCAAATGGTGATCACGCTGGAGAAGGAAGAATGATAACATGTGAATATGACGGATTCCACTTGGTAAATGTTTATGTGCCTAATTCCAAAAATGATCTATCCCGATTAAGTTATCGCTATGATTCATGGGATCCTGATCTTAAAGACTACATCATCTCTCTTCGTGAAAAAAAACCTGTTTTACTTTGCGGAGATTTAAATGTGGCTCATCGAGAAATTGATTTAGCCAATCCGAAGACCAATCGAAGGAATGCTGGTTTTACGGATCAGGAAAGGGAAGGTTTATCCAATCTTTTAGCAGAAGGATTTCTTGATACCTTCAGGCACTTGTATCCAGAAAAAACAGGAGCGTATTCATGGTGGTCCTATCGAGCCGGAGCACGAAAAAGAAATGTGGGATGGAGAATAGATTATTTTATTGCTTCCGATGATCTTGCCACATCCGTTCGTGAAGCAACGATTCATTCACAGGTTGAAGGTTCAGACCATTGTCCCGTTGGACTTTCTCTGTCTTTAGGGTAATCATCGCTTTAAAATAAAAGTGCAGGATTCTTCGAAGGAATTTTTTTTTGAAAAAACGCTTGGGCTCGCCATGAAAGGTTGGGGCGACACGCATCCCAATCCTATGGTCGGGGCAATCATTGTTGAAGAGGAAAAGTCGGTTGCAGAAGGATATCACCGTAAAACTGGAGGTCCGCACGCGGAGGTCGAAGCATTTAAAAATCTGGGTCGCAAGCCAGCACCAGGTGCGTCGATTTTTATTTCGCTGGAGCCATGCTCAACAACTGGCCGTACACCTCCCTGCGTGGACGCTATTATCGAGTCAGGAATTAAAAGAGTTTATGTGGGTACTTTGGATCCTAATCCCGCTCATGCCGGAAGGGGTTTGGAAATTTTACGGAAGGCGGGGGTTACAGTCGAGATGGCAAGCGATGAATTTGGAAAGCAAGCCTCACGATTAAATTTTATTTTCAATCTTAATATAACAAAAAAAAGACCATTGCTTGCCTTAAAACTCGCTGAGTCATCTAATGGTAAGCTTTCTGAAGTTGCAGGAGAAAAAAGTCGTGTGACGGAGGAAGATGCTCGTCTAGATGTAATGCATTGGCGACGGTTGTTTCCTGCTATTTGTGTTGGTTCGGGGACTGTCTTGGCAGATAATCCCAGTTTAACATCACGACAAACAAAAGGAACTTTTTGCCCTGTTCGTTTAGTGCTGGATTCTTCTCTTCGTACACTTCATGAAACAGTTTCACCGCGCAACCTTTACCGGGATGCATTTACTTCTAAAACCATAATCTTAACTACCGCCTCAGGAATGAATAACTTAAAAGCGGTTAAAAAAGCTCATGAGTCCGGTATCAATTTGATTGAATTGGGGCAGCAGGAAAATGGTCAGATTCAATTGAACGAAATACCTGATTTTTTAAAAAAACTTAATCTTAACGCTGTTTATTTTGAGGGCGGATCAAGGGTAGCGAATTCTCTTCTCAAGGAAGGTTTAGTTGATTATTTATTTCGTTACCAATCTCCCAAAATCTTTTCGGGACCCAATGCCTTACCCGGTCCTGATTTAGATTCTTTTCCTTTGAGAGAGCCTATTGAAGCACAATTGGGGGAAGACCGCATTATTCACGGATTTTTATGAAAACAATCTACTTAGCCTCCGGCAATACCCATAAACTACATGAATTACAGTCAGCGCTTAATCAGGCGGCTTTACCTATCAAGGTATCAGGACCAGAGGCGATCGGAGGAATGCC
Organism: uncultured Verrucomicrobiota bacterium; assembly: GCA_902569115.1. Lineage (GTDB taxonomy): Bacteria > Verrucomicrobiota > Verrucomicrobiia > Opitutales > Seribacteraceae > Seribacter. The sequence continues at coordinate 6,260 of CACFTI010000002.1, read as the reverse complement.
TGAAGTAGAAGAGACTGGTTCTACTTTTGAAAGTAATGCTTTGCTCAAAGCGAATGGATTAAAAGATGTTGGTCCAATCGATGGATGGTTCCTGGCTGATGATAGCGGAATTGAAATTGATGCCCTCAATGGCCGCCCTGGTGTCATTTCCGCACGCTATGCAGGACTAGATTGCGATGATGAGGCAAATAATCAAAAGGTCGTAGCGGAGATGAAAAATATACCAGAGCCAGATCGGACTTGCCGCTTTCGATGCGTGCTCGCCTTGGTTGGTGTTGATTTGGAGAAGACTTTTGCCGGAGTCTGTGAAGGAAAATTTTTATTTGAACCAAAGGGAAAAGGCGGATTTGGCTATGACCCTTTCTTTCTACCAGAGAAAAGTGAATCCACATTTGCGGAAATTTCGCTGGATGAAAAAGCTAAAATGAGTCATCGGGCTAAGGCTTTGTCTAAATTAATTGATTGGATATCCATGCAATAGTCTTAGTCGTGAAATTATTGATATTAATGAGGATTCTTTTTTTAATGATAAGAAAATAACTATCCTGAATCTTTACATAATTATTGCACTCTCATTGCTAAAATTATGATCCAAAATGATTAGTTAATTTATGGAAGTTTCAAATAAGAAACCCGACAAGGATGTTATTTACACATTACGTTGTGCACATCAAAAACAAGCACAACTCATTTTACTTGCCGACCAAAAAGCCCAAATCCTTTCCGGATTAGTTCTTGTTGTCTTAACATTATTGGGAACCCGTTTGATTTACATGAATACAGATGGATTTCTTGAATCCCTAAATTCTGTAACAGTGGTTTTTCTTTCTCTTTTTTTTGTTTCAGAAGTAATTGCCATTTCACTGGGAATTTTGGTTGTCATGCCGAAATTACCCAAATCCCAAAAGATAGATCAAAGCATTGACGGCATTAGTAATCCACTTTTCTTTGGTGCATTTGCCGAGTTCGAAGAAGATAAATACTTGGACTATGTAGAAAAAAATATTGCCTGCAATGACTCGGCAAGGCGTTTTTTAGCAAAAGATATTTATCAGGGCGGTATGGTTTTATCAGACAAATATCGCAAATTAAGCCATGCCTACAGGTATGCACTTATTGGCTTTATTTTGCTTGTGCTCACTTTTCTATCTTATTTCGTAGCTTAATTACAAAAGCTAGTCTTGTAAGAAGGGCAAAGGGTCGATAGTTTCGCGGGCTTCGATTTCATGAATTCTCTTACACCAGACCGCATTCGTAACTTGGCAATCATCGCACATGTTGATCATGGCAAGACCACCCTTGTGGACCAATTGCTCAGGCAATCCGGTTCCTTTCGCGAAAATCAGGCTCTGGATGAACGGGCCATGGATTCTATGGCTCAGGAAAGAGAGCGCGGAATTACCATCAAGGCGAAAAACACATCCGTCCGGTGGGGAGAGTATCTGATTAATATTGTGGATACTCCGGGGCACGCCGATTTCGGTGGTGAGGTCGAGCGGGTGATGAAAATGGTGGACGGGGTGATGTTGGTGGTGGATGCCTACGAGGGCCCACAGGCACAGACCCGGTTTGTACTGCAAAAAGCCCTGGCTGCCGGATTGAACCCGGTGGTTTTTGTAAACAAGATTGATCGTCCCAATGCCCGACCTGAGGAGATGCAGGACTCCGTTTTGGAACTTTTCCTGGAACTTGAGGCCAAGGAAGATCAGTTTGATGCCCCTTTTCTTTATGGCAGTGCCAAGGATGGGTATGCCCGTTTCGCACTCGAAGATGAAAATACCGATATGCAGCCCTTGTTTCAGGCAATTGTGGATTCGGTGCCTCCACCCAAGATTGAAGAGTCAGAAAATTTTCGGATGCTGGTTTCCAATGTCGACTGGTCTGACTATGTCGGAAGAATCGGAATCGGTAAGGTGTTGTCCGGCCGGGTAAAGGTGGGCGATCCCATCTGGCGATTACATAAGGAACAAAATCCGATTCGTGGAAAAGTTTCCAAAGTCTTTGAATATTCTGCTCTGGCCACACAGGATGCCACCGAAGCAGTTGCTGGTAATATCGTTGGTATTGCGGGGCTCGAAGAACTGGATATTGGTGAAACCCTGGCCAGTAACGAGGAGGCGGAAACTTTACCCTTTGTGGAAATCGATCCACCGACAGTTTCGATGACTTTTTCAGTAAATGATGGGCCGATGGCCGGAAGGGAAGGGGACCGGGTAACATCGCGCGAAATTCGTGAGCGTTTAATTCGGGAAGCTCGTACCAATATTTCGATCAAGTTTGAGGATACCGGTGAATCGACCGAATTTAAGGTGAATGCCCGTGGAGCCATGCAGGTGGCTGTGGTGGTGGAAGAGATGAGAAGGGAGGGTTTTGAGATTCTGGTCAGTCGCCCGACGGTGATTAAGAAGGATATTGATGGTCGTTCACACGAGCCTTTTGAAACGGTTTATCTCGAAGTTCCTGACGAGGCCGTGGGTGGTTGTATGCAATCATTGGCCAACCGGAAAGGCATAGTGGAGTCCATTTCCGCAAATCGGGGAAGGACCCAGTTGGAAGCAACCATCCCTACCCGTGGTCTGATTGGTTTTGAATTTGAGCTACTCAACCTGACCAGTGGGGAAGGAATCATGTCCCACCTGTTTAAGGAATACCGTCCCGACTCCGGAGATATTCGTACCCGACGGAGTGGTACCCTGGTATCGATGGAAAAGGGAGAGTCCATGACCTATGCCCTGCGAAATATTGAAACGCGCGGAAAATTATTCGTGGGTCCGGGCGAGGAAGTATATGAAGGGATGATCGTGGGAGAAAATCCACGCACCGAAGATTTACCGGTTAACCCGACCAAGGCGAAGCATGTGACCAATCACCGGGCAGCAGGGAGCGATAAAAGTGAGGCTCTAACCCCAGCTATTAAATTTTCCCTCGAACGGGCGATTGAATACATTGCACCGGATGAATTGGTCGAGGTGACGCCGAAAAGTATTCGTCTGCGAAAAAGGATTCTTGATTTCACAATCCGTAAGCGGGAAGCCAAAAAGCTGGTATCCTGAACCGATTCCAACTTGCCCGTTGACCGGGTGGTAAATAGATTTTCGATAAGATGAATTCCTTTGCAGCCACTCTTTCTTTTGCTTTTCTACTCTTTTCTGGTTGTGGGATGGGGAGCTTATACGGGCCATCCTATTATGATGAGACAAGCCTCGGGGACGGTTTGGAGAGGGTAACATTTAAGGGGGGGGATCATCCGGCGACGGGGGATTTATGTTTGCTGCGTTGTGCGGAAGTGACCAGGCAAGCGGGATTTACTTATTTTGAGGTCGTCGATTCGGAGTCTGGGAGCACCTTGAGGCACACCGGAGGAGCATACCCTTTTCATCGTCATTACCATTTGGATGAGCCTTTTGTGGATGATATCCCATTTGTTACGAAGACGATTCGCATGCTCAAAGAAAAAACCGAGGCTGATTTCGCTTATGATGCCGTGGAGGTGGAAAGATTGATGCGGAGGAAATATGAAATCAAGTAAGGTCGCTCCTTGTTGACCTTATTATCGGTTTCGGGTTTAAAGAGATTATATGAGTCAACAGATTGAAGTAAACATTCCTGACCTTTTTCGAAAGGGTTTTGTCCTCTGGATATTGGTCGGGTTATTGGTGGTGGTTGGTTTCATCACCTCTATGTATACCGTACAGGCGGAATCTCAGGGCGTGGTTTTGAGATTCGGTAAGTATTTAAAGACAGTGGAGCCAGGTTTGCGCTTCAAGTTACCTTTCGGGGTGGACAATGTGTATGTGCTTCCGGTTCGCAGACAGCTCAAACAGGAGTATGGATTTGGCACACCAGGTGGTAACAATAACAGTCAATTTGCGGAGAGCCGAACCCGTAGTCGGGAAAAGAGCATGATGACCGGAGATCTCAATGCGGCTGAAGTCGAATGGATCGTCCAGTATCGTATCAATGACCCCAGGCTCTTTCTTTTTAAGGTAATGAACCCGGAGAGCACCTTGCGTCACGTTTCCGAGGCGGTGATGCGTACAGTCGTGGGAGACCGCACGGTGGATGAAGTCATCACCATCGGCCGTCAGGAAATTGAAGAGGAGGCTCGTGAGCGTCTCGAAGCAGCGGTTAAAAAATATGAGCTCGGGATTGGTATTGACCAAATCCAACTGCAAAATGTGAACCCGCCACCGCCCGTCCAGGCATCTTTCAATGAAGTGAATCAGGCTCAACAGGAGCGTGAACGGATGATCAATGAGGCTAATGGTGAATATAACCAGGAAGTTCCCCGTTCCCGGGGTGTCGCCGACCAGAAGATCCAAGCCGCGGAAGGGTATGCCCTCAAACGGGTAAATGAGGCACTTGGTGATGTGGCACGATTCAACGCCATGTTTGGTGAGTATAAAAAAGCCCCGGAGGTCACCAAAACCCGGCTTTATTGGGAATCGATGAAGGAAGTGGTTCCCAAGATGGGAAAAAAGATAATTTTAGACGAGGATGCCAGCCAGATTCTGCCATTTCTTCAATTGAACCAGGACGGAAATGGAGGTGTTAGATGAAGGCACAATTATCAGCGATACCCATTATTTTAGCCTTTATCGGTTTTTACCTCTGCACGTATGTGGTGGAGGAGACCGACCAGGTGATCATTACTCAATTTGGTAAACCTGTGGGTGAGCCTGTAATCGAGGCGGGTCTGCATTTCAAAGTTCCTTTCATCCAGGAAGTCAATCGGATTGAAAAACGATTTCTTCCCTGGGATGGACCTTCCAATGAGATGTCCACCAAGGATAAGACCTATATTATTATCGATACTTTTGCCCGCTGGCGCATCAGTGATCCCATGCAATACTTTCTGCGTCTGCGCGATGAGCGTAGTGCCTTGACCCGTCTCGATGATATTTTGGGAAGTGAGACAAGGAATGCGGTGGCTAAGCATGAATTGACCGAGATTGTCCGCACGACCAAGGACCGGGTGGCTCAGACTGATCAAACCTTGGGCGAGGCCTCCGATCAGGTAAGTACTCTCTATCCCATCAAAGTGGGCCGGGAAAAAGTGGAAGCACAAATCTTCGAGAATGCGGCGGCCAAATTGGCTGATTTTGGGATCGAACTGTTGGATGTACGATTCAAGCGGATCAATTATAACGAAACCGTTCGTCGCCGGATTTACGAACGGATGGTCAGTGAGCGTCAGCAGATTGCGGCCCGTTTCCGTTCCGAGGGTGCTGGAGAAGCAGCCAAGATTATCGGTAAGAAAGAGCGTGATTTACAGGAGATTGAGTCTGTGTCTTACAAGACGGTTCAGGAAATCTACGGTGAGGCGGATGCCAAGGCATCTGCCATCTATGCAGAAGCGTATGATCAGGGGCCCGAAACCTCCGAATTCTATGGTTTTCTCAAGACTTTGGAAAGCTATCAGCAAGTCCTCAGCAAAGACACTTCTTTGATCTTATCGACCGATTCTCCTTTATTTCAGCTTTTCAAATCCTTTACCGCCAAGCCGGTTTTATCTCCGGTAACGAGTAAGGATAAGGCTGACAAGACATCTGCACCGGATGCAGAGTAGTCTGAAGAATTTATCCGGCTGACCGCTTGGCAAACAAGTGGTCAGTCAGGGTAGGTAGCCAGGGCACGACCTGATAGTCAGAAAATTTTTCCGGTATAACCCATCGGCACTCATCGTGTTCCCAGTCCAAGGTGATCTCTTTTGTATTGGTTTCGAGGAGAAACCAGTGAGTTTCAAAAATTACATCATCGGCTTCGGGGTAGAAGGGGCCGGCGTAAATGGTTTCCAAAATGGTACTTTCTTGAAGTTGAGTTTCTTCGAAAACTTCCCGGTATGCCGTATGCTGAGGGTCTTCTCCTGCTTCCAAATATCCTGAAATGCAGGACCAATAGCCTTGAAAGCTACCCACATGTTTCGACCTTTTCAGGATGAGTACTTCCTCCCCATGCTTGAGGAGGCAACTGATGACCGGACGAATTTTCTTATTTGATGATGCGGGGGGGGATGATGGCGGCAGGCTCATGACTTACTTATACTTCCGTAGGATTGGTAGGGGAAAGCCTAAAGCGAATGGGTCCAATTGCCCGTTCCGGATCGACGGGGCTTCCTTTTTGGCTGCAAAGTAAAAAATCATCAGCAACCAGTTCTTGGCCGACTGATCTAATTTCTTCCATCCAGGCACGCCAGTTCTGTGGCTCAACCTGGCGGGCGATTTCGGACGGGCAGAAAGTTTTCCCGGGACCTCGCTTGC
>CACFTI010000001.1 GCA_902569115.1 uncultured Verrucomicrobiota bacterium | reverse complement strand
CTTGTTGTGGCCTCCTCGGAAACCTTGTTTTCCGGAGATGATTTTTTTGCAAATGGATCAAAATCAGAGGGCTTAGGAGAATCGAGGAGTTTAGTTTCTACATTCTCTTCATTTACAGCCTTTTCTTGCTCTGATTCGGTGGGTAACTTTGCAGTTTCGACCATTTCTTCGTTTGGTTTTTCTAAACTTTTAGAGGTAGAAACACTTTGGATGTCTGAATTTTGCGGCATCTTGCTAGGAAGAATTTCTTTGTTGATATCAATATTTTCTCTTTTAGGAGATGAATCAATTTCAACATCTTTTACTTCCTGAGAGATTGCTTGATCAGTTTTGCTGTCAGATGAAGCAGGGTCTATTGAGTCGTTGCTATATGGTTGTCCGGTCAATAGGTCTATGACTGGTATTCCATTGGAAAAATTAATTTTTGAAATGATCTTCCCTTCATTATTCCATTCGGAACATTCACCATGTTCGAGGTTGTTCACGAAATGATAGTCAAATTGTTGCTGTCCATTTGAAAACCAACCATTTGCTTTTCCCTCCAATACTCCGTTCTGGACAGTTGCAACAAGCCTCTTATTACCGTTTTCATACCAAATGGTTCTCTCTCCATTTTGCAGGTCATTTTTAAAAGATTGTTCAAGTTTCTTCTGTCCTGTCTCATACCATTCAGATGCTTTTCCTGAACGAATTCCATTGGAGTACGAGGTAGAAGATTTTAGGTCGCCATTAGGAAACCATTCGTTGGCAATACCATGAAGCTTTCCTTTAACGAAGTTTAATTCCATTATCTTGTTTCCGTTTGGAAGGAATTCGATTTTTTTCCCGTGCAAATTGTCTTGCAGATATGACTCCTCAACCATCAGTTCACCGGAAATACGGTATTCTTTCGATGGCCCTTGTTTTAATCCATTAGCAAATGTAGTTGTTTGGCGAATATTGCCGTTATAAAAATAAGTCGTGGTAATCCCGTGCCTCTTGCCCTGTTTCCATGATGAAACTGATTTTGTGGGAGTTTGTTCAAAAGTTTCCACTGCATTCCCAGTAAAAGGTGGCTTCCCTTCAGCTTTTACACGTGCTTTTCCGTCTGAATCAATCTCAAGGTTATGGAGTAAAACAGTTGTAGGTGGTTGATCCGGAATAGATGTTTGAACGCAAGACGAAAGAATCAATATCGCGATGAAGGGAAAAAACATACAAAGGGATGATTTCATACGATTATGATGTCTTTGTGAATGATTTGTTGCAAGTGGTTTTTCTCTACTTAAGAAGGGTCCTCTTGCTACCAATTTATTTTCTCTTCGAGGTGGCCCACATATTGAACATGCTTTGAGTTGAATCATTCTTCATGATTATAAAAAAACTCTTCAATTTCCCGGCGTTCTTTTTTGGAAGGTTTACCTTTTGAAAGTCTTTGTCCAAAGGGAACAGAAGGAAGAATCCTCCTCTCCTTTTCAGCCTCCTCGTAAGCAGCTTTTGGAGTTAAATCTTCCATGTAGTCTTCAACCAACTTGGCGGATACCCGCTTCTCTAATAATTGCACTACCTTAACCTCTTTTTTTAAAGGCCCTAATTTGAAGATTACAAGATCACCGCATTTTATTTCTCGCGAGGGTTTAACTGGATTGCCGTTAACTGAAACCCAGTTCCTTTTGCATGCATCGGTTGCCAATGATCGGGTTTTATAGGCTCGAATAGACCATAACCATCGGTCGATTCTTACTTTGTCTAAGGACACGGACTCTAATTATTTGATGGGTGAAATACGAATTTCCATAGCCATTGCTTTTCCGTTCTTTAGGATTATTTGAAATCTTTTATCTTCCTTTGATGGTAAGATTATTTTTTTAACCGTTTTGGGGTGAATGCCGGACTTTTGAAAAACAAATGGTAAATAATTTAAAACCTCGGGAGGATAATCTGAGAAATCAGGAATTAAAAAATCCCGTTTCGAAAGAGAAAGACCAGACATGATGAATGTAAACCTATCTTCATCCGAAAGATTTAAGCCCCGGGCAATTCGATCAAGAGTTTTGCTGCCAGCATTTCGAATTCCATTTTCAACATCATTGACTATTGAAGTAGCAACGCCACTCGCACCGGCGAGTTGGGGTTGGGTAAGGTTGGCTTTTTTACGATAATTTTTAAGAAGTTTCCCAATTTTATTTACAGTTTTTTTCACGCAACCATTTTTGATGGTTGCACGCTGGAAATGCAAGCAAATCAGATTATTCTTCCAAATTGATTATTTTAGCCCGATAGAGCCCTTTTTGAGGAAGACTCAAATTGGCATCATTCATAGGAAGAAGCTCAATGACTAAAGTACGGTTGTCATCCAAGAGAACTTTTGTTTCACCGATTGTAGATCCAACTGATTGATTACTATCGATTGAGTCAATTGTTGGGTCGGTCTTTTCTGAATCAAACCAATCCAGGGAGTTTTTAATCACATCCTGATACTTCCAAGCCAAGAAGCCCCCCCCCCTACAGCAAGAATAACGATTGAAAGTAGCAGTAGAGATAACTTTTCAGTTTTCGGTTTTTCGGGACGAGTTCCCTGGATGCTCTCATCCCACTCATTCCATTCTCGAAGTGCTTTACTTCTCTCGATAAATGAACCGAAAAGAATGGCGAATTCATAAAGAATGTAGAGGGGTATTGTGAGAATGCAAAGACTCACCGGATCACCGCCTGGGGTAATCAGTGCTGCTGATACCATAAGGATTACGAGAACAAGTCTCCGACTTTCACGAAGTTTTTTGACAGAGAGAATGCCAATGCGTATCAGTAGAATTAAAACAAGGGGAAACTGAAATGCGATTCCTACGGCAAAGGTCATCCATATAACAGTGCTGTAGTAATTTCCCGCCTCAGGCCTGTAAACATCGAGACCTAGAACATTGAATGAAAATTCGATAGTAAAGGCGAGGGAAAGGGGAAGAATGAAAAAATAGGTCATGGAGGCCCCTGCCAGAAATAAAAAGGTGGCGGCTATGCATCCCGGAAAAAAGACTTTTTTCTCCTGAGGGGTCAGTCCCGGGACAACGAAACTTCCCACAAAATAAAGAATCATTGGCAAGGACAGGCCAATCCCTCCAAGAAAACATATTTTCATGGCAATAAAGATCGGTGAATAAGACCGGATTACTTGAAGTAAATTTCGATTACTCCCATTGGCAAAATGGTTGATGATACGATTTTGGTGATGAGGGTCGGTAATTCCCCAATTTATTAGATCTTGCTCCCTCGCTTTGCGTAATTCGCCCAGACCAACCTCCTTTTTTTCCAAGGGGTTGGTGTACTGCTCTAAGCCAATCGATTGTAAGTCAATTCCGATCTCTCCAAAATCCTCAACGGCTTTTATTAGAGGCATTTGCAGAAGCTTCACGGAGTCTTGCATGAAAATGGCTACGCCAATACATCCCACTAGAAATGCAACTACTGATTTGAGGATTACCCACCGTAATTCCTCCAAGTGCTCGAGGAAATGCATTTCGTTTGGATCTGCTTTAGGATCCTTTGGTTTTTTTTTGAGTATCCCGCTCAGGCCTTCTTCACGAAATCGGTCACCGAAACTTGCGGGTCTCTGATCTTTTGGGGATGACATCGAATGAACTTAAAATTTCTGATTGGAGTTGAAAGGAATACTTAAGTAAGTCGAATTTCTTTAATTTGGTCGATTCAGAAATCTCTTTTTTGACTAAGTTTAAAAAGGCGAGAATTGAAAGTCATCCGTTGACAAAACCCTATAAAAATATGAGAAAGTGACTTGATTTTAACAGCCCGTAACGACCTGATCGTTACTCACCTTAAAGAAATAGCAAACCTCAACCTTATATGGCACAGAAAAAAAAGGCGAAAGCACCAAACAAAAAAGCAAAAGCCAAGGCTACTCCAAAAAGAGTCTCCGCAAAAACTTCCAAAAAAGAAGTCAAATATGTTTATGACTTTGGAAAAAAGACTGATGGAGATGCTAAACAAAGAGAATTGCTTGGTGGCAAGGGAGCCAACCTTGCAGAGATGGCAAGAATTGGACTACCAGTCCCTCCGGGGTTTACAATAACCACCGAGGTTTGTACCTATTTTTACAAACACAAAAGAACTTATCCAAAGGCTTTAGACGGCCAAATGCGTTCTTCCGTAGCCTTGATGGAGAAGCAACTTGGTAAAAAGTTAGGAGATACCAAGAAACCTTTGCTGTTATCAGTTAGATCTGGTGCACGTGATTCCATGCCCGGGATGATGGATACAATCCTAAATCTTGGGTTGAATGACGATACCGTCGAAGCTTTGTCACAAGCATCCGGTAACGCAAGGTTTGCTTGGGACTGTTATCGTCGTTTCATCCAAATGTACGGTGATGTAGTTATGGGTGTTCAGAAATTGCCAAGCGAAGATCATGATCCTTTCGAGGCAATTATCGAGGATTTCAAGAAAGAGATTTTTCCCAAGGAAAAAGGTGAAGTGGATGATTCCAGAATCACCACTGAGCAAATGAAAGAGTTGGTTGGTCGTTTCAAATCATTGGTTAAGAAGCGTTCCGGCAACGACTTTCCCACATGCCCTTGGGAGCAGCTTGAAGGATCCGTTGGAGCTGTGTTTAGTTCCTGGATGAACGATCGAGCCACTGTGTATCGCCGCAAATATGGAATTCCTGCAGAGTGGGGAACTGCCGTAAATGTACAAGCCATGGTTTTTGGTAATACGGGAAAAAAATCAGGTTCAGGCGTTGGCTTTACCCGTGACCCTGCTTCAGGTGAGAAAGTTCTCTACGGAGAGTTCCTTACAGATGCACAGGGCGAAGATGTGGTTGCCGGTGTTCGGACACCACAACCCGTGGTCAAGCTGAAACGCGTGCTTCCTAAGCCATTCAAAGAACTTGTTTTGGTGCAGAAGAAATTAGAAAAACATTTCAAGGACATGCAGGACTTCGAGTTCACGATCGAAGATGAAAAGCTGTATATGTTGCAAACTCGTAACGGAAAGAGAACAGGTCTGGCTGCCGTTCGGATTGCTACTGAAATGGTAAAAGAAAAACTGATAGATTGGAAAACCGCCATTAAGCGAGTCCCTGCTGAACAGCTCGACCAAGTCCTTGCACCAGTTTTTGACGCAGCAGCGCAGAGAGCAGCCAAGAAGCTCTGTAAAGGCTTGCCCGCTGGACCAGGTGCCGCTTCCGGTAAAATCTGCATGAATGCAGAGCGGGCGGTTGAAGCTGCCAAACAAGGGCCAGTTTTGTTGGTCCGCCAAGAAACTTCACCTGAAGACCTTCGTGGAATGATTGCAGCTGAAGGTATCCTCACTGCACGCGGCGGAGTTTCATCCCACGCTGCATTAGTCGCAAGGCAAATGGGTAAGGTCTGCGTTTGCGGAGCTGCGGAATTGGATATTGATTACAAGACCCGTTCAGTAAAAGTTAATGGTTTCACTTACAAAGAAGGAGATTACCTTTCAATAAATGGAACGACTGGTGAAATTTTTGCCGGAGAGTTGAAAACCGCTCCGTCTGAAATTATCCAAGTCCTAGTGGATAAGAAATTGGATCCAAGAAAAAGTCGTGATTATAAAAATTTCTCTCAATTAATGGATTGGTGTGCGAAAGCTACCAAGATGGATGTTCGTACTAATGCGGACTCTCCGTCGCAGGTTGCAAACGCAATTGCGTTTGGTGCTTCCGGTATTGGTCTTTGCCGCACAGAGCATATGTTTTTCGAAGGAAACCGGATTGATGCAATGCGTCAAATGATTCTTGCGGATAATGAAGTTGATCGCCGTAAGGCTCTTAAGAAGCTTCTTCCTTACCAAAGGAAAGACTTCCAGGGTATCTTTAAGGCTCTCGAGGGTCGTCCCGCTACAATCCGTTTATTGGACCCACCTTTGCATGAATTTCTTCCTCATGATCAAGCTGCCCAGCGTGACTTGGCCAAGAAATTAGGAGTCTCACTAGCTTCGGTCAAAAAGCGGGTTGAAGATCTACACGAGTTTAACCCTATGCTAGGTCATAGAGGTTGTAGATTGGGAGTTTCTTACTCCGAAATTACTGAGATGCAGGCACAAGCGATCTTGGAAGCAGCGATCCTCGTTCAAAAGAGTGGGGTTGAGGTGAATCCAGAAATTATGGTTCCACTAGTTGGCTTCCCCAAGGAATTGGAGATTCAGGTCGATGTCATACACGAGACAGCCAAGAAAGTTTTCGCTGCGAAAGGCGAGAAAGCTAAGTATCTCGTGGGTACTATGATTGAAATTCCACGTGCAGCGCTCGTTGCAGATGAAATTGCAAAGACAGCACAGTTTTTCAGCTTCGGAACGAATGATCTTACTCAAACCACGATGGGCATGAGTAGGGACGACTCCGGAAGTTTCCTTCCAAATTATACGGAGCTAGACATTATCGATGCCAACCCATTTGCCAGTGTAGACCAGAGTGGCGTTGGTCAACTTATGGAAATAGGCGTAAAACGAGGAAAGTCATCACGTCGTGGAATAAAGTTGGGAATTTGTGGCGAGCATGGTGGTGATCCTAAGAGCGTAGAGTTCTGTCATAAAATTGGTCTTAACTATGTGAGTTGTTCTCCTTTCCGTGTACCCACGGCTAGGTTGGCTGCAGCCCAGGCTGCTGTCAGTTGAGCTATTCAAAATTTAACATAATCTTATTTCTCAAAGGGGGTTCGGGCAATTATTATGCTCGAACCCCTTTTTATTTTTAAATGTTTGAGGTAAAGGAAAAACCGCGATTAGTCGAAAAAGCTTATCTCGTCGCTGTTATCTTGAGAGAAGAGGAGCGAGCTAATGCTGAAAGTTTACTAGATGAACTTGAGGAACTGGTATTCAATCTAGGAATCAGAATATTTTGTAAGAAAGTAGTCCGCGTTCGAAAAACCTTTCCCGGGTATTTGCTGGGAAAAGGGAAATTTAATGAAGTGATTGAGGATGTTGGGGAACTGGGTTGTGATGTGATTATTTTCGATAACGAATTGTCTCCAAGCCAGCAAAGAAACTGGGAGGCTGAATCTAAGGTCTTAGTGATTGATCGACAGGAAATCATTTTAGATGTTTTTGCCGCAAGGGCTCAAACTAAAGAAGCAGTCTTGCAGGTTAAATTAGCCCGTTTGGAATATTCCTTACCTCGGCTAAGGAGGGCATGGACGCACCTCGGACGTCAGCGAGGAGGCGGGGTGACTCAACGTGGCGAGGGAGAAGCTCAGATAGAACTAGATCAAAGGCTTGTTCGCGACCAAATCAGTGCGACCAAAAAAGAAATTAAACAGGTGGCGAAAACCCGGAAAACAAGCCGAAAAAAAAGATTGAGAATTCCTTTACCAACCGTCGCTCTTGTTGGTTATACTAATGCGGGAAAATCAACTCTTCTTAACCAAGTATGTAATTCTGATGTCTTATCTGCAGATAAACTGTTTGCCACGCTTGATCCAACGAGTAGGCAATCCTTATTACCGAATGGAGAGAAAATAATTCTTACCGATACAGTAGGTTTTATTCGTAAACTCCCGCATAGGTTGGTGGATGCATTCCGTGCAACCTTGGAAGAGACCCTTGTTGCGAATTTACTTTTACATGTTGTTGATTTGTCGAATCCTCAATTTGAGGAACATATGGAAACCACACTTAAAGTTTTGGGTGAATTGGGTGCTAAAGAAAAAGAAATCTTAACGGTCTTTAACAAGGTTGATCTCTTGAAAGAGAATGACTTAGTAAACCTGAGAATTAGTCAAAACTATAAGGATGGCGATATGGTATACCTCAGTTGTAAATCTGGAGAAGGTATTTCTGACTTATTGGAACTAATTGAAGGTAAATTAGGTTTGACGAAGGAACCTATTACATACCTTATTCCGCATGACAAATACAGTCTTGTGGTGAAAATTAGAAAAGAAGGATGTCTGGCAACAGAGAGTGCCGCAGAAAACGGTATGCTGATCACTGCTTACCCAGGCAGTCGATTAAAGAAAGAACTAAAGGGATTTGAGATTAGTTATTAGTTTTTTTTCTTCGTTGGTAATCAACCCGGGTAACACGAAACATATTGGCAGCAATCCAAAATACTCCAGACATACAAAGTGCAGTCATGCCAGACACCACCTTAATGGTGGTAGGATCTTGAGATGGTACATGAGGACCAAGCACATATGTCATAAATAAAAAGAAAACTACAGTAAGAAACAAATCAGTGATTATGCCGAACATTGAAACGAGGGGCTGTTCATCATCTTTACTCATAGTCTTCCAATATGACGGAAAATAAAAGTTGGTCAAATCAATCCTTGTGAGTCTTTAGCAAGCTTGATGACTCTTTGTTTAATTTCATCGATTTCCAGTCGCATTAACTCTGCAGGACTAATCCTGTTATGAGGAAGTGGAGGCAATCGGTCAAGAGGTTCATGTAAACAGAGATTTCGGTTAGCCCCAACTTCATCAACCCGGTCGATAGGTGTAAAATGAGGAGCACTTTTTAATACAAATGGAGCAAGCTCTATCAGGTCTTTTATAGCTAAAACTGCTTCAACAAACCGATCTAATTCTTCTTTAGTGTAGCTTTCGGTTGGCTCAATCATTAACCCAAAAATCTCTGGAAATGCTACTGTTGGAGCATGAAAACCAAAATCCAGAAATAACTTACCAATTTGAGGAATTGCCTGGTTTTTGGGAATACCTTGGTTTTCTAAATTCGCAAAGTCTTCTTCACTTAGGGTCAAAATGAATTCGTGCATCCTTGGAGAATCAAGAGCATTTTCGGGTAAAGTTTTATAACGCCCATTAAGTTTTTCAAAGAGATATCTGGCAGAAAGAACCGCAACAGATGACATATTCGGAATGCCTTCACGACCCAATCGTAAAAGATAGGAGTACGCTCGAACTTTATGGCCAAAATTTCCCCAATTTCGATGAAATGAACCTATAGAATATCGAGGTGATTCGTAATCATAAGTTCCATCCTTCAATTTGAAAATTTGCTTACCGGGCAGAAAATCGACAAGTTTATCAGAAACTGCTACAATTGCGTCTCCAGGTCCTCCGCCACCATGCGGAATGGTCCAAGTTTTATGTAAGTTGTTATGTACGGCATCAACTCCCAGTTCGCCTAAATTTACCAGCCCTGCAATGGCATTCATATTGGCCCCATCCATATAAACTAAGCCACCAGCATCGTGTACACTATCAGCTATTTTTTTAAAATCTGTTTCAAAGATGCCTGAAGTGTTAGGATTTGTAATCATAACTCCGCAGAGTTGATTCCCGTACTTTTCTAATTTGGAATCAAAATCAGAAATATCAATTTTGCCTGCAGCGTCGGCCTCCAAGTAAATGATTCCGTCCGGATAGCCAGCCATCGCTGCAGTTGCAAAATTTGTTCCGTGTGCAGAACGAGGTATTAATATGTATTTACGGTCATTTTCTCCATTATGGCGATGATATGCCTGGAAAAGCTTAATACCCACAAGTTCACCTTGTGCACCTGCAACTGGCTGTGTGGTCACTCCGGCAAGACCGGTGATTCCCTTGAACCATTCTTGAATCTCATGAAGAACCTTTAGTGGCCCTTGAGCATCTTCTTTGGGACATTGAGGATGAACTTTAGCAAAACCTTCCAAACCAGCGGCCCAATCATTGAGTAATGGGTTATACTTCATCGTACAAGATCCCAAAGGATAGCACCCGTCGTCTGGAGATACATTGAGTTCTGCTAGTTTGTTGTAATATTCGAAAAGTTCTTCGTCCGAGTAGGATGGAATGCGGACGGTTTTTTGCCGTAGATATTTATTGTCAATCTGTGAATTGAAATCTTTGAGCTCTGTAGATTTTTTGTGGAACTCTGTTTGCACAAACGCAATCAATCGATCAACACATTCAGCAGTGTGTAGATTAGAAAAAGACAATTTTATTAATTCTCCTCTTGATTCCATGAGGTTACAGCGGTCAGTAACTTCAATGCCAAGGTTTATGTCGTGGGATCTTGCGTTGTAAATGAGGGTGGATGCTGATTTGTTTACGCGGATTGTAAGTTCAGTAGGAGCGTTATTTTTATGGAAAGCGGGTTCAATTCCATTAAGCATTTGAATTGCATCGATGAACTTTTGTTGATGACGGTTGGCAATTTCAACGGCAAGACCTAGACCTTTCGTTCCTTGTGAAAGTAAGCTTGCTCCTGCTAGTGTAGCTAAGAATGCTTGATTAGAGCATACATTAGATGTGGCTTTCTCTTTGCGAATGTGCTGCTCGCGGGTTGATAAGACCATTACATGGCAATCTCGACCTTTTAAATCATTGGCTTTTCCGATGTATCTCCCAGGCGTATTTCTTAAGTCAGACTTTTTTTCCTTGTTGTGACGACATCCGAAAATTCCCAAGCCTGGTCCCCCAAAGTTTGGAGGAATGGCTAGATGTTGTGCATCACCCGCAATAAAATCAGCCCCTGATTTGCCAAATTCAACAGGTGGTTTTAACCCGCCTTCCCCTAGTAAGAATGGATCGATACAAGCGACAGATCGAATTTTATTTTCTTCACAAAAATTCGTTAACAAATCAACATCCTCGAGGACTCCAAGTGAATTAACTTGAGGAAAAACAAAGGCAGAATATTTGCTAAGTGTATCTATTCCAATGGTAGATAATACAGAATAATCACAATGACCACGGGTCGAGTCCAGAGCCAAAAAATCAAATTTTATTCCTGTTTCTTTTGAAAGAGTTTTCAAAACTTCGATCTCTTTAGGAAATAATGTTGATGCCAAAAGTATCCTGGAAGGTCTGCGACTTGTGCGAATTGAGCAGGTTATTGCTTCAAAGATGGCAAAAGACCGGTCATACAAAGAAGTGTTGATAGCCTCAAATCCAGTAAGGGCTGACATGGCACATTGATAGATCCAATGAGAGATGAGAGTTCCTTGACTTCTTTCTGGTTGGTAAGGGGTGTAGGAGGTGGATAGATTTCTAAGGTTTGATACAAATTCGATGATTTTCGGGGTATTCCATTGGGGAAGTTGATCACCTATAAAAGAAAGCCTAAGATTAGAAAGATTAGAGATCTGTGCAATTTCGTCTGCAACTTCAAAATAGGATAACTCGTTTGGTAATTCAAGTGGTTGTGGAAAGAGCAAGTTTGGCTGAATATGAGAAAATAATTGAGACATGTCGCCCAATCCAATTGTAGACAGCATACTCTTTATATCCTCACTAGATGCACTTATGTAGTGCCTCGATGTTTCCCTAGGAAATTCTGAAGGATCGTAAGGTAAATTAGCGATGCTTGAGTTTTCTTTTAATTCTGTTCCTGTGATTGATTTCCCATTGCCCATTGTTTTATTCTATTCCTAAAGTGGAAAAAAAGAAATTAAGTATTATTCACATAAGGTGAATGGTATTGCTTTCAATTATGGGAGATAAAATCAATCTACAGGTAAACTCTTTACGAATTTACCTTGTTGCCACAGAGATTTCTCAACTAATTTACCTTCCTCAAAAAACAGTTCTTCTCCATGCATTTGACCATTAACTAATTCCAATTCACCTTTTTTGTCGCCCGCAGAATCAAGAATTCTCATTTTCCCAGTAAATCTTTGATTGGTTGAACGATCAAAAACAGTGTCTATTCCGTTAATGAGTTTTGTTTGAAACGCACCTTCAACTTCTTGCGCAGTCCCTGTCCAAAACTCTTTGCTTTCGGGTTTCCTTGTAGTTGATGAATTTTGCGTTTCTTTTGTTATTTCCGCGTTCGGCACCTCAATAGGTTCAGGTTGAGAAAGATTTGCTTGTTTACTTTCAAATTCCTTTTGCGGTTGAATCGTAGAATATTTAGCAGAATCTAAAGCACCGTTATCTCCAATGCTGCTTACATTACCTTCTTTTAATTCTAAACTTTCTGCAAATTTACCAATTTCTTTAGCATCACTCTGTGGTTGCTCATTTTCCCGAGAGTTCGAAACTTTTTCGACAATTGTTGCTTCAGGTTGTTTGTCAAAGTCTTGAATTGAAGATGAATTTAGATCAGGCTTTGTAGATGTCGCTGGCAATGGCAAAGTGCGATCCAAGAGTTTTCCCGCTTGCCACAATCCAGTAACTAAAGAGCCATCTGAGCGGACAAGTTCTCCTTTGCCATGCATCAGGTCGTCAAACCATTCGCCCCGATAGATGGTTCCATCTTTGGCCGTGAAAGTTCCGTAACCGTGTCTTTTGCCATTCAAGAAAGAACCTTGGTAAACGGAGCCATCCTGCCAATTGTACAATCCCTCTCCAGTTCTTTGGTCTGCAAGGTAGTCTCCCTTGTAAGATTCACCATTTGACCATTTAAACAGTCCGACCCCTTGCCTGAGATCTTTATCAAAATCTCCTTCGTAGTAAGAGCCATCCAACCATTTGTAGGTTCCTTTGCCATGTTTTCGGCCTTTGCTGTCAACCTCTCCCGCATAAGAACCGTCGCTGAAATCAATCGAGGTAAGTTTTTTCGATGAATTACAGGATAAAAATAAAAGTGTACAAAAGACTAAGATTAGATTTCGCAAAATTGGAACCATGCTTACATTGAAAATGAGATTTTGACTACGGGCAAGTGCGTAAATAAAGATTATTATACTTGCACGGCTAATATATAAATAAGAAATAGCTTTGCCACACCGTTAACAGGACTCTATTTGAAGGTACTGGAGAGGTGGCAGAGTGGTCGAATGTGCCCGACTCGAAATCGGGTGTGCCGCAAGGTACCGCGGGTTCGAATCCCGCCCTCTCCGCCATTTAACCTTTGGTCTGATTGTAAAAAGCGTTTATTTTATCAGCCACATCTCGAAATGAAATATCGGCTGAGTAAACCAGTTTAAACTCTTCCATTGCTTCAGCCCCTTTATCCATTGATTCAAAGCAACAACCAAGCTCGTAAATAGCTTCTTTTTTTCGATCATCCATGATTTGAATTTCAGATTTTAAAACATTGAACTGTTCAATTGCTAGGTCATGAAAATTCTTACGACTGTATGCGCGTCCTAAATAGAGTATAGCATCTAAGCGCACCTTGGCATTTTTCTGGGCTAATTGAAAATGAGCTAGGCAATTTTCGTAATCTTCTTCTTCGTATAAAAGTACACCGAGTTCAAAACGGTAGCCAAAATCGTTGGGGTACCTCTGTACAAGCGATTCAAGCTGACTTTTCTGGTAAGTTTTACGGTTATTGATTGCGTCCTCCCATGAAGATTTTGTTTCGAAGTCATTTGGGTTTTGATGGTATTGCTTCTCCCATTGATCAATCACATCGTCGTAATACTCAAGGGTCAAATTCCGCTCTTTTTCCTCAAGCGAAATATCTGCTTTCCCTGCTTCCTGTTTCCTTGCTTGCTGGATCCAAGCGATTGCGTTTTCGAGATCCCCATAACGGTGATAATACTCACTTAACTGTCGGTAATGGTTCAGGTTTTCAGGCTCTTCTTCCCATTTTGCATAAGCCTGCCGAATCAAGTCTTCCAACCCTTTCGAGTCATTAACCGCTTTGGATGCCTGTTCAAGAGACTGAGCTTCTGCCTCGTCTTTAAGTTGTGTGCGGAAATCTTCTGACTCTTCCCACTTCCCTTTGTTCATGGCAACAGCAACAGAAGCTCTTTTCATTAGATCTTCAGCATCACCATCGCTCGGATTAATTTTTTGGATTTCGTTGCCTATTGCGATAGTTTTTTCGGTGTCACCAATTTCCAAATATGCATCCCCTAATTCTTTTAGGTTATTTAGGTCTTTTGGATTAATTTGCCTTATTGTCTCAAGACCGAAAACGATGGTTCCTTTCATTTCGAGATTTTTAGCTGCATCAACGAGCATTTGGTGAGCAATGACATTGGCCACCGATTTATCAATTAGATCCTCGGCTTTATTGATAGTTTGTGCGGGGTCTTTATCTCCTTTCCCGCGAAACATAAATGGCGCAGCTGTAACCTTACCGAAAATTCCGGATAATCCTTTACTAGAATTAGGATTTAATCGAAATTGGAGTGCTCTTAGTTTTCGCCTTACATCGAGGCAACCTGGCGAAAGTTTTACTACTGCTGAGTAAATTTCTTTGGCATAGTTAGGATTCGAATTTAAGACTTTGTCTGCCCCTTCGAGTTGTTTAACTTGTCTGGGATCTAATGCGGAAATAGGAATTTCTTCTATCATGGGGAAAATATTTGATTAAGGCCAAAAGCAATAAAAGCGAACAAAAATTAAACATGTTTTTTGATGAGCTCATTAACTTTGTTAAAAACTTCATTCATTAATTCTTCTTCCTGTGCCTCTACTAAAATTCTGATTTTAGGTTCAGTTCCTGAGTACCTTATGAGAGTCCTAAAGCTTTCTTTGTGAGATGATCGTTTTTCTTTCAAATAACATTGAAGATCTTTAAAGGATGAAATTGGATTTTTTCTATTAACATTTAGTGCAGTTGCTTTAGATGGCCAAAGCTTGATTTGTTTGGCTAAAGAGGAAATTTCACGCCTCGTATTTACAACACATTCTAAAATGGACAGAGCAGAAAAAAGCCCGTCTCCGGTGTTCAAATAATTAGAATAGATAATATGACCTGAAGATTCACCACCCCAGTTAAAATTTTTTTCCTGCATGAGTGCAAAGACATTGCGATCGCCAACATCAGATCTATTGAGCTGAATTAAGTTCTCGGCTAGTGAGTGCACCAATCCTGAGTTACTATGAATTGTGGCAACAAATCCATTTCCTTGAAGTGAGTTGTTTCCTTTTGCATGAATGGCGAGAATTCCCAAAATCTGATCGCCATCAATTTTTATGCCTTTTTTATCTACGAAAACGATCCGGTCTCCATCTCCGTCATGAGCGAGTCCAAGATCTGCATTTTCTTGAACGACTCGTTGAGACAAGCCATCCGTAAACTCCGAGCCTGCCTGATCATTAATCAGTCCATCGCCTCCGTTTATGCAGATTACTTCAGACCCAAAAGTCTTTAGTGCCAAGGGAGAAATTTCAGTGGTTGCACCATTAGCCAAGTCAATGACGATTTTCTGACCAGCTAGAAAATTGGGTTTAAACCATTTTTTTAGATTTTGGATATAATTATCTATGTAAGAATCCTTGTGAATTTTAGGTTCGGCAAAATCTTTTGGAACATCATCACATTCCGAAATAAAACTCTCAATGCTGATTTCTTCATCAACTGAGAGTTTGCCTCCTTCATTCGAAATAATCTTAAGCCCGTTATCTGTATGAGGATTATGGGATGCGGTAACCATAATGCCCCCCAATGCATGCTGGTTGATGATTGAGAAGGCGAGGGCAGGGGTAGACAAGACTCCTAAATTCAGTGCTTTAAAGTTTTTTTGATGTAATCCACGGAGGCAACTTGCCAATAGTTTTTTTCCTGAAGGCCGGGTGTCTTTGGCGAGAAAGATAGGTTTTGATTTATCGCAGTTTTTTTCTTCAAGAAATCGGGCATAGGCAAACCCAAGAGAGAATGCAAATTGTTCGTTGATAATCTCGCCCCCATATTCTCCGCGAATGCCGTCTGTGCCAAAGTATTTCAAGGGTTTGGTCTTCACTTAAAAAAATCGCTGACTTTCTCTAGCCACTGCTCAACATTTCCATTGATTAGAAGTGAGTCGGCTAGTTCAATGCCTTCTTCTAGGGACGCACATTTACCTTGGATCCATAAGGCGGTTGAGGCGTTGACTAAGACAGTATTTCGGAGGGAATCTGGAGCATTTCCTTTGAGTAGGCTTCTCATAATCTGAAGGTTCTCTGCAAGATCGCCTCCGCCTAGGTCAGAGAAATCACCATTCTTTACTTGCCATCTCTCTGGCTGCCATCTTTCGATTTGTTTCATGGCAAGTTCTCCAATACCAAAAACCTGATTTTCTCCACATGCGGTCAATTCATCGACACCTCCGATATTAGAGTCGTTAACCTTTCCGTGTACCACCAAGCCTGCTTTTACATTGTTTGAGGTTAGCGCTTTTCCTATTTTTGCCAAATAATTGGGATCAAATACTCCGAGAAGTTGATAAGCAGGCTTTGCTGGATTAATGGTCGGGCCAAGTAAGTTGAAAATCGTAATAATTCCTTCTTCAGCCAATGCTTTTCTTACAGGGGCAATATGCTTGAATGCCGGATGGAAATGCGGAGCAAAGAGAAAAGTGTAGTTTAAGGACTTCATGCATTCACGAATCATCTCCACGGGTGGATTTAGGGGAATTCCAATCGCTTCAATTAAGTCAGCACTACCACACTTTGAAGATATAGAGCGATTTCCATGCTTGATAACAGGAACTCCCGCACTCGCGACGATGAAGGAAACAAAAGTTGAAATGTTAAAACTATGAGCTTTGTCACCTCCAGTCCCGCAAAGATCAATCGCATTTGGAGCAAACTCTTGCAACTCCGGGTCAATTGACATTTTTCTAAATTCCCTTATGAAAACGGAGAATTCCTCGTAGTTTTCTCCTTTTTGGGCAAGTGCTTTTAGAAAATCTTTCTTTTTCTGAAATGATACTGCTTCCTGAGTTATTTCCCTAATACAGCAAGAAAGTTCTTCTTCTGGAATATCGTGTCCTAGCTTGAGGTTTGGGATAGAGGAAGAAAGATGGTCCTTATCATTCATTGACTATGCAATTGAGTGTGAAATAATGATGGTTAAATTCTTGTTTCTTTTTAAGAACTATTCATGCCTATTCGCCAAACCTTTTTCTTTCTTTTTCTTTTTCCTTCAATTCTTTTATCAACCGAAGAACCTTTATCTTCACAAATTGAAAGAGAAACGGAGACTGTGGCCTTGGATTATGTGGATGCGACGATTTATGGTATAATCGAAGGGGTAACTGAATTTTTGCCCATTTCTTCGACCGGACATCTCATAATTGCAAGTGAGATTTTGGAAAATGAATCTTCTTCAGAGAACAAAAAAGAAGCGATTAATGCCTATCTCATTGTCATTCAGGGTGGGGCTATTCTAGCAGTGGCATTGATATACAGATCGCAAGTATGGTCTATGGTCTTGGGAATTTTAGGAATGAATCCTTCAGGCAGGAAACTTTTGATTAATTTAGTTTTAGCTTTTTTACCTGCCGCTTTTTTGGGGCTTCTACTTGATGATTTAATTGAAAGTTATCTTTTCGGTCTATTGCCTGTTGCGATTGCCTTGTTTGCCGGGGGCCTGTTCATGGCATGGGCTGAAAAGCGGAAAAAATCGATGGAAAGAGGGAGGGCGAATTCAACTGAAAAATCTTTGGAGGATTTAACTCTCGGCTCTTCTTTATTGATTGGGTTTCTGCAATGCGTTGCGATGTGGCCTGGCACTAGTCGATCCATGATGACTATTGTTGGTGGCTATATTGTTGGCCTGAGCCGAGTTCATGCTGCTGAATTCAGTTTTCTCTTGGGGTTGATTACTTTAACGGCAGCTGCTGGGTATAAGTGCGTCACCAAATGGGAAGCAATGAATCAATATCTCACATTTGGACCGGTAGTTTTAGGCTGTATAGTTGCAGGATTGTTTGCGGGTATATCGGTCTTTTGGCTAGTCGGGTATTTGACCAGAAAAGGTTTGGGCGTATTTGTTATCTACAGAATCATTTTATCAATAATAGTATTTTCGATTTTTCTTACTCGATAGAATGATTTCTCTAACCTTGACGATTTCGACGCATTAACTATTGTAGAGATCATGGGACAACCTAAAAGAAAACAGTCAAAACAAAGAAGTCGCAAACGTAGAGGTGCAAACCGCTTTGAAGCACCACTTCTTATCAAAGAACCGGACGGAACATTTTCTCGCTCTCATCGGGTAAATCCTGAAACTGGACAGTATCGGGGTAAGCAAGTCCTTGATCTAGAAGTCTAGACCTTAAGACAGCTTCGGCATGGACGCTACCGAGGCGAAAGTGACTCTAGCAGTCGATGTAATGGGAAGCGATCATGGCCCCAAAGAAGTTATAGCAGGCATTTCTCAATCCTTGGATGTTTCGCCTCGTGGGACTCGTTTTCTTTTATTTGGCCAAGAGGATGTAATCGAAAGACACTTCTCTACTTTCGATAATTTTGATTCTGGTCAAATTGAAATCCGCCATGCACCAGAGATCGTGGGAATGGATGAAAAACCTATAGCTGGTATCAAAGGAAAGAAGAATTCCTCCATGGCGCTTGCCTTACAAAGCGTCAAAGAGCAAGAGGCACAAGCTCTTCTTAGTTGTGGTAACACGGGCTGCCTTATGGCTGGTAGTACAATTCGGTTACGCACATTGGAGGGCGTCGAAAGACCTGCTCTGTGTACCATATGGCCGGGTCGGGAAAGATATTTCACGCTTTTGGATGCGGGTGCCAACCCCCATGCAAAGCCTTATCATATTGCCCAAAATGCCATTCTTGGTTCAAACTATGCCAGGGTTGCTTTGGGTCTCGTAAGGCCAAAGGTAGGTTTGTTAACCATTGGTACTGAGGAGGGTAAGGGGAATGAAATGATAAATGAGACTCACGAGATGCTAAAGGATATAGATGGTAGCATAATCAACTACAGCGGTTTAATTGAAGGATTTCAGATTTTTGAAAATGCCGTTGATGTCGTTGTTTGTGATGGGTTTGTGGGCAATATTGTTCTAAAGGCTTGCGAGTCACTTAGTAAATTGATCAGTACCTTCTTGGATGAAGAGCTTAGACGAAATGCCTTGCGTAAAACAGGTGCATTACTTTCTAAGGGTGCATTTAAAAGTCTGAAGCAAAGAATAAACCCTGAGCAGTTTGGTGGTGCTCCATTACTTGGGCTTACTCAAAATGTGATCAAGGCTCATGGATCATCGAATCGAAATCACGTGAGTGGTGCAGTTAAAATTGCACTTGATTTAGTACAGCACGATATGCTTTCCCAGATGGCGCTAGATGTTAAGGAAGCTAATGAAATTTTTCGTCCTGAACCGCTAGTTGGTGCCTAAAGCCTCGTAAATGAAATTAAATTTGCAGGTTTCATGAAGAGTATTCTTAGAGGAATTGGCTCTTATGTGCCTGAAAAAATCTTAGATAATAAAGAACTTAGCCTAAAAGTAGAAACTTCAGATGATTGGATACGCACTCGTACAGGGATTAGGGAAAGAAGAATTGCTGCTTCCGATCAGCCTACTAGTGAACTAGCACTTAACGCTGCACGAAAAGCGATTGAAGCTGCTCAAATCCAGACGGATCAAATTGATCTTGTGATTGTTGCGACAATCACACCAGACATGGCTTTTCCTTCCACTGCATGTATCCTGCAACACAAATTAGGTTTGGGTAAGGTTGCTTGCTTTGATCTTGAAGCTGCCTGTTCCGGCTTTCTTTATTCGCTGGATGTAGCTGACGGGATGCTTGCTTCAGGTCGCTATAAATGTGCTCTCGTGATCGGGGCAGAAAAGATGTCATCAATACTGGACTGGGAAGATCGCACAACATGCGTCTTATTTGGTGATGGAGCTGGAGCCGCAATCATTATGACCGAAGGTGTTGGTCCCAACCTGGTAGGATTCCGTTCGGGAGCAGACGGGTCGAATCCGAGCCTACTTCACCAACCTGCAGGAGGTTCCAAGCAGCCCGCATCTATTGCATCAATTGAGAACCGTGAGCACTTCCTAAAAATGAATGGGAAGGAAATTTTCAAGTCGGCCGTTAGGGTAATGGAAAAAGCGACCAGAGAATTACTAAAAGCAAACGGCTTGGAAACACAGGATGTAGATCATGTTATACCACACCAGGCGAATGTTCGTATCGTGGAAAGTATGGCACAGAGGTTAGAAATTCCTCTCGAGAAATTTTTCTGTAATCTTGATCGTCATGGGAACACATCTGCTGCTTCCATACCGATTGCTTTCGATGAAGCTTGCCAAAGAGGCCTTTTTCGCAAAGGAGAAATAGGTGTCTTGGTTGCTTTTGGTGCAGGCTTGACATGGTCAGCAACTCTTATTCGATTCTAAATTTTGAAGTGAAAATACTAAAAATTACATTATTTTTTGCATTATGGTCATCTCTTTTTTCACAAAAAGGACCGCCACGCAATACGACTGAAAAGGAGGAATACTTATTTTCAGGGACTGGTTTTTTTATTAAAAACCGAAAGCCTTACAGTGATTACGATGCGAAAAAATGGTTTGAAGACGCATTCTATTTCCAAAAGAAAGGAGATATTGGAAAAGCATTATCTCTGTATGAGAAGTTTTCTAAAAGACGATCTGACGCGGTCGTTGTGATTGATTCTAAAGAAATTAAAATAGGGCCAGAATCATTACTCCGAGCAGCAAAAATTAGGGAAGAAAAAGGAGATTGGAGTAAATCTTTCAGCCATCTTAAATTAATCGCCAAAGCATATACCGATTATGACTTTGAAGTAATTGCTGATTACCTTCTCAATATTTCTGAAAAATTAGCCCGCGAAAAGCTTCCTAAAAAGTGGGGGGTCATTCCTCGCTTTCGCTCCGGAAGCCAGGATCGTTTAAGGTTCAATGAGATTGTAGAAATAGCAAGAGGCCCAAAGTATGCTCCCCGTGCATTAATGATATTAGCAGAAATCTCGATCAAAGATAACAAAGAAGAGGAAGCAATTGATGCACTTGAGAGACTAATTAATCTTTATCCGGATCATTTTCTTTCTGAAAAGGCATATTTTCAACTTGCTCAAATATATGAAGATTTAGTTTCTGGCCCCAATTATGATCAAGGGGCAACACTTAAAGCATTAAACTTTTACGAAGATTACTTGATTCTCTACAAACTTCCACCTGTGAAGGATAGGCATGAATCTTCAAAAGATTATTTAGCAAGAATTGATAGTTTCAAGACGAGAAAAGAATTGGCAGAAAAAGGACGCTCAAAAATGAGATCAACTTTATCTAGAAGTAAACTTGAAGTGGGTAAGTATGTAGAGAATTATGGAAAATATTTTATTACAAGATGGCGAGAACTTGGGAATCTACCCGCAACTCAGTTTTACAATGAGGCAATTACTATTGCCCCAGAATCCCAGGCCGCTCGTGAGGCAGAAGAACTAATTCAGAATTTTCAAAATTAATTTGAAGCTGTGTATTTCCATCTTCAGCAAGATTACTATCTTTCTATTTGCTTTATTCTCATTTAGTTGTAGCTACCGGCCATCAAATCCTAAAGGTCTTCACGATAAAATTTACATTAGAGTAGTAAACGAGTCTTTTGCTCCAAGGTTTGGCATTCTTCTAAAAAGAAAATTAAAAGAAGAATTGATTATGACTGGTAATTTTGAATTGGTGGAATCCTCTTCTCAGAGTAATTTAGATTTATTTTTAACCGTCAAAAATTTTTCGAAAAAACAAGGTATAGCCTTTGACGATGATCCTCTCATCGCGAAATCATTGAGTAATCAAATTTCGTTAGATGTGAAAGTCAGTTATAAGAAACCCAATTTTTATTCTTACAGCAAATCCGTGACTGCAAGTTCGCCATCCATTAAACTTGGTGAAAATGTAAAAGCATCAAATGATAAGGCCTTTTTAGAGATTGCAGAAAACTTTTCTCGGCAAATTAGATTTTTCTTAATTAATGATATAAGTATTTCGCAAAATGAGTGATAGAATTAAAAGATTAGCTCCATCAATCCTAGCTGGAAATCATGCAAACTTAGCTGATTCCTTGCAAATTGCTGAAAGTGATGGAAGGGAGTGGATACATTTAGATATTATGGATGGACACTTTGTGCCCAATCTTAGTTTTGGACCTCAAACAGTTGCCGATCTTAGAAGTCATTCTTCTATATTCTTTGATGTCCATCTGATGCTAGAGCAACCAGATCGTTACATTGATCCTTTCATTAAAGCAGGAGCTGATCTCATAAGTATTCATTTAGAACCAGACTATGATCACTCAGCTGCTTTGAGTAAAATAAGGCAAGCTGGGATTAAGAATGGGATTGTGATTAATCCTGATACCCCAATCAATGGTCTTATCCCACTTTTAGATCAGGTTGATCTGGTTTTATTTATGACTGTATTCCCTGGGTTTGGTGGACAGAAATTCATTCACGAAGTTCTATCGAAAACAGAAGAGATATCCGAAATTAGAAAAAAACAAAATTTAAATTTTTTAATTGAAGTCGATGGGGGAGTTGGACCCGATCATGTCAAACCTTGTTTAGACTCAGGTGTAGATGTGTTGGTAGCGGGTACCGCTTATTATAAGCTAGACAGATTTGAGCGAAAGCAATTTGCCGAAGTCGTTGAAAAATCGTAGGCTAATAATTCCGCTCTTATCAAATGAAAGGGGCAAGCACCAAAGCTACGACTGACATCAACTTAAGTAAGATATTTAAAGACGGACCAGATGTATCCTTCAGGGGGTCCCCAACAGTGTCACCAACTACGGCTGCTTTATGAACATCAGAACCTTTGCCGTGTTTAACTCCATCGATTTCATATCCTTCCTCCACCATTTTCTTGGCGTTATCCCAAGCTCCTCCAGCATTGGATTGAAAAAGGGCGAGTAGAACTCCCGATGCTGTAACGCCGGCAAGAACACCACCAAGCATTGTTGCACCTCCCCCGAATCCAACTGCAACGGGGGTGAGGATAGCAACCATACCTGGTGCTACCATTTCCTTAATAGCGGATTGGGTTGAAATTTCCACGCACTTTCCGTACTCAGCTGCGTCGATGGCTTCGTCAAAACTCGCTTTCTCTTCATCCGTCCATTCACTTGTCGGCTTTCCATCATTACGATTCATGATTTCAAGTGCACTCTTTAGTGCTGGTATATTGTGAAACTGACGCCTGACTTCCTGAATCATGGACATGGCAGCCCTGCCCACTGCCCCCATGGCTAAAGCACTGAATAGAAAAGGCAACATTGCCCCGATGAATAAACCTGCCATTACCTTAGGGGCAGAAACATCAATGACATCAATGCCCGCGGTTTCTTTAAATGCGGCAAACAAGGCAAGTGCAGTTAGGGCAGCAGAACCGATGGCAAAGCCTTTTCCAATGGCGGCTGTTGTGTTTCCAACAGCATCGAGTTTGTCAGTTCTTTTTCGAACTTCGGGAGGAAGTTCAGCCATTTCAGCAATTCCACCTGCATTGTCAGAAATAGGACCGTAAGCATCCACGGCCAATTGAATTCCTGTGTTAGAGAGCATACCTACAGCTGCAATTGCAATTCCGTAGAGTCCTGCCAATTCATACGCACCAACGACTGCAGCCGCCAAGATTAGAATAGGGAAAGTTGTAGAAATCATTCCAACTCCAAGCCCTGAGATAATGTTTGTAGCATAACCAGTGACTGATTGTTCGACTATTGCCCGCACCGGCTTTTTGTTGGTACCGGTGTAATATTCGGTTATGAATCCAATAGCCAAACCGGAGATGAGACCAATGATAGTTGCCCAGAAAACACCCATGGCCGTGTATGTTATATCGTTGTAAACCCAAGTTTCTGGGAGAAACTTATTTATTACTAAATAGGAAGCAACAATCATTATTGCGGAAGAAGCAAATTCACCTGTATTAAGGGCTTTTTGAGGGTCTCCTCCATCTTTGACTTTTACCAAAAATGTTCCAAAAATTGAGGTAACTATACCAATTGCTCCCAGGATAAGGGGTAGGACAATAGGTGATAGTCCACCAAGAAAATCTGTGAAAGAGGTAGCACCGGCAACCATAGCAGCACCGAGAACCATTGTGCCTATCATTGATCCTACATAGGATTCAAATAAATCAGCTCCCATTCCGGCTACATCGCCGACATTATCACCAACATTGTCCGCGATTGTGGCAGGATTAAGAGGGTGGTCTTCTGGAATACCAGCCTCCACTTTTCCAACCAAATCTGCTCCAACATCTGCCGCCTTTGTGTAAATTCCGCCACCTACCCGTGCAAAAAGTGCAATGGATGAGGCACCAAAAGAAAAGCCAGTTAAGACAGAGAGCGTGACTCCGAGAGAGGCTTGAGGTTCAAAGGCTCCAAAATGGTTACCGAAAAGATAAAAGAGGCCGCCCAATCCTAGAATACCAAGCCCAACGACTCCAAGGCCCATTACAGCTCCTCCGGAAAATGCCACTTCGAGTGCTTTACCTAAACTATCTTTGGCTGCGTTTGCCGTTCTAACATTTGCTTTTGTTGCAACTTTCATTCCCAAATACCCGGCAAGGGCGGAACAGAAAGCACCGACAGCAAAAGAAACCGCAACCAGGCCATGACTATTTTCGTTGTTAGAACCACTCCAGTAAAGGAGAGCGGCGACTCCGGCTACAAAGATTACCAGTATGCGGTATTCGGCCTTGAGAAATGCCATGGCCCCTTCCTGGATACTTGCAGCAATTTTGGACATTCGGTCTGAACCTTCAGGACTCGCGTTAATTTCTTGTGTTTTCCACCAAGTAAATAAAAGAGCAAGGACGCCAAGTGCTGGGATGACTAAGAGCAAAGTTTCAAGATTCATGCTTATGGGCTGTTGTTAATTAGGTATCGATATCAATCAAGTGTGATCGAAAAAGATTGATTGTGATCGAATATGATGGTTTTGGCAAGGGCTATATCAAGATGGAAAGTAAATTACCTGCAATGTATTATAACTTGCATTCAGTTTTTAAATCATCAATCATTACTTGCTATGAAATTAGTACCCTTATTTTTATTAGTTTTATTTTTATGCCCAGGTGTGGATTTCTTGAGAGGTGATTCTACTTCATCTCTTACTACCCCTCATAGAAGGCATGGAAAAATCTTAAAGTCTAATTATTACAATCGGACGGTTCCTTCAAATAGTGGCATTATGCAGTCTGAGATTGATTTGGAAGACACAAATATTTCTGATGATACATTCAGGGTTAACAAGAGTGAATTTGATCAATTTTTTACTCTTAAATTTGGATTGCTTTTTCAAAAACTCTCAACCGAACCGTTTAGTGGCCGAATAATATTAATTGATGAAGGTTCGGCTCAGAAATATGTATATTCCGATGAAAGTTGGCTCAATGGAAGAAAAAATGGAACTTCCATGAAATGGTTTTCTAACGGTACCAAGATGTATGAGAGAAATTACAAAGATGGAAAATGGCATGGAACAGTCACCCGTTGGTGGCCCAATGGCCAAAAAATGTATGTTACTGCCTATTCAGAAGGTGTGAAAACTGAGAAAGAAGCTAAATGGATGTCAGATGGAACACAGTTTAATAGTGACATCAGTTTTGACAAAACTACTGAAGATTCAACTGAATTGAAATCATCGGAATCTTCTTCAATTGAGGTAGTTAAAGAAGTTGAAGCACAGGATGTTAGTATTGAAGAGGTAGCTACTGATGACGAGATCCTAACATCCCCTGCACAACCAACGGAGGATTCTATTCCTCCATTATTACCTGTTGGAAATGAGAATGTTGAAAAAACGATTCCCGGTCAGTCCGAAGAACTAGTACTTCCGATTTTGGAAAATTCAGGAGATGCTCTGGTAGAAAGCGATGACATACCTCAAGATTCAACTAATGATCTTGAACCAAATTTAAAATTGATGGAAGAAACCGCCGTTGAAGAGCAAGCAACATTGCCGGATCCGTCTGATGAATCTATAGCTTTACCAATCTTACCTGATTCTCCTGAAACTAACGACGGTGAAAATTTACCCCCGTTGCCAGATTTCTCCTCTCCTGAGAAAAGCGATACTGCTCCTGCGCTTCCCTTACAAGATGCTGCTCTTCCTGATCTCCCGGTGCTACCAAGTACTGAAGGTGGTGCACTTTCGGACGACCTTCCTCCGTTACCAAGTACTGAAGGTGGTGCACTTTCGGACGATCTTCCTCCGCTTCCTCCTCTACCTTAATATAATTTAGGTAGATATATGGCATTAAATTAAAGTATCCTTATTTTTATTCATTTTACTAATTTCTTCTCGGGTTATTAAGCACACTTTGGATAGTTTAATGCCAAGAATATTATATGAACATATATGTTTCTAGGAATGGACAAACTTTTGGCCCTTATACAGCTGTGCAGGCCAAACAATTTCTTGAAACTAATCAACTTTTACCTACTGACTTCGCCTTAATAGAGGGAAATACTGAGTGGAGTACTTTGCCAAAAGTTTTGGCAAAATTACATAATGAATCTCCAGCTACCAGTCCGACTAATCCTGTTGATGAAAGTCCGGTAGAAACTCGATCAACAAAAACTAGTGTATCGAAGCAAGAACCCCATTCGCCGGGTACCGAACCTAAATCAAAAGCTACTAAAAAAAAGGGTTCAAAAGTCCAGAAAATCCAGAAGGCAAGGGGTGGTCAGATTATTATGGTTGCTCAAGAAAAGAGCTTCTTATCTAAGATTGTCTCAACCATATTTGTTTTCATTTTTTTGCTTCTTCTAGCTGTGGGTGGAATAGTGGGTGCCTACTTCGCTATGCCTTCAAAAATGGGGCCGATTTTAAGTCGTTTTGGAGTAAATCTTGAGGATTTTGCAGGGAAGGCTGCAAGTGATGCAAGTCCTGCTGAGACAAAAAGCCCTGATGAAATTATGCTTAGTGAGGACGCATGGAACACCTTGCGCTCTTCTGGTATAAGAATACTTCCTATTGTTGGTGCCAAAGGATTACAGGTTATTTCATCAGTTGATCCTGAACTGGCTATGAAAGACGAAGATTTGGAAAAATTAATGATGATTGCACCACACATCATCTCGCTTGACTTGACGGATTCAAAAGTTACCAATGCCGGGTTTGATTTTATTGCAAAGATGCCAAACCTAAAAAAGCTTTTCTTAGAGGGAGTTCAGGAAGTAGATATATCAGGAATTACCAAACTGAAAGATTTAAAGAATTTAGAATATCTAAATCTGATACGAGTACAGCTGGAGGCTTCCGCGGTAGACTTTTTAATTTCTCTTGAGTCCTTGCGTGAAGTCTATCTTTTCGAGACTGGCCTTGACGAAGCTGCAATTGGAAAACTTAAAACTGCCAAGCCACAGGTTTTTGTTAACTCGGGTTAAGCGCGTTGGGTGAGAATTTTTTTCTTCCTGCTCGGGAAGCAAGTTTTACAAATTTCACAATGCAATCCATGGCACGCATGAGCCTGACAGTGCTCACGGGCATAATATATGATTTGAAGATGTAATTGGTTCCAGCGATCTTTGGGGAAATGTCTTTTTAAATCCTTTTCTGTCTGGTTTACACTTTTACCATTTGTCAGTTTCCAGCGCTGAGCGAGACGGTGGATATGGGTGTCTACGGGGAAAGATGGATATCCAAATGCCTGTGCCATGACCACGGATGCTGTCTTATGTCCCACGCCAGGTAATTCTTCTAATTCCTCAAAGGATTCAGGTACCAGCCCTTGATGTTTCTGAAGAAGAATTCTTGATAGTTCGAAAATGGCTTTTGCTTTTCTTGGGGCAAGCCCACAAGGCCTAACTATTGAATTAATCTGCTCAATGGATTTCTGAGCCATGTCTTGGGGATTGTTCGCCAAGTCAAAAAGAGCAGGGGTAACTAGGTTCACTCGAGCATCTGTACACTGAGCTGAAAGAAGAACCGCGAGCAGCAATGTGTAAGGGTCGGAATGATTCAGAGGGATAGGGGGCGCGGGGTATAAATCCGATAGCTTTTGGTCAATAAAAGTGACCCGTTCTTTTAGCTTCATTTCTGAAAAATGACTTCCAAATACTGTATGTCAAACAATCCTTCTTTTGAAAATATATGCATGAGACATCTAGGTTTTTTCATTCCGTACAAAACTACAATATTCTCTGGGGTTGGGGAGAACCCTTGAGTACGAGAGGTTAGCAGATAAAAGAAATTAAGAATAAGCCTGATTGAAAAATAGTACAGAAGATGTGAGACAATGTGTCTCAGTCGAGCCTTTTTGCCAGTTAATTTGTCCCTGAAATGGAGACTATTTTTAGGTGTCCATGAGATGTAAGCCAGTTACAGAGGGAAGTTTATAATTTTAATTCGGTATGAAATATGCAATTGCACATGTATGAATATCGATCCTGAAAAATTTACTGAACTCGGAATTGCTGCAATTAAGGAAATGTCCGAAGTCGCGAGACGAAATGGACAGCAGGAAGTGGAAGTATGGCATTTGATATCAGCCCTTATGTCTCAGGAGAACGGAATCGTGCCTGCCATCATGGAGGAGATGGGCATTGGTACCGCCCCGATTCAACTTGCGTTACAACGAGAACTTAAAAACCTACCCAAGATTGCAGGTAATGTTAATACTGCTCGTTCTTATGCTTCAGCTGCTTTGACGGAATCAGTAGAAAAAAGCCAGCAACTTTCCAAAGAGATGCAGGATGATTATGTTAGCACTGAGCACCTACTTCTCGGCTTAGCCCAGGTAAAAAAGCCGGCAACCTTTAAACAGTTTCTGAAAAACTTTGAGATTACGGAAAAAAAGGTTCTCGAAACCCTCAAGGGGCTACGCGGCGGTCAAAAAGTCACTTCCAAAACTCCTGAGAATACGTTTCGTGCACTTAAGAAGTATGGAATTGATCTTGTTGAACAGGCAAAATCCGGAAAACTGGATCCTGTGATTGGCCGAGACTCGGAGATCCGTCGGGTTATCCGAATTCTTTCCAGAAAGACCAAAAACAACCCTGTGCTTATTGGAGAACCTGGCGTAGGTAAAACAGCTATTGTCGAAGGTCTTGCACAAAGAATCGTCCGAGGTGATGTACCCGAAGGTCTCAAAGATAAGACAATATTTACTCTAGAAATGGGTTCACTTTTAGCCGGGGCTAAGTTTCGTGGGGAATTCGAGGAACGATTGAAAGCAGTTTTAAACGAAGTAAGTAAGGCGGAGGGAAGAATTGTTCTTTTTATTGATGAAATGCATACGATTGTAGGTGCTGGAAAAGCCGAAGGAGCGATTGACGCTGGAAATATGCTGAAGCCAATGCTCGCTCGGGGAGAACTTCACTGTATTGGTGCAACCACCTTAAATGAATATCGCCAGAATATTGAAAAGGATGCCGCCCTGGAGAGGCGTTTCCAAACCGTGCTTGTTGATCAGCCAAATGTTGAAGATACGATTTCGATTCTAAGGGGCTTACGTGAACGTTTTGAAATTCATCACGGAGTCAATATTAGAGATGAGGCTTTGGTGAATGCTGCAATTCTGTCCAACCGTTATATTTCTGACCGCTTTCTTCCAGACAAAGCAATCGATCTGGTTGATGAAGCCTGTGCAATGATTCGTACCGAACTTGACAGTATGCCATCTGAACTTGATGAAATTAGCCGACGGGTTCTTCAGCTAGAAATTGAGGAAACTGCACTGAAGCAGGAAAAGGACAAGTCCAGTCAAGATCGTCTGGAATCATTACGAAAAGATCTTGGAAATGCCCGTGATAAGATGGAGACTATCAAGCGTAAATGGGAAAATGAAAGGAAAGGAATTGATAATGTTCGTATACTCCGCGAGCAAATTGAGTCTACTCGTGCGGAAATGGAACGAGCTGAACGTGCATATGATTTAAATCTCGTCGCTGAACTTAAACATGGGAAATTACCCACCTTGGAAGCTGAGCTTGAGGAGCTTGAAAACGCCGATAAAAACGAGGATGCGATTCTTAAGGAAGAGGTTACTGCCGAAGAAATTGCGGATATTGTTGCTCGATGGACTGGGGTTCCGGTTACTAAACTGATCGAAGGGGAAAGAGAAAAAATCCTTAGATTGCAGAGTATCTTACATGAGCGCGTAATCGGGCAAAACGAAGCGGTTGATTCCGTGGCAGAGGCTATAATGCGAGCACGGGCTGGTATTAAAGACCCCAATCGCCCTATTGGATCATTCTTATTTTTGGGACCAACGGGGGTAGGGAAGACCGAGCTTGCTAAAACCTTGGCTGAGAGCCTTTTCGATAGCGAGGACAATGTCGTTAGAATTGACATGTCTGAATACATGGAAAAACATTCGGTTGCCCGATTGATTGGGGCACCTCCCGGATATGTGGGCTACGAAGAAGGCGGGCAGCTGACAGAGGCCGTTCGACGGAAACCGTATTCAGTTATTCTTTTCGACGAGATCGAAAAAGCACACTCGGATGTCTTCAATGTACTTCTTCAATTGATGGATGATGGAAGGTTAACTGATTCTCAGGGGCATACTGTAGATTTTAAAAATGTGGTAGTCATTATGACCTCAAATGTCGGAAGTCGTTACTTGCAGGACAACTTAATTGATAATGAAATTTCGGAATCTACCCGAGATTCGGTGATGGCAGACCTTCGGGATCATTTCCGCCCCGAGTTTCTTAACCGAATTGACGATACAGTATTATTTAAACCCCTTTCACTTGAAGAAATAACTGAGATTGTCGATCTGCTGGTTTCTTCTCTGAATAAAAGGCTGGAGGACCGGAAAGTTTCAGTCGTGTTTACAAATTCAGCCAAAAAATGGATAGGTGAAAAAGGTTATGATCCGACTTACGGAGCCCGTCCATTAAAGAGGTTTTTACAAAAACAAGTAGAGACTCAACTTGCACGTGCACTGGTTGCCGGAGAAGTTGAGGAAGGCAGCAATGTCACATTTTCAATTAAGGGTGACGAGTTGGTGATGAAGGTAGAAAATAATAATCTATAACCAGCAAATACAAGATCTTGAGGGACAAGACCTTACTTATCGAGCTTAAGCACGGAGTTACTTATATTGGTTTTATTAACGACCAGAAAAACAATGGAATAAAGAACCGTAAACACGACGGTATACTCAGAAAGGTTGGATTCTATATTAATTCCGAACTCAAAAGTTGTCTGACATAAAAAATATTTGGATAAAAGGCACACGACAAATGATCCTGATATAATGTAGATAAAAAGCTTTTGGAACCTTTTGTAAAAAATCTGAGAAATTTGACCGGGAGAAAATCCCAATAAAAGTAAGTTTTTTACATACTCGGAAGATTGAGACACGACTAGTTTGAAACTTGTAGCGAAGGTTGCGATCGAAAGGAGAGATAAAAGAATGCCGATTCCGATCACGCCTGCAAAAACTCCTTGTAAGGCCTTTTTAATTAGATCCTGATCAGGGAATTCTCGATTAAGCTCATATTCATTTCTATCTATATATTCGAGCAGAGCAGGAGAGGGGGTATCGGTAATTTCCAAGATGATCCTCGAAGGTTCGTTATCTGAATCTTGCTTCTGTAGCAGGGAGGAAATGGAAGAACGAGAGGCTGGATTGCCAAGTGGGGAAATTTCCCACGATTTAAAATCGGGAAGAGTTTGTAATTTGGAAAGGTCAGATCGTGACCTTGGAGGTCCATCGATGGTGCCTTCTTTCCACAAAAAATAAAAGTCTCCACTGTCAGGCTGAGCAAATTTTTGATTAGCCCAATTGAGAAAACTTTCTGGTACCAGAACACTGTTTATTCTTTTGCTAAAAGCAACAAAACGACCGTTCAGGGTTGTTTCTTTATTTTTGCCTATAAATATCTCGATTGGCATCCCTTTGGCCGCATCGGTGGACAGAGCCGGATATTCGACACGGGAAGGAGCCAGTCCAAAGTTCCATAGATCTAAATAAAATTTCGGTACCATGATTGGAACAATCGAGGCATTTTCTTCCCATTCCCATTCCTTGGGTATGAAGTCGAGAAATTCATCAGGAATCGACTCAAAAAATAAATCGGTTTTAGCGGCTGCTCCGAATCCAATTTTACCGGATGGCCAGATATATAAAGTGATTGGAAATTTATTTCTTACAAATCCCCCAATTCTTTTAACTCCTGTTAGTTGCCTAATGGTATCAAGTTCTTGTTTGTCAAATGACTCTTCTTTTTTGGCAAGGTTGAGCAGAGCTCCGCCTTCGATTTTTTTGTTGATTGTAAAATAATTTTTGGGACCTTCATTATTTTCAAGGTATATGGTTGCATCCTGATAAATTTGAATGGCAAGGAGAAGCAGGGTTGTTCCAATGAAACATCCGAAAGAAGCGATCAAGAGTTCTCGACGCGGTCCTCGTGATACAAGACATGATCCTAGCTTAGAATTGGAAAAAGTATCTTTCACAAAGAATAAGTTTGGTCGAATGGGATTTCTGGAACTGAACCTAGTGTTGATAGAATCAGACTGGCTCCGTTTATTTGAACTAACCCTTTGATTAAAGAACTGGCCTTACTTTGATTCACTTCGTCTAAATGACTGAAAGGCTCATCGAGGAGAAGCAATTGAAAAGGTTTTCGAAGAGCCCGCACCAAAGCAACCCGCTGCCTTTGCCCATGTGAAAGTGTGACTACTGACTGGTGAAGGAAAGCGGTGATACCGAGCTGATCGGCCATTTCTTCAACTACTGGAGCGTTTGGATTGGCCACCGGGATAAGATTGATATTTTCAAGCGCTGTGAGATGCGGAAATAAGCGGAGGTCTTGAAAGAGGAGGCTAATGGATGTTTTACGAATGTTAATCCAATCTTCCCTTGAGAGAGTCGATGAGTCTTTTCCGTCAATCGACAGAATCCCTGAAAAATCTTTTCGCATTCCGTATAACAAGTGGAGCAAGGTAGATTTCCCCATGCCTGATTGAGCAGATACTAAATTAGCCGAATTAGGTTTGAAGCACAACTTGGTATCCCAAACATCTGAGGACCGTATTATTTCCTTGGGTAAAGGATACGGCACCACATGATTAAGTTCTATCCTCATGGCAGGATGGATAAGATATTACCTCCAAATATCGCACTGGCCTCTTTACTAGTCAATTTAGCCTCATTATGAAGTAAATTTTTAAAGGAGGCGAAATCAGGTTTCTCTTGGGTTTTGGGCATTATACGGAGGGGGTAATCAGTTCCCCAAATAATCTTTTCATACCCAACAACATCAATTAATTGGCGATACACTTGTGGGTCGTAAAGCAAAGGGCATGCGGCCAGATCGTAGAAAACATTTTGTAAATCTGGGCGGACTTTTGGGTTTAGTTCATAAAAAGGAAAAAGACCACCAGCATGTGCCAGAATAATTTTCAGGGTTGGAATCTCCTGTGCAAGCCAAAGAAAATCATCAAAAGGAGTGGAAACCCTTCCAGGGTAGTCATGCCCGACTGGTTCAGTTACATGAAAGGTAACGGGCCATCCTGCGTTATCGGCAAAATGCATACATTGCATCCAAGCTGCGTCTCTAAGTGTAGACCCTTGTACCCAGGGATGGCATTCGCCCATACCTGAAAATCCTTGGTCTTGTCTTCTCTTCAATTCATCAAGTGGATCTGTTATGGAGGGGTGAATACTTACAAATCCAATAAAATTTTGAGGATCCTCTCGGATCCATTTTGCATGCCAGTCATTTTGCCAAACACAACTCTGGGGATTCTCCCAATACCAACCCTGAAGAATTGCACGGTCAACCCCATCCGTCTTCATTTGGGAAAGCATTTCTTTTCGATCGGACCAGCCCTGCAATCCCTTTCCCTGAGTAGGTGTTACTAATTTTAGCCAGTGGGTTTCCTTTTGGCTAAGAGCAAATTTTACGGGATCGGCAATTACTTCGTCCGCATATCGGTGCGTATGTGCATCAATAATCACAATCAATGACAATGATAGCTTTCGCCAACCGGGAAAAGCTAAAACTAAATAAGAGTATGTAGTACCCTAAAAATGCCTTACTTGGGCGAACCATTGCCTGCCTGAACATTTGCCAATTTATGGTTGAGCGAAGCTTCGATAAATGCAGCAAAAAGAGGATGGGCCTTGTTGGGCTTGGACTGGAATTCCGGATGAAACTGAACGCCCACATACCATGGGTGATTTTCGACTTCAACGATTTCGACCAGATTACGCTCGGGATTCGTTCCTGAGATTATCAAGCCTTTTTCTTCCATTTGCTCCCTGTAAGAATTGTTGAATTCAAATCTGTGCCTGTGTCTTTCAGATACCTCTTCTTTTTCGTAAGCAGTGTAAGCAAAGCTTCCTTTCTTCAGAGAGCAGGGACACGCACCGAGCCTCATGGTTGCCCCTTTATCTTCGACTGTTTTTTGATCATCCATGATATGGATGACTGGGTCGGGAGTTTGTGGGTCAAATTCTTCACTGTTTGCTTTTTCCAGGCCAAGTACATTTCTAGCAAAATCAATCACTGCTATCTGCATACCAAGACACAGCCCGAAATAAGGTAGATTGTTTTCACGGGAATATTTCGATGCCAAAACCTTACCCTCGGTTCCTCGGTCACCAAAACCTCCAGGGACAAGAATACCATTTAGATTTTTTAGATGTGATTCCGGACCATCCCGTTCAATATCTTCCGCATCAATATGTATGACTTCGACTTCACAATCATTGCGAATACCGCCGTGAACCAAAGATTCATTAACTGATAGATAAGAATCCTGAAGGTCCATATATTTGCCAACCATTCCAATTCTGACTTTATGTTTCGGGTTTAAGAGACGATGAACAACCTCTTCCCATTCGTCTAATTTGGGTGCGGGTGCATCCAGACCGAGAAATCGGGTAACTAATCTGTCCAATCCTTCTTTTTTGAGCATGTGAGGCAATTCATAGATAGAATGGGCAACATCCATCTCCTCGATGACTGCTTCTTTAGGAACGCTGCAAAAAAGAGATAGCTTTTCACGAATTTCTTCCGTGATCGGCTGTTCAGTCCTACAAATCAATATATCTGGTTGGATCCCGATTTCTCGAAGCTTGGCAACACTTTGCTGGGTAGGTTTAGTCTTCAGTTCCCCAGCAGCCCGCAAACTCGGCAGGAGCGTCATATGGATAAACAGCACATCTGCTTTGCCTACCTCGGATGCAAATTGACGCATGGCTTCCGTGAACGGTAGACCTTCGATATCACCGATCGTTCCCCCAATTTCGGTAATTAAAACATTAACTCCTTCGCCAGCAGCATAGATACGATCCTTAATTTCGTTGGTCACATGAGGAATGACTTGAACCGTTTTTCCCAGATAATCTCCACGTCGCTCTTTGCGAATGACGGATTCATAAATTTGACCACTTGTTAGATTATTAAATTTGGATAGTTTTCCTGACGTGAAGCGCTCATAATGACCCAGATCTAAGTCTGTTTCTGCACCATCATCCAAAACATACACCTCCCCATGCTGAAAAGGGCTCATAGTCCCTGGGTCAACATTGAGATAAGGGTCAAATTTTTGTATCCGCGTGGTC
Source organism: uncultured Verrucomicrobiota bacterium (assembly GCA_902569115.1). Taxonomy (GTDB): domain Bacteria; phylum Verrucomicrobiota; class Verrucomicrobiia; order Opitutales; family Seribacteraceae; genus Seribacter. Next base: position 119,120 of record CACFTI010000001.1, on the reverse strand, counting down.
AACCCTCTTTGCTCTAAAAGAGCACCCAAAGCACCTGATGTAAGTCCTTTTCCTAAAGAAGAAACTACTCCCCCCGTAATAAAAATATATTTCATATTCTAAAATCCATGAATGACATGGAAATTTTTTCATGCAATGATCTTTTGTTCACAGCGAAATGTACTCTTGAAAATCCTAAAACAGAGAATACAACTATTAATCTCTCTAATTGAAATTCCTTATACAACTAAATTTTAAGACATTTTCCCTCGTCATCAAAATAGATAGATTAAAAACTGATCATTACTTGAATTAAAATGTTTACTAGCTCTATTGGAAAAAAATACCTTATGGCCTTATCGGGGCTTGTTCTTATCGGCTTTGTTTTTGTGCACATGGCGGGCAACTTACAAATACTGATGGGGCAGGAAAAGATAAACGCATATGCCCATGCTTTACAGTCGCTTCCTCTACCCATTCTATGGGGATCGCGTTTATTTCTTCTCGCAGCTGTTATTATTCATGCCATCACGGCATATCAATTAGTTAAAGAGAATCGACGGGCTCGTCCGAATCAAAACTACATCGAGACAACAAAAAGAGCCGGGCTTGCCTCCTTAAGGATGGGGCTTACCGGATCCATTTTGCTCGCTTTTATTGTCTTTCATTTACTCCATTTTACGATCCGCACGATCTATCCTGAGTATAGTGAGATGATGACTGTAGTTGGCTCGCCTGATTCCAATGAAATCCATGATGTTTATTCTATGGTTCTCGCTGGATTTCAGCACACTTGGATATCTGTTTTTTATATTGTCGCTATGTTTTTACTTTGCGGACATCTGGCCCACGGCGTTAGCAGTGCATTTCAGTCCTTAGGCTTTCGATCCGAAAATTGGCGAGGTAAGCTGGAGCTTACTGCAAAGGCTTATGCATGGCTCATTTTTACAGGATTTTCCATTGTCCCACTACTTGTCTTGGCCCAAAATTGGGGTATTATTACCATATTTGATATTACCGCAAGTACGGAAACACTTGCCTCTAATTGACTTACCCAAAATCCCAAATTATGAACCTTGATTCCAAAATTCCAGAAGGCCCTTTAGCAGACAAGTGGGACAATCATCGATTCTCATCCAAACTGGTTAACCCAGCCAATAAAAGAAAATACAAGGTCATTGTCGTTGGTTCTGGGCTTGCAGGTGGCTCCGCAGCCGCCACTCTTGGTGAGTTGGGATATAATGTAGACTGTTTTTGTTATCAGGACTCCCCGAGGCGTGCCCACTCTATTGCGGCACAGGGGGGAATCAATGCGGCCAAAAATTATCAAAACGACGGAGATAGTATCCATCGACTTTTTTATGACACTGTCAAAGGTGGTGACTTTCGTTCAAGAGAGGCGAATGTCTATCGGCTTGCTCAGGTAAGTACCAATATAATCGACCAATGTGTAGCCCAAGGTGTCCCTTTCGCTCGTGAATACGGTGGATTATTGGCCAATCGTTCTTTTGGTGGGGCTCAAGTGAGCCGAACTTTTTATGCCCGCGGTCAAACCGGCCAGCAACTTTTATTAGGTGCATACAGTGCACTAAGTCGTCAAATTTCCGCTGGGCAGGTGAAAATGCACACTCGGCAAGAGATGCTGGATATTGTTGTTGTGGATGGACACGCCAAAGGAATTATCACCCGTAATCTTGCCACTGGAGAAACCAAAGCATGGACCGCGGATGCGGTGCTTTTGTGCACGGGTGGTTATGGTAATGTTTATTACCTTTCGACCAATGCAATTGGCTGTAATGTTACGGCCACCTTTCGTGCGTATCGTCGCGGTGCAGGGTTTGCGAACCCATGTTTTACTCAAATCCATCCAACTTGCATCCCGGTGGCAGGAGATCATCAATCCAAACTCACCTTGATGTCGGAATCCTTACGTAATGACGGTCGAGTCTGGGTCCCCAAAAATGCGGAAGATACCGGTAAAAACCCCAATGACATTGCAGAAGCTGATCGGGATTATTATTTGGAAAGAAAATACCCTAGTTTTGGTAATTTAGCACCACGAGATATTTCCAGTCGATCCGCTAAGGAAGCTTGTGATGAAGGCCGAGGGGTAGGGCCTGGAGGAAGAGGCGTATATCTTGATTTTTCTGACTCTATAACTCGCCTTGGAGAAAGTGCTATTCGTGAAAGATACGGAAACCTTTTCCAAATGTACGAGAGGATTACGGGAGAGAACGCGTACCAGCGCCCAATGCGCATCTACCCAGCTATTCACTACACCATGGGTGGATTATGGGTTGATTATAATTTGATGACAACCATTCCCGGTTGCTTTGCACTTGGAGAGGCAAACTTCTCGGACCATGGTGCAAACCGTCTTGGGGCGAGTGCCTTAATGCAGGGACTGAGCGATGGCTATTTTGTTATCCCATACACCATAGGCGACTATCTGGCTAAATCAGGTGCGGGTGCGATCAGCCCAGACTCCCCGGAAGTTAAGGAAGTCATGGAATCAGTTCGGGAAAGGGTAGATCAGTTGGTTTCTTCCAAAGGTAAGCGCTCCTCCCGTTCCTATCACAAAGAACTCGGGCAGATCATGTGGGAATATGCAGGTATGGCTCGGAATGAAAAAGGTTTAAATAAAGCGATCGGTCAAATTCAGGATCTTCGCGATGATTTTAATAAAAACCTTTTGGTTCCTGGTTCAGGTGATAATTTAAATGCAGAGCTTGAACGTGCTGGGCGTGTACGTGACTTTTTGGATTTTGGAGAGTTGCTTTGTCGCGATGCTCTTGAGCGTAACGAGTCCTGTGGGGGGCATTTTCGCGAAGAACATCAAACCGAAGACGGCGAAGCAGTTCGGGACGATGAAAACTTTGCACATGCTGCCGTATGGGAATTTGATGGTGATGGTAAGACCCCCGACCGTCACCAGGAAAAGTTAACATATGATAATGTGAAATTGGCTGTGCGTAGCTACAAATAATTTAAATATGAAATTGTTTCTCAAAGTTTGGAGGCAAGACGACCGAAATGATGAAGGTCGCTTTGAAACTCACACCTTAGACAATGTCTCAGAGGATTCGTCCTTTCTTGAAATGATGGATCAATTAAATGAACAGCTTTTGGAAGAAGGTACTGAACCAGTTGTTTTTGATCATGATTGTCGCGAAGGTATTTGTGGCATGTGCTCTCTTACGATTAACGGGCTTCCACATGGCACTGAAAACTCCACTACAACTTGCCAACTCCACATGCGTAAATTTGAAGACGGCGACACAGTCACCATCGAACCGTTTCGGGCAAAGGCGTTTCCTGTGGTCAAAGATCTAGTGGTTGATCGCTCTGCCTTTGACAGCATTACCCAGGCCGGAGGTTTTATCACTGTTCGCACTGGCAGCGCACCTGATGGTAACGCATTACCTGTACCGAAAGACGATTCTGACAAGGCAATGGATGCTGCTGCGTGTATCGGATGTGGTGCATGTGTGGCATCCTGTAAAAATGCATCCGCCATGCTTTTCACATCTGCGAAAGCGGGGCACCTTAACATGCTTCCGCAAGGGCAAGCAGAGAAAGATAAGCGAGTGCTTGCTATGGTTTCTGCCATGGATGAGGCCGGTTTTGGCAATTGCAGAAATTACGGCGAATGTTCTGCTGCTTGCCCCAAAGATATATCCCTTGATTACATTGCGAAACTGAACCGGGATCACGCTAAAGCGAAAATTAAGTCTATTTTTGCTTAAGCAAGCTGTTTGGGCTAGTAACTGAAATTTGGTTGCGGCAAGGCCGAACCTTTGGATGATATATTATCATGCCAAACGAAACAAAGCATGCCACATGGGGCGGGAGATTTTCATCCCGACCAGACGCCCTGATGCAAATATTCGGAGAATCCGTATCATTTGATAAAAGACTCGCTTCATATGATTTAAAGGGAAGTCTCGGGCATGCGGCTATGCTTGCTTATGTAGGCCTTATCTCCGCAGAAGAGTTAAAGGAGATTGAACTTGGAATTCAAGAGTTACAGGAAGAGATTCTTAAGGATGATTTTCCTTGGAAACTTGAGATGGAAGATGTTCATATGAATTTAGAGCAGGCGTTGCGTGGAAAAACTAAGGCAGCGGACAAACTGCATACTGGGAGAAGTCGAAACGACCAGGTAGCAACAGATATGCGACTCTTTTTCAAGGACGCTTGTTCTAATTTGCAAGTCAGTCTTGAAGGTGCAATGCAAGCGCTATTATTTATTGCTGAGAAATACGCGTCCCTTCCAATTCCAGGTTACACTCACTTGCAAAGGGCACAACCAGTTACGGTCGGGCATCATATGCTTGCCCATATCGAATCATTAGGTCGAGATCATGAGAGGTTTTCAGTCGTTGCTAAGCATGCGAATGCCTGCCCATTAGGATCTGGAGCAATTGCCGGTAGCACTCTTCCTTTGGACCGCGAATATACCGCTAAGATCCTAGGGTTCGTGGATGATGATGGAAATGCTTGCTTGACTGCCAATGGCATGGATGCGGTCGCAGACCGTGATTTATTCTTGGAATTTGCAAGTGCCTGTTCCATGACTGCTGTTCATTTGTCTAGGCTTGCGGAAGACTTTATTCTTTGGAATTCATCGGAATTCGGGTTTGTCACACTGCCGGATTCTTTTACCACGGGTTCCTCGTTAATGCCTCAGAAAAAAAATCCTGATTGTTATGAATTAATCCGGGGGAAAACCGGCAGGATTGTCGGGAATCTTACAAACCTGCTGGTCTTAGTTAAAGGCCTTCCTTTGACCTACAATCGCGATCTACAGGAAGACAAGCCACCTGTTTTTGATAGCTATGATCAGTTGTCTTTGTGCCTGGCTGTGGTCAAAGGATGCATGGAAGAAACTGTTTTCAACGAGAAAAAATGTCAACTGGCCGCGTCAGACCCCTTGCTTCTTGCGACGGATTTAGCGGATTTTCTTGTCAGTAAAGGCCTTCCTTTCAGGCAGGCCCATCATGTGGTTGGAGAACTAGTGGGGCTTGCTGAGTCTCAAGGTATTCGTTTAAGTGAAATTCCCGATGAGGATGCAAAGCAAATTTCTGAATTTCTCACAAATGATTGGCGGGAAGTTTTCGATCTGAAGAGGGCATTCTCGATGCGAGAAAAACCCGGGATGCCCGGCCCGAAACAGATAGCTTCAAGAATTGCCCATTGGAATTCTATTTTATCCGATTAACTGAAAACGGAAATCGTGGGACGAATACCATATTTGCTCTGCTTAATTCTGACTTTTTCTACTCCATTTGCAGCGAACAGGTTGTGGACAACGGTTGAGGGTAAAACGCAATTAGGCGAACTTTTTGAAGTTGAAGGTGATGAGGTGGGCATTAGGATTGAGGAACGGGAATATCGATTTTTGATCAACCGCTTTATTCCATCTGATCGACAATTTATACGAGATTGGTCAAGGATATTAAGATGTCACCGTTGTTCAGAAAGGCTTGGGAATTCTCCAATTAAAGAAGCTGGCCCTTATAAATTTCATGAGCAATGTTTTACATGCTTAGTTTGCAATGAAGGATTTCAAGGTGGTGAAAAATTAAAGAGAGATGAATGGGGCGGATTAGTTCATTCGAACCACTTTCATAAAGCAAAAGTATGTGATTCTTGCTCAAAAATAATTTCACCTCGAATGCTTTCGACTAAACAAATTTTAAAGGATGGAAGAATCAATTGTTTATCCTGTGCGTCCGATGGCGTATATGATGTAAAAAGAATGGAGGAAGTAAGAAGGCGAGTGTGGCCAACTTTGTCTTCATTAGGAATTTCTCTTCCTAAGGGGAATGTGAATATTCGTGTAGTGGCAAAGCAGGTTATTGATAAGCAGGCACTAAAAATTAATGCTCGTGGCAATCTTCGGGGCTTGACCCTTACAAGCTATAAAATTGTTAGCGATGGAAAATTTACTCGTACAACATTTGATCACGATATTTTTATCCTTCATGGAATGCCTCACATTGAATGTTCATCTGTATTGGCTCACGAATATGCCCATATATGGCTTAATGAGAGATTTATTGAGGATATCCCTGCGGTGGTTGAGGGCTTTTGCAACCTTGTTTCGGAAGCAACTCTTTTCAAAGAGAAAGGGAAGCTTGCCTCAATTATTCTTGAAAACATGAAGCAGAGTGACAACCCTGTTTATGGAGCAGGGTACCGGAGGATGAAACAACGCCTTTCAGTTCTTGGCTGGCCAGCTCTGCTTGCCGAAATGAAAAGAAAGTCAAAACCTCCAACCTTACAATAAATATGAAAATAGATTCTCATCATCACTTTTGGCAATATGACCCCAAGACCTATTCATGGATGAATGATGAAATGAATATTCTGAAGGTTGATTACCAGCCTCCAGATTTGAGGAGTGAGATTTCTGCTGTTGGGATTGATGGTGTTGTCTCCGTGCAGGCGGATCAATCTTTACGCGAAACAGATGACTTGCTTGATCATGCTAAGGCGCATGATTTTATTTTGGGAGTTGTGGGGTGGCTTCCTTTAGCAGATGCGAATGTTGGAGATTTAATGGATAAATACTCTGACAATAATTTACTTAAGGGGATTCGCCATGTCGTTCAGGATGAACCAGATGATGATTTTATTCTTGGAGAACATTTTAACCGGGGAGTCAGTTTGATCAAAGAGCATGGCTGGGTGTATGATATTTTAATTTATGAAAGACAGCTCGCTCCATCTATTGAGTTTGTTGACCGGCATCCGAATCAAGTATTCGTATTGGATCATATCGCCAAACCAAGGATTGGAGATTCCCTAATCGAGCCATGGAAATCGCAAATGTATGAATTAGCCAAGCGAGAAAATGTTTCCTGTAAACTTTCCGGAATTGCCACAGAGGCAGACTGGGGAAGTTGGAAAAAGGACGATTTATTTCCTTACATGGAGATTACTCTCGACGCTTTTGGTCCGCAAAGAATGATGTTCGGTTCGGATTGGCCGGTTGCAAGATTGGCTATTGAATATGGTCCATGGGTTGAAATTTGTCGTGAGTTCATTTCCAAGCTTAGTGAAAATGAACAAAGCTTGATCGAAGGGGAGGTGGCTACTCAAGTTTACGGATTGAACGAGAAAGCCTTACGATTGTAGATCACTAACGCTGATAAATTGGCAGGTAATGATATTTTACGGCAAGAGCCAACATGGCCATAGATGAGCAGTATACTTCCCCTGTACCTGATTCTGAGCCTCCTCCTTGCCAGGCTCCGTTATCTTTTTGCATAGGAAGAAGAATTTCCTCCACCAGTTTGCGGGCTTTCTCCGCGTGTTCATCGCCACGCTGATACATGGCTTGGGCATAGTAATAAGTACCGTAAAAGAAAAACTTCCGATTGGTCTTTGGAGCATTATCGAGAAGCCAATCAGCAGCCCCTAGAACAAAAGGTGACTCGTATTGTCCACAGACTTGCATGGCCAGCAAGCCAGCTGCAGTCGTTGTATATTCTGGGTGTCCCCCGGGTTGGTATGCAAACCCTGACTTTTTATCAATGGGAGCACCTTGTTCATCGAGCTTCGACTTGTAAGATCGTTTTAAGTATTCGATCGCATCGGTAATGGCTGCTCCAGGGACGACAAGGCCTGAGTTTTTGGCTGAACGCAAAGCCATTAATTGCCAAATAGTCACTGACAAATCAGCATCTCTTGCATCGGGACTATATCGCCACCCTCCTTGTTGTGACGGATTCTTACGAACTTTTTGTGATCGGAGAATCATATCAATCGCTTTTTGGCATTTCTCCCGAATGGATCTATCAGTCTTTTCGTCCATTCCCATCCCCAACAATTCAGCTAAGGTTAGGGTGACAATACCATGGCCATACATACGGCCTCCGTGTTTGCCAAAATAGCCAACTTCATCTTGATTTTTTTCAAGAAGTATAAATTCAAGTGCTTTGGCCATAGCTCTGCCATTTTCATTGGGATGAATCGGTAGGTGACCAACCGCTGCAAGCGACATAACTGATAAGGCTGTGATTGCAGTAGGGTTCCCTCTATCATAGATCGCCCCATCTTTCTTTTGATTGCTCAAAAGAAACTGGATACCTGATTCAATGGCTTTATCCACTTCATCCGGTTTGAATGGATTCTTCCATTCAGTTGATTCGAACTGTTCGACAGGTTGCGATTTGCCTGTGTGAAATGTTAAGCTGAATAGAAGAATCGTGAGGATCTTTGCTCTGCTTTTCAGATGGAATTTAAACACACCCCTCATTTTTTGGTAGTCCTCGCTTTGTCCGACATTGCCTGAAAATATGCTTGAACTTGATTGCGGTAATTTTCAGAAACTTTTTCCCTTTCTGCCTCCATTAGATCTTTCGCGAGTTTGGCTGGTAATTTACCCCATTCATCTTCATTCATAACTTGTTCAAATTTTGGTAAGTCACCAACTTCAGCTACCGGGCTTACTTGATATTCACCATCAGAAGAATTTATTTGGTTACCCTGGGCATCAGCCATCATAAATTGAGTACGTTGTTGTGACATGCGTTGTGCGTGAGCTTCCGAGGCCAATTGCAAAGATTGAAGTGCTTGAGCGATTGCTTGGTTTGCGGAAGGGGTTGATGCCATTGAACCTGCACCGGATCCGGGTCCATTTCCTGGTATGTGTTCCCCAGGCTCACTTAGGAAAGTCTCAGAACTTTGGTGTTCCCCGAGAGTGGTCGGTTCCATAGAAGCGGATTGGAGTGGTTCGCCACTAGGTGGTGATTCACTGGGTAAGGAATTTGCGGGTTCGTTGAAAGGATTTTCCGTGGAGAATACAGCTTGGTCGAGTGTATCAAGAGTTTGTGCCAAAACTTCGCTGACTTCAGGGTCCGAGAATGGAGTAATGCTATCGAATGCATCTTCGGCGGAAGCAAAATTTTCGGGTGATTCTGCTGAACTTTGTCCTGCTTGGAATTCTTCCCGTTTGCTTTCAGTGGTGTCAGGATATGAGTTGATGTTTTCTCCTGATTGCAGATTTTCGAGGGCTTCCAACTGATTTTCGAGAGCATTTGCGACTTCATTTAAAGCCATTCCCGCACTAGGGAGATCAGTATTAGCCAATTCATTGGATGGTGGAGTTTCGGAAAATTGGTCCAATAATTCATTTGCTGCCGCTGCTAAATCAGCCGCTTCTTCCGCTTGTTTTGCCGCTTGTTCTGCCTCGGCAATAGATTCATTGGCAAGATTGGAATCCGTTTGTGCTTGTTCTTGGGCTTTTTCAAAAGCCTCTTCGGCACTTTCTGCAACTGCGGCAAGTTGTGCTGCATTATCAGCAGCGGCAATGGCTTGATTCTGAGTGCCTGTTCCATTTTCCAGGGCTTGTGCTGCTTCTTCGGAGGCTTGTGCAAGGTTTTCAGCCTCACGGGCTGCTTCATTTGCCTCTGATTGGGCAGCTTGCATATCGGCTTTCGCCTGTTCTGCAGCTTCGCCGGAAGATTCTGCCACTTCCTGAGCCGCTTGGGCATCGCCAGCCAAATCTTCGGCAAGTTGCGAAAGGCTCTCCTCCGTTTGATTCGCTTGCGTACTAAATTCCTCGGCTTGATCTTGAAGCTCCGCGAAAGATGGATTTTCTTCAATCAAGTCTGTGGTTTCTTCGGCTAGAGCATTTAGTTCTCCGGCAATCTCTTCATCCCCGTGTGGTTGATTAGAAGCCAGATCTTCGGCCAATTCCTCTGCGCTTTCCGCAAGGTCTTCAAGCTCGTTGGCCAATGCTTGATTTTCCAGTGCTTGAGCAGTTTCAGGGAGATCATTAAGAGCAGTGTCTTCGATTGATTCGGCTATCTTCTCCAAAGCTTCACCAGCGGATGGATTGTCGAGCCTTTCTTCATGTCTGGCTGCTCGGGCTAATTCTTGAGAGGTTTCGAATAAATCTTCAGCTAGTTCTTGCTGAGTTTGTTCCGCTTCTGCAAGAAGTTCAGCATTTCCTTCCGCTTCCTCCGTGAGTTGATCGAGGGCTTCAGCAAGTTCTTCTGCTAGTTGCTTAAGGTCATTAGCTTCCTCCGCTGCTTCCTGGGCGAGTTCGTTTCCTTTTTTACTGGCTTCATTGACGGAGTCCTGAAGATTTGGATTAGTCAGGGCTTCTGCTAATGCATTTGCCTCTTCCGCTTCTTGTTTTGCATTCTCTGCATTTTGCTTGGCATCTTCGGCTTCCGCTTGGGCAAGGTTTGCTTCTTCCGTCAATTGGCTCGCTTTTTCTTTGGCCAATGAGGCACTTTCCTGTGCCTGTCGAAAATTCTCTTTTTTCTGGGCAAGTTTAGTCTTTGCTTCTTCGAGATTTTCCTGAAGAGTCGGATCATTGCGTGATTGAGAAGCAAGTTCCTGGGCTTCTTCGAGAGCATCCCCGGACTCAAGTACTTCCTCTTTGGCCTTTTCCTCTTCGATTTGTTTTTTAAGGGAGTCTTGTTGGGCTTTCTGGGCTTTGTTTTGAAGTTGATTTGCCTTTTCTTCCATTGAATCGACTTTTGCCTGGGTCTCCTGGGCAATTTTTTCTGCACCTTCTGCCTTTTTCAGCGCGCTTTCGGAATCAAGTTCAGATTGCTCGTTCAGATCGTTGGCGATTTCCTGCAAATCGTTGCTTGTTTCCTCTAGAGCATCGGCAAGGGCTAATGCAGCATCCTTTAGTTCTTGGGTATCAGGCTTACTTTGGATTACCTCCTCGGTTTGCTGAGCCTCTTCAGCCAGAGCTTCTTGGAGATCCTCGGCTTTTTTGCTCAACGTATCCGCTTGTGCCTTTTCCGCTTCTTTCTCAACGGACTCAATTTTTTGCTCGGCTAGCTTTTGGGCTTCCTTCGCCAAATCTTTTAGTTGCTTAGCTATTTCCTGCTTTTGCTTTTGTAATTCCTTGTTCTCCTTTTCGAGCTCGTCAATCAAGTTTTCTTCTTTGGTCAATGCGTCTTCGAGTTGATCATTAGCATCTTCCACGGTGTCCTGTGCAAGGTCGGATAATTCCTGTTGCATCGCTTTATTGCTTTTCAACTCTTCTTCCAGTTCTTCGAGCAAGTCTTCAGGAGCGAGTTTGGCAAGATCGGCCAATCTTTCAGCCTGAGCGTATTGTTCTTCAAGCTGTTCGGCGATTTCAAGGTTTTCCCCTAAATCTCTAAGTTCAACTCTGGTTGCAGCCACCGACTCTTGCTCATCGAGTTTCTCAAAATGCTCGGCAATAAGGTTTAATTGATCAATGAGTTCTTCCTGCTTTTCAACAGTTTGCTTTGTGAAGTTTTCGATTTCTTCTGAATTTTGACCCTGCGTTGCCTCGTTTAGTTTTTCTGCGATTTTGGACTCCGTCTCCTCCACCAAGGCCGCCGCATCGTCAGCGTCTCTTGCTATTTCCCGGCCGTACTCGTCCAAAAGATTTTGAATGTTGGCTTCCTGTCGGAGAGCCTGAGCAAAATTTTCAACGGAAGCACTGATTTCCTCCTGCTCCTGGTTGAGATTATCTAGTGTCTCCTTCTTATCTACAAGGTCTTGATTATTATTCTCACTGATTTCCTCAATTTTTTGCTTTTGGATCTTAGTTTCCTCTGCAAGCTCTTTGGCCAACTCAGCAATGGACGGGGCATTTTCATTGATAAATGAACGAGCTTCTCGGACTTCATCCTTCAATAAAGAGATAATCTTTTGTAAATCCTGAAAAACTAGATTAGCATCTTCGACTATCAGTTTAGTCTCCTTCTGATCGAATTTCAGACGGTTTTGCATTTCCCGTATAATATTTTTTCTGTAATTCTGATTAGGAAGTTTTTTCATAATTTCAATCACTTCATTGGGTAAGCGCATCCGTGACATGCTATCTAGAATTGGTTTCCAAACGGACTCCACACGACCCCATTGTCTTGCACACTCTGCCCCCTGCCAGGATGAAGAGGTGGAACTCTCTTTCCTTATAAAATAAAGCGTTTGATTGGCTGACCCAATCAGATGGTGTTGTAAGAGCAATAGGTCAAAGGAGCTGGCAATTTTTGAAGATTTTTCAGAAAGTTCAGCATAATCGTCAGTCTCACGGGATTCCTGTTGAATTTTGATCAAAGCTCTTCCTGTTTGTCCTGCATCTTTAACAAATATTGCGTTTTGATCCTTTCTGGATTGTTCAACTTCCGAGAGCATCATTGTCTCTGAAATAACAATATCCGACTGCGACAATGCAATTATTACTGCATGACTTAAAGCTTCTGGTTTCTTCTGAGCCTGCACAGCTTTTTTCCACTTTTCATCGAGTTTTTGCCAGAGCAAGTGATTACGGTGAAGATTCCAGTAAAGCTCCTCTGGTTTTTGGCGGAAGGACTCGCGGGACTTTGAGGCAAGTTTTTGTTGTGTCTCCCGAAGAATATTTTGAATCGTTTGACCCCACTTAGTTATCTGAATTTGGAGTTTTTTTCTGTCGTCTCCTAATTCATCAATTGATTGTAACAATTTTAATTGTTCCGATTGAATTCTTTTCAGAGTTGATGATCTTTGCCAATCACGGGAGTAGCTCATTGTTTTGGCAATCGGGTTCCATTGGCTTAGTGCCACTTCTTGCCTTCGAATCAGAAAGGGAAGGGTCTTTCCCTGCTCGGAATGGTCTAGTAATTCATTTTGTCTTTTGTGAAGAGACCTTAGGTAGGCGACCGCAATCGTTTCTGCATGCTGATTCAGTAAATCCTGAGCTACATTTCGAAAATTTCCGGATATTGACATCCGTCGATTAATAACCTCCCGGGAAAGCTCATTAGCTTTTGCTCGAACTTGATTCGCTTCAGTACTGTTCTTGGCATGTGAACATATTTTCTCCCAGGTCGTGCCAAAGGTATGAAAAATTTGTCCATGGGCTTGGGCAAGCATTGATAATTGAAATGAATCAGCTCCCCTGGGCATTGAAATTAATGCCCGGAGGTTATCCTGATAAGCTTCCTCTGCCGTGAGTAGAAATTCATTTTCCAACTGATTTGATTTTTCCAGAAAAAGACTTCTATCAAGCTTGTTTTGCTGAAAATCCTTGAGTGAAGGTTGAAAATTCTTCTGCATCAGCATGGTTTGAGTTCTAATCATTTCAAGGTTTTCGAGGACCATGGATTTTTTTTCCAAAAGGTGTAGCTGGCTTAAATCGAAGTCCCTGGAAATAACGGAAAGCTCAATGGCTTCCGTTTCAGTTCTTGATCCTTTTAGATCCTGTGCCCGTAGTTTTATCTGAGCGAGGGTGCCGGGTTTTAGTTTATGTTTCAAAAGATCAAGATTGAATGAAAGTACTGCCTTCTTGTGCCCCCTCGGGTCAAGGAGTTCAGGGATGGGGAACACTTCCCATTTGCCTTGGTTTTTCTTGATAAGGTATTCGACACGGGCAAGGCCCAGATCGTCCTCTGCAAGGGCCGAGAAACTGAGGAGATCATTTGGAGCTACCAATAGCTTCCGTTCTTGGGGCTCGATCCATTTTACAGATGGGGCTAGGTCCGGTATGACAGTAATTTCAAAAATAGAGGAGGGACGACCCTCCCAGCCCAATTGGTTTCCAATCAGATTTTTTATCCGATATGTACCGGGGTGAGTCATGCGAATTGAAGTGCGTAGGATATTATTCTCATTATCGGGCTTTATCTGTCGCACTTCTTCCGCTTTCTCCAACCACTTGAATTCAATTCTTCCGGACCGAATCGGCTGGTTTGCCGAAAGCGATAGATTGATAATTGTACCTTCCCATGCTTTCAGGTCCCCTTGGTTTTCGATTGTCTTAACGGGTTTGAGTTCAGTGTAGTCCGGATAAATGAAGTCCTTCTGAAAACTTTCAATAAAAGGACGGGCAGCTACTCCCATGTTTCTCCATTCAGTCTGAGGTGCATCATCCACAAGGATTCGATATGCAAATGCTTGATCATCCACATTGTAATCAACAAAATACTTTTCATTGCTGCGTTTAGATAGATCAACCTTTCGTATCTTTTGAGCTGTCTTTGTTTCCAGGTTTACTTTTTTGAAAGTTATACCTTCCCTTTTTGGTGTTATCCGGGCGACAACTCGTAGCGGTTCATTGCTTGGTGTATGAGTAACATTTTCATCAGGGCTCAGGATTACCACATCATAAAGTGTAACTGGTGGTAGATTTGCACCTGGCAGGATCGCTCTTTGCATAAGCAGCTTCAGGTCGCTACCAAATTCCGGGATTTGCAAGAGGGCAAGAGTACAAACAACGAGAGCAACAGTTCCGCGTAACCAATACTTCAGAGTTCCAAGAGGAAGAATACTTTTAATATCGATCTTACTTGCTTTGGTGGATGCCTGCTTTTGAACGAGATTTCTAAAAATATCCGAGTCGGAAGAATCATGGCTTGAGATCCCAAGTTCAACAGCGGAGAGTAGATCCTCTTTTAGTTCAGGCGATGCTTGTTCAAGCAGTCGGGCTAATTTTTGAGCACTGGGAAGTTGAAAGAGTGAGTTTATGCAGGTTTTCCAAACTGTGACCAAAACGATGCAATAACCAATAATGGAAAGCCCGCTCCTAAAATCCCCGGATATTCTTCCTTGTGTCAAGTAGTCGAGAAGAGCGATCAAGACAAAGACGCCAAGAAAACTAAGAGTTCCCGAACAAAGACCACGCAAGAGGATCAGATTTCTTCGGCGTGATCTGAAATCATTCAGTTTGCGGGTAATAATCGGATCTAATTTAGGATTCATTTTTTAGTTCTCCAATGATTTATAACATGCCAGCTCGCTTGCGCAGAAACATTTCCAGGGCTAAGAGGGAAACTACAAAAATAAGCCAGCCAAAGCTTTGCCAAAGGATAATTTCGGTGATAATTATTCGACCGGAGCTGATCGGGCGAAGCACCTCTTTCAAATGACGGAAATTCTCTTCGTTAAAATATACGCCACCTGAGAGATCAGCCATTTCGGTAAGCAGAGATTCATTGCAAGTAAGGAAGTTTCTTTCCTCGTTGGTGACTGATTTGACCTTCAACGGTAGCTTTTGTTCAGCAAATTCCATTTCATCCAATATGTCGGGGGCCCTCACGGACATTTGATAATCCCCGGGCTCAAGACCAAAAACTTCGCCGGCAAATAGACCATTGGTTGATTCCATTCCTTGTAAGGGAACGGTCGCAACAACTTCCTTATCTTGCCAAATTAATGCGTCGGCGTCGGCGTATTCTGGGGGTGGGTTGTTGCCTTGCCCATCGCGTAAGCGAACGCGCAGGGGAATCATTTTTCCGGGATCATGAATGCTTCCACCAGCATCCATAGATAATTGCTCTTGGTTTAAGGCAAAGGGTTTTTCCATAACGATGGACAGGAGTTGGTTCCAAAAACGTTGATGATATAAATCGGCTACTTCATAACGCCAACGCCACGATTCATCAAAGCCGAGATAAAAGGATTTACCTGCACCTATCAATCTTCCGGCAAGCACCGGCACAAGGGTGTTTGCTGATTGGTTATTGTCGTTGGTTGCAACTTCGAGAAAAACTTCTGTTCCAGGTAATGCTTCTGTAGGTGATACCCACGCAGGCAGGGGGAGGTGTTTCCAAACATCCTCATTCCGTTCCTTGATCGGATCGAGGGTGAGAGCACTGAGCTGGTTACCTTCTTTGGGGCGTACAAAAGCTCGAGGGCTAACCAAACTAGAACCTTCTGTTTTCCATATCACGGGCAACAGGTTGGCAATTGGGGTTGATTCTTTGCCGGTAAAGGTCCGTAGTTTTTGTCTTGGACCATCGATAAATAAAATTCCTCCTGCCCGCTGGGTGACAAAATCTACGATCCAATTCTGCTCCTCTTTGGAAAATTCATCGGGTTCAATTTCACCAAAAATAAGTAAATCAAATTCAAGAAGGGCTTTTTTAGAAATGGGGAATTCATTGCTTTCATCACCCCGTGGTAATTTTCTTCCACCTGATTCTGGTTTTCCCCACACACATGAGACCTCCCAGCGCTCATCCCTGTCAAAAAGATTATTGAGATATCGGGTTTCCCATCGGGACCTGCTATCAATAAGTAGCAATTGATTCTTTCGGCGGCTCGCATCTATTGAAAAAGTCACTTCATTGTTTTTTGTCTCGGCTTCCCCCTCGATGGGATCAACTGACAACTTGAAAGTAAGGGGAATGGTCCTAAATGCTTTTTTTTCAGATTCAGGAATTTGAGACAATATCCTTTCCACTATTTCCTTAACCGGGAAATCGAAGTCAACTTGGCTGATTCCTCTTTCCATTCCAACTAAAGATTTTTCCCATACCTGCTTATTGGTGGTGTCAGTAATTTTAATTTTATATGGAGTTCCCGGATAAAGATTATCTTTAAGTGTCAGGGTGCCACGGATTCGATCCTCCTGGTAAACGGAATCCGGTGTCGTTGTCTTTATCAGGGCAAGATCAGGTGGTTTCTGGTTGCTTCCCAAGCCGATCGTGTAGATGGGAAGATTTTGGATGGAAAGAAGTTTTGCGGCTTCAAGTGGAGAACCTCCTTGATTATGACCTCCGTCTGTAATCAAAACGGCTGCTCCCCGAGTTTGCGTTCCTTCTTCCTCCTGCTGATCAACCCGTAAAGAGGTAAGCAGACCATTCGTCAGGTTTGTTTGAGGAGCCTCGGGCTTAATTTTAATAGCAAATGCATTTGGTTCAGAGAAATTATTCCAAAGCATTTCCGTTGCATTGGCTGAAAGGTTTCGAATTTCAAGAAGATGAGTATCCTCGAATTCTTTTAGAATGCCATTTTGAGGATGCGATAAGAGACGGGTTGCCCGCTCGATCCTGGAAAACTTTTCAAAATCGCTGATTGCCTGATTTAAAGCTATCAAGTTTTTGCCCATAAGAGATCGGGCGTAGCTATTGAAAGCAACTTCCAGGGTCGCAGAAATTTTTATCGCTTCCAGAGAAAGGTCTTCAAAATCAGGGGATGTGTTTTGTAAACCTGGTCGTAAAATACTGGAAAATTTATTTCGTATTTCGTTTGGTAAATCTGGCGCAAAAGGAACATTCTGAGATCGATCCGGAGCTGAAAAGAATTGGCCTGCAATTGGTTTTCCATCTTCGGCTGAAGGTCGCGACCAGCCAACCGCACAAAAATCATCTCCTGTACCTTCTTTGTGAAGAATCTCAATTGGGTAGACCGTGCTTTTCTGGAGATAGATATTCTCGCTTTTGACCGCTGTGTTCCATGAATTACCGGTGGCTGACTTTACTTCTGCCAGTATGCGTTGGTTTTTGGCTTCGGGTTGCGTGATTTGTAATACGGAAGAATCATCTGATTTGAGCCAGAATATATATTCTCCATCTTCCGGAGGAGTAAGATAGGCACTGATTTTCCTGATATAGCGGTCACCCAAATTGATCGGAGTCTCAAATTTGGAGAGGTAATTTTTCTGATCCGGCTTTTCGGAATTCATTTTTTTAAGAATTGCAGGCTCACGCCAGTTTATCCCCTCTAGATTAAACCAAATTTCTTCAAGAAGAACATTTTCCTTGGTGAATTTTGAAAAGGTAGATTGAATATCTGTCAGTATTTCCAGTGTGGAAGATAATTCTTTCCTAACCATTCTGTTATTTTCATTCTTGGGTTCTTCATCTCCTAATTTTCGTAGTAGATCTGCGACCTTTTTCATTTGGTGGCTAGCCGTGATTATTCGGTAATCCACCAAGTTTGATTCTTCAGGAAGAAATCCATGTTCGCGTGCAAGAAGAATTTTTTTTCCGGGGCTGTAGTGTTTATCTTTAAGATTCATACTGTCTGATGAATCAAGAAACACAGTTATTTTTCCGCGGTTACCTTCCTCCCTTTGAAGTTGAAGGACTGGTCCGGCGAAGGTCAGAACCAGGGCAATCAGAGCGAGGCATCGCAAGGTGGGAAGTAACCACCTGAGTGGACCGCTTGTCCCTTTTTTGGTTTCCGAACGATACATCCAAAATGCAAGCAGTGCCGAGGTCAGGGCAACGAGAAGAGTTTGCCACAAGGACCATTCTCCGGCCCATAAAATACTTATGCTCTCAGGAGTCGGATTCAACGTGCAATTCTCCCAAATTTTCGAAGAAGTACAATTTCTGCGAAGATTAGACCGATCACTACCAGCAGCAAAATTTGCCAGGTTTCGCGTCCAAACTTTCTTTCTGCATCCATTTTCAGATATGATTTCCAGCCTTCTCCGTCCGTCCCGTCTATGTGGGTGATCTGATCACTCAAACTTTCCGCAGTGGAAATAATTTGCTCTTCCTGAGCTTTTTCCAAATCGGATTCAGGTAAAGAGGGCATAACCACAAACTTAGCGACAATGTTATTTTCATTTTTCATTTCATAAATCCCGGGAAGTCGGGTATCCATGAACTCAAGGACATATCGGTCTTTTCTTTCAAAAGGTGTAAGCTTACGAACCGTACCATCGGGAAGTTTTAGCATAAAAGTTGAATCCTGATCGGCTTCCGTAACATAATGGGTGATTGTCCGCCCTGCATCTATGGTGCGGGGAGGCAGTACCTTCTCAGAAAGATAAGAGGCAAGCTGTTGCACAAAAGGAAGGTAGCTTGGCTTCGCAGGAAGGTTTGTCCAGTCAGTATCGATCGATGTTCCCCAAAGCATCACCACTCCTTTACCAAATTTTTTCTCCGTCAGAATTGGTTGACTGTTGGTGAGCCTGGCCAGAATGGTAACGGACGGATCTTTGCGGGTGGTGGATTCGTCCAGCAGGATCCATCTTTTGATTTGAGCTTCCGCTAAGCTTCCGTTGCGTGGATCATTAAACATTGAAAGGGCTGGGTGGTCGAAGTACGAACTCGAAATTCTTGAGAAGGAAAGTTCATTGAGGGGATTACCCTTGGTGCCGCTGATGGGCATGGGGAGAAAACTGCTACCTTTCGGTCCCCAAACTTCATTATACCAATCGAGGTCCATTCGATTGCCTGAACAGATTAATACCCCGCCACCATTCTCCGCAAAAATTTCTATTTCCTTGGCTTTCTTTGTGATTAACTTCTTAAGATTGGCAAGCACCACAAAACTGTATTCATCGAGGAATTTTTTCGTATCGATTTGATCAATTGAAACAATGTCTGCTTGAATAAGGTCTTTCATTTGTCCCAATTTAGGTACAGTGTTTTTGGGCACGCTCTCCTCGAAAGGTGTTAGGGCGAGTTTAATAAAATCGGTCTCTCCACGAAGCCATTCTTGCGAGGGATCTCCATCCACGACCAGTACATTAATTTGTTCGATTACATTGATGGCCGCACTTCTTCGGTTATCTTCGGGCAAGTCATCAGCGACCTGAATTTCTGCATGTAATACCTTGGGTCCAGCGGTTTTGAAACGATGAGTAAAACCGACCTGGGCGGATGCATTTGGTCCGACAGAAAGAACGGCTTCATCAATGGCAGTCTCATTTAGATCAGCAAAAAGACGGACCTGGAGGTTTCCCTCAAAGGATTCCTCGCTGAAGTTTCGCACGGTTACTCTAATCCCAACTGGATGATCCACCCCAACCGTGTATGATGAAAGAACAAGGCTTTCGACGGTCAGGTTTTTCTTGGCTTCCTTACCCAGATCTATCCAGGTGAATGCAGGATTACTTGGCAGAGCCAACAATCTTTCGCGAAGGGATTGCGTCGCGGTGATATCCCAATTTTGCCAATCCTGTTTTCTGAAGTCAGAGAGCAGGATGATCTCACGCTTAAGATTTTTTCCCTCTGCAGAGATGGAGACCGATTGATCCAATCCGGCGAGCAGGGAAATCCGATCACTTTCGGCATCGAGGTTTTCCGTTCTCGAACCAAGTGCATGAGAATCGGAAGTGGGCTTTTCAAAAATAGGCATCGGGGTTCCACCCAATTGAATAATACTTGTTTCGGACTGCTGATGCATATTCCCGAGGAACCCAGTTATGAAAGACTGGGCTTTGGAAAAACTGTCGACTGCATTCATCGAAAGACTGTCATCCAATAAAATGACGGTACTTGCAGGAACATCTCCTGAAGCGGCAGTGAGCTTTTTTTCTTTTCCCCATTGGGGAAGCAGGCCGAGTGCACCAAGGGCTGTTCCTAGAAGGCAGGCGATACAAAGCAGTCCCCAGAGCATTCTTGTTTTGCGGGTTAACGCAACCATGATTAAGAAAATCAAGGCAGCGAGAGGCAAGAGCAAAAAGAAAAGAAAAGAGTTCCAGTCCATCACGACCAGTCGGGCGAGTGTCAGGGCGAGAAGGGCAGGGATTAAGCATCGGATAATCAGAATGATCCATTGTTCCAATTGGATTTGTTTTCGGTTCTTACGAAGAACGGACTCCAGTAAATGAGTGGCCCCCCACTTAATGACCTTAAAACGACTCCGATTGAATAAATGAATAACCAGAGGGACCAGTGCGGTCAGAACCCCGAGTGCTAAAGCTCCATTTAAAAAATTCACAGATGCACGGGAACTCCCGCTTTACTACGGGCTGCAAGAAAAGAAGCTAAACCCACCGAGTAAGGTTCATCAGTGGTCATAGGGAGAAGTTGTACCCGGTGCCTGTGACAGCCCTTGACCAGCTCTTCTCGGTATTCACGAAGGTTTTTAAGATAAGCATCCCTCAGATGTGCAGGATCGACGGTATGTTTAAGGCCCAAATTTTCGAGACAATCAAAACGCGTCCAGGAACGGAAAGGGAATTCCAGTTCATCACGGTCCCAAATTTGAAAAATGACCACATCATGTTTTGCGTGATTGAAGTGGGCCAATCCTTTCAGGATCGAGGGAACATCTCCGAAGCAGTCCGATATGATCACCACCAGTCCTCTCTTTTTAAGTCTAGGGGCGATTTCATGAAAAACTTTCCCCAAATCAGTCTCTTCTCCAGTAGAAGTACTGCCGAGTAGATCAATGATTTGTCGCGTGTGCGAGGCCCCACCTCGAGGAGGAACCTGCGAGCGAATTTGAGAATCAAAAGTGGTCAGGCCCACGCTATCGGTTTGGCGGAGGGAAAGATAAGCGAGGCATGCAGCCAGTCTTGATGCGTACTCCAGTTTACTAAGACTTCCAGTTTCTTTATTTTCTCCGTAGGCCATCGAGCCGCTTGCATCAAGAAGCAGATGGCATCGAAGGTTGGTTTCTTCTTCATATTCCCGAACATAAAACCGGTCTGATTTTGCAAACACTTTCCAGTCGATTCTGCGAATCTCATCTCCCTGCGTGTAGGGACGGTGCTGTTTGAATTCTACACTGAAACCTTTGTGGGGAGACCGGTGTAGTCCAGAGCAGAACCCTTCCACTACGCGCTTGGCAAGAACCTGATGATTTGCCAGTCGGGACAAATCCTTGGGATCAAGGAAATCAGTAACAGCAGCCATCCGAAATTCGGAATTTATTCTTTAAAGGATGGCTTCTTTTTTTCCCGGTACCGCTTCCATGCATCGCTCGATAATTGATTCCACCGTAATCCCTTCCGCTTCGGCATTGAAAGTGGGAACAATCCGGTGCCGTAATACCGGGTGAGCCAGAGCCTTTACATCCTCGACCTTCGCAGCAAATCGACCATTCAACAGTGCCCGTACCTTGGCTCCGAGAATCAATTGCTGGCATGCCCTTGGACCGGGACCCCAGTCAATTAAATCTTTGACCCAGCTTGCAGCATTTTCTTCTTTGGGGCGGGCCATTCGTACAAGGTCGAGCACATAGTCATAGACATGATCAGGCACAGGAACTTTCCGTACGGTTTCCTGACACTTCTGTAAAGTTGGTCCGTCGATTACTGGCTCGAGCTTTGATTCAAAAGTGGAAGTTGTCTGCTCGATGATTTGCCTCTCTTCTTCCCTGCTTGGGTAATCAACAATCACTTGAAAAAGAAAACGATCCCTCTGAGCCTCGGGTAAGGGGTAGGTGCCCTCCTGTTCAATCGGATTTTGGGTAGCCAGAACGAAGAATGGTTCATCCAGGGAGTAGGTGGTACCACCGATAGTCACGGAATGTTCCTGCATTGCTTCCAGTAGGGAAGCCTGGGTTTTGGGAGGGGTTCGGTTGATCTCGTCTGCGAGAATGATTTGACTAAAAATCGGTCCCTTTTCAAAAACAAGTTCCCGGCTGCCGGTTTTTTTATCTTCTTGAATAATGTCGGTTCCGGTTATGTCTGCTGGCATTAGGTCCGGGGTAAACTGGATTCGACGGAAACTGAGATCTATCGCCTGAGCCAGGGATCTGATCATGAGGGTCTTGGCAAGCCCGGGTACGCCCTCAAGCAGGCAGTGTCCTTTGGCTAGCATCGCAATGAGGAGTTGTTCAAGCACCTTTTCCTGCCCGACAATGACCTGATGGACTTGCTCCTTTATTTTTTCATAGGAGGCGACCAGTTCTTTGGCCAGGGCTTCGTCATCGGGACTAGTTTTGGAAGAGCTCATTTTTGTGTTTCTGAATGATTTAGTTGGTGCAAAAAATATTTTAATTTTTTGCATAATATTTATGGGCAATTCATTGAGAATGGAGTAAAAGTAATAAAGCAAGAAAAATTCCTACAATTCCTAAACTATATTCTTGAAGGTGAAGGGGTCTAAAATTGATTCAGTATCAGGTTATGGATCTCCGTTGATTCCAAAACTTCAGAATCAGGTGTGCCATTTCCAAAAATAACCGGCCAGTCTGCCTGATCCTTCGGGATAATTCCATGACTACCCTTCACTAAATTTGCATCAAGCGGTATTAAATCCATGTGGATCCGGAAGCCCATTTTTTTGGCGACAAGTTTGCGGACTGCTTTGATGCTTGGAAATGGAATCTTGGGATCCACAAATAATTCAGCCGGATCATATCCATGCTTCCTGTGTATATCAATACAGCGGGCAAATTCCGGGGCTTTTTCATCCTCATCCCAAAAATAATATGAGAACCAGGCATCCTCTTCAGCCAGGGCAACAAGATCTCCCGCTCTCGGATGATCCAGTCCGGCTTGCTTTCTCGCGTCCCCTTCCAAAACCATAGTCACCCCATCGAGCGATTCGATGGTTGCCTTGACCTTGGCTAAAAAGTCCGGACTTTTTTCCTGCAGATAAATATGAGCTACCTGATGATCTGTCAGGGCAAAGGCACGACTACCTCCTGAATCGAGGGTATCCAGTTCAAATTCATCTTTTATGCTCAACCATCCTTGGTGGCGGAATTTACGGTTTGGATAAATGACACGGTTCACCTCGGTGATGCCGTATTCAGAGAGTACCATGCAATGCACACCACGCCCAGAAAGAAATTCGATCAGGGATCCCGCTAGCTCATCAATTTCTTTAATGGCTCGCTCAGATCGGGGATCATTCGGGCCGTATCTTTGCAGGTCATAGTCCAAATGAGGGAGGTAGATTAAATTAAGATCCGGTTGATGACGCTCCTCGACCCAGCGGGCAGCATCGGCAATCCACTTGGAAGAATCGATCCCGGCCCGCGGGCCCCAAAAAGCGGGAAAAGGGAACTCTCCCAAATCTTTTTTGATTTCATCACGAATGGAAAGCGGTTGACTGTGAATATCAAAGTTTTTTAACCCATCCGATCGGTATAAAGGACGGGGGGTAATGGAGTAATCAACGCTAGAGTACATGTTGTACCACCAGAAAAGATTGGCACAGGTGAAGTCTGGACGATTTTCGCGAAGAGTTTCCCAGATTTTTTTACCCTCGACCAGCCGGTTTGACTGTTTCCAGAAATGATGTTCATTGAGTATGCGGTCGTACCACCCATTCCCCACAATGCCATGTTCGGCGGGAGTCTTGCCTGATAAATAGGTGGATTGTGCGGTGCAGGTAACCGCGGGCACTACCGGTTTTACAATCGACTCTTTTTTACCAGATTGCCGAGCGAATTTACTTAGACGGGGGGTCGACTCACCAAGAAGCCTGCTGCAAAGTCCGACGATATTAAGGATCGCGACACGCGGACCTGATGAATGGTCCTTTTTAATCATTATTTACTTAGCGGGAATAGCGAGATGTCTTTCCCTGAGCTCGTCGAGTGCTGATTTAATATGCATCTTGTCCATGGCATGCACTTCAACACCTTCCCCGATTCCTTGGATTAAGGTAATGGTAAGCTCACCGCCAAGGTGCTCACGGAATTCATCGAGTCCTTTGAGTATAACAGATATGTCGTCTTTATCGACCTGATGCAGGATGGTATCATAGGTTGAAAATCCGAGACGTTCAATCAGGTCGATTGCCCGATAAGCTGTGGCTTCTTTGACCAAACCGATACCGGCAGAATACAATAAATCAACCGCTAGACCGATGGCCACGGCATCGCCATGTCCAATACGGAAGTCTGAAAGCTGTTCAAGTTTATGAGCCACCCAATGCCCAAAGTCCAAGGGGCGGGCAGAACCTTTTTCAAAAGGATCACCAGAAGTTGCAATGTGGTCAAGATGGAGGGCGGCACTTTTACGGATCACCTGTTCCATTGCGTCCATTTCAAAAGTGGCCAGTTCATCCGCTCGTTCTTCGATTTGTTCGAAAAAGGAACGATCCCGGATCAGGGCTACTTTGACCGCCTCCACAAAACCAGCCCGTTTTTGATTGCTTGGCAGCCCTCGTAGGAATGAGAAATCATTGACCACTGCATCAGGCACTGCAAAGGTACCCACCCAGTTTTTCTTTCCAAAATAATTAACCCCGTTCTTAACGCCGACCCCACCATCTCCCTGGCTCAGGCTGGTGGTCGGAAAACGGATCAGTCGAAGACCTCGATGGGCAGTGGCAGTGGCAAAGCCCACCATATCCAGAGCGGCACCCCCGCCAATGACGATGACATAGGAATGTCTACACATGGCATGCTCATTGAGATCACTCCAAATTTGTTCGATGTAATCAAAATTATTTTTGGCAGGCTCGCCGCCGGAAGAAAACTTGGGTGAACAAACTAAGTCCAGTCGGTCTTCCCTTGAACGGAAATAGCTTTCAATCTGTTTTGGAAGGTTGGGTATGCTGTCGAGCAGGCCCTCGTCAATATAGACAATTGCTTTAGTCGGCTGTCCCTTGCGTTTAGGCTGCAGGATATCGGCCAGAGTCTCGTTGGTTGGAGAAAACGAGTCTCGGGTAAAGTATACACGGTGATTAAAATCCAACCGAATATTTCGATTAATCGTGGCAAAACGAGAGGGCATGATGATACAATGTATGTTCGTGCTTAGGTCGCCGCAAACTTCTTTTGAAGAATATGTGCAGAAAATTGAACGGCATAACACGGTACCATGAGGGCCGGAACGAAGAAGCAGACCGCCAGGGCATCCACGGAACAAATTCCTGCGAGGAGTATGGATACACCCTGTCCGATGGCTCCCTTGTGCTCGGTATTTTTCATTCGCAGAACAGCGTTAAGTACAATCCAAGCCAAAAAAAGGCCGCTGATGTTAAGCAAAAAGACCCGGGTGGGATCGAGGTGGTTCCACATAATAATCAATCCCAGTGTCAGCAAACAGGGATTAAACAAAAGAAGAATCGAAAGGGAGTTTGATCCATCTGTCTCTCCTCTTTTCGATTCATTTCTGGCGAATAGGCTAATGCCCACCACATATCCGCCTACACACAACGCACAAATGATCACTGTATTCATGATTTCGGCACTTCCTGCAGACCCTGCTACCAACCACAAAAAAGTTCGGCAACTCCCCATGATCCATACCGAACCAATCCATTTCTTGTGACACCAGTCATAGAGGCAGACCACTGCTATCAGGGAAACCGTCCAAAGAGGCGAGGCCGCTGCCAAGCCAACAAGTATCGCACCGCCAACGACAATAAAGAGTGTGCCCATTGCCCAGACTATGGAGGCCTTGATTTGGCCCGAGGGTATTGGACGGTCCGGGTTAAATTGCTGATCGAATTTCTGATCAAACGCATCGTTTAAAACGCAGCCTCCGGAATACACCAAGCTGGCACCGAGAAGCAGCCACCCGAGCACTCCCCAGTCAAAGAGGGCGGGGTCATGCCAAGCCGGGGTTTGCCTAAAGATTTTTTCTGCTGATTGATTGATTGCCCACGCGGCCAGACAGTTCGTCCAAACCGTGGGTAGGTTGGATGCGCGGGAAAGAGTGAGGGCGAGATGTAGAATCGACGGCATCGGAAAAGAGGAGGGCTAGTTTTTTTCGAGACTGAACCCGATCTTGTCCATTTGTTCTAGGGTCCACTGATATTCTTTGCCCACCTGTTCCACCACGGTGCCGGCTTGCAGTTTTTCAGGGAGGACTTCCCAGGTATAGGTTTCCATTTCCAAATGCCTGCAAGCATTTTGGTTTTTACTCAGCCAGAAGAGGGTATCAATCACATGAAGGCGGGTGTCACCCATGTCCCCTCCGGGTGAAGCGTGCAGGGGAACATGAAAATGAATTCTCCATTCATCCGCCTCGGGAAGATTTCCTGCCATTTGCATTTCGAGGGCAGTATCAAGATCCTTGATACGCCGAATGCATTGCCCGTCTTTACCCAGAGTCACCTGGTGAAGATAAACCGGTTCAATAAAATCCTTCAACCTGAGTAAATTGTTTTCAGTTGGCTTGGTAGACAGTGCTGAACTTAAGTGAAGTTTGCTCAGCCGAATCCCGTGCTTCACCAGCGAGTCCAGTCCTTCGTGAGCATCTTCAAATTCGATGGCGAGATGGCAGCAGTCGTAATTTACCCCAATCCGTTTTCGGATGATTTCTTCGTCCGATCCCTTTTCTAATAATTTATCAAAAAACGAAACTGTTTCCGGGGTGGTCTCAAACAGACCCAAGGGTTCCGGTTCCATACCGAGGTGTAGGTCGAGGTTTTTGGGGCCGGCTAACTTTTCAATTTCGAGGGCACAGGCATTAACTTTTTTCAATAGGATATCGGGAATTTCCTCGCCTGGCAGGAATTCCTTAAACGAGCCGGGTAGGGTGCTTACACTGCCTTCCTCGCCTGGTTCCGATAGATTTTCGAGGATAGAAAAGAGCAGTAGGGTATAATCCAGTCGCTCGTTAGTGGTCCAGTCCGGTCGGTAAACCTGTTCTTTAACCCGTGTGCCGTGGAAGTTGCCGTAGGGAAAACCATTGATCGTAAAAACATAGGCATTCTTTTGGTCGAGCCATTTACGAAATTCATAAAGCTCCCTCGGCTCCGCTAATTCGCGTGCGGCATCCGCCCCTAATCGCAACCCAATCGCAAATCTCTGCTCAGGGGCGACTTCTTCCCTCACTTTCATTACATAATTCTC
Source organism: uncultured Verrucomicrobiota bacterium (assembly GCA_902569115.1). GTDB lineage: Bacteria > Verrucomicrobiota > Verrucomicrobiia > Opitutales > Seribacteraceae > Seribacter. The sequence continues at coordinate 91,985 of CACFTI010000001.1, read as the reverse complement.
CAAAGAATCAAATGTCTCCTGCCAGCTATTTCCACGATGTACATTGGTGCAGTAGGCTAGATGAGCTTGGTTGCTTAATTTCATAGGATGTTTTCATCCATAGAAAGGACCGGGAGGCAAGACAAGGCAATCTGTTCGGGTATGTCTTTCTTTTGGTAGTGATTATTATAAAACAAAAATGCGCGACCCAGCCCAGGTCGCGCATGTTTGTGTAACTCATTAAGAGTCTGTTTTGCCCTTTTGTAAAACCAAGTTTGCACATTGGATGCCAATTTTTAAAAATTCCCTAAAAAGGCAGAAAAAACTTTTTTTAATCAGTCTACTTGTCCCGATGGCAAAATTTTTTACAATTGAAAACAAATTACTCTATATTCAACGCCTACACTTTTGAAAATGATGAATACTGAACCCATTTGGAAATCTTGGTTTGCCCGTCACGGATCGAAACTTCTTCTTTTCGCCAGGCAACAGGCACGCAACCCCCACGATGCGGAAGATTTGGTACAGGAAGCATTTGTTCGCATTTGGAGACTTTATGGTCACACCGGAGAAGTGGCTCCCGGTTTGGTCTATCGGGCCATTCGCCGATTGGCGATTGATTGGGCTCGCAGTCTTGACCGTCGTATTATTCGTGAACAGAAAACTTTCGAGCTCACTCCACTTTCTTCTTCTTTCGAATATACACTGGAAAAAGACGAGAAACAGAGAGCCCTCCTCCGGTCAGTCGATCGCCTTCCGAATGAACAAAAAGAGGTACTTACTCTGAAAATTTGGGGGGAACTCACATTCGATGAAATCGCCCGCACACTGGATCTGTCTCTCAATACAGTCACTTCGCGTTACCGCTACGCTTTACAAAAATTAAAAGATTGGGTTCCAGAAGAACTGGATGACCCAAATACGAACCTCGCGTCTAAATGAAGGAATTTGAATCCATCGAAAAGGAGCTGAAATCTCTTTTACCCAAAAGTCCATCTCCCCAACTCACGGATCGCATCGAGCAGGGTTTGGGGGATGCCGGGAATTTGGCGATGCGTCAATTGCCTGAGGAAATAAAGTCTTCGTCTGCCCCAGTTAAATCGAACCTAACCTTCTTTCCTTGGTTAGGTTTCAGCATCGCTGCTTCCTTAGTGATTGCTTTTCTAAGTGTCTATTTTTGGGGAAACAGTGGGAACGAACAATTTGCACCATCATCGGTTCGTTCTACTGCACCCCAGGTTTCTCCTTACGAAGATCCCGAAAGCCCTATTCACGGAGTTTCCGTTGCAGAACTGGAAGCACAATCCGGTATGCCTGTGGGAGGTTGGTTGCCTACTTTTCAGGAAAGACTACTGGACCGAATTGATGAGGGTGTGATTTCTATACCCGGTCGACTACCTGCTCGTCAGGTTCGAATGCATTATATCGATGAAATCCTTTGGCAACACCCGGCTACGAATAAACGTATTCTTTCAACACAACCTCGTCAGGAGATTATTCTGATCGACCTGGATCTATATTAAACCCTTCAGTTTGCCGCTTGTATAGTTTTTTTCGCTTGTTTGTGGCTTAACAACACAAAAATTGCCAATAATGAAATTTTTTTCTATTATCACGAAACTTGCCTTTGCTTATTTTTGTCTGTCTTCAACTTGTGTATTTTCTAAGACGAGTCAGAAGATTGAAAAGGTTACTTTCCTTGGAGTCAGTTCTTCCACATTACCTGAGGCAATGAGCGAACAATTAAACCTACCCAAAGGTATCTATTTGAGTATCGATCAGGTTTCTCCCGATAGCCCTGCAGATCGGGCAGGTGTAAAGCTTTATGATATTTTCCTCCAGATGGACGACCAAACCTTGGTTAATTCCAATCAACTAAAAGCACTCGTTCGAATGAAAAGTAACGGTGATCGGGTAAAACTTAAAATTTTACGCAAGGGGAAACCCATGCTCCTGGATGTTATTCTTTCAGAAACTTCCCGCAGGTCAGATGATCAAAAGTTTGAATCTCAACTGTATCAGGACCAGAATTTTCCATTTGAAAGTCCTTTTGAGAAAAACTTTGATAATCTATTTCGCAACCACAAATCCTCTATTTGGGATTTATTGAAAAGTCATGGATTGTCACAGCTTCCTGGAATTTCCAATCTTAATTTTACAGACAATGGTCTTATCGATCCAGATCATCCAATTCATGGTTCAACGAATGGTGATATTCAAAGTTTCTCCTATTCTTCCCAGCAGAATTTCACCAAAATAACTGATGAAGACGGGACTCTTGAATATTCACAGAAATATGGATTAAAATTTTTGAAATTTACCAAACCCAACGGTGAAATTATTTTTGAAGGATCCATTGATAACGATGAACAAATTGAAAAGCTCCCCTCTTTTATTCGAGAAAAATTAAAGAGAATTACGCAACCCAACTAAAGTTGGTTCGAATATAAAGTCTATTAAGATTGATAGTTTTCGATTGTTGACGAGATTTTGAAACTTCTCTTTAGTAGAATTCTCATCCCTAAATTGTAATATACTTTTATGAAATACTTGATTTCACTTTTATTCGCATTATTTTCAATCAATACCTTGACAGCTCAAATCCCGGGTGGTTCCGCTGTTGCAACCTCTTATGCTTCAGAGGGCACCTCATTGGGAGCAAATGAGACTATTGCTTATAATGGTATATCACTGGGTAATCGAGTGAAATTAAGAGGGTATGTGGATTTTATTTTTGGTTACACTGATGCAGATGGTGACGGTGAAGTCGTAGATTTTGGAACTGACGCAGATCTCGATTTCTTACTGGATTTTTCCCCGATCACTGCTGAAATTCACTTAGATACCGCTTCAGGATCTGGTGTAGAATTGGAGCAAGCTTTTGGTCGATATAACTTCAACCAGGATTTATCCATCACATTTGGTCGTCAGGTTACGGTACTTGGTTTTGATGCCGATGAAGCACCCGGTTTGTATGCGGTCACACCAGCCTACACGATAGGTGGATTAACCAGTTCGTATGTAGATGGAATGCGTTTGAATTTTAACAACGGACAGTTTGGATTAGTACTTGGTTTGCACGATACCTACGGCTTTGCTAGTAAGGTTGAAGATGCATTAAATATTAACAGTGATCTTGGAGAAGGTGTTGCCATCGATATTGCCGCTTCCATGATGATTGTACCTGGTCTGGAAGCTCGTCTTGGATTTGCCTACGAAGATGTTGAAGATATGGACGATTCCATTTCTCAAGTGAATACCTTTGTTAATTATTCAGGCGACAGCCTGACCCTTGCTTTGGAATATGATAATTACAACTATTTTGGATATTCTTTATGGGACATCATGGTAATGGCTAATTATTCTTTCACCGATTGGGTTGCAGGGACATTAAGGTATTCCTATGAGGATAATGAGATTGATATTTTAAAGTACGAATCTGCGAATAGATTCACCCTTGCATTACTTTTTACGGTAACCAGTAATCTTTATTTTAATTTTGAATACAGTCATTCTCAACGTGATCTTCTTACCGGTGGTGAGGGTAATCTTAATGAGTTGTATTTGGAAGGTCTCCTTACTTTCTAGTTAAACTTTAAGTGCTTTTAACAATACCCTGCCGACCTTGGCAGGGTTTTTTTATACCTGATAAAGTCTCCTAACTTGCCAAGTCTATGGATTTTCGGCATGGGTAAGGTCAATTATTTTCAATGAGCAGCACAATCGAAAAGAGCACCGGGAAATCCGATAAATTAGTCCGTAAAAAAATTGATGAATTGGGCGAAGAGCTTGCTTATCTTCAACGCAAAAGCCGCGAGCTTGGTATTCCTGTCCTGATCATCGTCGAGGGGTTGAGTGCTGCTGGAAAGGGCACCCTTATCAACCGTATCATCCAGCCCCTTGATCCTCGTGGTTTTAAGGTATCCTGTATTGCTTCGCCTAACCGCGACGAGCAACTACGTCCTTTCCTCTGGCGTTTCTGGCGTCGTACGCCATCTGCTGATCGGATGGCCATTTTTGATCGTAGTTGGTACCGTAACCTGCTCGATTATACGATTAATCGTACCCTGAGTGAAGAAGAATTAAAAAAAGCCTATGCCGATGTGCGTGCTTTTGAAAGACAATTGCGCGATGGGGGAACGGTCTTCTTCAAGATCTTTCTCGATATAAGTAAGAAAGAACAGGCTTCCCGTCTTGCGGCAATGCAGGGAAATCCGGCCACGGCCTGGCGGGTAAATGATGCGGTGCTTGCCCGTCATGCCCGCTATGCCGATTATAAGATAGCGGTGGAGATCATGTTTGATGAGACCGATGAGCAGGAGGATTTCAAATGGATCAAGATCAGTGCCAAGGATGGCCGGAAGGCCGCTGCCCAGGCACTAAGTAAAATGGTTACCGGCTTAACCAAGCGGGTGAACCAGGAGAAGGCGAAGGCCGTTCCGGTCATGCCGGTGGGACGATTACCTCTTTTCCGATCCGCGCCTTCCCTGAAGAAGGCTGATTTATCCCAGACTTTGAGCAAGGAAACATACCGTGAAATGCTCGCTGTCCGGCAGGAACGGATCGAATATTTGCACCACGAGTTATATCGCCAGCGAATCCCCATGATCATGGTTTATGAAGGTTGGGATGCATCTGGGAAAGGTGGAAATATTCGACGACTTACTGAACAGATGGACCCACGAGGCTACGAGGTGATCCCTACTGCGGCCCCCAATGATGTGGAGAAAGCCCATCATTATCTCTGGCGGTTTTGGAACGAATTTCCCAAGGCGGGCCATGTCACAATCTTCGACCGTTCCTGGTATGGGCGTGTACTCGTGGAAAGAGTCGAGGGTTTTTGCACCAAAGAGGACTGGAAACGGGCCTATCGTGAGATCAATGAGATGGAGGAGAATTTCCATCATTTCGGAACCGCGATTGTCAAATTTTGGATTCACATCGATCAGGATGAACAATTACGGCGCTTCCAGGCACGCCAGGAGAATCCCAAAAAGCAGTGGAAACTACACGAGGAAGACTGGCGGAACCGCGAAAAATGGAAACCTTATGAGGAAGCGGTGGAGGAGATGTTCTTACGCACGCACACCAGATATGCCCCGTGGACAATTATCGAAGGAAACTGCAAGCGTTTTGCCCGGATTAGGGCATTGGATGTAACCATCGCCGCGATCGAAAAAAGGATCGCCCAGAGATCCAAGTAGTCCCGGTAACGGCTCTTTTGTTCCTGTTACCCGCGAGGTATTTTACTTCTTATTTGTGTGCCTTTAACTCTTTAAGGTCCTCGATTCCTTTGACGGCAATCGCCTTATCTATTTCCGGTTTGGCCCCGCTTACGCCAATAGCCCCAACCACATGGCCCTGATAATAAAGTGGAATACCCCCTTGGACTCCGCGGATAACTTTTAAACTGCCAATATCCATGATTTCCAGGTCCCTGCCGTTCCGGGCGGGCAAATCTTCAGTGGCCACTCCTTTGAAGTTGGAGGTTTCGGCTTTGAACTTGGCAAAATCATAGAGGCCCGGATCCATTTTTTCACTTTTGGAACTGGCGAGAATCCTACCGTCTATTCCTACGATCACAATCGCCACTTCCACTTTTTGATCCACTGATTCCTGATGGCAGGCACTCAGAATTTTGAGGGCGGTGGTGGTGTTTAATCTCGGTATTTCTTCTAATTTTATTTCCCCGTACGAGATCAGAGCAAAACATAAAAAGGTGAAAAAAATAAATCTCATGATATTACGAAGCATATGTTTTCCTTGCCATGCAAAGAAAAAAGCCCTTCCTAGGGTAGATACTCCTTTTTCCTGTAACCTCCTTTTATAAGAAAAACTATGAGCTCAGATACCCAAAACCATGCCCGCTCCGGAATGCTTGCCGGAGGAAATTGGATCATTGATCAGGTAAAGATCATTGATGTTTATCCCAAGCACGAACAACTCGCCAATATTTTCGATCAATCTCAGGGGACCGGTGGTTCTCCCTACAATGTACTCCTCGATCTCGCCAAGATGGGGGCAGACTTTCCCTTGCAGGGAGCGGGACTGGTCGGGCAGGATGCCTTGGGTGAATACATTATTGAGGACTGTCGTAAACATAAGATTGATCCTAAGTTTATTTCCGTATCTCCCGGCACCAGCACCTCCTACACCGATGTGATGACTGAGCGGGAAGGGGGAAGAAGAACTTTCTTTCATAACCGGGGAGCCAATGCCACCTGGGATGGATCCGAGATCGATTTCGCGGCCAGTTCAGCCAAGATTTTTCATCTTGGGTATTTGCTGCTCCTCGATGCGATTGATCAGGAAGACCCGGAGCATGGCACGGTGGGAGCCGCTCTTTTGGCTAAAGCCCGGGCGGCTGGTATGAAAACCAGTATCGATGTGGTCAGTGAGGATAGTGACCGGTTTGCCCTTATTATTGGACCGGCCCTGAAACAGGTGGATGTCTGCATTCTTAATGAAGTGGAAGGCAGTAAAGTCACCGGTGTGCAGGTACGCGAAGATGGAAAACTTTTAAATGATGGAATCGAGGAAACCGCCAGTAAACTGTTCGAGCTGGGTGTTGGGGAATTAGTCGCCATTCACTTCCCCGAAGGTTCCTATGCCCAGTCGAAAGAGGGAGAAAAGGTATGGCATGGATCGCTCGCCTTACCCAAGGGATATATCAAGGGGGCTGCCGGGGCCGGGGATGCTTTCTGTGCAGGAGTCCTTTACGGAGTTCATGAAAATTGGTCCCTCGAGAAATCCTTGCTGACCGGTACCTGCGCCGCAACGGCCTGCATGTCCGATCCCACCTGTACCGATGGATTACGTTCTTTGGATGAGTGTCTTGCCCTGGCTGAGGAATTTGGAATCGGCGAAGACGAATCGTAAAAAAACTTTTCGTCCTTGAGCTTCGGCTCATTTTCCGAGATCAAGGGTAGGATATTATGAATTCGGAAGATCCCTGCAGCCATTTTGATTCAAACGTCCGGGCGGAAGCTTTGCGAAAAGAAGCCGCGGAGTCCGATTTCCCGCCTCCCACTACCTGGGTAAACGCGCATGCCCACACCTTTTATTCTTTCAATTACAAAGGATATTCACCCAGCCGTTTTGCCCTGGAGGCAAAAAAGGCGGGCTTGGAGATGGGCGGTATCGTGGACTTTGATGTTCTCGACGGATTGGAAGAATTTTGGCAAGCCAGCCGTTTGCTTGATTTAAAGGCCTGTGTGGGGATTGAGTCACGGGTATTTGTTCCCGAATTTTCCGACCGGGTGATCAACTCTCCGGGAGAACCGGGAATTAGTTACCACATGGGTAGCGGCTTTACCACTACCGAGATCCCGACGGATGCACAGACATTTCTTGATGGGATGAGACAAACCTCTGAGCAAAGAAACCGGGCTATGGTCGAGCGTGTGAATGCTTTTCTTTCGCCCTTGGAATTAAATTATGAGCAGGATGTGATGCCTTTGGTTCCCAAGGGTAACGCCACCGAACGCCATCTTTGCCTGGCTTATGCGCGGAAAGCCGCTTCCCAGTATCCCGAGGAAAGTGCTTTGCGAAATTTTTGGAGTGAAAAACTCGGCGTGGCCGCTGAAGATTTAAAGGATGTTCCGGATGGGCGGGGCATGACCGATCTGATCCGGTCGAAGACTATGAAACAGGGGGGGGCAGGGTATGTGCAGCCTGACTCAGGATCCTTCCCCAACATGGCTGAAATGAATGAATTTGTGCTGCAATGCGGAGCTTTGCCCACCATGACCTGGCTGGACGGATGCTCTGCCGGGGAAGAAGCGATCGAAGAGTTGCTCGAGGTGGCCCGTTCCACCGGTGTGGCCGTTTTCAATATCATTCCAGACCGCAACTACAATCCTGGTACGAAGGATCAAAAATTAACCAACCTTCAAAAGGTGGTGGAGATCTGCAAGGATTTGAATATGCCCCTTCTTGGCGGTACCGAGATGAACAGCCCGGGACAAAAATTTGTCGACGACTTTGATTCGGACGAGCTCAAGCCGATGCATCCATACTTTTTGGAAGGATCGAGAATTTTGCACGCCCATTCCACTCTGCAGAGACATGCCGGGATGGGTTATCTGAGCCCCTGGGCGGATGATCAGTTCGCCAGCGTGTCCGCCAAAAATGAATTTTATGCCCGTTTTGGGGAAATCTTTTCTCCCCGTGGAGATGAAGCCTTGCAGAATGATCTGTCGGACACTCTCGGTAGTGAAGAAGTGATTTCGTTGGCTGAGCGGATAATGTCTGCATAGGACTTGCCTCACGTGGGTAAGACTTTCGTAGGCTTCGGTTTTGGGGCCATTCAGGGAGGTCTTTTTCTTCCTGAAGCTTACAGGTCAGGGAATTTCTCCCGTTTGGTGGTTTCTGAAATCGATTCCACTGCCGTTGAGCAGATTCGGCAGTCTGCGGGAACTTATGCCTGCAATGTCGCTGAGCCGGATCATGTCCGCCTGGTGGAAGTATCGGGATTGGAAATTCTTAATCCTTTGATCCCTGAGGAAAGGGAAAAACTGGTGAATGCGATTGCTTCCGCCAATGAACTATGCACCGCCCTGCCCAGCTATACCCTCTATGATGCAGGAGGAAAGGCATCAGTGGCTTCCCTCCTTGCGGAAGGCTTGCAGAAAAAACTGCATAAATCAGATAGCTCCCCGGCGGTGGTCTATGCCGCTGAAAATGACGGGCGGGCTGCTGCCCGCTTACAGGAAGCCTGCAACAAGTATATTTCAACATCTTTGGATGGGAAGGTAAGCTTTTCGGAAACCGTGATCGCCAAGATGTGCTCGGTGGTGACGGATTCGAAAAGAATTGCCGAAGAGAAATTAGCGGAAGTCACTCCTGGCTCCTCGAAATCATTTTTGGTTGAGGCATTTGATCAAATTTTGATTGAGGAGAAAACACCCAGCGGGTTTGATCGCGGAATAACCCGGTTTATCCCAAAGCTGGATCTGGATCCTTTTGCCTTAACCAAGTTTCATGGTCATAACGCAATTCATTATTGCCTGGGTATCAAGGCGAGGGAACAGGGAATGAGCTTTATGCATGAGGTCAGACAGGACCCGGCATTGATGGATTGGGCAAAAGAGGCGTTTGTCAAGGAGGCGGGAGTCGGACTTCGATATAAATTTTCCGGGTTTCCTGACAGTTTATTTTCTGAAACTGGTTTTTCTGAATATGCAGAAGATGCTCTTCAGCGGATGGTTAATCCTTATTTACGGGATCCGATCGATCGGGTTACCCGTGATCCGATTCGTAAGCTTGGGTGGGATGACCGTTTGATTGGATCGATCCGGTATGCGGTAGATGCGGGTGTAAACCCTCAAAGAATGCTGGAAGTCGCCCGCAAGGGATTGGAGGAAATCCAGATGACGAAAAATACCCAAACTCTACAGGTTGCCCTGGATTTGGCCTGGCATGACCAAGCAGGGGGAGAAGAGATGGAATCAATACGGAAGAATATTCTTACCCCTGTTTTGTAGGTTCGAAAATTCTGTCCAAATTTACCCATTCAGGGTTGCGTTTCATTCAGAAACGATCAAAATCAATCGAAATCGATCATTATGATTCAAGAAGCCCATCCAGCCCTTGCCCCTGAGAGACGGGATCGTATTCGTAACCTCGTTCGCGAGGGAGGGGTTGCCCGGGTGGAAGATTTACGGAAAAACCTCAAGGTTTCAGTCGCGACCATCCGTCGGGATTTGGAAATCCTGGAAGAGGAGGGAAAGGTTAAGCGGGTCCATGGAGGAGCCGTATCCATGGAAAGCCGGCTCGAGGAGTCTGTTTTTGATGACAAGACCAATCTCGCAGGCAAACAGAAAAAGAAAATCGCCGAGGATGCACTAACCTTGGTTGGGCATGAGGAATCCGTTTTTTTGGACGGGGGAAGCACCACTTTATTTCTTGCGAGACTTCTCAAGCAACGGACGGACATAACGGTGGTCACCAATTCCGTGCGGGCGATGGAGGAATTAGCGGATAGCGGACCCCGGGTTATTTTTACCGGAGGCGAATTCCGCCGAATCAGTCAGACGATGGTCGGTCCATTGAGTACGGTCGTTCTTGAACAAATCCGGGTGGATAAGGCGTTCATGGGAACCATGGGTTTCTGTCTTAAGAATGGAATCACCACCACGGATCCAAATGAAGCCTATGTCAAAAGAGTGGTTTCGGAAAATGCGGGGCAAGTAATTCTGCTCGCTGATGCCACCAAGGCGGACAAGGTTTCCTTTGCCCGGGTATCCGACTGGGATCAGGTGGATATTTTGATCTCGGATCCGGCGATACCCAAACACTTTACCAAAACTTTGCGCAAACGGGGAATCAAAGTTCGTTTGCCCTGAAATTAATAATACTGAAATAGGAAATTACTCATGGCTGAACCCATAATTATGCCTCGACAAGGACAATCGGTGGAAAGTTGTATTCTGACCGAGTGGAAAGTAAATGTTGGAGATCAGGTCGCGGAAGGAGATGTCCTTGCGGTGATCGAGACCGACAAAGCAAGTTTTGACTTGGAATCAACCGCCGCCGGCACAGTTCTCGCCCTTTTCTGGGAGGCGGATGATGATGTGCCAGTCTTGGCCAATGTCGCGGTTGTTGGAAACGACGGTGAAGATGTTGAGGAATTTCGCCCGGACAACGGGAGTGCAACCTCCGCTCCTGAACCGGCACCGGCTGCTACCGAAGTGCCTTCTTCCGCCCCTCAGGCTACGGAAGCAGCTGCACCTGCGTCATCGGACAATGTTGCAACCCCTGTTTCTGCGAGTACGATGGCAACGGGTGGAGTGAGTGCAGGAGTGAGCCCAAGAGCACGCAAGCTTGCCTTTCGTCACGGCCTCGATCCCGAAACTCTAGATGGAACCGGTCCAAACGGCCGAGTGATTGAGCGGGATGTGGAAGCGGTGATATCCGGCCGACCACGATTATCCGCCAGTGCCGTTTCCAAAGCAAGGGACGGTCTTGAAGCTCCCATCCGCGGAAAAGGACTTGCTGGTATGGCTCTTGCATCCGACATGAGGGAGCCCGGTGCGATTGAGGGTGCCAAAGTCGAGCCGGTGAAGGGAATTCGCAAGCTCGTTGCTGAAAGGATGATTCAATCCCTGCAAACCTCGGCCCAGTTAACACTCAATACTCATTTTGAACTGACCGCTGCTCAGGCTTATCGCAAGGAAAGAGTGGAGGCGGGTAAGTCCAAGATTTCAATCAATGATCTGATCGCCTATGCCCAAATTCAGGCACTGGGTGCCCATCCTGAATTAAACGCTCATTTCCTCGGCAACCGTTTCGCGGTGTTTGAAAAAGTCCACCTCGGTATCGCGGTGGATTCTCCGCGTGGATTAATGGTTCCCGTCGTCAAGGAGGCGTCCGAACTTTCCCTGGAAGCCCTGTCTGCCGAGATTAAAAAACTGGCGATTGCCTGCCGCGAAGGAACCATCCAGCCGGACGATCTCTCCGGAGGATCCTGCACCCTGACCAACCTCGGGATGCTCGGTGTTTCCACATTCACACCGGTGCTGAATGTGCCGGAGGTTGCCATTCTTGGAGTGGGTGGGATTGAACTGAAACCAAAACGCCTGGAATCCGGAGAAGTCGAATATGCTGAATTCCTTCCGCTGAGCTTAACCATTGACCACCAGGCGGTGGATGGTGCTCCGGCCGCCAGGTTTCTGCAGACTCTGGTCAGTCAGCTCGAAGAGAATCCTGGACAACCCCTTTCAATAACCAACGAATAATTTAAAAATTTATGAAATATGATTTTGCTGTAATCGGTGCAGGACCCGCAGGGTATGTTGCCGCCAAAAAAGCCGCCTCGGTGGGAAAGAAAGTATTACTTGTTGAAAAGAGTAAACTGGGCGGCGTATGTTTGAACGAGGGATGTGTGCCATCCAAAACTCTACTACAGGCTGCGAAGACTTATCATCATGCCAAGCATGGTTCGATCTTTGGGGTTGAGGCCGAAGGTTTGACTTTTGATTTCCCCAAGGCCCACGAACATAAAAACAATGTGATGAATAAGATGAGGGATGGTATTGCCGGCCTCATGAAAAAATACAAAGTGGATGTGGTCGAAGGGGAAGCTAAATTGCTTCCGAATTCACAAGTGGAAATTAATGGGGAAACTCATGAGGCTACCGACATTTTGCTTTGCACCGGATCCTCACCCGCCATCCCACCGATTCCCGGAGTCGATCTTGAACATGTGGTCGATTCAAGCGGCATACTTTTACGTGAGACCCTTCCGAATCATTTGGTCGTGGTTGGCGGAGGAGTCATTGGTTGTGAGTTTGCATGCATGTATGCTTCGGTTGGGGTGCAGGTAACGGTTCTCGAAGCGATGCCTGAAATCTGCCCGAATTTAGATCCAGAAGTCTCCGCAAGTTTACGAGAGGGATTGGCCAAGAAGGGCGTCACTTTTAATCTTGGAGCTAAGGTCGAATCGATCAGTGCAGACAAGGTGAGCTATGCGGATGATTCCGGATCCAATGAATTGGAAGCGGATCTGGTACTCGTGGCAACCGGAAGAAGACCAAATACTAAAAATTTAGGTCTCGAAGAATTGGGACTCGATATTGATGATCGTGGGGGTGTCCGGGTGGATAATCGTGGAGCCACCAATATTCCCGGGCTTTGGGCAGCAGGTGATGTCACCGGGCAGGCCTGGCTGGCCCATGCCGCCAGCCGAATGGCAGAAGTCGTGGTTAATAATATTACCGGCCGCAAGGATCATATGCGTTATGATTCAATGCCAGCCGTGGTCTACACCAGCCCGGAAGTAGCGGTGGTTGGGTTGACCAAAGAAGAAGCAGAGGCTCGCGGTATGAAGGTGAAAGTCGGCCGGATACCGATGGCAATCAATGCCCGTTACATTGCTGAAAATCCAGATGAAACCGGATTCTGCAAAGTCGTCCTCGAGGCCGATTCCCGCAGACTTTTAGGAGTGCATATGGTCGGTGGTGCATGTTCCGAAATGATTTTTGGAGCCACCGCCATGTTGGAGACGGAACTTCGGGAAGAAGAGATTGAAGAAATTGTATTCCCACATCCAACGACCTCCGAAATCATCAAGGACGTCTTCATGGCCGTTCGTTAATTTTATTCAAGTCATAATCCTTAAACCTTTTTCGCTATGCCGAAGTCACAAATTGTAGAACCTACCAAAGAACGCCAAGCGGGGAGCATTCCTTTTGCGGAAGTTCCCTTGAATCAATATCAGAATGATCTAGCCAAGGAGAAAGCAACCTATGGAGAAGAAGCTCTCCTCGGAATCTATGAAGATATGCTCCTGATCCGTGAGTTTGAGAGCATGCTGCAAAGCATCAAGACGCAGGGCTCGTACGAGGGTATTGAGTATGATCACAAGGGTCCCGCTCACCTTTCTATCGGTCAGGAGGCCTCAGCGGTCGGGCAGGCGTTTCTTCTGGATGTGGATGATCATATTCTCGGATCTCACCGTTCACACGGGGAAATCCTTGCCAAGGGGATGTCAGCCATTCGTAAGCTAGATGATGACAGCCTGCTTACCATTATGAAAGACTTTCTCGGAGGTGATTGCTTCCGGGTTGTTGAAAAAGATGGGGCGTCCGATGTGAAACAGCTAGCCAGGGATTTTCTTCTTTATGGTGCTTTGGCCGAGATTTTCGGTCGCGAGAATGGATTTAATCGTGGATTGGGCGGATCGATGCATGCCTTCTTCCCTCCGTTTGGCATTCTTCCCAATAATGCGATTGTGGGTGGTTCGGCTGATATCGCCACCGGGGCTGCTCTCTTCAAAAAAGTGAATCGAAAAAACGGCTTGGTCATTTCCAATATTGGAGATGCGTCCATGGGTTGCGGACCTACCTGGGAAGCGATGAATTTTGCTTCGATGCGTCAATTCCATGAATTATGGGATGAATCGATGAAGGGTGGTTTGCCGATCATTTTCAATTTCATGAATAACTTTTACGGCATGGGTGGACAGACTGCCGGTGAAACCATGGCTTTTGATTATCTTGCCCGTGTGGGTGCCGGGGTAAACCCGCAATCCATGCATGCGGAAAGAGTTGATGGCTATAACCCATTGGCGGTGGCTGATGCAATTCGCCGGAAGAGGGAACTGATCGAAAAAGGCGAAGGCCCCATTCTGCTGGAGACCGTTACTTATCGTTATTCTGGACATTCGCCTTCCGACGCTTCTTCCTATCGAATTAAGGAGGAAATTGAGGCATGGCAATCATTTGACCCGATTAATTCTTATGCCAAGGAATTGAGCGATGCGGGAATATTGAACAAGGAAGCGATAGCCTCACGCAAGAGTGATGTGGTTGCAGCCATGACCAAGGCATTTGGGCTGGCATCGGACTTGGAAGTCTCTCCAAGGCTTCCATCCGAGAAGATTGCGGGACTGATGTTCTCCAGTCGTAAGCGTGAAAGCTATGACCCGGAGCGTAAGCCAGAATTGCTGCTTGCTCATGACGAGAATCCCCGCGTTCAGGCCTTGGCCAAAAAGTCGAGGGCAGGGGTGATTCACGGAAAGCCTGTTTCGAAGAACAAAGTCTTTCAATACCGGGATGCTATTTTCGAAGCCGCCTTACACCGTTTTGAAACGGATCCGACCATGGTTGCATACGGAGAAGAAAATCGTGACTGGGGCGGTGCTTTTGCCTGCTACCGCGGGTTAACCGAATCGCTTCCATATCATCGCCTTTTCAATTCACCGATTTCGGAAGCAGCGATCGTGGGCACCGCATGCGGGTATGCACTCGAAGGGGGACGTGCCTTGGTTGAGTTGATGTACTGTGACTTTATGGGCCGTGCAGGTGATGAAATTTTCAACCAATTGGCAAAGTGGCAAAGTATGTCCGCCTGTATTTTGGAAATGCCGGTCACTTTGCGGGTATCGGTGGGCTCAAAATACGGGGCGCAGCACTCTCAGGATTGGTGTGCATTGGTAAATCACATTCCTGGGTTGAAAGTGGTCTTTCCTTCCACGCCTTATGATGCAAAGGGTATGCTGAATACCGCACTTGCCGGAAGTGATCCTGTTATTTTCTTCGAAAGTCAAAGACTTTACGATATCGGTGAACTTTTCGAAAAAGAAGTCCCTGCCGAGTATTATGAAGTTCCTTTTGGTCCTCCAGCCCAGCGAAGGGTAGGAAAAGATATTACTTTGATCACAGTTGGAGCCACCATGTACCGAGCATTGGAAGCTGCCGATTTTTTAGAGCAGAAGTATGGAGTCACCTGTGATGTGTTTGATTGCCGTTCCATCAGTCCGTTGGATTATGATCCGTTGATTGCTTCCGTACAGAAAACCGGAAAGGTTTTGCTTTCTTCAGATGCATGCGAGCGGGGTTCGGTGTTGCATGATATTGGGTCCAAGATCAGCCAGCTTGCTTTTGATGATCTCGATGCTCCCCCCGTTGTGGTGGGTTCCCGTAACTGGATTACTCCTTGTGCGGAAGTGGAGAGTGATTTCTTTCCACAACCTTCCTGGATGATTGATGCAATTCATGATCGGATTCTTCCTTTGCCCGGCCATCAATTAACCACCAACCCAACCACTGGTGAGTTGATTAAGCGTCAGCGTGGCGGGGTTTGATTCTCATATAAATTGTCCAAAGAGGAGTAGATAACTGATGAGCGAACCAATGGCTCAAACCCTTTTGCAACGTTCGGATCAGCTGCTCGAGGCAGCTCAAAAGACTCATCGTGGAGTTTTTCTAACCGGTCCAAACCGGATTGAGCTTCTCCAAGATGATTTGCCGGATTCAAGTGTTGGGGGAGGGGACTTTCTTCTCGCAAGCCTGGGCAATTGCCGCTGCGCATCGGATGCAAAGGCTATTCGCCAATTCGACGCACATGCCCGGGTGCCATCTGGAGCAGATCGTATCGCCTTGGGTCATGAAACCCTTCAGATTGTGCTACAGGCTCCTGAGGGCTCTAAAGTAGAAGTAGGGGACTTGGTGGTTATCACACCCGGCCATGCCAGTGAACCGATTGATCCTCTGCAATTTGAGCCCGTTTCTGATGGTGTGCTCGCCGCCCTCGGCTATTCATACCGGTATCTGGGTGGATTGCGTCAGTTTAACCGTATTCCTGCCGGAGCACCCGATTTTGTCAGCTCGCAGGGCTTTGGAAGTTTGTTCAATCGTGTCTCTCCCCATGAGAATACCAGTTTGATATCACTGGCTCATGCGGAGCCTTTTGCCTGTAATTACGGTACCAATAAACATATTTTCACAATTGATCAGCAGGGAGAGTTTGCTTACGGAGTACCTCCCCGTGCAATCGTGACTTACCTTTCGGGTACGGCAAGGATGGCGATGATTAATCTTACAATTGTCGCGAGTGTCGCGGATGATGAATTACCGAAGGTCGTTTATGTCACTGGTTCCAAATCAAAATTGGATGAGATGGAAAAGTATGCCCTGATCCGCGATTTGAGGGAAAGGGGTACCCGTGTGGTTTTGGTCGACCGGAAGGATCCTGCAATTATCGATAAATTGACTGAGTATGGAAAATCGGACGTGATCTGGACGAATTATGCCTCGCAGGAGACCTACGAGCAGGCAGTTTCAATTCTTGCGGATGGTGGAAATTTAAACAGCTATGCCGGTGCGGTCGATCCCGATCTTTTAATCGAAATGCCTATAGCAGCAGCACCCGTTTATGAAAGTGTAGAGGAGGAAGTCTCACAAAACTTTTTGGCAATGCACCATAATGTAGCTCCCAATGATCCTGCCCGTTATCGCGGAATTGCCCGAGAGGCTAAAGTAGGTTTTCTCGGATTTGAGGGTATGGAAGAGCGACTGCTGACCTACCTTCAAAAGCTGCCAGATGGCACTCATGTATTTACGGAAGATCAACAGGCATTGCCTGCGGGATTGATTAAAGCTGAAGACGATACCCCACTTACGGATGTTTTCATTGGTGGCACTGGCAAGCAGGCGGAGGACCGGTATGAAGCGATTGAATCGCGACTGGCTCGTTCTGCCGCGGTCAATTTCATTGACGGCAACCTGACAGCCCCGATCCGATCAAGGCAGGCTCATTATGTAACCAGGCACCAGATTTGCGGAAAAAATGTTCCTTGGCATATGACCAACACCTCTGAGCCTCATTCCGATGATATGATAGAACAGGCAAATAACCCTGTGAGTTTTGACTGGATGGTCAAAGGCGTTTGCGGGTTGTCCTCGGTTCCCCAAATGATGGAAAAAGTGGAAGCGGAACAGCCTTTCGGGTCCTTTTATTCATTCACTGAATTAGAAGATTTGCCCTATGTCGAGATTTCCTCAGATGCATTTCGTGAAGCGTCAGAGGGAAAGCCGGAGCATGTCTTCCGTGCATTGACCGAAGCCGCCAAGGAACTTGATTCAAATGGACAATGCTGGTCGCGAAAAGTCGAAGAAGCACTTTATAAAGGGTATGGTTTACCACACCCTCTCAATTTAACTTAATTTAAAAATTCAAGGAGATAAAACTATGGAATGGACTGATTTGGAAAACAAAGTGGTAGTCATTACGGGAGGTGCCGCCGGAATCGGTTTGGCCGTAGCCAAAGGATTTGTTGAAGTGGGTGCGAAAGTAATGATAGCCGATTTCTCGGAAGAAGCTGGGCAGAAGGCAGCAGACGAAGCATCAAATGCCGGTCCGGGGGAAGCTCGTTTTGCCCGTTGTGATGTAACTAATAAAGCAGATGTGGACCAAATGATTCAGTCTACTTTGGACGCATTTGGTTCCGTCGATGCTTTGGTAAACAACGCCGGAATTAATGTTCCCCGCCTATTAGTCGATCCGGCAGGTAAAGAGGAATTGACCGAGGATATTTGGGATAAGGTTTTTGCGGTCAATGTGAAAGGCCAATTCCTGTGTGCTCAGGCTGCCGCCAGAGTGATGTTGAAACAAGCGAATGGAGGTGTCCTAATCAACATGTCATCCGAATCAGGTCTTGAAGGAAGTGAAGGGCAAAGCGTGTATGCTGCGACCAAGGCGGCCAATCAGAATGTGACCCGTTCGTGGGCTAAAGAGCTCGGCACACAGGGTGTACGAGTGATTGGTGTGGCTCCCGGTATCATGGAAACTACGGGTATGCGTAGTGAAGCTTACGAGCAATCACTTGCCTACACTAGAGGGATTTCCGTGGATGAATTACGCTCCAAGTACGGAAGCACCTCTTCTATTCCCTTGGGGCGTTCCGGTAAATTAAGTGAAGTCGCTGATTTGGTTGTATTTCTTGCATCTAAACGGGCAAGTTATTTGCACGGCACGACCGTAAATATTTCCGGAGGAAAATCCCGCGGGTAAAAGTTAACTTCCCTCCGATTCTTTGAGGGTATCCCTTATTAAATAAAAGCCTGATTCTGTTTGGGGATGATCCTCAATAGCAGACTGATAAATTAGGAAAACCTGTCGGTCAGCTATCTTCTTGGATAGGAAAATACGTTTATGGGGAACGGAGATGCCAATTATGGAAATATTAAATTTCTCTTCGATACCTTCGAACCCTGCCACCTTGGGAATCGCTTTTAATTCGGATTTCGAAATTTCTCCTAAAGGAATTTCAGTTTGTGTCATTTTTTCAGAAAAATCTTTCGAAAAAGTTGTTAGACTTTCGGCCACATCTGATGGATAGGATTGGTAAATAACTATAGCTTCACCCTGAGTTTGCATGTAGATGTTATGAAATGCAGTCGTGTTGCTATCTGAGGAAATCTCCCAGTTTTTGGGGTATTTAAAGAATATTTGGTTCGAGTTATACTCCTGAGGGTCGGTTAGATCAGTAGCCTCCGTTAGATCAAAAGTATCATCAAAACATCCACTCCAAAATGAAATGAGAGGGGTTAAGCAAAGGGCATATAGTCTTTTTAGCATTGATTCGCCTACCAAGTAGTAACCCCTTTAGCGAGGATAAGGTTGGCGTAGATTCGGGTATCTCCCGTCATTACCACGGCGAAGGCTTTGCGCGTACGGTCATAGAAGTCATATTTATCAACTTGGGCGATCGGGGCAGTGTCTGGATAATGCTTTTTCACAATCTCATCGTATCCGTCATGCACTTTTTGATAATCAGCTGCAATCTTAGGGTCGGCTTTATCTTCAGGCAGAGGACCCATCATCATGACCGGTTGATCTATTACATGATCCAGGACAAAGAGTGGGAGAACCGCATCGAGTAGATCATCAATTCGAAGGCCGTCTGCACGGATGATGTTGTCGTTACAACTCTCACCGGGAAAATGGGCATCTCCGAAGATGATTTCATCGTGATGACCCATCCGGTAAAGGGTTTCTAATAATTTAGGACTGAGTAAGGGTGATATTCCGCGTAGCATATACTTATTGGAATTACTTGCAGAGGATGAGAACGTCAAGTGTTCGGCATTTTGAAGGGACCAAAAAAAAAGCACCGGATTTCCGGTGCTTTAAAGATTATTTGAAATTAAGCTGCAATCCTTACCTTTACGGGTAGTTATTGTTTTATGTGAAGAAGGTGCAGGTCATTAACTGGAAATATCTTAATAATATCCCAAGGTAATTCCACTTTTATTGAAATTCCAATTTTTTCTTAAAAAAATTTTGCGGTTGCATTTTCAAGCAGTTAAAGCCCTTAAGTGACTGGTACAGGCACGGGCCAATCCATCTAGGTTGTAGCCACCTTCAAGTACTGAGACGAGATGACCATTACAACATTCCTTTGCCGTTCGCATGAGCATGGTAGTGAGGTCGAAAAAATCTTGATCGGACAGAGTGAATTGGCCGAGGGGATCATTTGCTCTGGAATCAAATCCTGCAGAGATCAGAATTAACTCGGGTCTGTAAGACTCAATTTTATTGGCTAAGTCCTGCCCGAATGCTCCTTCCACGACCTCTTCTCTCCCGCTACCAGCAGGCAAGGGAACATTCAATGTGGTACCGAGAGCTTTGCCTCGTCCTTTTTCATTCGAGGTGCCTGTTCCCGGATACCAGGGAGATTGATGGGTGCTGAAAAAGAAAACGGACTCATCTTCATAAAATGTATCCTGTGTCCCATTCCCATGATGCACATCCCAATCCACTATCAGAACTTTACCGACTTTATATTTTTCCTGTGCATAACGGGCAGCAATGGCAATATGATTGAACAGGCAAAAGCCCATTCCTTTGGATGGTGTGGCGTGATGACCGGGAGGGCGAGAAAGAGAAAAGGCCCGCTCGATTCGACCGCTAAAAATTTCATCTATAGCGTTAATCAAGCCACCAGTTGCCCGTAGGGAAACACCCCAAGAACCTTCACATATCTGAGTGTCACCTGTTGAAAGGGAATTTTTCCCGGATTGGGTATCTTGTTTTGCGATCTTTAGGTATTCCGCATGGTGAACTAAACTGAGATGCTTTTCATCACAAGCTTTGGCGTCAAGTGGAACACATCTTTCAATCAGCCCTTCCTGCAGGAGAACTTCGTAGGTATGAGTTGTTCTTTTGGGTTGCTCGGGGTGACCGGCCCCCGTGAGGTGATCCGCAAAAATGGGATCGTAGATCAAACCGCACAACTTTTCTGTCATGGAGTGACAGAGAACTAAGAAGCAATTTTAGCTTTGCAGTCGCTTACTAACTGATGAAAGCTTTCGAATAGGTGTTGGGCATCATTCGGGCCCGGGGCAGCTTCCGGGTGATATTGGACCGAGAATACAGGTTTGTCCGCCAGACGCATGCCAGAAACGGTTTTATCGTTTAGGTTGTATTCCGTCACAATGGCACCACATGCTTCCAAGGCTTCTTTTTCGGCGGCAAACCCGTGGTTTTGTGAAGTAATAGATACCTTTTCTGTTTCCTGATTTCGAACGGGTTGGTTGGCTCCCCGGTGGCCAAATTTCAATTTATAAGTGGATGCCCCTATGGCATGCGTCAGGATTTGATGACCAAGGCATATTCCAAAAATTGGATATTCTTCCAAAAGCTCCCGGATAGTTTCATGTGCATAGGAGAGTGCGGATGGATCTCCTGGGCCATTGGAAAGAAAAACTGCGTCAGGCGAGTGAGATTTTACCTCCTCAACGCTTGCCGTGGCAGGAAGTACAATCACTTCAAAACCGTGTCGGCGGAGATTTTTGAAGATTGCATTCTTGGCACCAAAGTCAAAGGCAACCAGTCGGTGAGTTTCTTCAGGTGTGGACGCATTTTTCAAGTTCGTTCCGGTGACCGTAAAGGGAATACTTTGTTCGCCACTTTCATCAAAAACGAAAGATTCGGAACAGCTGACTTCTTTTACATAATCCTGACCGACTATACTGTCGCTGTCCTGTGCTTTTTTGACTGCTTCTTCGTCACTTATACCTTCGGTGCTTAAGCAAGCTTTCAGGGAGCCTGCGGTGCGCAGCTTTTTGGTGATGGCCCGAGTGTCGACTCCTTCGATTCCAGGTATTCCATTTTTTTCAAGGTAATCGCTCAGGGAATCAGTAGACCGCCAGTTACTGGTGACAGGGCTAAGTTCCCGAACGACAAAGCCGGAAACTTTAGGACCGTTGGATTCTTCATCATTCAGGTTTGTCCCGTAATTTCCTATTTGAGGACTCGTCATGGTCACGATCTGACCAAAGTAGGAAGGGTCGGTGAGGGTTTCCTGATATCCGGTCATACCCGTGTTAAAAACTCCCTCTCCAACAACTGTCGTTTTAGCACCAAAAGAGAAGCCCCTAAAAACGCTTCCATCTTCTAATGCAATCACTGCCGTGCGTTCTTTTTTGAAAATGCTCATCTATCCAAATGAGGTAAAAGGAACTTTGATTTTTGGCAACTCAATTGGATTGAATTTCTTGATTCCTGCTGAAATTTTTCCGAAGGGTTGACATAGAGTGACTCTGCCCCTAGCAAATCCGAGTAATGGAAAAAATTAATAGTAACTTTGATCGATCCAAAACTGGTAATGTGGCACTACTAAAATGGCTGCATAAAATGATTAGCATGTGCACGCCAGAAAGAGTCGAATGGTGTGATGGTTCTGATGAGGAGTGGGATAAGCTTTGCGGATTGATGGTTGATAGCGGATCGATGATCAAACTTAATGAGGAGAAGCGTCCCAATAGTTTTTTGGTTCGTTCGGACCCGAGAGATGTGGCTCGGGTGGAAAGCCGTACCTTTATTTGCAGTTACGGAAAAGATGATGCTGGCCCAACCAATAACTGGGAAGAACCTCGAAAGATGCGGGCAAAGTTAAAGAAACTGTTCAAGGGGTGTATGACAGGAAGAACCATGTACATTGTACCTTTTTGCATGGGGCCACTCGGATCTCCTATTTCACAGTTTGGTGTACAGGTTACAGATTCCCCTTATGCGGTTTTGAACATGAGGATTATGACCCGGATGGGAAAACAGGTATTAGATCTTTTAGGAGAAAAAGATTTTTTTGTTCCCTGTCTTCATTCAGTCGGTTGTCCGCTGGAGGAGGGAGCTGAAGATGTTCCATGGCCTTGTAATCCTGATAATACCTATATCGTTCATTTCCCGGAACAGCGGACCATCGTTTCCTTTGGTAGTGGATATGGTGGGAATGCCCTTTTAGGCAAGAAATGCCTAGCCCTTCGTATTGCCTCCTGTATGGCCCGCGACAACGAGTGGATGGCGGAACATATGCTTATTCTTGGAGTCGAGAGTCCAAAAGGGGAGAAGACCTATGTTGCGGGGGCATTCCCCAGTGCGTGTGGCAAGACCAATATGGCCATGCTGATTCCACCCGATTCAATGGAAGGGTGGAAGGTGTCAACTGTAGGGGATGATATTGCCTGGTTGAAGCCTGATGATAAGGGTGAATTGAGAGCAATCAATCCAGAGGCTGGTTTTTTTGGCGTGGCGCCTGGCACATCCTGGGAAACTAACCCCAATGCTATGGATTCGATGAAGGCGAACACTTTATTTACCAATGTTGCGATGACGGAAGACGGGGATGTTTGGTGGGAGGGTTTGACTGAAGAACCCCCTGCTAGACTTATCGATTGGCGAGGAAATGATTGGACTCCTGACTCTGCAACACCGGCAGCTCATCCTAATGCTAGATTTACCGCACCCGCATCCCAATGCCCAACGATCGATCCCGAGTGGGAAAACCCTGATGGTGTACCGGTGGCTGCCTTTATTTTTGGTGGGCGTAGAATGTCCGATATCCCCTTGGTTTATCAGTCATTCAATTGGAACCATGGGGTGTATTTAGGTGCAACCCTGGCATCGGAAACGACTGCTGCTGCAGAAGGAGCTCAGGGTAACCTTCGCCGGGATCCAATGGCTATGCTTCCCTTTTGCGGATATAATATGGGGAATTACTTTCGTCATTGGATCAAGATGGGTAAGGCACTGAATGAAAAACCAAGAATATTCCATGTTAATTGGTTTAGAAAAAATGAGGAAGGTAAATTTATGTGGCCTGGTTTTCGCGATAACATGAGAGTGCTAAGATGGATTGTGGAAAGATCAAACGGGCAGGGTAGGGCACATGAAGGGCCCTTGGGTTGGATTCCAAATAAAGAGGACCTTGACTGGGCTGGTCTTGATTTTACTGATGAGAAATGGGATGAGTTGATGAAAATTGATACGGATAATTTACGCATGCAGACGCTGCGTCATGAGGAACTGTTCTTACAGTTATCTGAGTTCCTTCCTAAAGAGATGCTGTTTGAAAGAGAACTTCTGGTTTCTCGACTCTAGGCAGATTTAGTCGCGGAACGGGTAGACCACCGATAAAAAATCGAGGAAAGAACACCAACAGATACCGCCATGTTCGCGATTTTCATCAAAACACCTCCGGTTTTTTGGTCTTCCAAAGGGCTGAGGTTAATGATTCTCTCCGCATAAAAATAGGTGTCATATAAAACATCCTCGGAAAAGGTAAGAAACGCAAAGATTGGAGTCTGACCTAACATCAATGCCAGGATGTAAAGCATTTGAGGGCCGAATCGTAAAGGAGGGACTCTTTTAGATGGTCCGCAAACTGGCCACCACATTGCAATGGAACTAAAATACATAGAGAGGTGTTCCGCCATGTGAATGGTCTTATCGCGAATTGCTGCTTCGTAAAATGCACCAATATGCCAAAATGAAAAAATTAATGTAAAGCAGAGACCCGCAATGATTGGATGAAAGAGAAATTTTGCCGACTTTTCCAATACAGGATTTTTCTCAAAAATTTGGTCAACTAATTGTTCAGGCAAGGAGAGAAGAAAAAAGAGCGGACAGGTGTACATGAGGATATTGTGCTGGATCATGTGTGCCGAAAAGAGAAAGTTTTCTCCCATCGCATCGAGAGGTGAACCAACCGCTAAATAAAAGGTCAAAACAGACAGGAAAAACCAATAAGCGTGCTTCCTGGTGAAGGGAAGGCCAGGACATATGTTTGTCCTGTAGGGACCTATGATAATTGCGTAACACCAGGAAACGAAGAGAAGACCTCCAATAAGTGCCGGCTCTGTGTGCCAATGACTAAAATTTACAGGGGAGTTCACAAGCAAACCAAGCTAATTGTCCCCCGTAAAAGGGCAAAATTTCTAGTTATTTCGTTTTTCTTCCCAAGGGTTTTCTCTATCCACCCAAAAAGACTCTGATCTTACTTTGATCCGGAAATCCTTAGCCTTACCTTCTTGTTCGAGAACGGCCACTCGATTTCCAACGATCCCGTCCTGTGGGGAAGGGTTGTACTGGTAGTAGAATGGGTTTTCAGGCCTTTTGGAATTAATTTCAATTAAATCAGCCGTACTAATCTTCCAGGAGAATAGGTGTGGGATTCCGGAGACTTCATTCCACATTTCCTTAGACCAATTTTGGTCGGCGGTATGATCAGCAGATGCTTGGTAAAATTTATCTTCTACAGCGACGAAATCTCCTGATTTATATTTTGTGCCCGATTTCCAACCATCTTCGATTTTAGTTACCTTGAATTCCTCAACTACAGGATGCTCATCAGCCATAAAAATTACTGCAAAGAATGTACCCAGTGCAATGACAAGTCCAATTAGGAACAAAACGGTATTTAGGATTTTGTCCCACCTTAGGTGCATAAACCACCAAACAACCCCTATGAACTTGAGTATGGATGTAGCAAAAAGAACACCTATTATCGTGGATCCCTCGAATGTCTGCACATAAATGATAACAATTTCAATCCCAGTGATTGCGACTAGAATCATGGAGAGATTAAAAAATGTGAAGAAGCGTTGGCTTTCTTCTGCTACAGGATCTTCTGAATGTCCACTCATTGGGAAAAGATTAAATGTTCTAAATTACTATTAAAGCTCAAAAAGCATATTCCATTAGATACACCACAGGAAAAATAATAATCCATACGATATCAACGAAGTGCCAGTACAAACCGCAGCACTCAATATCAATTGCGTGAGCGGTGCTCATCCTACCCGTAAATGAGTAAACAAACCACCCCAAGAGCCAAAAAACACCAATGGCAACATGAGTTCCGTGAGTTCCTGTAAGAACATAAAAAGTTGAGCCAAACACATGGGGTTTCAATTCCGCATCTTTACCATCTTCTAAGGTTTTACCGGCATATGCTGAAAGTGTAAGTTGATGTTCTAAATCACCATTCTTGTTTTCTTTTCCGTGGACGAAATGTGTAAATTCATATACCTGACAAGCAAGGAAGATGGAACCGAATACGATTGTTCCTAGAAGCATCCATCTAGTGCTTTTCAAATTTCCTTTATGTATCGCGGAAACTGCAAGAGCCATAAAAAGAGAACTTGCGAGGAGTATGAATGTACTGAAAGATGTTAGTTCAATATCGAAAATATCGCGTACATCCAAAGTATTTCCACCAACCGTGGCTGAAATTTTACGGTAGATTAAATGAGTGGAAATCAGGGTGCCGAAAAACATACAATCGGAACCAAGAAAAGCCCACATTAAGACTTTTTTGTTTGGAATACCAGTGCTTGTAACTGGCTCGTGATGATCTAAGGCATGGACTGCAGCGTCGCTCATAATGTATTGGAAATTTTAAATTTACTCCTCGTTTTCTTTAGGAAAAAGGTGATAGCCACGAGGTCCTTCAATTGCCCACATGATAACTCCGACAACAAAAATTACTCCTCCTGCAATCGCAATAGTGTAGTCCCTCGCTAATTCACCTGATGCATCGATAGATTGATGAAAAAGTAGACCAATAGCCATTACAAAAAGTCCAAATGCAGTGACGAGAGGACACCATGATCGATCTGGCATGTGCACGCCATGATCGTCTAACGGTTGTTTTTCTGAATGGTTGTCTTTTTCCCCATGATTATTTTCCCATGCTTGGTCACGAGCTTTAATTATTGGAGTTCTGGCAAAGTTGTAATCTTTAACCGGTGATGACAAAGTCCATTCAAGTGATCTAGCGTCCCATGGGTTTTTGCCAGCAGGTTTCAGCTTTTTCGAATAAAAGGAATGAATAAATTGTACCACCCCTATGAAAACACCAATTCCAAGGATAAAAGAGCCGACGGTGGCAATTTGATTCCAAGCTTCAAAACCATGCCCTTCATTGTAGCTATGAGTCCTTCTGGGTTGTCCAATCATACCTAAATAGTGCATGGGGAAAAATGTGAGATTGAATCCTAAAAACATTAGGGTGAAGACGAATTTACCAAGCTTCTCATTCATCATTCGACCAGTTATTTTGGGTAGCCAAAAGTAAAAGCCGCAAAAGAGTCCAAACAAGGCACCACCAATGAGAACATAATGGAAGTGAGCTACCACAAAGTAAGTGTCTTGGTGCTGAGCATCAATGGGCACGGATGAGTGCATGATCCCAGTGAATCCACCAATCATAAACATGGTAATAAATCCAAGAGCGAAAAGCATTGGGGTGTCAAAACGGATTCTTCCACCCCACATAGTGCCGATCCAATTGAAAATCTTAACTCCAGTTGGTATCGCAATAAGCATTGTCAGGATAGAGAATGCAGAGGTGGCAACCACACCCATACCGGTCGTAAACATGTGATGACTCCAAACCGCAAAACCCATGAAGCCAATGAGAGCACCAGAGAAAACAACTAAACCATAACCAAAAAGAGGCTTACGGGAAAAAACTGGTATCACTTCTGAAACAATACCCATAGCTGGGAGGATTAGAATGTAAACTTCTGGGTGACCAAAAATCCAAAACAAATGCTGCCAAAGATGTGGCTTACCACCTTCGAGGAAATCGAAGAAGTTTGTTCCATAAGATCGATCAAACATTAATTCCGCCAAAGCTATGGCGATTGCCGGTAACGCAAGAATCAACAGAAAGCTGACAACGAGGGTCATCCAGGTAAAAACCGGAAGCCTCATCATAGTCATACCGGGGGCTCTCATGTTGATGATGGTTGTAATGAAGTTAAACGATGCAAGAAGAGATGCAATACCAAGGATTTGCAGTGAGAAAATCCAAAAGTCAGGTCCCATATCGCCAATGACTTCGGTAAACCTAGGATCGGTAAGTGGTGCGTAACCAAACCAACCAATAGCTGGAGATCCACCAGTGAAAAACCAGCTTAGATTAAGAATGATTCCTCCTGCGATAAAACACCAAAGACTCAAGGTGTTCATTCTGGGAAAGGCGACATCACGTGCACCAATTTGCAGGGGCATGAAGAAATTAAAGAAAGCGGCACTCAGAGGCATGATGACAAGGAAAACCATGGTCGTTCCGTGCATGGTAAACATTTGATTGTACTGCCGATTGGTCAAAACTTCCATGTTGTGACTCCACAATTGAGACCGAATGAGAAGCGCTTCAATCCCTCCGACTATTAGAAAAAACAAAGCGGCCAGTCCGTACATCAAACCAATTTTCTTATGATCTATTGTTGTGAGCCAATCAACAATTCCTGAAGCATGTTGTCCAGGCCTCGGGAAAGCTTTTGTTTCTAGCTTAGATTCCGTTTCAGGTGATGCGTATTTAATGGATTCAATTGCCATGATAAGTAGTTGTTAAAATTAAATTTTATTTAAGTCCAAGTAGATAAGTCACAAGCTGACTCACTTTCTCATCGTCGTCTTGAAGTTGGCGTAACGGATGCCGGTCATCAATTCCCTCCCCATTCCACATCAGATTTCCGAATTTTATTTCATTTGAATTGCGAAGCCACTTATCGAGACTATCTTCGTCATTTCTCATCCATCCAGCAGCTAGTGATGTGCGTAAGCCAAAAAGGGTTAGGTTTGGACCTTTGGCACCAATTCCTGTCTTGTTGATCGCGTGGCATTGAGCACAGCCTTGCGTCCCAAAGAGGATTTTCCCTTTTTCATAATCGTCTGAGTGTACTTTTTCCCAAACATCTGGTTTTGTTACTGGAGTCTGCCCTTTTGCGGTAGCTTTTAGAGCACGAAATTCACGTCTGTTATTCTCTCCAAGTTGTTCGTCTGTGTAAGTAACGACTGTACCTTCTTCGTATGTGTTTTCCGCTGAGTATGCAGTGGGTTGTAAATTTGGGTTTTGAGCATTTCGGAATTTCAGGACCCATTTTTCAAAATCTTCATCTGTTTGAGCGAGAGCCCGGAATGACATGTAAGCGTGGGAGTTGCCGCAGTATTCAGCACACTGGCCATAGAATAAACCCCCGACTGCTTCAAATTCATCCGTGAAAGCTTGTTTGGCAAAAATAGTTTGCCTCATTTTGCCATCGAAAACGGATGGCATCGCTGTTTTTGCATCCACTTCGTATGGATTACCATCCTTGTCGATGCCTGAGCGAATTTTTTGTTCATCAGCAATAAACCATAAAAAGTTTTCTTGGCCGGGCATTAAATCCATCTTACCAGCAAGCTTAGGTAGCCAGAATGAATGGATAACATCTTCTGTGCGAAGATTGACGCGGACTGCTTTGCTTGCTGGGAAAACTAGTTCATTGGCCGTAACTATTCCATACTGGGGGTATTCAAAAACCCAAAAAAATCGTTTACCGGTTACATTAACCGTTATGGCATCTTCGATTTGGCTTTTATCCAACTTGAGTTTTTCCAGAGTTGCTTGATCGTTCGGGTCAGGGACACGGTTCATTAAAACCACACCTTGTAGGGTTGGAACCGCAAGAATAACAAGAATGACAGCTGAAGCGATGATCAGGGTGGTTTCGATTTTCGAACTACCGTGCATTTGTTCAGGAATCTCCATTGCTTCTTCTTTGGATTTTGCACGATATTTCCAAAGAACGAAAAGTAGGCAACCACCTACGGCACAAAAGAGAAAGATGGTGATCCAAACAGAAAGCATGAAGATGTCGTATTGGTTTTGTGCAACTAAGCCTTTCGGATCTAAGGCAGACTGCTTATGATCGATTCTAGAACAGGAACCCAAAAGGAACAGGGCAAGAGTTTGTAATGAAAAAACAAGTTGAGGTATTTTTGAACGGTGGGTGTGCGATGTCATGGCAATTATAAGTAGCGATCTATGACGAGAGATGCCAAAAGCAATGGAAGATAAATAATGGTAACAATAAAGAGTTTCTTGGCTGACTTGTCCCGTTCTTCATTAACGAGAAACTTAAGGGCTGGAACGAGTAAATAGAGGGAGAGCAGACAGGAGCAAGCTAGATAGAGATAACCCGGAGCAGACTGATTCAATTCGACGAAATAAGGGGCAAACACGAAAGCAGTTAAAACAATAGAATAAAGAAAACTTTTCAGCCCCATCTTGGATCCTAGTGGATCGTTAAAGTTATGAAAGCGAAACCCGCCCTTCGAATAATCTTTACGATGATTCCAAGCGATGGCCATAAAGTGTGGGAGCTGCCAAGCGAATAGGATTCCGAACAAAATAAGACCATAAGTGGTGGGGGAACCAGCAGCAACCACCCAACCGATTAAAGGAGGTAAGGCACCGGCAACGGCTCCAACCTCAATTGCAATGGGTGACTTCTTCTTCAGGGGGGTGTAAATGGCAAGGTAAATAAGAAGCGTGGCGAAAGTAAGTAGGGTGGCCCAGGGGTTCGTCCAGACCCAGAGTGTGAGCAGTCCAAGAGTACTCAACATTATACCAAAACTAAGAGCGACTTCTGGGGTCACAAGTTTTGCAGGTAATGGGCGGGTTGCAGTACGTGCCATCAAGGCATCTTCCTTGCGTTCTATCCATTGGTTAAGGGTGGCCGCACCGCCAGCTGCAAGTGCTGTACCCAGAGTCAAAGCGATAAATAACCCTAGGTCAGGAATGAGGGGGTCGTGTACCAAAAAACCAAGAGACGCGGTAAAAACAGATAGTAGGCTCAGCCGAGGCTTTGTGAGTTCATACAATCCATTAAAATCTACCGATTTTCCAGCTGCGAAAGCAGTAGAAGGTGCTTTGGAATTGATGTCTTTAGTAAGATTCACAAGGGTAATTAATCATAATGATGCTTGGTATGTTCCAAGCAAGATGATTGAGAGTTATAAATACATTGAAAGAAAATCTAATACCTAATCGTAGAGTTATTAACTAATCTTATTATACTCGCTGAAGTCATGAATGACAATTACGAAGTTTTAATTGTAAATCGAATTGCGAGAAATTTCTTTACTGATAAAAAGAAGCTGTGAAACATTTTTCAAAAGATCTTTCCATATTTCTTATATTATTTTCCCTTTTTGCCTGTTCGAAAACAGAAATTCGAAAGTCAGGAAAAGGGTTGTTGGTGGATGAAGTGAGGGGTGAAGTTGTGCGAACTGATCAAAACCGCAGTGTTGCCTCCATTAAGGTCACTTCCGCCGGATCCTCAATTCAAGATTTTTCGGATTTGCAATTAAACGATGTTATCGAAGTGGAAGTACAACCTGGTGACTTTAATCTTCTTACTAGAAAAAACATTTTTAAAGGCAGGCTTCAGTCGAGTTTTAGTCCAAAAAACGGAGAGATATTTCTTTTGCATAGTGTTTGGCCTGATGAGTTTAGGGAAAGAATTCGTTTCAATAATGTAAACCGACTGCTCCGCCGTGATACTCTTACTATGGGCACAGATTCAATTCGTAGCGTGGGTGACCAAGTTCCTCCTTTTGCTATATATGACCAAGACGGTGATATTATAACCACTGATTATTTAGATGGATCTGTCACCATTCTAAATTTCATTTTTACCCGTTGCTCCGAGCCAGATATGTGTCCGGCTGCTACATTGAAAATGAAAAAGCTGCAGGAATTGGTTGAGAAAACGAAAATACCTTATGTTAAGTTTCTCTCCATCACACTCGACCCTTTATTTGATACACCGGGAGTCCTTAAATCCTATGCCCGCGGATACAATTTAGAGGAGTCAAATTTTCGTCTTGGTACTGCTGGAAAAAGTGTGATTGATGATCTTACCCGTCAATTTGGCATTATGAGGAAAAAAGAACCAGATACCCCTCTCGACCACACAATGCGTACCATTGTGATTAATTCTCGAAGGCAAATTGTCTATCAGGTTCCTGGAAAAGGGTGGTCTGTCGAAGATTTCCTCAGCCGTCTACAAGGCCAGCAGTCAATTTAATATGATTCATTCATGACATGAGTCGTTCACTTAAATCATTGTTGATGATCATTCCCTTTGTGATTATTTATTTTATTGTACGATGGTTGCCAGTTGAACCTTGTGATTTTTTGCACGAGGAAACATATAATTCGGAAGGAGAACTTGATTATTGTGGTCCAGGAGATGCCGGATTCGTGGATTTGACCGTTCGAAAATGGCCAATATCCATGGCATTAAGACCACTCGGTGAAATTGTGATCGATAAACCCTGCGAGTTTGAGATTAACTTAAAGGAATTTGACGGATCCCCTCTTGCTGCTGATGAGGTAGCCCGAAGTCACACCCAAAAGATTCACTTATTAGCGGTGGATCCAAGCCTTGAGGATTACCAGCATCTACATCCGGTTCCGGACGACTTATTTGATGGTATTTGGCGTTTCACTCTCACCCCAAGAGCATTTGGTGAGTACCGAATATTTCTAGATCTTATTCCGATACGGAGTCCAAGAAGAGTTTTACTTTCTAATTCCTTCATTGTTGAAGGTGGTGATGAAAAGAAACCTAATCTAACAAGCTCAAATTCTTTTCAGACTAATGGACGCAACTTCTCCTTGGGCGTTCGCAAGGTTGAATCTGCCGATGATGAATACATTCTTACTTTTAAGGCAAGAGATGAGAGGGATAATGTGCTGAAATTGAGACCTGTGATGGGTGCTCATGCCCACATGGTTGCTTTTGATTGGGAGAGAAAAGGCTTTGCCCATTTGCACCCTTTGGAGCAGGATGGTGCCGTGGGTCCAGTCACCGAATCAATCACTAGGGATTTGGAGTTTTCGTTTAGTTCTTCGCGAATTAGCCAATGTAGGTTGTGGGCTCAGGTATTATTGGATGAGGATGAGGAAGAAACATTTATTCCTTTCACTTTAGACCTTACCAACTATTTAAATGACACAAATTAAACAGCTAAAAGAACTACCTGAAAATCAGGAACTTTTGAGAAAGCTAAAGGTTGCCGTGTGGGTCATAACAGCTGCGGTCTTAGGCCTAGTTATGTTAATGAGAGAGGTAAAAATTCCTCTGCCAGACGGATTTAGTCTAAGTTTTCTGCCACCCTTTCATGCAATTCTTAACTCAGTTGCGGCTATTTCTTTAGTTATGGCCTTGGTTGCTATAAAAAAAGGAAACGCTTCTCTTCATCAAAGATGGATCTATGCAGCGATGATTTGCTCGCTCCTATTTCTGCTTTCGTATGTTACTTACCACTTCACCACTCCGGAAACGATCTATGGTGATCTGAATGGAGATAGGGAGATGTCAGAAGTCGAGCTTGCAGAGGCAGGTACCATGCGTACCATTTACTTAGTAATCCTGCTCAGTCACATCGTTTTAGCAGCCGTAAGTCTACCTTTTATTTTACTTACCTTTTGCTACGGGTTTACGAATCACTTTACAAAACATAAGAAACTTTCCCGGAAAATATTTCCGGTTTGGTTGTATGTAGCGGTGACAGGTCCAGTCGTATATTTGTTATTAAGCCCGTACTACTGAGTACCATCTAAGATGGTTTTCGAGCCCATCTGTTTAAAGAAAATTCTTCGTTTTTAAATAGTTTTTCCTTAATCTCAAAATGATCCTTGAATGCTGGGAAGAAGGCATCCCCGTTCTCAATTTCCCGGTGCACTTCAGAAATATATAACTCTTCGCACATGGGAAGGGTTTGACGATACAGCTCTCCCCCACCGATTATGAAGAGTTCACGGTCGTTGGCAGCTTCTATGGCTTTTTCAAGTTTCGGGAAAACATGTATTTTCGGCTGTGTTTTTAGGGTAGAACTTAGGACCCAATTCTCCCTTTTGGGAAGAGGGCCAGGCAGGGATTCCCAGGTTTTTCTCCCCATTAATAAAGTGTGACCGAGAGTAATTTTTTTAAACCACTTCAGGTCTTCAGAAATTCTCCAAGGTAAATCTCCATTTTTACCGATAACATAATTTTCGGAAATCGCTACAATTGCTTTTATGCCTTTAGTGGAACTCATACGGAAATAGGTGCTCTGATGGCAGGATGTGGGTCATAATCGCTGAGAATAAAATCTTCGTATTTAAAATCGGTGATTTTTTCGTGATTACCATTTATTTTCATCGAAGGTTTAGCTCGCGGATCTCTGGAAAGTTGCAATTCGGCCTGTTCGCGGTGGTTAGCGTACAAATGGAGGTCACCAAAGGTATGCACAAATTCATATGGTACCAGATTGCAAATCTTGGCGATCATCATGGTCAGCAAGGCATAGGAAGCTATATTAAATGGAACTCCCAAGAAAAGATCTGCACTTCTTTGATAAAGCTGGCAGCTTAACTTACCATCAGCCACATAGAATTGAAAAAGGGCGTGGCAAGGAGGTAGGGCCATTAAGTGCAGTTCACCCGGGTTCCATGCGCAAACTAAATGACGTCGACTCGAAGGGTTTTTCTTTAAACTTTCTACAACTTCCTCGATCTGATTAATACTACCACCGTCTGATTTTTTCCAATCTGTCCATTGTGCCCCGTAAACTCTTCCCAAGTCACCATCGTGATCGGCCCATTCATCCCATATAGAAACATTGTTGTCCTGCAAATATTTTACATTGGTATCTCCTTTAAGAAACCATAGAAGTTCATGAATAATCGATCGAAGGTGTAGTTTTTTAGTTGTTAAAAGTGGGAAGCCATCGTCCATTCTAAAGCGGACTTGCTCGCCAAATACTGACCATGTGCCCGTTCCCGTACGGTCGTCTCGAAAAGTTCCGTTTTCTAAAACATGGGAAAGGAGGGACAGGTATGATTTCATATTAGGGATGCTGATGTTCTTGCTTTCGAAGGGAAAGGAATGTTTACTTTTAGGTCTTTCCATTCTTTCTAAATAATGTCGAGGATATCCTATTATTTATTTTTCTCTGTTTTTGCGATTCATCTTTGTGTGGCACAACAAAAATCCAATGACTTTACCCAAAGGATGGGCAATCTCGATGGTAAGCTTAGTCGATATTCTGGGAAAAAATTTATGAATTCAAAGCTTAACTCAAAATTTAGTAATCGTATTAAAATAGAAGATTGGCCTTCAAAGTATTCTCCATTTGGCGGAAAAAGATTTGTTACCAGTAATTCGGAGCAATTAATTAAGAAAAGAGTTCCATGGCAGAAAATTTCTCCGGAGTTCCCCCTTCAGGAAAGGCGATCCAAAGTAGCAGAAGATAGGGTTTTGGAGTCAGATTTGAACCAGCGTACAGCTGCTGTAAACTCCATTGAGTTCAGGGATGCTGTCTATGCTCAGTTGGATAAAAGAGTGGATGAATGGCTAAGCAATGTTAATAACATTTCTTTGCAAGAGATAAATCGCTATCAATTCCGCAAAGGAAGACCAACGGAGCCGGGTTTTCCGGTTCAGCAAGCGGGCTCACAAGGAGACAAAGAAGTACCCTCTAAAGCTCAGCCTTCAAATCCAACAAAGCTGCCTTCATCCGGTCAACAAACAGTGGGCTCATCTTATTGGCTGGGTCCACGAAAAACCTCGGTACAGGGTGGAAAGCAAAAGATCTCTCAGGCCAGCCCTCAGCCAAAACCTAAAGGGGGATATCGAACTGGACCTCAACCTATTTTAGGACCCAAAAAAATTCGCGTTGAGGTCGGTACTTCCAAGTGATTCACGCTTGCATGTAATAGATAGTCGCTTATGCTCGGTCATTCACCTTAATTTGGACGGCTAGCTCAGTTGGTTAGAGCGACTGGTTTACACCCAGTAGGTCACAGGTTCGAGTCCTGTGCCGTCCACCATCATTCTTACTTTATCCCATGCGTCATGTCATATCCGTTCTCGTCGAAAATAAATTCGGTGTATTGGCTCGAATAGCCGGTTTATTCAGTGGTCGAGGATTTAATATCGACACTTTAAATGTCGGTCCTACTCATGAAGATGGTAGATCCCGTATTACAGTTACCCTGAATGGTGATGAAAAAGCATTGGATCAATGTATCAAGCAATTGGATAAACTAATTGATGTAATCAAGGTGGAGAACTTCGTTGGCGATGAGGGTGTAGGTCGTGAATTGGTTCTTGTTAAAGTAAGTGCAAATTCCAAAACTCGCGGTGAGATTACTCAGATTTGTGATGTTTTCAGAGGAAAGATTATTGATGTTTCCACCTCCTCTCTGATCATAGAAGCCACAGGGAATGAAAACAAAATCAAAGCTTTTCTTAATCTTCTCGATTCCTTTGGAGTCACTGAATTGGCCCGTACAGGAACTGTCTCGCTCCGCCGAGGTTCGATGGAAAAATAATTTCAATCACTAGACTAACATAAAAAACCCACTTAGGCTATGCCTGCAAAAGTATATACTCAAAAAGAGGCGAAAGTAACGCCCATTAAAAAGAAAACGCTCGCCGTTATTGGTTACGGTTCCCAGGGACATGCCCATGCTCTCAACCTAAAGGAGAGTGGCTGTAAGGTAGTCATAGGATTGTACAAAGGAAGTAAATCCATTCGGGTGGCGAAGCGTCATGGTTTCGAAGTAATGGAGGTCGCTGAAGCGGTTGCCAAGGCTGATGTTATTATGATCGGTGTTCCTGACATGAAGCAGGCTGAGGTTTATGAAAATGAAATTAAGCCTAACCTCTCCAAAGGGAAAACACTGCTTTTTACTCACGGATTTGCAATTCACTTTGGACTGATCAAGGCTCCACGCGGAGTTAGTGTGATCATGGTTGCTCCAAAAGGACCTGGCCATATCGTTCGTTCCCAGTACAAGGAAGGTAAAGGAGTTCCTGCCTTGATCGCGGTAAACAAAGGATCTGCCAAGGATGCCAAAAAAATTGCCCTTGCTTGGGCCGCAGGAGTTGGTGCCGCTCGTTCAGGAATTTTAGAGACTTCATTCAAGGAAGAAACTGAAACTGATCTTTTTGGTGAGCAAGCCGTTCTTTGTGGCGGTGCTTCTGCTTTAGTTGAAGCAGGTTTTGAAACTTTGGTTGAAGCCGGATATGCTCCGGAAATGGCCTACTTTGAATGCTTGCATGAATTGAAGCTAATTGTCGATCTGATGATTGAATCCGGGATTGCCGGGATGAGATTTTCCGTTTCCGAGACTGCTAAATATGGTGATGTTACCCGTGGCCCACGCGTCATAAACGGAAATGTCAAAAAGTCCATGAAATCGATTCTTAAGGAAATTCAATCCGGAAAGTTTGCCAAGGAATGGGTGAAAGAGTATCAAGCCGGTCTTCCGAAATACAATAAATTATTGGAGGATGGAGAAAAGCATCCAATCGAAGAAACGGGACAGCGCCTGCGTTCTTTGATGCCTTGGATTCCTAAAAAGAATATCAAGGGTGCTCAAGCTTCTTACTCCTAATTTAAAGAATTAATTCTTGAATCGATTGATTCGCGGAAATTTTTCTGTGTGAACCAAACACAGTGAATTCTCCTCGAAAGCTCCGAATTGCGACTCGTAAAAGTCCGCTTGCTCTTTGGCAGGCGGAAAGGGTAGCCTTTTTGCTTCAAACCAAATTGGAGGTTCAGACTGAACTGCTCCCAATGAGTACAACGGGTGACCGGCAGGCTCAATGGAATTTGGCAGAAAAAGGAGGGAAGGGGCTATTTACCAAGGAACTGGAGGATGCGTTGATTCAAGGAGATGCCGACTTGGCAGTCCACAGTGCTAAGGACATGCCCACGGAATGCCCGCCGGGGCTAAGCCTTTCCGCATTTGTGGAACGCGACGATCCTCGTGATGTGCTCATCCTAAAAGATGATACGGACACTCCTAAAGTTATGGCAACCGGAAGTCCTCGCAGGCAAGCTCAGTTGAAAGATCGTTTTCCCCAATGTGAATGGATTCAATTACGCGGAAATGTTGAAACTCGTTTGAGGAAAATTGCTGAGCAGGATGAGGCAGACGGCACTATTCTTGCTGCAGCGGGCCTTGCACGATTAGGGCTGACTGGTTATCCGGGATTAAAATTCATGCATTTACCGGTGAGTGAAATGGTGCCAGCAGCGGGGCAGGGTGCGATTGCAATACAGACAAGATCTGGCGACAAGGATGAATATGTAAGATTAGGGAGCTCAACGACTCAAAAGGATGTTAGCATTGAGCGACATGTTCTAGAGAGCCAAGGTGGAGGTTGCCAAATCGCACTGGGTGTTTGTGTGCAGCAGGGAAATCTTCATTTCTTTGAAGAGGGAGTTGGGTATCTTTCCTTTTCCTGTAATGAAATGAGTGAATCTGAGATTATGAAAAAAATAAAAGATTTTTACAGATGAGTAAAAAAGGAATGGTTTATCTAGTGGGAGCGGGTCCGGGCGAACCGAAACTTTCAACCTTACGGGCAAAGGAATTAATCGAAAGGTGTGATGTTCTTGTCTTCGACAACTTAGCGAATCCAGAACTTCGAAAATGGACCCGGAAGGAATGTATCCAAATTGATGTAGGCAAATCTCCAGGTCGGCACACCGTTGAACAAAGAGATATCGAAAAAACTTTGGTTGAACATGCCGCCTCTGGAAGCATGGTGGTTAGGCTGAAGGGGGGAGACCCTTTTGTGTTTGGAAGATGTGCTGAAGAAATGCTGGCTTTAGATAAAGCGGATATCGCTTATGAGGTGGTTCCTGGGGTAACTGCAGCACTTGCGTGTGCTGGATATGCCGGGCTTCCACTTTCTCATCGTGAATGTGGATCAACAATATCTTTTCTTACCGGTCATGAAGACCTGAATAAGGAAGAATTACGGGTTGATTTCAGTAAATTTGCCCAAGTTGGTGGGACTCTCTGTATCTACATGGGCATGAGCAAACTGGATGAGATTGTTGATAAATTACTAAATGGGGGAATGTCGCCTGATATTCCATCTGCAGTTGTCAGTAATGGAACTCTGCCCAGTCAAAAGAAAATCATTAGCTCATTAAAGGATTTAGTAAGTTCTACGAAAAACGCAGGTTTGGGGGCACCTGCCATTGTTTTTATCGGAAATGCAATTGGGCGAACGGGAGATAAGGCAAACTGGTTTGAAAAGAGACCTTTGTTTGGTCGCAAGCTCGTGCTCACTCGTCCGACCGGTCAAGTAAGCAAGTTTAAGGAAAAATTAGAACAACTCGGTGCAGAGGTTATGGAGTTGCCCTTAATCAAGATTTTACCTTCCGAGGACAAGAAACTGATTGCCGAAGTTTTTGCAGGCATTGCAACCTACGAATGGGCGGTTTTTACAAGTGCCAACGGTGCCCGTGAATTCATGAGACTCTTCTTTCTTGCTTATGGTGATATTCGTAGTTTTGGGCCTATGCGAATCGCCTGTGTGGGAGAGAGTACGGCGGAGGTGTTTAGAAACCACTGTCTTGAAGTTGAAATTGTGGCTGAAAAATCCACGGCAGAAAATCTTGCCAAGGATTTGGTTGCCACGGACTCTCTCGATAGTGCAAATGTACTGGTTATCACGGGGAATCGGAACCGTGAAGTCCTCGTTCAAATGCTTGAGGATATTGGGCATGCGATTGTTGACACACTACCTGTATACGAAACAGATTTTACCGATGTAACCGATGCAGTGGATCTTAGGAAATTTCGTGAATTGGGTGCCGATGCAATTATTTTCACCAGCTCCTCTACCGCTCTGTCCTATATTGAACAGGAAGATGATTTAGTGCTGGATCAAGAAGCGATCAAGCCGATCATTTGCAGTTTTGGCCCTGAGACCAGCAAAACTCTTTCGGAAAATGAACTTACCGTGGAATTGGAGTGTGCCAACCCAAGCATTGAGGATATGATCAGCAAACTGGTTAAGTATTTTTCTTAAATTTTAAAATTACGATGCGTGTTGAGGTAAAAGTATGTGGAATCACCAATAAGAGGGATGCATTAATCGCCCTGCAAGCGGGTGCAAATTACCTTGGTTTTATCCTTTATCCTAAATCTCCCCGTCACATTAGTCTGGAGGATTTAAAACGGGTTTCCGACAGCTTGAAAGATATTTCATGCAAGAAAGTTGCGGTTGATGTGGCTCCGAAGCTTGAGGATGTAGCCCTTATGCAAAAAGCTGACTTTCAATATTACCAGTTTCATTTCCCTCTTGATTTAGATAAAGAAATAATTCGTCAATGGAGCGAAATGGTGGGTCCATCGAATTTGTGGCTCGCTCCCAAACTACCCACTGGAGCCAATTTTCCGGAATATTTATTGGAATATTCCGAGACATTTGTCATCGATGCTTATTCGCCAGATAAATTTGGAGGTACCGGAAAGTCTGCAGATTGGAAAAGCTTTTCTGAATTTCAGAATTTATTCCCTGAAAAAAAATGGATTTTGGCCGGCGGTATTGGTCCTGATAATATTGCCAGTGCCTATCACAAAGTAGATCTCCAGGTTGTTGATATTAACAGTGGTGTCGAATCTGAGCCGGGTATTAAAGATGAAGTCAAAATCAAAAAACTTTTTCTTTGCTTGCAAGAACTTGAAAAATAATTGCTTTCGTGTACTAAGCCTATTTAGGAATCATCCTCTATTTTACCATCCCTTCATTAAAACATCTACAAAACCATGAGTACAGATAACCAATCCAAAGGAGGCGGTTGCCCTTTTAATCACAGCAAAGAAGCACCTATAACAACTGCCGAAAAATGTCCTATTCATCAAGCTGCAGGCCAGGGGACTTCCGTTGAAGACTGGTGGCCGAACCAACTAAAAGTTGATATTCTTCACCAGCACGATGCCCGTTCGAACCCAATGGAAATGGATTTTGATTACGCTGAAGAATTCAAGAAGTTGGATTTTGAATCTCTTAAGCAGGACTTAACCGATTTGATGACTGATTCACAGGACTGGTGGCCCGCAGACTTTGGTCATTACGGACCCTTTTTTGTTCGCATGGCTTGGCATGCCGCTGGAACCTACCGCACGGCAGATGGTCGAGGGGGCGGAGGGACCGGAGCACAGCGTTTCGCGCCCCTTAATAGTTGGCCAGATAATGGAAACCTCGATAAAGCACGCAGGTTGCTTTGGCCCATTAAACAAAAATACGGACAAAAAATTTCATGGGCTGATCTTTTCATTCTCACCGGTAATGTTGCACTCGAATCCATGGGATTCAAAACTTTTGGATTTGGCGGAGGCCGCCCTGACATCTGGGAAACAGAAGATGACATTTATTGGGGTGTGGAAGATTCTTGGTTGGCAGACAATCGCTACTCCGGTGAACGAGACCTTGAAAACCCACTAGCTGCTGTTCAAATGGGATTGATTTATGTAAATCCCGAAGGTCCAAACGGAGTACCTGATGCGAAAGCTTCAGCCCATGACATTAGGGAAACCTTTGGTCGTATGGCAATGAATGATGAAGAAACCGTAGCCTTAATCGCCGGAGGACATGCCTTTGGCAAAACACACGGTGCTGGAAGTGCCGTTCATGTGGGGCCTGAACCCGAAGGTGCTCCCATCGAAGAACAGGGATTTGGATGGATGAGCACCCACAAATCCGGTGCTGGTCCTGATGCCATAACCTCGGGCTTAGAAGTTACTTGGTCAAAAACTCCCACTAAATGGGGAGTTAATTACCTAGAGAACCTCTTCGCCTATGACTGGG
This sequence comes from uncultured Verrucomicrobiota bacterium, assembly GCA_902569115.1. GTDB lineage: Bacteria > Verrucomicrobiota > Verrucomicrobiia > Opitutales > Seribacteraceae > Seribacter. The sequence continues at coordinate 50,994 of CACFTI010000001.1, read as the reverse complement.
AACTTACCACATCTCCCGCCGGAGCAAAGCAGTGGATTGCAAATGATGCCCCTGATATTATCCCTGATGCCCATGATCCATCTAAAAAGCGAAAACCGACTATGTTGACATCCGACATTGCTTTGAGGGCAGACCCGTCTTACGAAAAGATTTCCAGAAGATTTCTAGCGGAACCAGATTATTTTGCAGATGCATTCGCCCGGGCTTGGTACAAACTTACGCATCGCGACATGGGACCAAAGTCCAGATATCTTGGTCCTGATGTTCCTGCAGAAGAATTAATATGGCAAGATCCAATACCACCTGTTGACCATGACTTAATATCCGACCCCGAAATCCAGATTTTAAAAACCAAGATCGCAGAATCTGGCATTTCAGTGTCCGAGCTGGTTTCCACCGCTTGGGCGTCAGCCTCTACTTTTCGTGGAACTGATATGAGAGGAGGAGCAAACGGTGCTCGTATTCGACTTGCTCCGCAAAAGGATTGGGAGATCAATGAACCCATTAAATTGTCTAGGGTTCTTGAAAGACTTGAAATTGTGCAAAGTGATTTCAATCAATCTGGAAAAAAAATATCAATGGCCGACTTGATTGTTCTGGCTGGTGGAGTTGGTATTGAATTAGCCGCAGAAAAAGCTGGATTGTCAATTTCAGTTCCATTTACTCCCGGGCGCATGGATGCGACACAAGAGCATACAGATGTTGATTCTTTCCAAGTGATGGAACCTGTAGCAGATGGTTTTCGTAATTATTTAAAGAAGCGCTATAGCGTAGCCACTGAAGCTCTGTTTTTGGACCGTGCTCAAATGATCGGTTTGACTGGGTCTGAGATGACAGTCTTGACTGGCGGATTGAGAGTGTTAGGGGCGAATTATGGATCTTCACAACATGGAGTTTTCACTGAAAAAACGGAGACACTATCTAATGATTTCTTTGTCAACCTTCTTGACATGAGTACTAAATGGACTCCGGTTGATCAGGAAGCTGAGGAATTTGAGGGATACGACCGAAAAACTGGTCAGTTGAAATGGAAAGCGACTCGGGCAGACCTTGTTTTTGGTTCAAATTCACGCCTGAGAGCTTATGCAGAAGTATATGCTTGTTCGGATTCTGACGAAAAATTTGCAAAAGATTTCGTTGATGCTTGGACAAAGGTAATGAATGCTGATCGCTTTGATTTAACTTGAGTCTAAGATCTTTTCTCAAATTAGGTTTTCCTTTGCATGCAAGGAAAGCCTTTTTTGTGTAGAGATTACTTCAACTGTTTGGCCAGCTTAGCCAGCTCTTTAGGATCCATATCTTCCATGCTTGGCATTCCACCGCCCCCGAAACCTTCCATCAGGCGTTTCATTTTGCCGCCCTTCATCTTTTTCATCATTTTCTGCATTTGAGAAAATTGTTTGATTAGTTGGTTAACATCTCGAATTTGAACGCCTGATCCAGTTGCGATCCTCTTTCTCCTCGATCCTCCAATAATTCTTGGGACCCGTCTCTCCTCCTTGGTCATAGAGAGAATAATAGCTTCATGCTTAGCCAAAGCGGCTTCTTCTTTATCTCCGACCTGAACATTTCCCATACCAGGAAGCATCTTGGCGATCGAGCCCATGGATCCTAGTTTTTTCATTTGTTTCATTTGAGATAGAAAATCTTCAAAATCAAACTCCGCTTTGAGAATCTTTTCTGCCATGCGGGCCGATTCTTCCTCATCTAGATTCTCTTGAGCCTTTTCAACCAGGGAAACAACATCACCCATTCCAAGAATTCTGGAAGCTAATCTGTCTGGGTGGAAAACCTCAAAGTCATCAATTTTTTCCCCAACCCCCATGAATTTAATCGGTGCGCCGGTAACTTTTTTCATGGATAGGGCCGATCCGCCTCGGGCATCTCCATCCACCTTAGTAAGCACGATACCTGAAAGTCCTAATCTTTCATGAAATGTCTTGGCTACATTGACCGCCTCCTGACCAAGAGCAGCATCCGCCACCAGGAGAATTTCATGGGGGTTAACTTCCTTGTTTAAAATTTCGAGCTCTCCAACCAGCTCGTCATCGATTTGCAGTCGTCCTGCTGTATCGAAGATTACGACATCAGATCCGTTTTGCTTGGACTGTTCCCAGGCTGCTCTTGCGATTTGAGGTACATTTTTGGAAGCTCGGTCAGAGTAAAAAGAGAAGTTTTCCTGATTGGCGAGAAATTCCAACTGATCAATGGCTGCGGGACGATAGATGTCACAAGCAACCAGCATGGGAGACTTTCCATCCTTGGCAAGGCGCTTGGCAAGTTTTGCGGAAGTGGTGGTTTTTCCTGCACCGTGTAACCCGACCATTAAAATACGCAATGGCTTTTCATCGCGTAATTCAGCACTGCCTTCGCCAAGTAGTTTGACCAGTTCATCATTAATGATTTTGACAACTTGTTGGCCCGGAGAAACGGATTTTAACACATCCTGCCCGAGGCATGCTTCCTTGACTTCCTCAATGAACTCCCGAACAACCCGAAAATGAACATCCGCTGATAAAAGAGCCTTTCGAACCTCGGCTAAAGCTTCGCTAATGTTGTCTTCTGTTAATTTCCCAACGCCCCTTAGGTTTCGGAGAGTTTTGCTAAGTTTTTCTGTTAGATTTTCAAACATGATCAATGATGCATCATGCCAAGCGAATGGATCGGGGGAAAGTCCTTATTTTAGAAAATGCTTTCCTCGTTGCCATTGAAGCCAGGATGAACATGATATTTTTGCTTTATCCCTATAATACATGAAAATTTTCGTAGCTGATCGAATATCACCCCTTGGGGTTGAGTATTTAAAGAATCAAGATGGCTTTGAAGTCGTGGAAGCGTATGGATCCTCCCCAGAGGAAGTCATTGAAATCGCTAAGGATTCGGCAGCCATTATTGTGAGAAGTGACACCCAGATCACACCTGAAGTGATTGAGGGAAGTCAGAATCTCAAGGTGATTGGTCGGGCTGGTGTAGGCGTGGATAACATTGATTTGGATGCTGCTACCCAGAAGGGAATCATTGTGATGAACACTCCGGGTGGAAACACGATTGCTACAGCTGAATTGACTTTTACTCATATGTTGTGTGGTACCCGTGCAATTGTTCGCGGAGCGACTGGCATGAGAGAAGGCTTGTGGGAACGCAAGCAACTTAAGGGGGCTGAACTTCGCGGAAAAACTCTTTCAATCCTTGGTCTTGGAAGAATTGGAGCAGAAGTGGCCAAGCGGGCTCAGGCTTTTGAGATGAGGGTGATTGCTTATGATCCTTATCTCACCGAAGACCGGGCCAAAGAGATAGATTTGGAAAAAGTCGAGTTGGAACAGGCTTTTACCGAGGCTGATTATATTACGGTTCATATGCCCATGACCGATAAAACAAAAGGAATGGTCGACGCTGAAGCCTTCTCCAAAATGAAGGATGGCGTTCGCGTTTTTAATTGTGCACGCGGTGGGATTATTGATGAAAAAGCCCTATTAGAAGCCCTGAGATCGGGCAAGGTCGCTGCTGCCGGGCTAGATGTTTATGAACAGGAACCATTGCCTGAAGATCATCCATTCCGGAATGAAGAAAATTTAATCCTTACTCCCCATTTGGGTGCTTCTACCGCAGAGGCACAGGAGAGTGTGGGAGTGGAGATCGCTGAGGCTGTGGCCGAAGTGCTACAGGGTGGAAGAATCCGCAACGCAATCAATATGCCATCTATTGACCCGAAGGATTTAGAAAGCCTTAGCCCATACCTTGATCTTTGTCACCGTTTGGGTGCATTTGCGAGGCAAGCCGCAAAAGGATCCGTTGAATCTATCAAAATTTCATACTTTGGAGGAATTGTCGATTTTGACTGTGTTCCTTTAACGCGAGCGGTGCAAAAAGGATGGCTTTCCGGTGTGGTCGGAGATGAAGGAGTCAATGATGTGAATGCACCTTTTAAAATCAAAGACCTCGGAATCAAAGTGGAAACTGTAAAATCTGCTGATTCAGTTGATTATAACGAATTGATAGAAGTTTGCACCGTTTCCAGTGATGGTGATCAGCGTTCAGTTCGAGGCAGTCTTTTGGGTAGAGGGAACGATCCGCGAATTGTGGAAGTAGACGGGCAGGCCATAGAGGTACGACCAGTGGATACCTTATTGGTTGTAAAGAATGTGGATAAGCCCGGTATTGTTGGAAAGTTGGGAACCATGTTGGGTGATTTTTCAGTAAACATTGCGAACATGTCATTGAGTCGTGCAGACAAAGGCGAATGGGCCTTAACAATTCTAGAACTGGATGATGAACCACCTGCCAATGCCCTGGAAGCCATAGAGCAGGATCCTGACATCAAGGAGGCCCGAGTCTCCAGACAGGGATAATTATCCCCCAATTTATCTTTTAGCCGCCTCTTTTTTCCATGTTTTCCCTCGAAACAGTCTCCGTAGTCATTGTCGGATACCTCCTGGGTTCGATACCCTTTGGTGTTATTGTTGCGAAGAGAATGGGTGTAGACATATTCAGTGTTGGCAGTGGAAATCCTGGAGCAACCAATGTCTTACGCTCAATTGGCAAGCCTGCTGGATATACAGTTTTTATTTTGGATTTTGTTAAGGGATTGCTGGCAACAGTTTGGTTCAAGTTAGGTTTGGTTGCCTTTTCCGGTGATCCGAACCTGGCCTTGTGGGGATTGCCTGCCGCCGTTCTTGGACATACATATCCTCTGTTTACAAAGTTTAAAGGTGGTAAAGGAGTGGCCACCGCAATGGGAGGCTTGCTTGGAGTCATGCCTGGGTGCCTGCTTATTGGTCTGGTAAGTTGGCTGGTTATTTTTGTCACCACGAGATATGTGGCGGTGGCTTCGATTGGATTTGGTCTTAGCTTACCAGTTTGTTCGATGGTTAGTTATTGGTCGGTAGAAGATAAGAGCGGTCAGTTGTCTAAGGTTATCTTATCACTTTTAATCATGGCCTGGATTGTATGGCGGCATCGGTCTAATCTGCAAAGACTGAAGGATGGAACCGAAAATCGATTTGAGCGAAAAACGAAGGACTAACCCCTTACTTCCTAATAGATGAACGCAGAAAATAATATCCAAACTATAAATATCGGGATACTCGGATTTGGTACCGTTGGCCAAGGCACATGGAAGCATTTAGAGGAAAATGGTCAGTTTTGGCAAAAAATTCTCGGTGTTCAGGTCATTCCGCGACGGGCATCAGTTCGCTCATTGGATAAGCAAAGGAAAGTAAAGATCCCCGCTTCTGCCCTCACGACTGACTCACAATCAATTGTGGATGATCCTGAAATTGATTTAATTTGTGAGCTTATCGGAGGAATTGAGGAGGCGAAGAGCCTAACCCTTCGTGCGTTTGAAAAGGGGAAGTCTGTGGTTACCGCCAACAAGGCACTGATCTGTGAACACGGAGATGAGTTGTTTGAAGCGGCTGAAAAAGCTGGTGTGCAGTATGGTTTCGAGGCCAGCGTGGCCGGTGGTATCCCCATTATTAAAGTTCTGCGTGAAAGCATGGTTGCCAACGAATTTCCATTGATTTACGGGATCCTTAACGGCACTTCAAATTACATCCTCACTCGTATGGAGAAAGAGGGAGTATCCTTTGAGGAAGTTTTGACTGATGCCCGTGAGCTTGGTTATGTGGAGGCAGACGAAGCACTTGACCTTGATGGGGTAGATGCTGCCCATAAAGCTGTCATTTTAGCTTACCTCGCTCATGGAATATGGGTTGACTTGGAAGACATTACAGTGGAGGGAATTCGTCGAATTTCGATAGAGGATTTGCAAGCGGCGCGTAAGTTAGGATGTAAAATTAAGTTGATCGGAATGATCCGTCGAAATTTTGACAACAACCATATTTCAGTTGGCGTTTATCCCGCCTTAGTTCCCATGGATGAGATTATTGCCCGCACTGATGGAGTATACAACGGAATCAGCTTAACTGGTTCCGTTGTGGGCACGGTGGTTCTGACTGGAAGAGGAGCCGGGCAGGACCCAACTGCAGGTTCCGTAATTAGCGACATTGTGGATGTCGTGAAAGCAAAGAAGGGAATCTCAGGCTTCTGTAAATTAAGGCATGTTTCCCCCGAAGAGTGTAAGCCGGCAAAGGCTGTAGAGATCGAGGGGTCTTTTTACATTCGTCTAACAGTCGAGGATCGGCCGGGCCAACTCGCTAAAGTAGCTGATTGTTTAGCTGAACATGATGTAAGCCTGGCAACTGTTTCCCAAAGCCCGAAAAATGAATCTGCCACCGCCAGTGTGATTCTGACTACTCATGATACCAATGAACACTCCATGAGCATGGCAATTCAATCTCTTGAGAAGCTAGAAGGAGTGAATGAAAAGCCGGTGTTGTTTCGAGTGTTTGATCCAAATTCATTTTCCAAAGAATGAGCATAATTGTAAAAAAATTCGGCGGAACTTCCGTCGGTGATGTGGATCGTATCAAGAGAGTGGCGAGGAGGGTCAAGCAGACCGTTAACGAAGGGCATCAGGTGGTAGTGGTTGTTTCAGCAAGGTCTGGAGTCACCAATGAATTAATTGCCAGAGCCAAAGCCATTCAAAAGGCACCCTCAGATCGTGAGATGGATGTACTCATGACATGCGGAGAACAGGAGACCATTGCCCTGCTATGTATGGCACTCGATTCATTAGACATTCCTGCCGTTTCCCGGACCGGATGGCAGGCAGGAATCATGACTGAAGGTTTACATGGTAAGGCTCGTATTCGTGAAGTCACGGGTGGAGACATTAGAAAGCAACTTAGAGCCGGCAATGTGGTCGTGTTGGCTGGATTTCAGGGAGTCAATGACAAGGGGGATGTTACCACCTTTGGTCGTGGAGGTTCTGATTTAAGTGCGATTGCTATTGCCGGTGCATTAAAGGCGAAGACATGCCAAATTTTTACTGATGTAGAAGGAGTGTTTACTGCAGACCCGAGAATCGTGCCAAATGCCTGCAAAATAGACGCGATCAATTACGAGGAAATGCTGGAATTGGCAAGCAGTGGCTCGAAAGTCATGCAAACCAGAGCCGTGGAATTTGCCCAGAAGCATAATATCCCTTTCGAAGTCCGTTCAACTTTTACCAGAAAAACAGGAACTAATGTGAAGAAAAATGTGAAATCCCTGGAGGACACGCTCGTAAGTGGGGTGGCCATCGATAAGAATCAAGTCCGTATCAGTATTACTGAGCTACCGGATCGACCGGGAGCAGCTGCAGCGATTTTCAAAGTGATGGCAGATGCTGGAGTGGTGGTCGATATGATCGTTCAGAATGTTGCCCGCAAGGGTAAGGCGAACCTCACTTTCACGGTTCCTTCTGAAGATGCATTCCGGGCTGAAAAAGCATTAAAGGAACACTTTGCGGAAGGAGTTGGCGGCAAACTTGGTAGGAGCACCAATATTGCCAAAGTGTCCGTGGTGGGTGTTGGGATGAGATCACATTCCGGAGTTGCATCTACATTTTTTGATGCTCTGGCTAACTCGGGAATCAACATGTTGATGATCAGTACATCAGAGATCAAGATATCAGTTGCGGTTAATCCGGACCAAGGTGATGAAGCTACCCGTGTAGCTCACCAGGCGTTCGGTTTGGGTAAGTAAACCTACAAGTTCTTATCGGAACGAATTCGATGCGTTATAGAAGTACGCGAGGGGGGAGTTCAGTTTCTTTTTCTGAAGCAGTTGCTCAGGGGTTGGCACCGGATGGCGGTCTCTTCCTTCCCGAAGAGTTTCCCGATTTAACCTTACATTTAGAGGCTTGGGCCGACTTAGACTATCCTTCCTTATGCACTGAATTCTTTCGGCATTTTGCCACCGATCTTTCTACGGATGATTTGGAGAATTGCGTGCATTCTGCGTATGCAAAGTTTTCCAATAAGCACACAGCTCCTTTACATGAACTATCAAAGCATTGGAAATGCTTGGAGTTATTTCATGGTCCAACTCTTGCATTTAAAGACTTTGCTCTTCAACTATTGGGTAATCTATATGAGGTTCAAATTGCAAGGGAAGGAAAAGCACTATGTGTATTAGGGGCCACATCGGGAGATACGGGTGCTGCGGCAATTTCGGGACTTTTGGGTAAAAAGGGAGTCACGGTCTTTATTCTTTACCCGAAAGGCAAGGTATCGCCCTTGCAGGAAATGCAGATGACTTGCACAGGAGCGGAGAATGTATTCCCCATTGCAATTGAAGGTACTTTTGATGATGCCCAACGTACGGTCAAAGAGCTTTTTGCAGACCTCGAATTTCGGGCAAGTGTTGATTTGTCAGCCGTCAATTCAATTAACCTAGCGCGTATTCTTGCTCAATCGGTCTATTATCTATACGCATGGTTAAAGCTTCCATCCGAAGAAAGGGAATCCACTACTTTTGTTGTCCCCACAGGAAACTTTGGGAATGTATTCGCAGGTTGGCTGTTGACGAAAATGGGAATAAATATTTCTGAATTTCGAGTCGCTACCAATCAAAATGATGTGCTGCACCGGCTTTTTAAAAGCGGTGAGTATTCGCTCGGAGAAGTAAAGCCAAGCCTTGCTCCTTCGATGGATATTCAGGTAGCTTCCAACTTCGAACGCTTACTTTATTATTTTCTAAACGGAGATGCCCTGCGGGTATCCGATGTAATGAAGAAATTTCGTGAGGATGGGAAGTATTCATTTGATCATTTTGACATTTCTGGATTTTCCAGTGTGAGTGCTTCGGACAAAGAAATTCCCAGTCTGATTCAATTTGTTAAGCAGGAGTATGATTACCTGGTGGACCCACACACGGCCTGTGCATTCAAAGATTTAGATCCCGAGAAAAAAGCGGTGATTCTGGCTACAGCTCATCCCGCAAAATTCCCCGCTGTTTATCAACATGCAGGTATGGAAATACCTATCTCGTCTTCTCTTGAAGCATTGAAAAGTCGGGAACCTTGTTCTTATGAAGTGTCTTTCGATGCTTCATCGGTTCGATCCTTCATTCTTGAGAAAATTTCAGGAAAATAAAAATGAGCATAAGTAAGCCTTCATTGCTTGCTTCTAGAGTCATAGTTTTCCGGAGTGGTGGGTTGGGAGATGTTCTTTTGACTCTGCCCTTACTTAGAGAACTAGAAAATCTATTTGAGGAGGTCATAGTTTGTATACCCTCTAAATATCATTTCCTGATCCAGGAGTTTTCCAATAGACCAATATTATTTGATTTGGATCAAGGTGAGTTTGAATTAGAACAATTAGCCAATGGTTCCCAAGTGATTAGTTTTTGGAATGATCCTACCTGGGTGAAAGAGTGGAAGGAAAAGGGTGCCACCGATGTCCATATTTTTAACCCTAGACCAACGGGAGGATGTCACTTCTCGCAGTCATTGATTGAGCGTTTTAGAAAACCAGTTGTTCGAGCAGAGCTAAATCAAAAATGGTTTACCAGACGAGCTGAGTCCACCAACGAGGGTTTACAAAACCTTTGGATTCATCCTGGCAGTGGGGGGAGTGATAAAAACCTGCCACTTTCGGAATTTCTTCATTTGGCTGAAAACTGGCTTGAAAAAAAACCTCAAACTGAAGTTTTTTTTAGTTTTGGGGAAGCAGACTTTGATCTTCAAAATGAATTTTTAAAACTCACCTCCTGGAAAAACTCTAGGATTAAAACGAAATTATTCTCTTCCTTGCATGATTTCTTTTTCAGTTTGCGAAATCACGAAGGTGCTTTTGCCGGAAATGATTCCGGCCCATCCCATATGGCTGCTATGCTTGGAATTGAAACATATGTTTGGTTTCGTTCTACCAGTCCAGCTGTATGGGCACCTCTTGGGCCAAAAGTGAAAATTTATCAGTCCGACTCGGTGTCCAGCAAAATTTTGTAGGATACGGAATCGATAAGGGCTTCCCAACTTGCGGTGATGACATTATCGCTCACCCCTACAGTCCCCCATGTTTGATCGCCATCTGTTGATTCCACATGAACCCGGGTGATTGCATCGGTACCCAAATTACTTTCGAGAATACGAACCTTAAAATCCACCAGGCGTACCTCAGCAATAGTTGGGAAGTCTTCAACCAAGGCTTTGCGTAAAGCATGGTCGAGGGCAGAGACAGGACCATTCCCTTCGGCAACGGTATGCCTAGTTTCTTCACTGATTTTTAGTTTTACTGTGGCTTCAGAAATTGCGTCTTCTTTTTCCGTGTCATTACCAATCCCAACATGATATCGGAGAACTTTAAATGCTTCCTCTTCCCCACGCAAAAAACGACGGAGTAACAAGTCAAAGGAAGCGTCAGCCGATTCGTATTCATACCCTTTAAATTCAAGCTGCTTAAGTTCCTCAAGAAAAGATTTCATTTCAGGGGAACGGCCGTCCACATCCATTCCCATTTCCTTGGCCTTCATCATAATACTGCTTCTTCCGGACATATCCGAGACAAGTACACGTGTGCGGTTTCCTACAAGGGTAGGGTCGATATGCTCATAGCTTCTGATGGACTTAGAAGCCGCATCTGCATGGACTCCACCTTTGTGGGCGAAGGATGCAGCCCCCACATAGGGCGAGCGGATATCAGGTCGTAGGTTAGTGGCATCATCAACGAACAAGGAAAGGTCTCTTAACTTTTCCAAATGTTTGGAACAGTTGGTGGTGTAATCCATCTTGAGCTCCAGATTAGGGATGATGGTGGTAAGGTTGGCATTTCCATTGCGTTCTCCATACCCATTCATGGTTCCTTGCACCATGACAGCTCCTGCTTCGACGCCAGTTATACTCACGGCTACGCCAACTCCTGCATCGTTGTGGCAATGCACCCCTATTTTTGAATTAGGAAATTTATTCACCACTTCATTGGTGATCTCACGAAATGGGGTTACCAACTTCCCGCCATTAGTTTCACACAAGGTCAAAAAGTCCGCTCCGCCACGGCTGGCTGCTTCGAGAGTTGAGAGGGCATACTCAGGATTGTCTGAATACCCGTCAAAGAAGTGTTCCGCATCATAGACGACCTCTTTACCCTGTTCCTTGAGGTAGCGAACGGTATCTTCGATCATATTAAGATTTTCTTCGGGAGTTGTCCTGAGCACATCCGTAACATGGAGGAGCCAGGTTTTTCCAAAAATGGTAACCACCGGAGTGGAAGCGTCGAGGAGGAGTTTAACCTGTGCATCATCTTCAACGGGAGTGTTTGCCCGACGAGTGGAACCAAAGGCTGCAATGCGGGCCTGGGAAAGTTGGAGCTCTTCCGCTTTCTCGAAAAACGCCATGTCCCGCGGATTACTGCCAGGCCATCCGCCTTCAATGTAATCGACCCCAAATTGATCAAGTTTTTTTGCAACGCGCATCTTGGCGGCTACGGTAAAAGAAACCCCTTCCGCTTGGGAACCGTCGCGTAAAGTGGTGTCGTAAATAAGAATTTTTGAGGATGACATGGTAATCGGGTGTTTGGAAAAATAAATTGAAAGTGATGAAATTTTACAGGATAGCCCTACGCCAACACGCAGGGCTAACGAATTCGACCAACAATAGAAATGGGAAAATGGGAAACTGACAAAAAGGCTTTCAAGATAGTCTAAGGTTATTTTTTCCTTTCAGGCTTGGCAACGGCAAACAGGTAGTCAACTTAAGGGATAAAAGATAAATGACCAATACCAAGAACCTGCCAAGAGCTCTTTTTCACTCAGTTCGAACCAATTTTTTTACTCATGTGGTGATCGACTACGGACGATCTGAACCCATACGGATGAAAGGGTGGACATTGTTGGTGTTGGCCCTATTTCTATCACGAAAAATCAAAACTTCTGAGTGTAAGAGAATCGGGCTAGCCTTGCCACCCGGTGTTGCGGGAATCTTGGGAAACCTTGCCGTTCTCTTTGCAGGTAAAATTCCGGTTAATCTAAATCTTACTGTAAGCAAAGAGTCGATGATTTCCACCCTGCGTGAAGCTGAGATTGAGGTCATGCTGTCGGCAGAGAAGGTAAGGAAGAAATTCCCCGACTTCCCATGGTCCGACAATGTTATAGATTTGGGCGAATTGCTGGCGGTCGAAAAAAACAAGAAACTGTCACTTCTTTTTTCTGCTCTGCAACTGCTTTTCTTTCCGAGATTAATGATGAAAAAATTTCAACTTAATCAAATCGAGAATAATCGTAAGGAAGCGGCACTTCTTTTTACCAGCGGAAGCTCAAGCCAACCTAAGGGAGTAGTATTAAGCGACGAAAATATTCTATCTAATTGTGCACAGATGAATGCACTTGGTCTGTTCACCCCTAACATGTCTCTTCTTGGTAACTTACCCTTATTTCATAGTTTTGGTCTAACAGTAGGTACTTTTTTCCCCTTACTTTTTGGATTACAAATTGTTGCAGCTCCTTCTCCTCTTGATTATAAAACAAATTTGCGGGCCATTCGGGAGGGTAGGGCAGAGATACTCCTTGGCACGCCAACTTTTCTTAGAGGATATCTTCGCAAGGCTAAAAGTGATGATTTTAAAAGTGTGCGTTATGTGGTGGCAGGTGCTGAAAAAAGCCCACCTGATTTAATTCATGTTTGGGAGAATGAGTTTGGTTGTGAATATTTGGAAGGATATGGACTCACAGAATGTTCTCCGGGCTTATCTTTCAATCTGCCAGGCTCCGGAAAAAAAGTTGGATCTGTTGGTAGGTTGATGAAAAATATTGATGGAAGGACGGTCGACCCCGAATCAGGAGATGTTTTAGATAAAAATGAGACGGGTATTTTGTCCTTCAGGGGACCCAATATTTTTGCGGGATATCTAAATAACTCTGAAAAGACAAAAAAAGTATTTTCAGATGACGGATGGTTTTTAACGGGAGATTTAGGCCGAATGGATGAGGATGGGTTCATATTTATCGAAGGTAGACTGTCCCGGTTTTCCAAAATAGGAGGAGAAATGGTTTCGCATCAATCTGTGGAGGATGCCATTGCAAAACTTCTTTCAGTGGATGGTCACACGGACGATGATATCGTTTGTGCGGTCACCGGAATCGCAGATGAATCCAAGGGAGAATGCCTCGTTCTGTTGGTAAAAAGCAAAGTTGATCCTAAATGGCTTGCCGCTAAATTACGGAAAGAAGGATTTCCGAATCTATGGATTCCAAAGATTATTAAAAAAGTAGATGAGTTTCCAGTTTTAGGTACAGGAAAGCTCAATCTTCGTAAAATTCAGGAGTTAGCAAAAAGTTTTTAACTATTACTTTTTGCAATCTTTACTCCTTCAAGAAGTTCTCCTATTGAAATTTTATTTTCGTTTCCTTTTGAAAGAATGGAAACGCTGTTTTCTGCTTTTATTTGATTTTTAACAAAATTAGTGGTCTCAGAAGCATAATCAGTATCAGAAATTCTACTAACCGCAGAGCTGTAATTGGCTAAGGAGCTTTGAAGTTTTTCAATTGAAACATTGAGTGAATGCAGATTCGAGCTTACCGTAGATGACTGATCGCTTAATTCGCCTAACCAATTTTCTAAAAGATTTAATGTCAATCTTGCCGAGCTTGTATTCCTAAGATTGTAGCTGTTTTTGTCATCTATGGTTATGGAATTTGTAAATTGAAATACCACTTCTTTCCCATCTTCGTTAGGAGTGTTCATGGAAATTCCTTCTTTTTCCCATTTCAAACCAAACTTATCTAAAGGGTTTGTGGAAGGGTTTAGAACGGGTTCATACCCTGTTCCACTGTCTGGTACTGCGCCCTTATGGGTGATGATTTTTCCGCCGTCGGCGTTAGCTCCACTAATAGCACCTGTATCCGGATCACCTAGAGTAATTTGAAAAGAATGAGTTGAGTCATTATGGAAGCCCAGTGCATTATCAGTATAGTGCTGCACAAACTCATCATTTGCGATATTTATATTGGAATATCTACTCGTTCCCAAAAAATGCTGTAAAGCTGCTCCTATACTTGAATCTTTACTTGAGGAACCATTACTGACTTTTTCAGACATCCATCCAAGCATTTCTTTAACGCCATCTGAAAATCCGGCATCTTTTAATTCATGATGTAAAAACCGCACAGCAGCATAGTAAGAAGCCCTCTGCTCTAATGTGGATGCCTGTGAATCACCACTACCAAAAGAATCTATCGTTGATTGGGTGAAACCTCCTGAGAATTCCAAAAGAAAATCACCTCCATGAACAAAATCAGCAATCCCCGACTTAAACCACTCAGCACCTCCAGAATCACTGGACCCTTTTTTTGTGTTTCCATTTGCGAGCGAGTTGAAATAAAGGTTTTCTGCTAAAACGGCATAGGTCATCAACACTGCGTTGAGTCGATCTGTGATATAAAAGTCCGGATCATTGGGGGGGCCTGAGATGGGAAGATTATAGTTGTAGATTTCATAATTCAGAGAGGCAACATCCACAAAATTATCTGGACTATCTGGGTCTGAATAATTCCATGTAAGCGAAATGCTGTATGGTTCAGAACCCTGATCATTAACATTAACCTTAAAGGTATCTTTTCCTGTTCCAACCAAACCTAATCGATCTTTAACGACTTGCTCTGCGGCTTTAAGCCACTGAGATTGGAGGATTTGAATAAATTGCTTTTTTTCATCAGAAAAAGGTCCGTCTGAAAAAAGGTCTAAATCGTTAAATTTTTTTTGATTTATCGAGTCCAGTTCAAATGCAAGTTCCTTGAATTCATAATCATAATTTGATCGATCTGTGTCTTGCTTCGTTATATCCAAGGATAATTTTGCAAGTTCGTTCATTCTCAAAAGCACCTTACCAGCCTGTTGTAGCCCATCCAACTGAGATTGAGAAAATGAAACCAGGTTCTGGAGATTATTGATTGTATGTTCCTTGCGTTTCATCTCATTTTCCAAAGACAGTGACTGAGAGTAGGCACCGCTATCGGAGACCGAATCTACTATTTTTTTTCCAGAACTTAACTTTGATTGAGAATGTCGCTGTTCCTCCAATGCTGCATTTGCATTCAAGGCAAGTCTGAAAGGTACTTGTTGATTTATTTCCACAATTATGGATGGGGTTATCTTTATAATCGTCCCCCTTATCCAAAACTTTAATGGCTAGTGAATGGTAGGCCGGCCGGGACTCGAACCCGGAACCAATGGCTTAAAAGGCCACTGCTCTACCGATTGAGCTACCGACCCACACAATCCCAACTTATATGAGGGTAATCTGTTCGTCAATGACCAACAATTCTCCAATCAATTTTTGGAATTACTATCTTAAAATTTTAAGAGAATGATTGGGAATTTAGATTTTTAAATTTCGCATATGCCACTCATACAAGTTTAAAAGATTGGGTAATAACAATACGGAATTAATAAAAAATTATCATATCAAATTTTCATCCTGATTTATCTTTGTTAATCTTTTTTTATCCTTTTAAAATCTATTATTTGAATTGTATAGTTATAACCTTATTCCAATAGCTTTCGCTTCATCACATGTTTGGTGATTTCGAAATAAATTTGCATCAATCACAAAAAGAATGCGTATATTATTACCCCCCTATGAAAAGATCCATTGAGATACTAAGCATTTTAAAGTCTGGAATAAAAGAAATGGTCTCCAAGAATAAAGCTTTGGAGGTTAAATTTATGAGAATTTTTAACTTTAATGAAAGCAGAGTGAGCTTAAGAATGGAGTCCTCTAATGGGAGTGGTTCTTTCGTACCGATGGGTCGGATTGATGTTTACGAACTTTCCTCGGAAGGAGGAAACTCCTCCTGCGATTGTATTTTAAGAGAATTTAAAAGTGGAAAGTCTGAAAGGATTATCCTGCGATTGAAAACTGCCGATCAAAAACTTCAGGAATCGAGAAAAGTTTTTAGTTTTTTTGAAAATTTACTGGGAATTGATGATTACCAAACTGAGAGGAAGGTGGATGCTTTATCAATACAAAAAAATGAAATAGACGGTATGTCTATTGAACCGACAAGAGGAGCACAGGCAAAAGAAGATAAGCCTAACGATTAAAAAGTTGTTCGGGTTTCACCTCTGTTAGAGGTCCTATTTTCTTCAGTTCATTCAAATCAATCTTCTGGGAGTCACCCACAATGGAAAGAAGAATAGACTTGGGTTGTATCTCCTTTTCGTAAAATTCGCGTAGCGAAGCGATGTCCGCTTTTTGAAGGCTATCATACCGATTAGACCGTGGATCATCTTTTAGACCAAGGGCATTGAAATCGTAGGCAAAACCAGGGATGGATCGGCTCGAAATAGGGTTGGTGCGGTAGGCACTGAGAATGGCAGCGTGGGCGGAGTCCCACCTCGTCTGATTAATGGGCATTTTATCCAGTAATTCAATGAAGGCATTCACCGCTTCAATTGTCTTGTCTGCCTGGCATCCGATTGCTCCAACTAAAATATTCTCATCCTTGGGTCGGGAGGGAGTGAAAAAATGTGCCCAAGCGGAATAAGCGAGAGCACGTGCTTCCCTTAATTCCTGGAAAACCAAGCCTGCCATGCCTCCACCAAAATATTCATTGTATAATTGCCCAAGTGGAGCTTTTGTTTCGTCATAGGTGCCGGCGGCAAACTCAAGTCTTACCTGAGCCTGAGCCATCTCTTTCTGTAAGAAGAAAACTTGGTTTGCCTCGGGAGAAAGAGAGCGGTTAGGTATGAAGGTAGGTGTATCCTTGGTCGGTTTTTTACCAAGGAAACCATTCTGGATGATTGCGGTAATTTCTTCTGCCGATCGTGGACCGTAATAGAGAATGGTCCGCTTGACCTCGAATGCTTCCAGAAGTGTTTTCGTGAGAGAGGCGACCGTACTTGCATTTATGTCAGCATCTGAAGGTCGCTTCAGATAACGGGATTCTGAACCATAACGATGGAAATGAGCCAGTGCATTGCTCAGTGCCCGAGGGTCTTTTTGCTCATCATCGCGTTCAGACAAGATGATCCCTTTGGTTTCATTCCAGGTCTCATCTGAAATCTTGGGAGAAAGCATGTGTTGCTGGGCTAAGTTTAAGGATTCCTGCAGGTTTTCATCGAGTCCATTGATCGAAAAGGTGCTAAAGTGCTCCCGTACACCGAAACCGAATTCAGTAGCGAGTTTGTACCATTCTATTTTTAACTCATCGGAGCTCAGTTTTCCGGCACCGGCTCGATCCAGCAAACGTTTGATCAGGGCCAGGATGGGTTGGTGGTCGTTTCCAATTTCCATGCGGACTTCGAGAGTGAATAAGTCATTTAATGGGTTATTGGTATGAATAAGTTGAACGCCTTCACTGATTTGAATGACTTGGTAGTCTTCGTCCTTCTTGATAAATTTTGGAGCAAATGGTTGAAAAGGAATCTCACTGACAGATCTCATGAAATCAGATTCTTTATCCGGATCAATTTTGAGGGGATCAATCATTGGTTTCTCGATGCTCGGTAAGTCGTGCTGTTCATCTATTCTGAAACCGACTACATAATCATTACCATAGTATTTGTTGGCGACACGGACGATATCATCTTTGGAAACTTTTTCTAGTTGAGCGATTTGTCCGTTCATCACATCCCAATCCACAAAGGCAAGGTACGCATCTCTCATGAGCTCTACCCGCTTGGCATTGCTTTCTAAATCTTCTTTTTGTCTTTTCTTGAAGTCATTGATTACGGCGGGGAGAATCCAATCTTCAAATTCTCCGTTTTTTACCTGCTCAATTTGTTCGAGTAATAATTTTTCAACATCTTCCAATGTCTGATCATCCTTGGGAGATCCCATTAAAAAATGAGCTCCGTAATCATTGTAATTAAGTGGGAAGCAACCAGCGGCTCGAACTTTTTGCTGATTTACAAGATTGAGGTTAATAAGCCCGGCAACAGAATTATCCAAAATCATATCAACCAGGCGCAGGGCGGGATAGTCCTGATGAAATCTAGGAGCTGTACGGAATGCCATGAGTACCTGTTCTTCCCCGAGATATTGTACCTGCACGAATTCTCTGCCCGCGAGAGGAGCTTCTTCCCACTTGGGTTCTTCGCGCAGTGGAGCGGGATTTTCCCAGGATGAGAAGTGTTTTTCAATAATCTCAAATGTTTTATCCGGATCAATGTCTCCTGAAATACAGATGGCCATATTTTGCGGGACATAATGTTTTGCATAGAATTTCTCTATTGCGGTGATTGATGGATTCTTAAGGTGTTCGACTGTGCCGAGGGTTGATTGCTGTCCGTAGGGGTGAACTTTGAAGAGAAGGTTATTTACCTCCCTATGTAGTAATCGATCTTTGTTATCGATTGCCCGGTTTTTTTCCTCGTACACGGTTTCCAACTCAGTGTGAAAGAGGCGGAATACCGGCTTGGCAAATCGTTCGCTTTCAATTTTTGCCCAGTGTTCCAATCGGTTTGATGGAAGATCCACTTTGTACACCGTTTCCTCATGCCAAGTATGAGCATTGATCCCCTTTCCGCCCATGTCGCTGTATACCCGATCCATTTCATTGGGAATCGCAAGCTCAGCCGCTTCAGTCGAAATCCGGTTAATTTCTTTGTAGATATCAGCCCTTTTACTCTCGTTGGTTTCTTGTGATCTTTGCTCGTACAATTTCGTTATTTGATCGAGTAAAGGTTTTTCTTTTTCAAAATCAAGCGAACCAAACGATTGGGTCCCCTTGAAAAGTAAGTGTTCAAGGTAATGAGCAAGTCCAGTATTGGTAGCAGGGTCATGCTTGCTGCCAGCACGGGTGATGATTTCAGCATAGAAGCGGGGCTCTTCTTGATTAGGGCTTAAATAAATAGTAAGACCATTTTCTAAAGTCTTTTCGATGACTTCCATGGAATTTGCTCCACTAGGGTTGCTGTCATTGGTGTCTGTGATGGTGATTGGGTCACGAGTTTGATTGGAGCAGGAATTCATAAGCATGCTTGAAATAACGAGGATGGGTAGAAAGTGTTGCGAGAAAATTTGGGCCATGGTTCGAAGAGGGTTGTCAAATGACTGGGTAACTAGATATTTATTCCGATACTATCGTCAAACACTGAAAATGAAACTTTATCTTTACGAAAAATGCGAATCTTGTCGAAAGGCTACCCGTTGGCTTGATGAAAAAAAGATTCCATATCAATCAATTCCAATTCGAGAAAAACCTCCCACGAAGAAGGAATTGTCCGCTATGCTTGAACATCACCAAGGCAACAGCAAAAGACTTTTTAATACCTCGAGTAAGGATTACCGCGAGCCTGAATTAAAGGCCAAGTTACCCAACCTTTCAGAAAAGGAGAAAATCGATCTGCTTTCCAAACATGGGAATCTGATTAAGCGACCTTTTTTGGTCGGAGATACTGTCCTTCTCCAAGGGTTTAAGCCAGAACTTTGGGAAGAAGCTTTTTCTCGATAACAGAAATCAATTATTATGAATGATTACCAACAACCAGATCTTTGGTCCAAAGAATTGAATGCAGGCAACTTGGAACCTCTTTTGCAATGCTATGCAGAAGATGCCATCCTTTTTGCAACTTTTCAGGCAGAGCCCATCACGACTCCGGAAGGCATTCGTGATTACTTTACTGGGTTTCTCGGAAGAGAAGGTGCGGGCGTGCTTTTTGATTCATCCTCCATCGTTCACCATTCGCTTTCTGAAAACTCTTACATGAGCACCGGTCTTTATGAATTTTTCTATCGTGAAAATGGAGAGGATATTCGACATCCAGCCAGATTCTCCTATGTTGTTGAGATTGATTCCGTACATAAGATTAAGCACCATCACTCATCAGTGATTCCTGCTTGAAAAAATTAATCATTCCATCCCGCTTTATTTGATTATGCTAAGTCCCCAAAAAACATTAGATACATACTACCTGGAAGCCCGTCGCGATTTATTGGAAGTGGCTGCGGTGCTTGACCGATACGACGAGGCGGTTAAGCGAGATGGTGCAAAGGCAGAAAACGAATCGAAAAAGGTTTCCCTGCTGGAAGCTATGGAAATTCTTGCACAACCGGAACATCCAAATGCGAATCGGGCAGAGCAGTTACTGAATCATTTTGCTAAAATTACCTAACCCTTTTTTTCATGCAAATTATCCAACCACACTACCACGCAATTGCAAGGACTGCTCAGGATTATGAGCGCATGGCGATGTCCGGAGTCGTCGCGGTTTGCGAGCCTGCTTTTTGGGCCGGATTTGATCGTCGTCACCCTGAAACCTTTATTGACTATTTCGCACAGATCTCAGAGTTTGAGCCTACACGGGCCGCTGAATTTGGCATCCGTCATTATTGCTGGGTAGCCGTAAATCCTAAGGAAGCGGAAAATAAAGAACTCACTACCGAAGTCTTACGGCAGATGCCGGAATTCCTGGAAAAACCGACCTGCCTAGGAGTCGGAGAGACTGGTCTGCATAAATCCACTCCCAATGAAATTGAATCTCTTCAGGCACATGTGGAAATGGCGATGAAGCATGACCAGTTGGTTTTGATTCATACTCCTCATCTTTCGGATAAGGCTCATGGTACCAAAACGGTCCTTGAAGTTTTGGCAGGTATGGATGTGAACCCTGATAAGATTTGGATCGATCATGTCGAAGAACAGACTATCGAACCAGTTTTGGACGCCGGATACTGGGCGGGTATGACGCTCTACCCTGTCACCAAGTGCAGTCCGCGTCGTGCTGTTGATATTTTAGAGAAATATCCCAGGGAACGCTTGTTGGTTAATTCTTCCGCTGATTGGGGCCCGAGTGATCCATTCACTCTGCAGGAATCGATCGTCGAGTTTCGAAGAAGGGGACATAGTTTGCAGGCAGCGGTGGAAATCTACCACAATAATCCCTGCCGTTTTCTCGGACAGAACCCCAAGTGGGATATTAAGCCGATAACCATTTCCGAAGAATAGGAGAGATGGTTTTAAAACTCTATGACACCCTGACTCGAGAAGTCCGGGAGGTGTTCCCTATGGATGGTCAATCAGTAAGGTTTTACGGATGTGGTCCCACGGTCTATGGTCCGGCACATATTGGAAACTTCAGAACATTCGTGATGCAGGATGTTTTTCGAAGAGTCTTGGAAACTTCCGGGCAGCAGACTTTTCATGTCAGGAATCTTACAGATGTGGATGATAAAACAATTCGTCAATCTCAGGAAGAGGGAATTAAGCTTGAGGATTTCACTGCGAATTGGACTACCCGTTTCCAAAATGATTGCGAGCTACTCAACTTGATGGCTCCCCACATAGAACCTTCAGCAGTGGGTCACATTCCTGAGCAGATCGCTTTGATCGAACGATTAATTGAGAAAGACAAGGCCTATCAGGCAAAAGATGGATCCGTCTATTTCAGGGTCGAGGCTTTTGCGGAATATGGTCGTTTGTCACGATTGGCTGACCGGGAAATTACCACATCTGCTCCTGTCCGTGAGACATCAGATGAATACGATCGTGATTCTGCCGCAGATTTTGCCCTATGGAAGGCCCGAAGACCGGAGGATGGGGAAAATTTTTGGAATTCGCCCTGGGGAGAGGGACGCCCTGGTTGGCATATTGAATGTAGTGCAATTTGCATGAAGCATTTGGGGGAAAGTTTTGACCTCCATTCAGGAGGGGTGGATCTCGTTTTCCCTCATCATGAAAATGAGATTGCACAGGTAGAAGCTGTGACATGTAAGACTTTTGCGCGACATTGGTTTCATATTGCTCACCTAATGGTGGAAGGGCAAAAAATGAGTAAATCTCTGGGTAATCTATATACCTTATCAGATTTGGCAGAGAAAGGGTATCACCCTCAGGAAATACGATATCTTTTACTTTCCGGAAACTATCGCCAACCTTTGAATTTTACTTTTGATTCATTGGGTGCTGCCCGAAAGGCTATCTCCAAGCTTACGGACTTTGCCTCCAGGTTTGGCTTTGAATATAAAGACAACTCACAACTTAAAAGGGAATTTGGGCCTTTCTATCCAGTACAGGAGGCCTTGCTTACTGACCTAAACACGCCTGAAGCACTGGGTAGGTTATTCCGCCTTGTTCGTGAATTGACAGAGGCATGGCATCGGGGAGAGTTTGATGGCGAAACGGATAAAATAAAAGCGGTACATGAAGGATACCAAGCTTGCCTTGATGCCTTTGGGTTGGTTGTCGATGCAAAGGCACAGGAGTCGATTGATATACCATATGATATACAGGAAATGGCACAAAAAAGATGGCAATCTAAATGCAACAAAAACTGGGCAGAAGCCGATCAATTGAGAGACGAACTTTTAAAACTTGGTTGGATTGTAAAGGACGGTAAGGAAGGTTTCGAGCTTGCCAAGTCCGATTAATACTATGGATGTTTTCTTAATCGAATAATTGCGATTAAGAAATGAAATCTAAGAAAACCATCCTACCAAAGTATCTGTTTTTAGTATTTTTATCGTCCCTGCCGGAGATTTTCCTTGCGGGTAATAGCCTCCCCCAGTGGACCAATCTTTTCAATGGTCAGGACTTATCGGGTTGGGTGGATGTAAATACATCCCCGGAGACATGGTGGGTAGAGGATGGCTTGTTGAAATGTTCAGGAAAGCCCATCGGAGTCATGAGGAGCGAAAAGCAATATGAAAACTTTCTTCTCCATGTTGAATGGCGTCACATGGAAGCGGGTGGGAATTCTGGGATTTTTGCATGGAGTGATGCAATACCCTTCGGTAACCGATTACCCAAAGGATTGGAGATTCAAATGCTTGACCTCGAATGGGTAAAACTTAGGACTAAAAAAGGGAGAACACCTCCACCCATCGCTTATGTGCACGGCGAACTTTTTGGTGCAGGTGGAATGAAAGCAATACCGGATAACCCTCGCGGTAATCGAAGCAAGTCTTTGGAAAATCGTTGCAAGGGCAGGGGGCAATGGAACACTTATGATGTAGTCTGCGTGGATGGGGTGGTTAAACTTTCAGTCAATGGAAAGTTTGTTAATGGAATACGCGATTCGCAGTATAGAAAAGGCTATCTTTGTCTGGAATCAGAGGGTTCTGAAATACATTTTAGAAATCTAAAGATTATGGAATTACCCGCTGGCGTAATTTCGCCTGAAGAAGTTGCCCCACTTGCGAAATAATTCTTAAAAGATAGGATTTATTATCACTTTTTAATTAATTATTAAATTTTACTGATTTAGCCTTTCAAATCCATTTGAAAGGCTTAGAATGAACATATCTACTCTATGATTTTTCGAAGATTCCATTATCTACTCTTTTATTCTGTGTTTTCATTTAGTTCTCACGGAATTATTGATTTTGAAGAAGATGTTTATCCACTTCTTCAGGACTACTGCATTGATTGTCATGGCCCTGACAAACAGAAATCCGGCTTTCGAGTGGACCGTAGGGCTTATCTTCTAAAAGGTGGAGACACCGGCATGCCAGCTATTTTACCCGGTAAGCCTGCAAAGAGCTACATGATAGAAGTTCTTAAAAGTGATGATCCGGAAATTAGCATGCCTCCCAAAGGAGGTCCTCTTTTTGAAGACGAAATAGAAATCCTTGAGAAATGGATTGCGGAGGGAGCGAACTGGCCTGGACAAATGAATGACAAGATTGAGGAAGGTACGAATCACTGGGCATTCCTTGGGGTTGAACGTCCTGACGTTCCTCTTGAAGAAATTAATCCGGTTGATTCTTTTTTGAATGATCGGTTGGCCAGAGAAGAAATTCCCGCAAATAAGATGGCTGACCCATTATCCCTGATCCGGCGGGCCTCGATTGTGCTGACAGGGCTTCCTCCCAAACCGGATCGTGTGAAAAAATTCCTTTTGGATTATAAAACAGATCCCCAGACTACCTATAATGCATTAGTGGATGAACTGATGTCTTCTCCTCATTTCGGCGAGCGATGGGCTCAACATTGGCTCGATGTGATTAGGTGGGCAGAGACCAATGGTTCTGAATCTAATCTCTATCGAAAATTGGCATGGACTTATCGGGACTATGTGATTCGGAGTTTTAATCAGGATGTTCCTTACGACCAGTTTGTTCGCGAGCAGATTGCGGGGGATGGGCTTGGTGTCGGAGAAGCTTTGGGGTTTTTAGTCGCGGGTCCTCATGTTCCTGCTGCTACTGTAGGTCAGGAACCATCTGCGAAGCGACAGGCACGGGCAGACCGAATGGATGAAATTATGCAAACAGTGGGAGCATCGATGATGGGGGTCACCATGAGTTGTGCCCGATGTCATAATCATAAGTTTGATCCGATTTCGATTCAGGACTACTACTCCATGACGGCCGTTTTTCAAGATATTGAATTTGGCAGTCGCTTTCCGGAGTTTGATCAAACCCATCCTCGAAAAAAGAAGGCCGAAAAATTATGGAAGCAAATTGCCAAGAACAGATCTGTAATCCGTTCGAAGACCGATGTATGGGAGGAAGACTGGGGTGGGTACAAGGAAGTTCACTGGAAACCGATTGAGGCGAGTGCTCTTCGTTTAAATTTTTGGTCGGGCTATGTGGGGTTGGACGAAGTTCAAGTATTTGGAAAACCATCTGAGAATGTGAATTTGGCCCTTAAATCCAATGGTACCCGGGTTCATACTGACACAGCTTTCAATCAGCAGGGAGGTCGGTTTCCGATTGAAAGAGTGATTGATGGAAAGTTTGGTACACAAAGATGGCAAGCGAGTTTTAACAAAGAAAAGAAACAAAACCCATGGCTCGAGATAACATTTGCCAAACCCATCATGGTTGGAAGGCTGCGATTAAGTACAAACCGTGAATATTATTTGGAGACCGATTATATCGAGCAGAAAAATAAGTTTAATTTCAATGAATTTTTAGTGAATATTAAAAAGCCTGACGGTTCTTGGAAGCAGGTTGCTTCGATTAACGAATTTCGGAAACTGGCGAAGAAGGAAAAACAGATCTCGGATTCCGTGCAGGAGATCAATCATCTAACCTATCGTCTATCAGAGGAGGGGCCCCGGCCAAGTTTTGTTGGGAGTTTCGTTGAGCCTAAAACAACCTATGTGTTGCATCGGGGAAGCCCAGAAAATCCACGTGATATGGTTGTGCCCGGAGCCCCAAAAATCCTGAATGGAGAGCTAGGCATGGACTCAAAAGAGAGCGGTCATGCTCGACGCTCACGGTTTGCGGAGTGGGTGGTCAGTCAAGAAAATCCATTAACTGCCCGAGTTATGGCAAACCGGATTTGGCAGCACATTTTTGGTGCAGGTATCGTGACCACCGGAAGTGATTTTGGCAGAGCGGGAGCTAAACCAAGTCATCCTCAATTACTTGACTGGTTGGCGTCTGAATTTTCCAATCCTTCCAGGCCCGAAGGCACCCCATGGTCTATAAAGGAACTTATTCGCTTATTGGTCACTTCAGATGCTTTTAAAAGGTCAAGTGAACCATCCATTTCTGGCATGGAGAAAGATGCGTCTTCTATTTTGCTGTGGCGTTTCCCTCCACGAAGAGTCGAAGCTGAGGTGATCCGCGATGGAATTCTTCTCGCTTCAGGGAAGTTAAACCCAGCAATGGGTGGTCGAAGTTATCGTATTCATAATGTGAAAAAAACCTATGCCCAATGGAAAGTGATCAATAATTTTGGTCCCGAGACATGGCGACGAATGATTTATCAGGAACGAATGAGACGGGTTGATGATCGCATTTTTACCGCCTTTGATTTTCCTGACTGTGGGCAAGTTAGAGATAAAAGACCCGTATCCACCACTCCACTACAGGCACTTAATTTGATGAACAGTGAATTTGTGGTGGACCAGTCGAAGCACCTTGCATCACGAGCGAAAAAAGATAGCCAAGGAAAAATGAAAGATGCAGTTGTCCGTTGTTTTGAATTACTTTTTGGTCGTCAGCCAGTTGCATCCGAACTTTCTCTTGCGGTTAGTGTGGCAGAGGATAGTGGGTTGGAAATTGTTTGCCGATCCCTCATCAATTCCAACGAATTTGCTTTCTTACCCTAATTTATAATCCGCATTTTTAATGAGCCCAGAAGAACATATTTCGCCAATCGGTCATTCACTTTTGAACCGTCGTTCCTTCATGAAAAATTCAGGGTTCTCGCTTGGTGCCCTTGGACTTGCCCAGCTTTTATCGAAAGACGGTTTACTTGCAGCATCCGACCCTACCAGTTTTACAGGTAAATCTCCCATCCGACCGAAGATAGACCCAGATAATCCGTATGCCTCCCGAGACCCACATTTTAATCCCCCGGCAAAACAAGTATTGGTGATTTTCTGCCCTGGAGCAGTCAGTCATGTAGACACTTTTGACTATAAACCTGATCTTACCAAATATCATGGGCAAAAACCTCCGGGCATCCCAGCTGTTACCTTTGAGGGACCATCCGGAAATATTGCTAAGCCCTTCTGGAACTTTAAGCCCAGGGGAAAGTCCGGAAAAATGGTGTCAGATCTGGTTCCGCACTTGGGCGAAATGGCGGATGAGTTTTGTTTTCTTCATGCGCTCCATACCCAGACGAGCGCACACCCTCAGGGTGAAAACTTTTTGAATACCGGGTTTACCATGGAAGGATTTCCCTCTTTTGGTGCCTGGGTTACTTATGCCCTGGGTTCCGAAAATGAGGAACTACCGGCTTTTGTTGCGATTAATGATCCCCGAGGGCTTGCACGCTCTGGGAAAAATAATTTCGGTAACGGATTTCTACCTGCCGCTTTTCAAGGAACGGATTTTAGTGCCAAAAGCCCTCCAGCGAATCTACAGCGCCCGGGTTCTTATTCAGCAGCGGATGATAAATCCACGATCAATTTGCTAGCTCAACTGAATGGAAAACATTTGGAACGCTATCCGGGCGACGCTAATTTGGCGGCCCGTATTGCCAGCTATGAACTAGCCGGGAAAATGCAAACTTCGATACCGGATGTTATGGATATTTCCAATGAGCCTAAATCCATAAAAAAACTATACGGCGTGGAAACAGGCACAGATCTAAAAAAAGAGTATGCTAAGAATTGTATTCTCGCTCGCCGCCTCATTGAGAAAGGAGTTCGCGTTGTTCAGTTGTTTAACGGTAGCGATCCATCTGGAGGGAATGGAATCACGAATTGGGATTCTCATAGTAATATTGATAAAACCCATGCAATGCAGGCAGAGATCATGGATCAGCCAACTGCCGGACTTATTCAGGATCTGAAAAATCGGGGTTTATTGGATGATACTTTGGTTGTCTGGTGCACTGAATTTGGAAGGATGCCCTTTTTGCAGGGGAATGGAACAGGACGGGATCATAACCCTGACGCGTTTACTTGTTTTCTCGCCGGTGCCGGGGTAAAGAAAGGATATAGCTTCGGGGAAAGTGATAATTTCGGATTTAAAAGTATTTCAGGGAAATCAACGGTTTATGATTTTAATGCCACGATTTTACACTTGATGGGATTAGATCATGAACGATTGAGCTTTTACCATAATGGCTTGGAGCGAAGACTTACCAATGTTCACGGTCATGTGATTAAGCAGGTACTTGCATAGGTTTTAGTGTTTTTTTAGGTTTTAGTTAAATTACATTGATTGTTGCACAATAGTCCTGAAATTGTTTTGTTTTGGGTAGTCTGAATCACACAATAAAACACTTTTATTATTAGCCCGACATACACATACGAAGACCTTATTGGTGCAGTTTCGGAGCATTTGCCTAGTCTGCCAAAGATTTTACAGGAATTGGTTTCCAAATTATCTGATCCCGATAGTAATTTGGATCATGTTGAGGAACTGGTGATGATTGACAAATCAATCACCTCTCAAATCTTGAAGGTTTCTAATAAACTAGAATTCTTGGAGCCGCATGAGCCTAGAATTGTTACGATTCATGATGCATTGCACAAAATTGGTTTTGAAAATGCTAAACGTATAGCCCTGAATTTTTCTGTTTTGAAAATCATGAAAATAACAAATTTTCCAAGGAATTTTTGTTGTGAAGATCTTTGGCAACATAGTTTGGGAGTTGCTGTTGCTTCTTCAGTTATTTCGGATTTCATCGAATTTGAAAACCCTGATCAGGCATACGCATGCGGTCTGATTCATGATATTGGAAAATTAGTTAAAATTAATTTTAGTTACAGGTTGTTTTCTAAAGAAATAGCCTCTGCTTCTAGAAAAAATATTGATTTATATGATCTAGAAATTCGAAGAAATCTTTTACGGCATGATTTTATTGGATCAAAAATCATGGAAGTTTGGGAAATGCCAAATATTCTAAATAGTGTCGTAAAGTGGCACCATACAGAGGATCGAACCGCAAGGGATGATGTAGAAGATCCCTTTATTCACAAAATTACTGATATTGTCTATTTTGCCAATCTCTTGATCAATAAGTTGAAGATTGGATACAGTGGACATTCTATTACGAAGCAACCAAGTGAAAGATTTCTACGTACTTTGAATTTAAGTTCAGACAATTTACAAGATTTAGAAAAATCTATCCAAGTTGAGTACGAGAAAAGTTGTCCTGTTTTGTTAATAATTTAAACACTTTTAAATTGGTTGAACAATTTGAGTGAGTACTTGTTTTCCCAATTTTTGCTTTAGGAATTTATAATATAAAATGTATCAATTCCTTCTCATCACACTTACTTTTTTACTATGCGGTTTTGTTGCTTATTCCCAAAAGCCTCATTTTCTTTTTATTGCAATTGATGATTTGCGACCTGAATTGGGTTGTTATGGTTCGAAAATTGTTAAGTCTCCAAATATAGACCGGTTAGCGAAAGAGGGGAGGCGATTTGACCGGGCATACTGCCAGCAATCAATTTGTAGTCCTTCCCGGGCCAGCCTTATGACAGGTTCCCGTCCTGATGAAATTGGAATTATAGAGAACAGGGCATATTTTCGGGAAGTAAATCCTGAGATTTTAACCCTACCTCAACACTTTATCCGAAATGGATATGAGGCAGTTTATTGCGGAAAGATTTATCATGGGAGAATGACGGATGAGCAATATTCATGGAGTCGTAAACCTGCCTGGAATAGATTGGCTTCCACGCAAAGACCTCAACCCTATGGTCTGCAGGCCAATTTGGACCTTCTTGAAAGCAATCGGGTAAAGATGATCAATAAATATGGTAATCAGGGATCGAGAGGCTTGGTTCATGGTCCGGCGTATGAAAGTGCGGATGTTCCAGATGATTATTTTGTAGATGGATTCAGCACTCAACTCGCTATTGCGACCCTGCAAGATCATTTGAAAAAGAAACCGAACCAACCTCTTTTTCTTGCTCTTGGTTTCACAAAACCACATCTCAATTTTGTAGCTCCCAAAAGATACTGGGATTTATATGATCGGGAAGAAATCAAAACTGCAACTCAAGTTAATGAGCCCAAAGGTGGAGCGGCGACAGGCTTGCATGCATCTTTTGAATTGAGAACCCGTCATGGAATTCCAAAATCGGGTCCGATTGGAGGGGAACTGGCGAAGACTTTGCTTCATGGATACTATGCTTGTGTAAGTTACGTGGATGCACAGATCGGCTTAATGCTAGATGCGTTGGAAGAAGAAGGCGTTCGAGATAATACAATAATTGTCGTGTGGGGAGATCACGGATGGCACTTGGGAGAAATGGGAGTTTGGGGGAAAGCAACCAATTATGAAATCGCAACTCGAGTTCCCCTGATTTTTTGGACGCCCAAGATGAAAGATAGAGGAAAGCGGAGTAATGCATTAGTTGAGCTGGTTGATATTTATCCAACTCTTTGCGAACTTGCAGGCTTGGCCAAACCAAAGCATTTGGCTGGGATTAGTCTGGTGCAACAGCTGGATAACCCAACTGCTAAAGGTAAAAGTTTTGCAGTCAGTCAATTTCCAAATCCCGCATTGCGTGAATGGGCCGCTAACCCATTGTCGCCGGGAATGCTGGACACCTTTTTTGGACCCTTGATCAAAGAGGTAGAGGATAAGATTAAACAACAACAAGGTAGGCGATGGGATCGTGAACTTTTCGAGAATCATTTGATGGGGTATTCCCTGCGAACGGATCGTTATCGATTAGTAGCATGGCTGGACTATCGGAATGTGGACGCGGAGCCTTTATATCTTGAACTGTATGACCATCGAAAAGATTCGAAGGAAACAAAAAATATTGCCAAAGAATTTCCAAACAAAGCCAAGGAATTACTTAACAAGTTAAGGGCCAGCGGAATTGGAAAAAGGAAATGAAAATTCTTCTTCTTCTTTTTCTGGCTTACTTATTTTCTGACGGAGAAGAGCGGCCTAATATCGTTCTTATCCTGGCTGATGATATGGGATACTCGGACTTGGGATGTTACGGGGGCGAGATTCAGACTCCAAACTTGGACCGTCTGGCAGAGAATGGAATAAGGTATACTCAAGCCTATAATACATCCAAGTGTTGGACCACCCGGATCAGTCTGCTAACAGGATTGTATCACCATCGAAGTAATAGGGATTTTGATAATACTGCACTAATTGGAGAAATCCTCAGACCTGCCGGTTACCGAACCTGGTGGTCTGGTAAGCATCATGCTAATTTTAATCCCTACGATCGTGGCTTCGATCATTTTTCCGGATTTCTTGGGGGTGCGATTAATTTTTGGAATCCAGGAGACCAAGCAAGACCAGGGGAAGACGAACCTGGTTGGCGGGCGGTTTATTCGTGGGCATTTGATGACAAAGTGGTGAAACCTTACATGCCGGGTGAAGAGTTCTTTGCCACGGATACTTTCACAGATTGGAGTATCGGTTGGCTGGATGAAAAGAAAGATTCAGCAAAACCATTCTTTTTATTTCTCTCGTACAATGCACCCCACTGGCCCCTTCATGCTCACCCTGAGGATGTTTCAAAGTATGATGGAATTTACGATGAAGGGTATGAGGAGATTCGAAAGGCAAGATATGAAAGACAACTAGAAATGGGCTTGTTTGAAGAGAAGACAGCACGATTGAGTGAGCCTGATCATGAACTTTGGAATAGTTTATCAAAAGAGCAAAGAAATGAGGAAGCCCTTCGAATGGAGATCCATGCGGCTATGGTCGACCGCATGGATCAAAATATTGGACGACTCATTCGAAGATTAAAAGAAACGGACAAGTTCGAAAATACCCTGATTCTTTTTCTTGTTGATAATGGAGCAAGTCACGAGAGACCTAAAAGAGGATCCAAAAACGAGAATGCAAAGTGGGGAAGTGTAGGCTCTTTTGAGGCTATTGGGCAGTCGTGGGCTAATGCAATCAACAGTCCATTCAGGAAATGGAAGGTTCAAGGTATGGAAGGTGGTATCTGTACTCCTCTGATTGCTCATTGGCCCAAAGGAATCAAATTATCTAAAAATGCAATCTCAAGGGAACCATGTCATTTGATTGATTTTGTTCCAACTTTTATAGAGTTGTCAGGCAATAAAGTTTTTTATCCAAAAGACCTTCCGAAAATAGATGGGGTCAGTTTAGTTCCCACATTTCAGGAAAATAGATTAAAGAGAAAGGAACCCTTGTTTTTCCAATACGGGTCATGGCAAGTACTTCGTCATAAGGAATGGAAACTGGTTCAGAGAAATAAAGAGCCCTGGCAACTTTATGATTTGAGTAAGGACCGAACAGAGACTATGGATCTGGCTTCGGAATCACCGGAAAGGGTAAAGCTGATGGAAAGGAAGTGGAGGGAGATGGCTAACGGGATAGGTGCAGTCGTTTATCCGTGAACTATGTACATAGCAATTACCTGTCTTTTCTAGTGATTAATATTCTTTGTGCGTTTACTTTTGTGGGTAAAACGAATTAAACCCGATGGAACATATTAAGTCTTTAAAAAAATGATTAGATCTATCCTGTTTTCTCTTTTGGCCTTTCTTGCACTGAATTGCCAAGTTCAATCACAAAAACCTACCAAGACGGATATTCGATACAGTCAAAAGTTTGAGAGGAGTGTGCTGGATTTATGGATGGCAGAATCTAAAAAGCCCACTCCATTGGTGGTGAATTTTCACGGAGGTGGATTTAGACAGGGAGACAAGCGTTCCTTTCAAAAAAGCTCAATGGTAAGAAAATATTTCCCTGAAGGAGTTTCCTTTGCCAGTGTTAACTACCCTTTTGTTCAGCAGGTTAATGGTAATTATTCAAAGATCCTCGAGCACTGTACAGAGTCGATCCTGTTTTTGAAAAAGAATGCCAAGAAACTAAATATCGATACAGATCGAATTTCGATAATGGGCAATTCAGCCGGTGCCCTTATCACCTGCTATTTGGGCCATGCCAAGAAATTAGGAATAAAATCTATATTTCCTATCCAGCAGCCAAAAGGAACACCACTTCTAATTCCTCTTTTCCGAGAGGATGGTCCTGTAGTTATGGTTTATAACCGCTCAGGAAAAAACGATAAAATTCATCATCCAGATTTTGCTCTTATGGTTAGAGAGAGGTGCAGAGAATTAGGAGTGGAATGTGATGCTTACGGGGTCAAGGGAACAGGATTAGACCAAGTTCCCAATAATAAGAATGTAAACGATTTGGCGATGAATTTTTTCCGTAAATCATGGAAAGAGGATGAGAGAAAAAACAAATGATACGTCGAAAATTTTTTGCTACAGGATTAACCACTTCAGGTGCACTCGCTTGCCACGGCATTTCTTCTCTTTGGGGTGCAGACCAGAAGAGAATCGGAGTGAGTGAGTATAATTTTAATCTGCCCAAGTTCAAAAATGGGGCCCGACTTTTATTTCAGGGGGATTCGATTACTGATATGAAATGGGGCAGAAACCAAAAAGATCGGAACCATTACCTTGGGCATAGTTATGTCTTTTTGCTCGCTTCAAGACTTGGTGTGGATATGGCAGAGGCAAACCTCGAGTTTTTTAATCGCGGAGTAAGTGGAAACAAAGTTTCCGATTTACGAAAACGATGGGAAAAAGATGCCATAGAGATGAATCCTGATTGGTTGACAATTTTGATTGGGGTTAATGATGTAAGCCAAGGTCGTGGGCAACCTGTGGATCTTAAAAAATGGGAGCAGGATTATCGGCACATTTTGAATGAAAGCCTAAAAGCAAACCCAAAGCTTCAGATCGTATTGATGGATCCCTTTGTTTTGAGAATGACTCGAATTAGTTCAGATGAAGTGTGGAAATATTGGCGAGGCGAAATTGAAAAGCTTGGTGGAATTGTCGCTCAACTGGCAAAAGATTTTAATGCTGTGCATATTGAGACACAAAAGATTTTTGATCAAGCAGCCAGAGAAGTATCTGCACAAAACTGGATATGGGATGGAGTGCATCCCTTGCCTCAAGGACATGAACTTATTGCAAGGAATTGGTTGCAAGCGGTGGGCAATGCCACCAATAAGAAGACATGAGCGATAGTATCTCCATTACTCCTATTGGTTCACGTATTTCCAAATGGGGCGAAGGCCCAATTTTTTGGAATGAACATCTTTTATATGTTGATATTGAAGGGCATGCCCTGATTTGTCTTAATCCGAAGAACGAGGAGGAACAAGTTTGGGAAATAGGAGAACGCATCGGGACAGTGGTTCCGAGGCAATCAGGTGGCTTTGTATGTGCTGGAGATTCAGGGATATATTCCTTTGATACAGAAACTGGCGAAAAAAAGAGTATGGCGGACCCTGAATCAGACAAACGACCTGAAAATCGTTTTAATGATGGAAAATGCGATCCGTCAGGAAGATTTTGGGCAGGTACAATCAGTACCGTTAAAAAGACGGGTGACGCCAACCTTTACATGCTCGATGTGAATGGCGATTTAAGTTTGAAAGTTTCTGGAGTCACCAATTCCAATGGAATATGTTGGAACGCAAAAGCTGACAGGATGTATTATATCGATACACCTACTAAAGAAATTTGGGCATTTCCGTTTAATAATCAATTGTCCGAACTTGGAGAAAAACAGGTGGTGTGCAATACGGAAGATGAAGGCATCGATGGTTCTCCCGATGGCATGACAATGGATGCGGATGGAATGCTCTGGGTTGCCATGTGCCATGGAGGTTTAGTCGTTCGAATCAATCCTGAAACTCGGGCAGTTGTTCAGCAAATTAGTTTTCCCTGTTTTGAGACTACGGCTTGTGCATTTGGAGGAGCCAACTTGGATCGTCTGTTTGTAACAACCGGGATTCACAAATCATTAGAGGAAGAGAATGCCGGTCGCGTTTTTGTGGCGGATGGAATTGGTGTTCGGGGAGTCAAAGCGTTTGCCTATTTTGGATAAGGCTTCCAAAAAGATTATTTATAATAAGTTTTCAATTCTCGTTAGCTTTTCACCTGCTTTCTAAGCACCATTTAATGGCATTGATAAGTAGATGATTAAAGGCAGGTATTTTAAAGTCATCCACATGTCCGAGGGATGTGTAAAAAACATTACTTTTAGAAGCAGTTTGGCGAAACCATGCCACAGGTTCTTGAGGGTATCCATTTACTGATCCAACTAATAGAGGAATGGACCCCACCGGTAATGGAGAGTTTCTGTATAAACTTGCAGTCGAAGTAAAAGGAAGTCTGACCTGATTGAGAATCCCCTGATTTCTAAGGATGGATGTTTCTTCAATCTTGCATAGGAGTCCTTTGCCAAGATGTCCCTGGTAGTTGCCTCCAATTATTTCATGATCCCAATTAGTCCATTCTTCGTGCCCAACTGGCAAGGTTTCTTTCCTCAATTGAAAGGCATGAGAAGCTGTGCGAATACCAATTACCGGTTTACCCTTTTTGATATGTTGCCTCACCATATTCATGACATTTTTATCAAATGCCCTTCGTCTCACGCTAATAAATAAAAGATCGGCTCCTTTGATTTCTTGTGCGTTCCTGAGGATGTGCCTTCCATTACCCTCTTTATCGGATTGGCAATATTGAATGTGATAATCCTGATCAAGGTGTGATTTTGCAAAGCGGGGCAGGGTCTCTTCCGTTCGGTATTCACGCTCAGCGATTAAAAAGGTTATCTTTGGTTTTAGACCATTAGAGTAAACGACCAGCGTTGGAAAAAGAAATAAAAGAGAAATACAAAAACATTTCATGAATTAATGAAGTATGTTGCTTCTTTTTTTGAGTCGAGCCGTAACGAGGTAAAAATTTGTGTAATGATAGATGGATGATTGTCCGCGAGGTAATTCCTTAACAACTTTTTTGGCATATTTTTAATGATACTTTTCAACTTCATTTATACCTAAGTCAAAAAAGGATATGGTGTGGTCATTGATATGTATTCCAATATTTTCATCCAAAGCTATACTTCTTACAGCCTTCAATCTATTGATTACTATTCTATGCTTTTCCCAATTGAATTCATGCCTAGAGGTAAAATCCAAATCTTGATTTTATAGAACTTTACTACTCGACTTTATGATAACTCTCATTCTAAATATCAAATTCATTTGATATATCAAAATTATCCGTTTTTGGTTTTTCTGATTTAACTCGATCGAAATCTCTTCATTCTAAAAATTTATGCCCTTTTCATTACTAAATAGAGTTGCTCTAGTAACTGGAAGCAGTCGTGGGCTTGGACGTGGGATTGCTTTGGCTTTAGGTAAAGCTGGAGCCAAGGTATGCTTAAATTATCTTAATAATTCGGAAGTTGCTGAAGGAACGCTTTCCAAACTTCGCGAGGAAGGTATTCATGCCACCATGTTCCGTGCAGACGCATCAGATAAGGAGCAGGTTGAGTCGATGATTGAAGCGATTGAAGAGAAGTTTGGCTCATTGGATATTCTGGTACCTAATGCCACGCCCGATCAGCCTCAAAAACCAATCGAGGGGTATGATGCTGACTTCTATCGGCAAATGTATGATTTTTTTGTAGTTAGCCCTTTTCATTTGGCAAAAGCTGTTTTGCCAGGAATGAAAAAAAGAAAAAGTGGGAGAATAATAAATATTACCAGTGAAGTCTTTCACTCCAGTGTTTCTGAATTTAGTGCATATGTTGCCGCAAAGGGTGGACAAATTGGTTGGAGCCGAAGTATGGCCAGCGAGTTGGCTCCTTTTGGAATTACCGTTAACACGGTTGCCCCGGGATGGATTCCCACGGAGCGTCATGAAAATGATTCAGAAGAGGCTAAGAATGAATATTTGAAAACCATCCCGCTTGGCCGATGGGGTACACCTGAAGATGTTGGAAATGCAGTTGTATATTACTCGTCCGACGAAGCATCTTTTGTTACCGGGCAAACTTTATGCGTGAATGGTGGACGTACTCCGTGGTAGAACAATTTTAAAATGAACCCTATCCTTAACTCTATTATGAAGAAGATTGTAAAAATTATCCTAGCTGTTTCATGCATCCCTTTGATTTATTTTGCCGGTTGTTCCGGAACGAATGAGGTAGATGATGGAAATTCCACTAAAGTAATAAATCCATCCACTACTTTTGCTTACGTCACAAACGGAGTGGATCCTTTTTGGGATTTATGTGCAGCAGGTGTCAGAATAGCCGAAGAGGAACTGGGTATTTCATGCGAGGTGCTTATGCCTCCGAAAGGCGTTGTCGACCAGAAGAGAATGATGGAAACTTTATTGGCCAAAGGGATTGATGGAATTGCGGTTAGTCCAATTGATGCGGAGAACCAAACGCCTTTTCTTAATGAGGTAGCCAAAAATACAATTCTGATCACACAGGACGCAGATGCCCCGATGAGCGATCGTTTAGTGTATATTGGAGCCAATAACTACAAAGCCGGGCGTGCGTTGGGTAAATTAGTCAAGGATGCCATTCCAGAGGGAGGCGAAGTGATGCTTTTTGTTGGAAGATTGGAGCAATTGAATGCAAGGCAGAGAAGACAAGGAGTTATCGATGAATTACTCGATCGACCCGCACAGGAACTTGCTGATGTTAAGTACGATCCGGTTGACACTACAAACCTGACGAGTGAAGGATCCAAGTATGTTGTTCTGGATACGAGAACTGATAATTTCGACAAAGCCAAGGCTAAGAGTAATGCTGAGGATGCAATGACGAAATATAAAGACCTTAAATGTATGGTTGGCCTTTTTGCCTACAATCCGCCTGCCTGCATTGATGCTATCAAGGAGGCAGACAAACTTGGATCGATTAAAATTTGTGGCTTTGACGAGCAGGATGCGCTCTTACAGGCAATTACTGATGGGCATGCTTACGGAACAATCAGTCAGTTGCCATGGGAGTATGGATACGAATCCATCATGATGCTAAAGGACATATATGAAGGGAAAATGCCGGAAAAAGAATATGTGGAAAAGACCTTTGCTGCGGTAACTCAGGAAAATGTGGCTGAATTTTGGGCCAAGAAGAAAGAGATGGCAGAATTGGGAAAGTCCAAATAAATGGGGGAAGATCTTCCACCTTTGCTCGAAGTTAAGGGACTGACCAAAAGTTTCCCCGGAGTTCTTGCTTTACGGGGAGTCTCACTCCATTTGAAGAAAGGGGAGGTTCTGTCATTAATTGGTGAAAATGGAGCCGGAAAGAGCACATTAATGAAAATCCTTGCCGGGGTTCAACCGGCTGATTCAGGAGAGTATTTGATTGAAGGTGGTCCGGTGAATTTTCAAAATGTGCGGGATGCAATGAATCGGGGAATAGCTTTAATTCACCAGGAACTAAATCTTGCATCAAATTTGGATTTGGCCGCTAACATCTTCCTCGGTCGTGAACCTAATAAGAAGGGAATTATTCAGGACAATGAAATACGGGAGGAAGCAACGAAATATTTGCAACGGGTCGGACTCGACCTGCCAACCGATACGATTACAGGAACTCTTCCCATCGGGAAACAGCAGCTAGTTGAAATTGCCAAAGCTCTTTCCTGTGATGCTCGAGTGCTGATCATGGACGAGCCGACCAGTAGTTTATCCCAAAAGGAAACCGAAACCTTGTTCGAGGTGGTCAAAGATCTAAAGAATCAGGGAATCAGTGTCATTTATATTTCGCACCGTTTGGGAGAAGTTATTGAATTGTCCGATCGGGTTACGGTCTTTCGGGACGGTGAAAATGCCGGTGATTTAGCAAAAGAAGAAATCAATCATGAAAATATGGTCAGGTTGATGGTCGGCCGTGATTTGAGTGAGTTTTACGACCGTCAAATTCATCAGCCAGGAAAAACAGTTTTGCAGGCCCGGGAAATAATCTCACCTGCTTATTCTACTATACCTGTTTCATTTGAGGTTCGAGCTGGAGAAATTGTTGGGATAGCCGGTTTGGTTGGTGCCGGGAGAACAGAACTTTTACAGACAATCTTTGGTGTTACTCCTGCTTTGGATGGCGAGCTTGAACTGGATGGTAAGTCGTTTCGCCCCCAATGTCCGGCGGATGCAATAAATGCTGGAATTGCTCTAGCACCTGAAGATCGTAAACAACATGGCTTGGTCTTGCCAATGACTGTAAGAGAGAATTCAAGCTTACCAAGCTTGGAAAGGGATCAAACAAAAGGATTTCTCAACCATGAGGCAGAACTTAAAATTTCGGAAAAAGCGGTCGAACAGATGCAAATCAAAACTCCTTCCATTGAACAAATTGCTCGTTTTCTTTCAGGAGGAAATCAACAAAAGATTGTTCTGGGAAAGTGGTTGGCGATGAATCCGAAACTATTGATGTTGGATGAACCCACTCGCGGGATTGATGTGGGAGCAAAGAGAGAAATCTATAAACTTATGGAAAAACTGGCGGGAGAAGGGATGGCGATTCTTTTTGTTTCCAGTGAAATGGAAGAAGTTCTGGGTATGGCAGATCGTGCATATATCATGCACGAAGGGAAAATCTCCGGTGAACTTGATCGCAATGAACTTTCGGAGGAATCAATTATGAACCTCGCAACTGGTGGAGAAAAGACTGCCGCCTAAATGAATAACTTATGAAAAAGAACATTATTGGAATCTTTGCTCTTTTGGTGGTTATTTTTGTCATCACGGCAATAATTAATCCCAAATTTTTGAATGCTTACAACATGCAAAACTTGATTAAGTGGTCCAGTCTGTACGCTGTGATGAGCATTGGCGTAGCTATGGTTATCATAACGGGCGGGATTGATTTATCTATTGGTTCCGTAGTCGGGTTGGTAGCGGTGGTCTTGGCTTTTTGTCTTAAAATTCATGGACTGGACCCTTGGGTTTCGATTGGAATAACCTTGGGGCTGTCTCTGCTGATTGGGCTTGTTCATGGTTTGCTTGTTACTAAGGCAGGGATTCAACCTTTTGTGGTTACCTTATGTGGCCTTCTTGTTTACAGGAGCATGGGCCGCTGGATTACCGATAATCAGTCAGTGGGACCAGTTCCGCTGGAAGGAGATAAAGGGTATGTCAACCTGGAAGAAATTTTGGGACTGGATTTTATTTTCAGCGGAAAAATTCCTTTGGGCGACTCTTTTAATTTACCAACGCCTTTTATATTTTTAGTGGTTCTTGGAATAGCTGGGGCTGTATTTTTAAGAAAAACCATTTGGGGTAGGTATTTGTATGCTCTGGGTAACAATGAGGATGGAGCAAAATACAGCGGTATCAATACCGATAAGATGAAGATCATTGCTTATGTCCTCTGTTCTTTTTGTGCGGGTTTAGCGGGACTGCTTTTTGCATTTGAATTGGACTCAGTACAGCCGGCTCAAACCGGGGAGTTTTACGAGTTGTATGCCATAGCTGCCGCAGTTTTAGGCGGTTGTAGCCTGCGTGGAGGAGAGGGGTCTATCCTTGGGGTTGTGATTGCAGCGGCAGTAATCCGCTTGATCTATAATTCGATTAACATGGTAGGTATATCCACTCATTTAGAATTTGGGATTTTAGGAATGGTAATTCTTTTTGGGGTAATTGGTGATGAAGTGCTCAAAAAGACCATGGCTAAAAAACAGTTATCTGCTCGCTAAATCAACTATCCCGGAGGGTTAGTCCACCAACTTAATTTAGTAAATAAATAAGTCCACAAATATGCTTTCTCCTATTAATCAATTTCTTGTTTCAAATGGTCTGTATATAAAAGAAAACCCGTGCATCAGTCCTGACTTTTGTCTGAATTGGGAAGAGCTTAAAGACTCTATTGAAACGGGAGATTTCAAACGACATCTGAAAAGCGAATTTTCCTCCGGGAAGGGAAATTGGGTTTTAATCGAAAACGAGAAGGGTGACCATGCTTGGGAATTTCACGGGAACCCTGACGATTCAGGAATACAACACCTAAGTGAAGGGGCTGAACTTGGCGGTAAATGGTATTTCCCTGCGACTTATTCAAATCTTATCGGGATGAAGAACTTGATGTTAGAAAATGATTCATCCTGTACCGTTTTTCCCAGGACAAGTGAACAGTTAGGGAAATCAACTCTGGGAATTGGTGCACGTTTTACCACTCTTCATTGGGACGGTGTGGATTGGGCAATGAGTCGACTCGGTATCGGTCTCACCGCCAACCAAAATAGTATCCCCCGTGAACTGGTATACGATGTGGATGCAATGTTGGCTGACAAACTGGACTCAGTCCCTTTTCCATTTATTGGGTGTGATGTTCCAGAAGGGCATCAGGGTCAGAGTGTGGAAGGCATGAGTCATGGCTGTGTCTTGGCAAAATTAAAAAATGGTTTTCATAAGGTAGGCATTCCATGGAGCTTTAATGCAGATCATCAACCAATTGGCGGGAAGTTTGATGAAAGGGAAGATCAATTGGTGCAAGGATGCCTGTTTGCGAGTTATATAACTTTTGATCTGTCTCCCGAGTTGGCCATTACGGAGGTTCCAGATACTGCCCGGCAAAAAGAAGAATTCGTTAAAGGTGAAATTTCTCCCGACATCGTGGAAGCGACAAGAAAAAAGGTGCAAGAGGTGGGTCTGGCCCCCACAGAGGAAGAATTTAACGGATTACTTGCTTATGTTTGGCCAGCCATGGTTAAAATGAAAACTCGTGATGAAAAATACCAAAAAATCCGTGAAAAATATTTTACAGCTGAGCAGGGAAGAGAATATCTGAGAGAATTATCTATCGATGAATTGCCAGGGTTAACCACGCCAGAGACTACTGCGGTCATGCTGGCCCTTTCTTTTGAGATGGGTATGCCGATTCATTTTGTGGCACCCGCTTTTGGATTTCAAAAAAATATTCCATATCCCGATAACGATCAGTTGAGAGCGATGATCACTCCAATTTGGAATATTTGTGAAAAGTTTGGAGTTTCAATTGGTTTTCATTCCGGTTCAGGAAAGTCTGCGGAAAATTATCAGGTTGCCGGAGATGTCACCCGAAGTAATCTCGAAATTAAAACCAGCGGACGGTACACTTATGAAATGGGTGTAGCCCTTTATAATTCGACTGATTCGTATGACCAGAAACTTTGGCGAGATTGGTATAATTTCACCGTAGAACTTGCATCGAATGGCTGTTTTGCTGAGGACCTAACTGAAAGAAAAATGGCCCGTGAATTTGTCAGTCTAACTGTTGATGATGAGTCCGCTCAAAAAGCATTTATAAGTATTGAGGATTGCCGATCCGTATTACGAAGCCTTGAGCCAAGCCCTGATCACTTTTTTTGGTTCGAATATAATTTTCTCTATGTGTTAGCAGCAGCTGGGGCTTCGGATAAAAAGGCATTAGGCGATCACTCTGCGGAAGGGTATAAACAAAGACAGAGATTCTACTCGATCAGCGAAGAAGGGCGTTTACTTTATGTGAAGCGTGTGGCCGAATATATTTTATTTTTAGCAACAAACGCTTCGTTGGTCGATTCAAAGGTTTGTGAAAACGCAAAGGCGGAACTCGCGTTACTCAATTCCTATTCTAATTTCATAGATAGCATTACTTCACAAAATGTAAAATGATTCAAATTTGTTGCAGAAATGTAATGGATTAAAGGAATTATTCTCATATAGGTTTTGAATGGATACCTGTTTATCCTTTGCCTCTATCAAGTCTCGATTAGGAATAAAATTTGTTCCTAAATTTCTATGTAATTTATTGGATTATTTGTTGGGTTTTACCGCAATCAATAAATTGTATCGGAATGCGGTAAATTATATTATCGAAAAAAAGAAGATAACTTTCTTTGAAGCAGTGCTTAGAAAGTTAGATGTACAAATGGAAGTTTTGCCCGAAGATTTAGCTAAGATTCCTCGTGATGGTCCGTTGCTGGTAGTAGCCAATCATCCATTTGGGGGAATCGATGGTTTGGCACTTGGGTCATTGCTTTCAAAAACGAGGCCAGACTTTAAACTTTTAGTAAATCAGGAACTTGGCGTGTTTAATGCGATGACTCCGTGGCTTTTTCAAGTCGATATCTTAGGCGGTGAATCAGCTAAATCAAAAAACCTTAAGTCGATGGTTGAATGTTCCCGCTTTCTTCGGGATGGGAATTGCTTGGGTATTTTTCCTGCGGGCGAGGTTTCCTCTCTGCATTTACCTACTCGAAAGATTATCGATTCCTCATGGTCAGACCACCCAACCTCCTTGGCTCGGAGGAATAACGCAACCGTTCTTCCCGTATGCTTTAAGGGGAAAAATGGTTGGCTCTTTCAAACATTGGGTCTGATTCACCCAAGATTAAGAACACTAATGCTCGCTAGAGAATTAGTAAACAAAAGAGGTAAGGATTTAAAAATGAGGATAGGAGAACCGATCTCACCTCAAAAAATCTGTTCATTCCAAAATGTATCGGATGCAACAGATTATCTTCGAGTTTGCGTAGAGGCTCTTAAAAATGAAAGCTCTCCGGTTTCCTCTTTCCCAAAATTTTTCTTAGGTAGAAAAAACAAATCTCACGAACCATTGGTGCTGCCTGTAAATAAGGAAATGCTACAAAGTGAGGTTGCAGCTTTGCCAGCATCAAGTTTGCTTGCAGCAAAGGGAGATTTTAAAATTTACGGCTGTTTAGCATCTCAGGCACCTTCTGTAATGAGAGAAATTGCTCGTTTGAGAGAGAAAACATTTCGAAAGGCAGGAGAGGGTACAGGTTATCCTTTGGATAGTGATCGCTATGATGAATGGTATCACCAAATCTTTGCATGGGATTCTCAAAACCAAAAAATTGCAGGTGGATATCGTCTAGGAGTTACGGAAGAAATTATTGGGCAAAAGGGAAAATCCGGAATGTATGCTGCGTCAGAATTTTCTCTTAAAAGAGGCTTTTATTCATCCCTTGGAAAGTCGATTGAAGTGGGTCGCTCTTTCATAACTGAAGAGTATCAAAGAAGATATTCCCTTCTTGGTCTGATATGGAAAGCAATCGGTGAGTTCATGAACCGACATCCGGATCATTTCGTACTTTATGGGCCGGTAAGTATTTCCGCAGATTATACCAACTTATCAAGAAATCTTCTGGTACGCTTTTTGAGGACAAACCGATGGTCTGCTGAAATTGCTCGTCGGACTAAAGCGAAAAATCCCTTCAAACTTAAACAACTTAGTCCTGCGTTGGCTAATTGGGTAAAGCAAGAAGGAAGAACCCTCGACGACATATCAGCCGTAATTTCAGGAGTTGAGCCTGATGGAAAGGGAGTTCCGGTTCTGGTTAAGCATTATTTGAAATTGCGAGGATCATTCGTCGGTTTCGCGATAGATCCTGATTTTAGTAATGCACTTGATGGGTTGATCGTTGTTGATATACGAAATATGGAAGATAGGCAGCTTCTGCAGTACTTTGGAGAATCCGGGAAGCAAAGAATCATCTCGGCTAGAGAAAAGGCGGAAGAAGAGGAAAAACAGACCAAAAAATCTATTCGCGGTCAAGGTGTCCGAGCTTCTTTTCTGGGGACACATGATTCCTAATTCTTTGTTTTAATTCTTTGATTTCAGGAAAACCACTATCGCGGACTCTGCACCAAATTAGTTCATCATTGCAGAGAATTTGAAAAGTCCCGCTTTTTTCCCTGAATGGTCGAAGTGAGACTTCATCAACTTCATTTTCAAAAGTTGTGAGGATCTCTTGAGCCATCCAACTCGATCTTAGTAGCCAACGGCATCCGGGGCAGTAATTAATGATGATTTTTTGATTCATGTAAAAGATAAGCAAATAGTAGTGAACTAAATAAAATTTTCGGGGGATACCCCATAGACTGATTTGAAGGTTCTGGAAAAATGAAAGGGATTTTCAAAACCTAATTCAAAGGCAATGTCTTTCACAAGTCTCCTTGATGAAAGAAGAAGTGATGCGGCATGTCCCATTTTTAAACGAATCAGGAATCTGTAGGGGGTTTCGTTGTGAAAACGGCGAAAAACCCTCGATAAATAGGCCGGGTCTACATTTACTTCAGAAGCTAATTCTTCGATTGTTTTAATTCGAAAATAGTTTTTCCGCAGATATAAAAGTATCCGGTTGTAAGTATCCCAGGAGCGAGCCTGTTTTTCCTCCGAGGAGTGAGTCAATTCACTGATTTTAAGAGCAAGTGAATGAGCCAGGAGATTACAAATTAATATTCCGTTCGTTGTTCCTGAATTGGCATTG
Source organism: uncultured Verrucomicrobiota bacterium (assembly GCA_902569115.1). Lineage (GTDB taxonomy): Bacteria > Verrucomicrobiota > Verrucomicrobiia > Opitutales > Seribacteraceae > Seribacter. Next base: position 6,785 of record CACFTI010000001.1, on the reverse strand, counting down.
CCCAAAATGAGTTCAAAAAGTTCTATGATTTCAACATGGTGAGAAATCCGGTTAAAATTAGTTTTATTTTCGGTAAGGGTGTTAATTTTAAAAGTTGGGGAGTGGGCAAGCACTATGAAATATTTTACCATGGGGTCACCGCTTGAACTTGTAATCCTATGGTAAGTCCCGATTTTATAAGAAAAGATGCTTCCTGCTGATAATTGAAAACTGGAATCGCTAAATTTAAGTTCTCCAGTACCAGCAGTGATGAATTCAATCGTCGTGAAGTGATTGTTGGGATTACTTTTACCAATTTGCGGGTAAGATTCACGCTCGATTTTGAAATCGGGCAGGCATTTCTCAAAACCCACGCTGACTACGGAAGGTTGGCTTAATTTTTCACTGGGGAACCCCATAAATACCTGCCGGGCATCTTTTACCTGATTCGAAAAATGTTCGTTTTCTGTTTCCATTTTCGAGTAAGGTCAATAAAAGATATGCCTAAGTCAAGGATATGTATTCATAAAAAGAGGCTCTTAGCCTATTATAGAGAGAACAATGTTTGTAATCTAAGTATTTTTCGAATAGAAATTTAGGCCTATTTTATGCTTCCACAAAAATCATTTTTAGTCATGCCTCAAAAAATATTTTTCTCTATTTTATCATCCGTTTATTGACACAACTTTCTTTTAGAAAGTAATTATGTCTTTAATTCAAATGCCCTTAATGAAACCGCAGTTTGTATTCCTTTTTGCTCTCCCCTTGCTAGGGTTCGCAGTTGATGAAAAATTGGAGTACTTCGAATCGAAGATCAGACCGGTTCTAGCCGAGAAATGCTATGAATGTCACAGTGCACAAAGCGGAAAAACAAAAGGAGGGCTAAGATTAGATCATATTGAAGTGATACTAAAAGGAGGTGACTCTGGACCCGCTTTAACCGTGGGAGATTCAACCAACTCCTTGCTTGTTGAAGCAATTCATTACCAAGATCCTGACTTTCATATGCCACCGAAAGGAAAACTTCCTCAGAATGTAATTTCTGATCTTGAAAAGTGGATTAATGAAGGAGCGGTTTGGCCTGAAGAGCCGGCCCCCAGTTTTTCTTCCAAAGCAGAAAGATCATCGTTTAATTTAGCTAAGAGGAAAAAAGAACATTGGTCTTGGCAACCAATCACCTCTCCAACCATTCCAGTTTCCGAATCGACCCAAAATCTACATCCAATTGATCAGTTGATTCGTGAAAAACTTGCTCACGCAGGTCTGTTGCCGTCGAAGTCTGCGGATAAAAGAACCTGGCTAAGACGAGTGACCTTTGACCTGACAGGGCTTCCACCGACCTTACCAGAAATCGAAAATTTTTTATCGGATAATTCAGAGAATTCTTATCAAACCGTGGTGGCTCGTCTACTTGAATCTCCTCACTATGGAGAAAAATGGGCTAGGCATTGGATGGACCTAGTCAGGTATGCGGAAACTTGCGGACATGAATTCGATTATCCTTTGGAGCATCCCCATGAATACCGCGATTATCTAATCCGAGCTTTTAATCAGGATGTTCCGTACGATCAATTTCTTGTAGAGCATGTTGCTGGAGATTTAATAAGCCCTCCTAGACTAAATGAAGAGGAGAAATTCAATGAATCAATCATCGGGACAGGTTTTTGGTATTTTCATGAGGCAGTTCATGCTCCGACCGACCCAAAAGTGGACAATGCGGACCGCATGGAAAATCAACTGGATGTTTTTGGAAAAACCTTTCTCGGGCTTACCATCGGCTGTGCTCGGTGCCATGACCACAAGTTTGATGCGATTTCTGAGAAAGATTATTATTCCTTAGCTTCTTACATGCAGGGTAGTACAAGACAGGAGTATCCTTTGGATGCCGGAGGTAAGAGGAAAGAGATTGCTGAAGAAATAGAAGCTTTGTGCCGATCAGCTTTTTCCTCGGTTTCCACTAGTAATGAGAGTGCCTATTCATCCGTTCCTCTCAGCAAATACTGGGAAGCTGCTTCGCATCTAACCAAATCCGTTTATACCGACACCCGTGAAGACTCTAATCAAACTGGAGATACCTTAATAGATTTTGAAAACGGGTTTGGTGATTGGAAAATCAAGGGAAAGGCATTCGCAAATACTAATTTAAAGAGTTCAAAAGAATTTCTATCAGTGACGGGGTATTTGGGATCGGGTTGGGCATCTTCTTACAGTAAAGACCCTAAGAAATCAAATGGGTCACTAATATCCCCAACCATTAAGATAAAGCACCGTTTCCTCAATTTTCTAGTCGGTGGCGGCCGGTTTGTTGAAGTTGGTGTAGAGCTTTGGGCTGAGGGAGAAAAAGTGCTCGTGTCCCGTGGGGAAAATAGTGACAAGCTTGTTCAGAAAAGCTGGGACTTAGAGGACTACTACGAAAAGGAGGTTGAGATTCGAATAGTTGATAATGCTACCGGTAGGTGGGCACATGTGCATGCAGATCAATTTGAATTTTCCGAACTGCCTTTCAACGAGAAGCCCGAGAAGCCTGTTCCTCCATTCTCAGTAATTCAAAGCTATGCTCAGGCTAATAACTTCAATGCTCACACCCTACGATCCTGGTGCATGCACTTCAATAAAATCGATAATCTTCGAGCATTGTCACGAAAATTAAAAAGTGCGAAAAGTTCGCACATTGGACTCGTTAAAGCGGAAGAGAATTTTATTAAAAATAGTCACTCTTTCGCAAATTTCTCTTCATCGCAAATACCTGCCGGTTGGAAAATAACAGGTGAAGCCTTCAAGCCAAGAGGTCATCAGTTGCTTTCATTAAATAGTTCATCGTTTCTACCTGATCTTAATGTGCTTTCCTCTAATATTTTAGGAAACAGGCGGGTAGGAAATTTACGATCCCCCCATTTCAAAATTGATCATGACCATGTGTTGATCAAGGCAAAGTCAAACAAGACATTTGTTCGTTTAGTTATCGATAATTACCATATGGTGAAATATTCCGGTTTACTTTTTGGAGGAACCTCCATTAAGGAGGCGAACTCTGGAGATGATTTCAAATGGTTTACTTTATCACCCCGGAAGTATAAAGGCCATTGGGCCTACCTTGAATTTATCGATCGAGGTACAGATTCTTTCATCGAAATAGACCAAGTAAGGTTTGCCGATTCCGGGATTGGACAAACGCCTAATTCAAAGTTCGCTCTCATCCTCAATGATGACGAGGTCAATGAAAGTAATCTTCCGCAATATTTGGATGCCTTTCTGGAAAACTCATTTAACAGAATAGAGGCTGGAGAATTTTCAACGGATGAGTACTCCTTTTTCAATTATCTCTACAGTGAGGGTCTTATACCCTTCAAGAATCAGTCGGGACTTGATGAAATAGTGCGTAAGGCCCAAGCTGCTGATTCCAAAACTCCCCGTGAGCGTTATGTTTTAGCAATGGGTGAGGGGAGCAGGTTTTCTGGCAATGTTTACGTTCGAGGTAGCCCCCATAACCTGGGGGCATCCGTGGAAGGTCGGAACCTGACCGCGCTTGGCGGACAGTCAGGCTCGCGGTTGGATTTGGCCAAGCAATTAATCTCTGCGGATAATCCTCTTGTCTCTCGGGTCATGGCAAATCGGATATGGCTGCAGTTTTTTGGGCGAGGACTTGTGCCAACCCCTGATGATTTTGGTCCGATGGGACAGGAACCAAGTCATCCAAAACTCCTCGATTGGTTGGCCACAGATTTCCGTGAAAATAATTGGTCGATTAAGAGTTTGATTCGTAAAATTGTCCTTTCTCAAACTTATCGGCAATCCAGTACACTCAATCCTGCAAACGAACAGCAAAAGGTTACCCTTGCGGATCCTCAAAATATTTTACTTCATAAAATGCCTATTCGTCGCTTGCAGGCAGAAGCCATTCGAGATTCAATTTTGTCATTCTCCGGCCGCATTGATAAAAAACTTTTTGGTCCTTCGGTTCCCATCTATAAAACTGCGTTCATGACTGGTAGGGGCGGAAAGAAAAACGGACCGCTTGATGGTGCTGGCCGGCGAAGCATTTATGGTTCAGTTTACCGAAACTTTTTGTCCCCTTTTATGCTCGCGTTTGATCAACCTGCTCCCTTTGGCACCAAGGGTAGAAGATCAGTCTCCAATGTACCGGCACAATCACTGGCTCTCTTGAATGATCCATTCATCATTGGTCAATGTAAGCTAATGGGGAGGAATACGGTAAACGCTCAAAAAACCCAAACAGAAGCCTTGAATACTCTTTATGAAACCATAACGGGGAAGTTGCCTGGCAGTGATGTGCAGCAAAAGCTTCTCTCTTTTCTAAGCACTCAGTCAAAAGCTCATGGGGGTATGAGTGAGCAAGTCTGGTCGGATTTGGCCCATGTATTGGTAAACTCTAAAAGCTTTCTTTTCCTTAACTAAATACTGTTATGCATTGTAAAAATTTCTCCACTCCACTCTCTCGTCGGTCGATGCTTCAATCCTGTGCAATGGGATTTGGCGGACTTGCTTTTTCGGCATTGTCAAAAGAGGCTTCAGCATCCCCCCTAGCAGCCAAGCAACCTCACTTCACCCCCCGTGCGAAAAATGTGATATTTTTATACATGGATGGAGGCCCTTCTCATGTGGATATTTTTGATTACAAACCTGCACTTGAAAAATATAATGGGAAAGACCCTCGCGAGGTAATTGGTAAACTTGCACCAACTCAGTTTGATAACATAGGTAAAATCTTAAAAAGCCCCTGGGAGTTCAAGCAGAGAGGGGAGAGCGGTCAGTGGGTTTCTGATCTTTTTCCTCATATTGCTCAGGATGATGTGATTGATGAAATTTCGATGGTTAAATCAATGACATCCAATTTCTCTGAGCATACATCTGCTAATTATTTTCTTCATACAGGTAGTGGTTTTCAGGGTCGACCAAGTATGGGTGCATGGTTTGGTTATGGCCTTGGAACTGAGAATCAGAATTTGCCTGGCTTTGTTGTCCTAAACGGTGGATTGATTCCTCCTGGCGGGCTGGATTGCTTTGGTTCCGGTTTTCTTCCTGCAAGTTACCAGGGATCCGTTTTTCTCCCGCAAAACGAACCGGTAGCTAATATTAAGCCGAAGGAGAAATCACCAGATTTACAAAAGAACAAACTCTCTCTTCTGTCAGACCTGGATCATTCCTCATTGGTGGAAATGGAAAACGACCCACAAGTTGAAGCCGCAATTCAAAATTATGAGACTGCTTATCAAATGCAGACCTCGGTTCCTGAACTAATGGATTTATCGGGAGAATCAGAAGTCGTAAAAAAATCCTACGGTATGGATTCTGATTTTAAAAATACCCGAACTTTTGGTATGCAATGTTTATTGGCCCGCAGACTTGTTGAGCGTGGTGTTCGGTTTATTGAACTTACCTGTCCCGGAGGAAACGGAGATCGGTGGGATCAGCACGGCGGCTTAGTGGATGGTCACGGCAAAAACTGTAAGTCGGTTGACCAACCTATTGCAGCACTGATACGTGATTTAAGGAAGTTGGGTATGTTGGACGAAACTTTGGTTGTCTGGACTGGAGAATTTGGACGGACTCCGTTTGCTCAAGGATCCAATGGTCGGGACCATAACCCATTTGGATTTACCACCTGGTTTGCCGGAGGAGGTATCAAACCAGGGGTTACTGTGGGTGCCACAGATGAGTTTGGCTACAAGGCGGTGGAGAATCGTTATGAAATTCATGATTTACATGCGACCATGTTGTATCTTTTAGGAATCGAACACACTGAAAGCACATTTAGGTTTGGTGGTCGAGACATGAGGCTGACCGAAGTTTACGGGCACTTAATCAAAGAGATCCTAGCTTAAGGGTATAGACCAAGTTCATTTTCAGTCAACAGCCTGTAGTTTTTTTACTCGAAAAAGTTATAGATGTGTTTGAGATTGAATTATGAGCGAGATTAGCCCACAGATTTCTCAGACTCCAAGTTTAGAGAGTCCATTTTCAAAATACCTTCGCGAATATCGATTGCTAAACAGCTTGCTGATTTCTCTTTTCGCAGTCGTGTGTCTCTTTGCACTGCTTTGGAATATAGTAGTTTGGGTAGCTCCCGGTGGTGAACCAAGTTCTGACTTTTCCGATGCTGGCCCAAATAATTCTGCTCCAAAAAAACAAGAACAACGAGTCCGGCTGATGCAGCGACAAAAGCAGGCCAAGCCTTCACAAACCTTTACTTTCCAGGCACAGGCGATTTCTGATATTGTTGCCCCAGTTGTTGAAATAGAGACCAAAGATTTAAGTCCAGCTATGGCTCTGACCCCAATGGGTGATGTCGGGAATGTTCGAGTTGATGTAGATATGTCAGTTTTAAATAAAGCCTTTGCCTCTAACTTTATGGGTGTGAAATCACAGGCCAATAAAATCTTATTTATTATAGATTATTCGGCTTCCATGAGGGGTAGAGATAAGGTAATGCGATACGAATTATGCAAGGCTATTGACAAGCTTCCAGCAGTTGGCTCAGTAGCAGTGCTTTTCTTTTCCGGGCCAACATGGATTGCGGGTCAGGATGCCAACGCATTACACAAGAATTGGGAAGGGTCAAATGGTGGTGGATGGAAACCAAAAGAGGGTCATACCCCTGAAAGACCAAAGTGGATGCCAGTTACACCTTCAAATAAGAAAAAGCTAAAAGAAGCTGCCGTATCTACTCCATTAACCTTCGGCACCGTTTGGGATAATTCCTTTGAGTGGGCGTTTTACATGAACCCGAAGCCGGATGTGATCTACTTTATGACTGATGGAAATGCCAATAAAAACTTGCAAGGCAT